>DEIB01000014.1 GCA_002352215.1 Chthonomonas sp. UBA2785 | reverse complement strand
CGCTTGGTGCCTTCGCCGATGCCAATCATGGCGATGACCGAACCCACCCCGATAATGACGCCCAGCATAGTGAGCGCCGACCGGAGTTTGTTCGCGGCCACGGCCCGGATGGCCATATCGAGGGTTTCGAAGATCATCATCGTCGTTGCGGTCCTTGTCCACCGGCACCGGCCGTAAAGCCGCCGCCCTGTTGCTGTTGCTCGATGCGTTGCTGGCGTTCGCGAAGCTGTTGCAGGTTGATTTCAGCGATGACAACTTCCTCGCCTTCCTTTAGCCCTTCCAGCACTTGGTAGCCATCATTGCCGAGTTCGCCCAGCTTCACTTCCCGTCGCTCGGGCTTCATCGGGTCGCTCGACTTTACGCGAACGTAAGTCTTGCCATCTTCGCGCAGGATCGCTTGTTGCGGCACCAACAGCACGTCCTTGATTTCGATCTGAATGAACTCACAGGTGGCGCTCATCCCCGGCTTCAGCACTTGGTCGGCCATCGCCGTGCTACGCGGGGCATTCGCACCCGGCGCTCCGGCACCACCGACCATACGATTTCCGCCCGGCATACCACCCGCACGCGGAGCCCCCGTGACCCCCGCGCCCGGTCGTCCGGATCCCGGTTGATCGGGAGTTGAAGTCCCTTCGGCACTCGGTCGCTGCCGACCCGAACCCTGTCCTGCCCCGGGGCCACCCTGGCCCTGCGGTCTTTGACCTTGGCCCTGGCCTTGAGCTTGGCCTTGAGCCGCACCTTCCGTTCGTCCGCCGCGCTCTGCTTGCCGGCTGGTAGCACTGCCACTTGCCCGGCTGGCACCCGCCGCGCCCGGACCACCGGCCGCTCCGGCACTCGGGGCACCACCCGGGGCTCCCCCAGGGGCCCCACCCGGGGCACCGCCGCCCATACCTGGACGACCGCCTCCGCGACCCGAACCGGCTTCCTCATTCACGACTTCCACCCGCACGCGGATGTTCGTCACGCCGTTCTGGTTCACCGCGCTCGGGAAAATCTTGCGGACCACGCCGCGCCATCGGCGTTGACCGTAGGCTTCCACTGCAATCCGCACTGGCATCCCGATCTTCACGGAAGAGATGTCACTCTCATCCACGTTGACCTCGACGAACATCTTGCTCGTATCGGCGATTTCAACAATCTGCGCTCCTTCGGCAAAGGCACTTGTGGCGGGCGGCACAATTGTGCCTTCTTCCAAGAACTTCTGCGTCACCACCCCGGCGCGGGGTGCGGAAACCGTGGTCTCTTCAAGCTGTTGCTGTGCGTTCTGAGCACTTACCCGGCTTCGAACGGCACTAGATTGCGCACTCTGGAGGTCGGCACGGCGCAACTGCACGTTAGCTCGGTTGATTTCCGCGGTCTTTAGCGCAATCTCCGCTTGCTCCACCGCCTTCTGGGCATCCTGCACATCGCGTTGAGATTGACCGAGGCGGATCTCACCGGCTTCAGTCTGTCGAAGCGAGGACTTGGCCTGATCCACTCGAGTTTGCTGTGTGCGCAGGGCAATGTCGAGTTCGCTTTCCAGCGTGCTCATGCGCTGTTGCGCCACCAGGTAGCTGCTGCGTGTGCTCTGTTCATCGCTCGCGGCCCGGTCCAGGTCAGCCTTGCTCACATAGCCCAATTCGTAAAGCTGCTTCGCCCGCTCATGAGCAGCCTGACTGGTCTCAAACTGTGTACGCGTCCGTTCCAGGGCCGTTTCGGCATCTCGGCGGCGTTGCGGCAGGTCCACTTCTTTCAGCTGCTTCATCGCCTCTTCGGCGGCGCGCACACTGGCCTTGGCGTTCTCCAGTTGGGCGGAGTAAGTCATCGGCTCGGCCTTCGCCGCTTCCTGTGCATTCTTCAGGCGGATCTTGGCCTGATCTAATCGAATGCGCGCATCTCTAACGGACTGTTCGACATCCTGGACCGTCCGGCTCGCCGTGATCTCGGCGGACCGAACCCGGGCCTCGGCGCCAGTGAGGTCGGCCTGGGCCTGCTCCACGAGCGTACGCGTATCGCGGGGGTCGATAAGGGCGATAAGATCACCGCGGTTGACGACGGACCCTTCCTCCACAGCAAGCCGAACGACCGTCCCCCCCGCCTTACTACGAACCGTAACCGTGGTGAGGGGGACGAGGTTGCCCGTGCCACTCGTTGAGCGAAACAATTCACCTTTCGATACCGGTGCGTATCGAAATTCCACTTCGGCACCACCCTGCGTGTTGTTACGCACGGTGTACCACCCGGCCGCCCCCAAGACGACCAGGGCTGCCACGACCCCTACTGTTGTTTTGTTCATTCCCCTACTGATTCTTCGACTGGCTCACCCGGAATCGGATCCCCGACGGCAAGGTCCAGTCGGACTTCGCTTATCAATAGGTCATACAGGCTTTGGACAAAATTTGTTTCCGCTGTCACCAAAGTCACCTGGGCGGTGAGCACATCAATGACGTCGCCCGCCCCGAGTTGCAGCGACTTGCTGGCCGCGTCGTAGTTCTCCTGGGCAGCCTGCAACGCAAGCTGGCTGGCCTCAAGGATCAACCCATTCTGGGCGTACGCCTTGTAGGCGCTTTCCACTTCCGCCACCACATCGCGCTCGGTTTGCTGCAAGGAGGCCAGTTGGGCTTCCAGCGAGAGCTCGCTTCCGCGCACTTCCGCCCGGCGGCTATCGCCATCATAAACCGGCATGCTGGCTTGGAACACCAGTTGCGGGCGATCGCTCACGTCTTCGTTGAAGGTGCGCGTGTACTGCGCATTCAGGCTGTACTGCACACCCACGTTCAGCTTGGTCAGCCGCAGGGCGACTTGGCTCTGCTCCACGCGCTTGCGTTGCGCCACCAGGTCGGGGCGGGTTTCCAGGGCCTTGTTCACCAGCGATTCCAGATCGCGCTCTTCCGGCCGGCGATTCGGGTCGGTTTGGGAATCAAGTTCCGGGAGTTCACCCGTGCTCCATCCCAGCACCGCCTTGAGGTTAGCCAGGCTATTCGTGACGTTGTTTTGGGCTTGCAGCACGCTGGCTCGGGAGTTGAGCAGGTCGGCGCGCGCTTGCAGCACATCTCGGCGCGGGATTGCCCCGATGGCCGGGTCGGCACTGATTTCGGCTTGCTTCAGCAGTTCTTCCGAGCGCTTCAGCTGCGCATTCCGTACGCGGAACAGTTCCTGCGACCGCAAGGCGTCATAGAACCGCTGGTGCACGTTGAAGAGCGTGGTCCGCAGAGTTTGGCGCGCACTGAGCAGGGCCACATCCTGGCTGAGCAGAACCCGATCGAAGCTGTAGCGTCGCTGGCCGTTGTCCAGGATGCGGTAGTCCAGCGAGACACTGCTGTTGGTACTGTTGAAGTCGGTGCGGCCTTGGCCAAAGCCGGTGTACCGATCCTGCCAACCCGAACTGCGAGAAAGGTTCGCCGAGACCGACGGCAAAAAGTCAGCCCGCGCCGACTTCACATCTTGCTCCGCCGCCCGCACGCTCAAGAAAGCACTGCGAACGTCCCCATTGTTCTCTCGTGCCGAAGCCAGGGCTTCATCAATGGTCAGCACGTCTTGCCCGTGCGCCAGGGCTGCGGCCAGTGCCAAGCACACCCACGACCAACGCTTCATTGTTTTCATTCACTCCCGAGGCTCCGCAAAACCGAAGCCATCCGTTGGTCATACCGGGTTGACCGGGGATTCGGTTGCTTTTCTCGGGGAAACTCTCGAAAATTAGGCCCCCGCACCGCACCGTGCCAAAATCCATCTATGGCTGACAGTCCGGCAATGAGCCTTGAGCAAATCCGCTCCCTTCTTGAAGATCAAGCGTCCCTTCTTGACCACGAATGCAAGACCGTTCCGGCGTCTTCCCTTCATCAGCCCGGCCCGGATTTTGTGGACCGCATGTTCGGCCCCAGCGACCGCAGCATCCCGGTTCTGCGCAGCATCCAGCAGCTTCTGGGCACCGGCCGCCTGGCCGGCACGGGCTACATGAGCATCCTCCCGGTGGACCAAGGCATTGAGCACAGCGCCGGCGCCAGCTTTGCCAAGAACCCCGAATACTTCGACCCCGAGAACATTGTCCGGCTCGCCATCGAAGGCGGCTGCAACGCCGTCGCCAGCACCTACGGCGTGCTCGGCTCGGTGGCGCGCAAGTACGCCCACAAGATTCCGTTCATCCTCAAGATCAACCACAACGAGCTTCTCACCTACCCCAACAAGGCCGACCAGGTGATGTACGCCCAGGTGGATCAAGCCTGGAACATGGGTTGTGTGGCGATCGGGGCGACCATCTACTTCGGCAGCGACGAAGCCACCCGCCAAATCCAAGAAGTGAGCCAAGCCTTCGCCCACGCCCACGAGCTCGGCATGGCCACCATCCTGTGGTGCTACCTGCGCAATGACGCCTTCAAGCAAGGCAAGACGGATTACCACCTCTCCGCTGACCTCTCGGGCCAGGCCAACCACCTCGGCGCCACCATCGAAGCGGACATCCTCAAGCAGAAGCTGCCGGAAGTCAACGGTGGCTACGGGGCCCTCAACACCGGCAACTCCAGCTACGGCAAGATCGACAACCGCATCTACACCGAACTGTGCAGCGACCACCCGATTGATATGACCCGCTACCAAGTCATCAACGGCTACATGGGTCGTGCGGGGCTTATCAGCAGCGGCGGGGCCAGCGGCGCCAATGACTTCAAGGATGCGGTGGCCACCGCCGTCATCAACAAGCGCGCGGGCGGCATGGGCCTCATCAGTGGCCGCAAGGCCTTCCAGCGCCCGATGGCCGAGGGCGCCAAGCTCCTGCAAACCATCCAAGACGTCTACCTGAACGACCGCATCACGCTGGCCTAACGATTGGCCCCATTTCCAGCACCCCTTTGGCCTCCCGCCAAGGGGGTGAGTTCCCTACGGCACCCGGGATGCCCTTGGTATTCTCATAGCGTGGCAGACACCAGTTCTGGCGACCCGATTGTCAATCAGGCCGCGCTGATTCCTGCCTCGATTGAATCGCTGATCCGCCAGATTAGCGATATCACCAAAACCGAACCCCAGGATTATCCTATGGCCCAAGAAAAGTTTGATGCAGATGTCGTTGTCATTGGGGCGGGCCCCGGTGGCTATGTTGCCGCGATTCGCGCCGCCCAACTCGGGGCTACGGTCACGGTCGTCGAGAAGGAGTACCTCGGCGGTACGTGTCTGAACTGGGGTTGTATCCCCAGCAAGGCCATGATCGGCAGCGTGGAGCGCCTGAACGACGTGAAGCACGCAGGCGACCTGGGCGTGGTGGTAACCGGCGAAGTCAGCATGGACTTCGAGAAGTTCTCGGCCCGCCGCAACAAGATTGTCGAAACCCTGCGCGGTGGCGTCGGCATGCTGTTCAAGAAGAACAAGATCAACCACGTGGAAGGGTTCGCGAAGTTCGTGGATGCCCACACCATTGAAGTTGAGAAAGACGGCAAGACGCAAACCCTGCGCGCCAAAAACTTCATCCTCGCCATGGGCTCCAGCGTGATCTACCTCACCATTCCGGGCCTGGAAGGCAAGCGCGAAGACGGCGTGTGGACGAGCGATGATGCCGTGACGGCCCCGTTCGTGCCCAAGCGCATGCTCATCCTGGGCGCGGGCGCCGTGGGCGTGGAATTCAGCTACGTCTTCAACGGCCTCGGCACCCAAGTGACGCTGGTGGAAATGATGCCCCAGCCGATCCCGATGTTCGACGCCGACCTGGGTGCGGAACTCGGCAAGCTGCTGAAGCGCCAAGGCGTGGACCTGCGCACCAGTGCCAGCCTGGACAAGTGCGAGAAGACCAAGACCGGCTGGAAGTGCACCGTCACCAGCGCCGGCAAGTCGGAAGAAATTGAAGTGGACGTGGTGCTGCTCGGCGTCGGCCGCAAGGCGATGACCGACAACATGAACCTCGAGAAGATCGGGGTCAAGCTTCACCGACGCGGCGTGGAAGTGGTGGACGACAGCCTGCGCACGCACGTCCCCAACATCTGGGCCATCGGTGACGTCACAGGCCGCATCCAGCTCGCCCACATGGCCAGCCACGAGGGCACCATCGTCGCCAGCAACATCGTGAAGGGCGGCGACCGCAAGGTGGACTACAAGGTGGTCCCCAACTGCGTGTACACCGTGCCGGAAGTCGCCAGCGTCGGCCTGACCGAAGGCGAAGCCAAGGAAAAGGGCTACGACGTGATGGTGGGCAAGTTCGCCTTCCGCCCGCTCGGTAAGGCCATGGCGTCGGGCCACCAAGACGGGTTCGTCAAGGTCGTCGCCGAGAAGAAGTACGGCGAAATCCTGGGCGTGCACATGATCGGCGCGCACGTGAGCGACATGATCCACGAGGGCGCGGCGGCCATCAAGCTGGAAGCCACCATCGAAATCATGTCCGAGATGATCCACGCTCACCCCTCCATGAGCGAAGCCGTCCTCGAAGCCTTCGAAGACGCGCACGGCATGGCCATCCACAAGTAAGCGTTCTGGCGCTAAAAAAGGGTAACCCCCTTGGTCAATCTGACCGAGGGGGTTTTTCGTTGTCCTTACAGGGTGCCCGTGAAGATGAACAGCGAGTGCACCTGACGGAACCCCAGTTGCAGGTTGAGCTGGTACATCGGGTTGTTCTCCTCGTTGTCAGTGTAGACCATGGTGCGGCCCATCGCCTTCATATCCTGCAGGGCGTGGCACTTCAGCGCTCGGGCGAGTCCGCGACGGCGGGCTTCCTTCCGCACCCCGGTAAACCCGGTGCTCGCGCCCAGGTTGCCCGTATCGGCATGGAACGGCCGAACCTGAGACATCCCCAGGATCCGGTCGCCCTCCATCGCCACCCAGTCGCGACCCTGCCGCCCGAGCGGAGCCTTGAAGTAGTCCACGAACTCCTCGAAGGGCTCGGCGACAATCGGGGTCGGCCAGGGCACGTCCATCATCGCTTCCCAGAACATGTCGTAGTGTTCGTGCTGGAGAGCCTCCGGTTCGTTCAAGAAATCGAACCGGCGAATGGTCACCCCCGGCACGGGTTCCGCCGGCATGTCCCACTGACGCAAGTCAATGGCACTCACGGGGTTTTCCTGCTTGAACTCTGCGCCTACCGCTTCCCATGCTTCCCGGAGTTCAGGACGCAGTGACGTGGTCATCGCCGTATACGTACGGCTTCCGCGCGCACGGCACTGCGCCGTTGTGAACTCGATGAACTCATGGATTTCAGCTTGCGAAGCTTCCTCCGACGGCATGACAAAGATGAACTCTCGGCCTTCTTCGAATGGTTCTTCGCGCTCAATCGTCAGATAGGCGTGGAGACCTTGGTCTCCATCCACGGCCCAACGCATCTTCTCAAAGCGGGGTGCCATGGTGGCCATCATGCCCTTGAACTCTTCGGTCGTGATGGGGTTATCAGGGAAAAAGCGATTGCGAAGGGCTATGACCTCGGCAAAGTCGCTATCAGGATTTAAATTTCGGTATTCAAACATGAGATCTTGGCGCGGCGCGCGCCGGTGTCAGGGGCGGCACCGACCGCCCTCTGGCTGATCTCGTTACCGCAATGTGGTCGAAAGCGTATACCCGCCGGTCATTTCTTGGTTGCGAATCACCATCCAATCACGGAGATTGGCGTCACTAACTCGCACCACTTGGGGTTGGGTTTCGGGGCCCGTGGCGCAGGCCAGGCCTTCCACTTGACCGTTCTTCACGGTCACGCCTTCCAGCCATACGGCTTCCCCATTGGGGCACACCACTTGCACCGAAACGTATTCGGCTCGTTCAGGACGGGTGAGATGGCGTTTCAGCTCCGACAGCGAGGGCTTGGCCCGCTCCGACGTCGCTTCATTTTCCCGCTGGACTTCAACGCTTCGGACACTCACACAACCAGCCATCAGACCAGCCACGCCCAGAACGATGAAGGCACCCAACCGCACCTGCATGGCGCATATTCTGGGGTTCTGCATGGGCAAGTTCAAGCGAACCGGGACCCTCGTGCGGCATTTCGGGTCCGTTGTCCCGCGTTAGGGTTGGGAATCCACTTCCGGATAGCGTCCATCTAGGCCGCAAGAACTACCCAAACCCAACCGCCGACTAATGACATTCCGGTTGCGGGCCACCAGCCGGTAGCCGAACTCCCACACCCAGATGAAGGGCGGCCACGCAATCCATCCGAGCCCCCGGTAGCCCAAAACTCGCAGCATCTTGAGCACGGCGCGGCCCCCGCCGCTCACCTGCCCTGCTTCGTCAATCCACAGCACCTCGCCCTGGGCGCGCTGGGTCAGGTCAGCATTCCACACCGGGTGGGTGCAGTTTTGGTAAGAGCAGATCACTATGCGGCGCCCAGTGTCCTTGCGGCGCACCCATTGGGCGGTGGCATTGCATATGCCACAGGTGCCATCCCAAACCAGCCAGGGCTGCGCCATTTCTGTTTCTTACCCCTGATCTTCTATCGCCGCAGGGCGAGACCCTGTCGCACCGTCTCGATCCACCGGGCCCGTTGGCGTTGGTCCTCGGTGCAGAGGTCCTCGGCTTCGGCCCGTGTGATGGCATGCCAATGGCGCACCGCTCCCGGCCCGAGGCGGCTGAGGACCTCGTCGTCGGCGCGGATCATGACGCCCACCAGCGGGTAGCCACCAATCGTCGGCCCATCCGGTCCGAGGGTGATGGGCTGGCCATCGGGCGGCACTTCAATCGCTCCCGGCACCATGGGGCGGCTGCGTCCGGGCGGCGGCGCTTCGAGTTGCGGGCCCTGCCAGCGGATGCCCACGCGGTCGCTGGTGGCACTCACGGTCCACGGCCCGGCCAGGGAGGGGCTCGGCTCCCCTTTGGGATACGGCACATAGCGCAAGACCTCCCCTGGCATGTCGCGGGGGGCAATGATCACCGGTCCGTCCCCCGGCCACGGGGCCACCACAAACCTGGGCGAACCCGAGCGCGGCGTGAGTTTGACTTGCCCCTCGGAGACTTCGTGGCGCACCTGGCCAATCACCAGCACGCCGGTTTGCGGCACCACCACCGCGCGCCCGTAGACCTCAAATGCGCTTTCGCCAGGGACCCCAAGGGCCGCCAACAGCGCCCGCGCATCCGGTGACCACAGCCCGCCCGGTGGGAACCCCATCCCGCGCTTGCCCTTTCGCTCCCGGCCCGAAACAACCCCCGGTCCGACCTCCATCAATCCCATCGGCACGCTCGAATCTCGTAGCCCAGGTCTACCAGGGCCGCCCGCGTGACCTGCACGCGCTCGCCCCAGCCCTCTCGGTCGGTGTGCAGGCACAGCACCTGCACGTCGGGCGCTACCCGCGCCACCGCTTGGCGCACTTCGTCTTCTGTCTCCAGTTCTGCGCCCGGCTGCCCCCGGGGAATCAGCAGGCCGTCCGGGCGCACGCCCCGGTCGGCAAACCCTTCGGCGCGGAACTCCACCCCCGCCTCCCGGGCCACGCGGGCATGCGCATTGTGAGGCGAGCCCAGCAACCCCAGGCCGGTCTCGGCCAGAAGCCGCTGAAGCCACTCCGCCGCCGGGTCGTCCTGGCCACTTTCGTGATAGAACGCGCCGTGCGGCTTCAGGTACTGCGCTCCCAGGTCGCGCCACCCTTGGCACTGCTCCAAGAGCGACGCCAAAACGTCGCCTCCCACCTCGCGCCAGGGGCGGCGGCCAAATCCTTCTCGATCGGGGTAACCCGGATGCACCCCTACCGTCAGGCCGCGCTCCATCGCCGCCCGCGCAAAATCTCGAGACTCAACTGGGCTGCCCGCATGCGCCCCCGCCCCCACGTTGACGCTGGTCACCCACGACCAGGCTTCCTCGGGCCACGGCAGGCCCTCGCCCGCGTCCACGTTCAGGTCCATCATCTTCATCCGCTCAGCTCCCACCGCACTTCATCGCCCGCTCTCAGCCGGACTTCCTCGGTTGCTTCGTCCACCATCGGCACGGGGCAGGTGCCCACCAGCCACCAGCCCCCGGGGCAAGCCCGGGGATACACCCCTACCATGCCCTGCGCCAGCGCCACCGAACCGGCGGGCACCTGCGGGCGCGGCGTCTCGCGCCGGGGAATCTCCGCCAGCGGCCCGGTCAATCCGGTCATGTAAGGGAAACCGGGCTGAAACCCGATCGCCTCCACCACCAGCGGCGCCTGCATCAGTTCTTCAATCACCTGTTCGCGGGTCCAGCCCACCTGGGACGCCACGTCGTCCAGGTCCGGGCCATCCCAGCGGACGGGCAACACCACTTCTCGCCCTGCCGAAGCCCCCAAACCTTCGGGCAATCCACCAGGCAAAACCCCGCCATCCTCCAATTCAACGGCCACCGTGCCGAAGGCTTCCCACGCCTCACTCACCCCCGGTTGCAAGGCCAGCCACGCCGCCGCTCCGCGCGGAGCCCCGACCCACTCCCAGGCACGGTCCCCCAGCGGTTGCCAGTCCGGAATCACTACGCCCATCGCCTCGCCTTGAGTATGGTGCAAGTCCATGAGCGATGTCCCTCACGTCAAAGTGCCGGTGCAACTGGAAGAAGGCGCGACCCTGCCCCAATACCAAACCGCGGGGGCGGCGGGGATGGACGTGACGTGCACCCATGACGTGGTGCTGCAACCGGGGGAACGCGCCAGCGTGGGCACGGGCCTGCGGGTCATGATTCCGGAGGGCTACGAGATCCAAGTGCGCCCCCGCAGCGGTCTCGCCATCCGTCACGGCATCACGATGGTGAACTCGCCGGGCACCATTGATAGCGATTTTCGAGGCGAAATCAAAATTTTGATGATCAATTTGGGGTCGGACGTCGTCACACTCTCCAAAGGTGAACGCGTCGCCCAATTGGTCTTGGCTCCCGTGGTGCGGGCCGAGTTCATGATTGCCGACACCTTGGACGAAACGGAGAGAGGAACAGGCGGTTTTGGAAGTACCGGGCAGTAACGACATCATTTGCGATTTTTGCTTCGCAATGAACCCCCAAGGGGCACACATTTGCGAGGAATGCGGCGCGCCGCTGGTGGAAGGAAAAGAAGCGGGGGACGAAAGCGACCAACTGGTCTATCGAGATCTTGCCCGGGCCAACTTGCAGCGCATGCGCGGCGACTTTGCTGCCGCCCGCGAGACGTGCCTCAGCATCCTCCGGCGCTACCCCAATAACGCCACCACCCAAGGGCTGCTCGGCGATATCTGCCGCGAACAAGGCGAACTCGGCCAGGCGAAGGAGTGGTACGCCATGGCCCTAGACGTGCGCCCGGACGATGACAATGTCCGCACCCGCCTGCGCGAGACCGAGACGGCGATGGCGTCCCAAGAAGAAGCCTTGCGCGTCAAGGTGGCCGAAGTGCCCCGCACCGGGGGTCGGTGGTTCGTCGCCGGGCTGGCCGTCATCGCAGTCGGCATGGCCGTCGGCGCCTATTGGATGGGCAAGAACGCCAAGCCCAACCCCACCGCGCAACGCCCGGCCCCCATTCCGCTCGGCCAGGCGCAAACCAGCACGGCCACGGCCACCGAAGGGCCAGACACGAACCCCGAGCCCGCCCTCACCGCCAGCCCGGAACTCGAAGCCGAACGCCAAGCCCGGACGTTCCTGGCGGGCGCCTGCCAGCTTTCGGAGTCTCGATTCCTGGATGTCGAACTGGACCCGCGTGGCAACGTGTGGCGGGTTACGCTCTCGGCCCTCCCCACGGATGACCCGACCACCCTGGTTCTTCAGGTGCTCAACCCCGGCCTGGACGGTGACGACGCCCCCAGCACTATGAGTGTGCGCCTCGTGCGTGATGGCCGGTTACTCTACGCCGCCGATGGCACCCGCCAAGTGCGCGCGGCCCGCGGAACGAGCCTGATGGCCGCTGCCGATCTGCAAAACGTGTGGCCCAGCGGCACGGGGGCTTCGCCGAACCAACCGCCGCCCTCGAACCCAGTCGAGCCTGCTCCCACGGAGCCCACAGACCCGGCCACCCCGGCCCCGAATCCCTCGGAACCGGGATCAGATACGGCCGGGAACTAGCCCCACAGCGCGTCGGGACGAACGATGATCGTCTCGGCGCGGTCCGGCCCGACGCTCACCACCGCAATCGGCACGCCCGTTTCCTCGGCCACGAACTCCAAGAAAGTTCGCGCCTCCGCCGGGAGCTCATCCCACTGGCGGCAAGGCCGTAGATTGCCCGACCAGCCCTTAAACGTTTGGTAGACCGGCTCCGCTTGCGCCCATTCGGCCATCGAGCCCGGCAGCGACTTCGTTTCGCCGCTCGGCAGCTTGTAGGCCGTGGCCACGCGGATCTCTTCCAGCCCGCTCAGCACGTCCAGCCGGGTCATCACCCAGCCGCTCAGCGAGTTGATCGCGGCGCTGTGCCGCAGGGCCACCAAGTCCAGCCACCCGCACCGGCGGGGGCGGCCCGTGACGGTGCCGTATTCATGGCCCGCATCGCGAATCGCCTGGCCAATGCTGTCGTTGAGTTCGGTCGGGAACGGCCCCTCGCCCACGCGCGTGGTGTAGGCCTTCGCCACCCCCAACACGCGGTCGATGTGGCGCGGCCCCAGCCCGGTGCCAAGGCACGCGCCCCCCGCAATGGGGTGGCTGCTGGTCACATACGGGTAGGTGCCGTGGTCGAGGTCGAGGAACGTGCCCTGCGCCCCCTCAAACAGAATTCGCTCGCCCGCCTGGTACGCCGAGAACAAGCGCGACTCGGCATCCTTCACGTACGGGCGAATCTTCTCGGCGTAGGCCGCATATTCGGCGTGCAACGCGTCGAACTCGATCTCCGCGTGGTCGAACATGCGCAGCAGCCGATTCTTCACCGCCAGCACATCGCGCAGGCGCTTGGCAAAAATGTCCGGGTCCACAAACTCGCCCATGCGGATGCCAATGCGGCTCACCTTGTCGGTGTAGGCCGGGCCAATCCCGCGGCTTGTGGTGCCAATCTTGTTCTCGCCCCGGGCCTCCTCTTCCAGCGCGTCCAGCAACCGGTGGTAGGGGAACACCACGTGCGCGGCGGGGGAGACAATCAGCTCACCCAGTTCGGCGCGTTGCTCGCGGGTGCGGTCAATCTCCTCGATGAGGTGCTTGGGGCACACCACCATGCCGCCCCCGATGATGGAGACGGTGCCCGGGTGCAGAATGCCCGCCGGGATGAGTTGGAACTTAAAGGTCTGGTCGCCAATGATGACGGTGTGGCCGGCATTGTTGCCTCCGCTCCAGCGCACCACGTAGGAGGCATCGCCCCCCAAGACGTCGATCATCTTCCCTTTGGCTTCGTCGCCCCACTGGGCGCCGACAATGACAAGGCTCGGCATTTGTGTTTCACCTGCCTGAGGATCCGCAGGAACTCACCGCCGCCAGGATAGGCGATCAAGAGGTGAGCACGCCGTTGAGCCTTCTCTCAGAACTCCCCTATTGTAACGGAAGAATTTTGCCCTTCAGGGACCTGCCAAGTTAGAACTGGCCGTCCCACTGGTTTAGCTCTCGCACTTGCGGGTGATCCCAATTGATAATGGCGACCGAATAGTCCACCGCTTCCCCATCCTTCCAGCCCGGACGAGACTCCACCACAATGGCGCCACTAGCCTTCAGCGTCGAAATCAGACTCTTGCGCTCGTACTCCGCCAGTTCTGGCAATTCTTCCCGCAACTTATGCAAGAACGGCGACATCCAGACTTCGGGCTTGTCGCCAAAGTAACGCATCATGGTGCTGAGCGCAATCTTCGCGTCGGCATCGTGCACCGGGCGCGCATCCGGGAATTTGGTCGCCGGCGCGGCTGCCGCTAATTTGTCCTTTCCGTGACCCGGAGTTTGGGGTCGTGCCGGGTTCACCCGAGTCTCCTTTGCTTCTTGGGCAGCAATCTCCTCGCGGCTCATGAGCTTGAACCTTTGGGTCACCAGCTCAGTCAGATCGAAGAACCGATCTGCGCCGAGGATTTCTAAAAGGTCGCCGCTGGTGGCGTCCTTGAAGGCACTCACTAGCACTTCACGCCCTTGCGACACCACGTGCTTGATGACCGGAATGTAATCCCGATCGCCCGCAACAATCACGAAATGAGCGATGTCGGCCCGCACATAAAGCGTATGCATCGCGTCAATGCAGAGCTGCATGTCCGCCGCATTCTTGTGCTCGGTGCCAAGTACGTTGCGGGTGTCGAATCCCAGGAGGTAGAGCTGGTTTTGCACGGTGTCCGGCAACCGCTCAAAATCGCCGTAGGCAAAGAGAATGATGGCGTCGTGGCCGTACTTCTCCTTCACCGCCCCTTTGAGTTCCCGTAAGGTCTCGAACATCGCGGAGACCGCATCTTCCCCTGCCTTCAGCCGCCGCTTGAGGAAGTAGTAAACGTTCTCCAAGTCCACAAAAATCGCCGTCCTGGCGGGCGCGGCGTAGTTCGGCGAAGTAAGGTGCATTTCGTTATTCCACCGGCCCTTATTCCACCGGCAACGTGTGGCCCATCTTGTCGCGCTTGGTGTCCAGATACTTGCGATTCTCGTCGCGGTGCCCGGCCACCATCGGCACGGTTTCGGTGATTTCCAGTCCGAAACCTTCGAGGCCAATGCGCTTCGAGGGGTTGTTCGTCATCAGGCGCATCTTGCGGATGCCCAGCTCGTGCAGTACTTGGGCTCCCAGCCCGTAATCCCGCAAGTCCGCCTTGAATCCCAGCGCCTCGTTGGCCTGCACGGTGTCCAGGCCCTTATCTTGCAGTTCGTAGGCGCGCAGCTTATTCAGGATGCCGATGCCGCGCCCTTCTTGCGCCACGTACAGCACGCATCCATGCCCAGCTTCCTCAATCGTCTCCAGCGCCAGCGCCAGTTGGTCGCCGCAGTCGCAGCGCAGGCTGCCCATGATGTCCCCGGTCAGGCAACTGCTGTGCACGCGCACCAGCGTCGGCTCGCCGTTGGTTAGGTCGCCTTTGGTGATGGCCAGGTACGGCTCGTGGTCCACCTTGGCTTCGTAAGCGTAGAGCGTGAAGTGGCCGTAGCGGGTCGGGAAGTCAATCGGACCGGCCACGCGCTCCACCAGCCGCTCCGTCTTGCGGCGATACGCGATGAGGTCGCTGATGGTGAGAATCTTGAGGCCGTGATGCTCGGCGTACGGGATCAGCCCGTCCATGCGGAGCATTTCGCCATCGTCGCCAATGATCTCCACGCCCACCGCCACCGGCGCGTAGCCCGCCAGCACGCACAGGTCCACGCTGGCTTCGGTGTGGCCACTGCGGCGTAGCACGCCACCCTCTTCGGCACGGAGCGGAATCACGTGCCCCGGGCGCATCAGATGTTCGGAAGTGGCCTGCGGGTCGCAGAAGACGTTGACCGTCTTGGCGCGGTCACCGGCGCTCACGCCCGTCGTGGTGCCAAAGCGGGCGTCCACCGTCTCGGCCATGGCGGTGCCGAGTCGGGCCGTGTTCTGCTTGGTCATCATCGGGATGCCTAGTTGCTGCAGGCGCTCCGGCGTGGTGCTGATGAAAGGCACCCCACGCCCGTGGGTGATCATGAAGTTCATGGCTTCGGGCGTGCAGTGCTCCCCGGCCATGATCAGGTCCCCTTCGTTTTCGCGGTCGGGGTCGTCCACCACGATGATCATCCGTCCCGCCCGGATCTCGGCCAAGGCTTCTTCCACGGTCGCGAAGACGGCAGTGGTACTCATATATTCGATTCTACGGTGGCGAGCCGGGGCCACGTCGGTCCTCCCCCGACTTTTGCCGCTCGTGGTTTGTCGGTGGCGCGAAATGAAACAAAGAGCAACGCCGGTTCGTTCGGGTTCAATAGAACCATGCTTTCGTTGGCCCTGGTCCTTCTCACCCAGACCGCAACCCCCAACCTCACCGAAGGCGTGCAGCGGCTCCCGCTCACGGGCACCCCGGGCACGGTGGCGTGCGTGGGTCCGGGTTCATTCCCGGTGGTGACGGCCCGGGTGGACGGTGGACGCCTGCCCCTCCTGGCGGCCAGCAACGCGGGCGGCGCGAAGGTGGCGATCTTTGCCCACGGCGGCTACTTGGGATTGCCCGACAACGGGGACACCCGGCGGCTCGTCCGCAACCTCGTGCAGTGGATGGCCAGCGGCCGCCCGCAGGCGCGGCTGGTGTGCATCCGCCAGGATGCGGTGGCGGGTCTCGCCCAGTCCCTCGCTTTGCCGGTGGAAAAGCGTAACCAACTCGGCACCCTCGACCCTCGCCGCGACATCTTGGTGCTGGATGCCCACGCGGTCAGCGAAGCGGATGTCCCCGCCCTCAAGGCCTTCCTCAAAGCCGGCGGAGCCTGGCTCACTGCAAGCACCGGCTGGGGTTGGGAGCAAATCAACCGCAAGACGGTCATCCACATGCCCGCCCAGGCCGCGCTGGCTGAAGTCGGCCTCGCCATCGGGCCGAGCACCATCGACGCCGACCAGAACGGCATGGTGGTCGTGCAGCCTTCACTCCCCTTGCACGCCGCTTACCAGGCCTGGGACGAACTGAACGGTGAACAAGCCGGCCCCGCGAGTGTGGTGCTGCTAGACGGTCTGCGAAGTGTGCGCCCGGACCACCCGCTGGTCAAAGAACTCCGCCGCCGGGACCAAACTGCTCCTGCCCTCCGCATCGGCCCGGACGCCAAACTCCCCGCCCGCCAGGGCCTCGACCGGGTGCGCGCGCACCTGCACAACGAGAGCTGGCGCGGCCTCCCTGCCGACCAGGTGCAGGCCCACCCCAGCGCGAGCCTGTACCCGGGCCAAGCCACCGGTGCGGCTCCCGCTTCGGCGACCCGCACGTTGCAAGGCCAGGCGGGTTGGAATAGCACCGGGCTCTACGCCAATGCGGGCGTGCCCATCACGGTGCAGTTTGCCAGTGCCGCCGCCGCGCAGGGCTGGCGCATCCGCATCGGCAGCCACTCCGACCAGGTGTGGCACCACAACCCGTGGAGCCGATTCCCCCAGATTGACGCCGAGTGGCGGGTGACCGGCGAGCGCACCACCGTGGCCAGCGCCTTTGGCGGCCTGATTTACTTGGTGCGCGACCAAGCCCCCACCAGTGCCGTGCGGGTCACCATCCGGGGCGCGCACGAAGCCCCGCACTTCAAGCGCGGCGTGACCACCGCCAACGAGTGGAAGCAGAATCGCGCCGCCCCCGGCCCTTGGGCCGAGATTGAAGGGGACCGCGTGATCGTTACTGTGCCGAGTTCATCGGTGCGGAACCTGGAAAACCCCGAGGCCGTGGCCAAGCTGTGGGACGAAGTGGCCGACCACTGCGCCGACCTGGTCGGCTGGGCGCACCCCCGCGCCCGCAAGGAACGGTTCGTTGCCGACACTCAGATCAGCGCGGGCTATATGCACGCTGGCTACCCGATCATGACCCACCTGGACGTGGCCGACATGGTGGTGAACGTGGCCGCCCTGATGAAGGATGGCAGTTGGGGCCACTATCACGAGATCGGCCACAACCACCAGGACGACATGTGGACGTTTGAGGGCACTGGCGAGGTCACCGTGAACCTGTTCACCCTCTACGTCTACGATAAGTTGAACAAGGCCCGCCCGGCCGACCGCGCCTTTGATGACGCCAGCAACCTCAAGCGGTGGAAGGAGTTCAAAGCCAACAACCCGAGCCACGACAAGTGGAAGGGCGACGCCTTTTTGGCGCTGGTGATGTACGCGCAGATGCAGAACGCCTTCGGGTGGGAGCCTTACAAGAAAGTATTCCGCGAGTACGATGCGCTGCCGCAGAATGAGCGCCCCCGCAGCCAGCAGGATCGCCGCGATCAGTGGATGATCCGCATGAGCCGCGCCGTCGGGCGGAACCTGGGGCCGTTCTTCGAGGCGTGGCACATGCCCATCACGCCCGAAGCCAAGGCGCAGGTCGCCAACCTGCCCCGCTGGATGCCCAACGGCATGGACTAGGTGGGATCAGCTGGCACATTCACCTTCTCATCGCTTCCGTTCTGAAGATTCGACTTCTTGAGCGATGAGATGGTGAATCCCGACCAGATTAGGTTGCCAACGAGGACCAGTCCGAGAACGATTGCGAAGGCGACAAGTTGTTGCTCAGATTGGCGTAGCTGTTTCACCCCGGACATACCCAAAGCAAAGAATAGGAACACAAAGGGGACCGCTTTAATCTTTCCAAGCCCCAACCCGACGTTCGTAGCGGCGAGTGCAGCGCATAGGCAGAGCAATGTCCGCACCAAGAATTCTGTACTTGTAACCAGTTCCCACATTACAGCCCCCAATTCCTCTCTCAGTATCCACCCGTTTTCCGGGTGACATCACCCGCTTTTTGAGTGGATTTCAAAAATTGCCCCACCAAAATGGACCCGGGCAGGTTGCCGCCCGCCCCCGCGCACCCCGGCCCCAACAGCGGTAATATCTGATGGGCCGACACTCGGCCCGGAGCATCCGATGGCCAAGTACGTTTTTGTAACCGGTGGGGTTGTGAGTTCAATCGGCAAGGGCATCGCCAGCGCCAGTGTGGGCCGGCTGCTCCGCCACCGGGGCTATCGCGTCGCGCCCGTCAAGTTGGACCCCTACATCAACGTGGACGCGGGCACCATGAACCCCTTCCAGCATGGTGAAGTCTTCGTCACCGAAGACGGCGCCGAAACCGACCTCGACCTCGGCCACTATGAGCGCTTCCTGGACGTGGAGTGCTCCACCCTTTCCAGCATCACCACCGGCAAGGTCTATCGCAACGTCATCGAAGCCGAGCGGCGCGGGGATTACCTCGGCGCGACCGTCCAGGTCATCCCGCACGTCACCAACGAAATCAAGCGGCTCATCCGCCAGGTGGCGGCCGACACCGGCGCCGACGTGGTGCTGGCCGAGATTGGCGGCACCGTGGGGGACATCGAATCGCTCCCCTTCATGGAGGCCATCCGCCAGCTCCGCAAGGAAGAAGGCCGCGAAAACACCCTCTTCATGCATGTCACCCTGGTGCCGCAGGTGGGGCCGTGGGGCGAAATCAAGACCAAGCCCACCCAGCACAGCGTCAACACGCTCCGCCAGATCGGGATCGCCCCGGACGTGCTGATCTGCCGCACTGATGTGCCGATGCCGGACGACGTGCGTGAGAAAATCAGCAACTTCTGCGACGTGCCGATGGAAGCGGTGGTGGAAAGCCGCAACGCCCGCAGCATTTACGAAGTGCCCCTGATGTACGAAGATTCGGGCTTTGGGCACCTCGTCACCGAGCGGCTGGGGCTGGAAGCCAAAGCCCCCGAGGACGCCGAGTGGCGCCAGATTGTGGACCGCATGATCCACCCCAAATCGGCCTGCACTGTGGCCATTGTGGGCAAATACACCGCCAACGGGGACGCCTATAAGAGCATCGCCGAGGCCCTGGTGCACGCAGGTGCGGAAAGCAGCACCGATGTTCAAATCCGGTGGATTGAGAGCGACCAGTTTGAAAACACCGCTGAGCCGGCGCAGCTGCTGGCCGACGTGGACGGCGTGGTCATTGCCCCCGGGTTTGGCGGGCGCGGTATCGAGGGCAAGATTGCCGCCCTCAAGTTCGTGCGCGAGACCGGGATTCCGTTCCTGGGCATCTGCCTGGGCATGCAAATGGCCGTGATCGAATACGCGCGCAATGTGTGCGGCATTGAAGGGGCCACGAGTTCGGAATTCGACCCCTCCGCGAAGGAAGCGGTGGTGGACGTGATGCCCGACCAAGCGGCCGTGAGCGCCAAGGGCGGCACCATGCGGCTGGGGCAATACCCCTGCAACCTGGAAGCCAACACCCTGGCGCATAAGCTTTATGGTTCCACGCGCATTTCGGAGCGGCACCGCCACCGCTACGAGGTGAACAACAACTACCGCGAATTGCTGAAGGAGAAGGGCTTGACGATTAGCGGGGTCTCGCCGGATTACCGGCTGGTGGAGATGATCGAGTTGCCGCAGCACCCGTTCTTCATTGCCACGCAAGCCCACCCCGAATTCAAGAGCCGCCCCAACCGGCCGCACCCCCTCTTTTTGGGTTTGGTGCAGGCGGCACAGGCGCACATGGCCCGGGCGACCTCGGCTTCGCTGGCGTAACGCAGTTCCAATGATGGCCGGGGCCTCATCGGGGACTTCGTTTGTGCGCCCCCAACGGCTACATCACTTCCGAAGCCGGGTTCGCAAATCCGGCGTCTTGCGCCACAAACTCCGCATCCCCCGCCTTCGGCTTCACTCGCCGGTAAGTGCCGTTGCTCCGCAATTCCCATGCCTGGCGGTTATCCTTAAAGCACGCATCCACCACCCCTTTCAGGTAGCTCACCTGCCCGCGCGAGCGAACCGGGGCCAACACCTCAATCCGCCGGTCCAGGTTGCGGCGCATCAGGTCCGCGCTCCCCACAAAGGCCTCCGGTTTGCCCCCATTGCCAAAGTAGTAAATGCGGCTGTGCTCCAGGTAGCGGCCAATCACGCTCACCACCCGGATGTTCTCGCTCTGCTTCTTCACGCCCGGCCGCAGGCAACAAATGCCCCGCACCACCAGGTCCACCTGCACGCCGGCCTGGCTGGCTTCATAAAGCGCCTGGATCACCTCCGGGTCCACCAGAGAATTGACCTTGAACGCCAGATACCCTTTCCCCGTCTGCCGGCAGATCTCAATCTCCCGCTCTATCCGGTCCAGAATCCCGTCCCGCACATCAATCGGGGCCACCAGGATGTGGCTAAAGCTTTGCGGGCGCGCGTACCCCGTGAGGTAGTTGAACAGCTGCAGCACGTCCTCCCCCACCTCGGGGTCGGACGTAAACAGCCCCAAATCGGTGTAGGTGCGGGCCGTGTTCGGGTTGAAGTTGCCCGTGCCGATGTAGGTGTAGGTGCGCAGGCCGTCCTTCTCTTTGCGCACCACCACGCACAGCTTGGCGTGGACTTTCATATCCCGGAACCCATAGGTGACGTGCACGCCCGCGCGTTCCAGCGCCCGCGACCACACCAGGTTGTTGCTCTCGTCGAAGCGGGCCTTCAATTCGACCATCGCGGCCACTTGCTTGCCCCGGCTGCTGGCTTCCAGCAGGCTTTCAACGATCGGCGAGGCCGACCCCACTCGGTACAGGGTCTGCTTGATGCCGACCACCTTCGGATCATTGGCCGCCGAGGCCACAAACGTCTCCACTGCGCGGAAGGAATCGTACGGCATGTGCAACAGCACATCGCGCTCGCGGATGGTGTCGAACAGGGTTTCGGGGCTGCTCGTCCAGTTGGGGTTGTGGGGCACTGCGGGGCGGTAGCGCAGGCGAGGGCGGTCCAGTCCCGCAATCTCCCACAGGCCGTCAAGGCCAATCAATCCCTCCACGCGCAGCACGTCGCGCGGGTCCAGTTGCAGCCCCCGGCGCAGCACCTTAATCCAGGCTTCCGGCATGCCTTCCTCCACTTCGAGCAGCACGGGGTCGCCAAAGCGGCGCTTTTGCAGGGTCTGCTCTACCATCGAGATGAGGTCGCTGGCTTCCAGCTCTCGGATTTCGATGTCCGCGTCGCGGATGACCCGGAAGCGGTAGCTCGCCCGGATTTCCATGCCCGGGAAGAGCGAATCCAGGTGCTCGGCCAGCAGATCTTCCAGCCACACAAAGGTGCCCCGCAGCCCCGGCACCGGCACCAGGCGCGGCACCCCGTTGGGCACCTTCACGCGGGCCAGGCGCTCGCCACTTTCATCATTCAGCACCACCGCCAGGTTCAAACTGCGGTTGCTGAGGAACGGGAACGACGCATTCGGCCACAGCACCAGCGGCGTGCACAGGGGGAAGATTTCGCGACGGAACCACTCCGCCAGCTTCTCCTGCACCGGTTCTTCCAGTTCAGTCGGGCGGCGTAGGCGGATGCGGCTGCGCTCCAGGCTGGCCCGGAATCCTTCCTCCCACAGCTTGGCGGCGCGGTCCCGCAACGGCTTCACGGCATCCAAAATCGCCTGGACCTGCTCCTCCGGGTTCAGGCCGTCCGGCGTTTCCTCGCTCAGCCCTTGCTCAATCTGTTCGAAGTAGCCCGACACCCGGACCATAAAGAACTCGTCCAGGTTGCTCTCAAAAATGGCGAGGTACTTCAGCCGCTCCAGCAGGGGATGGCGGCGATTTTCGGCCTCGGCCAGCACCCGCTCGTTGAACCGCAGCCAGCTCAGCTCACGATTGATATAGGCCGGGTCTTGCCCGGCGGCCGTGGAGTCAATCGTCGCCTCGCTCATCCTCGTCTTCCTTACGTCAGCACCGGGGTCAGGCGTCCCTCAAGCATCTCCGCGATGGCCCCTTCGCGCACGCCGTACGCGCTGACCTCCATGGTAGTGACCGAAAGCCGCTCCATCAGAGACCGGAACAGCACCGCGCCCGGCAGGAGGGTTTCCGCCCGCTTGGGCTTCACTTGGTAACGCTGGCTAATCAGGCTGGTGGTCAGGCGGCTGGTGTCCCACACCAGGTGGTCCAGTTCGCGCCAGTGCAGTTCGCGCTGGCCGTCCGGGTGCATCGCCCGCCACAGGCCGCGCGCCACCCCGCCGCAGCACAGCAACCGAGGGGCAAAGGCGGGCAGGTCCGCCCGGTCAAAGGCTTGCTGGATGGTGCGCTCGAGGTCCGAGAGCTGCGCCGGGGTGGAGGGGATGGTGAGGTTCACCCGCGCCATCAGGGCCCCCGTGCCCAGCGGCAACGACCACTCGCGGCCCATACCCGCGCCGTCGTATTCGGCCACCTGCAGGCTGCCACCCCCGGCCTCGGCGAATACCGCCGGCATGACGGGGTCCGAATCCAGCAGAGCCCCTCGCAGGCCCAATTCGGCTTCGCGGCGCGGGTCAATCAAGTCCACCTGAATGCCCGTTTGCGCCTTGATTTGCGCCAAGAGATCATCGTGGTTGCGCGCCTTGCGCATGGCCTCGGTGCCAAAAACGTAAAGCCCATCCGCGCCCAGCCGCTTGGCTTCGCTCTGGAACCGAGTGAGAACCTGAATGACCTGTCGGATGGCCTCGGGGCTAATCTCGCCTCGCCGCTGCACCATTTCGCCCAGGCTCAGCCACTCGCTGTCGTTTACCAGGCGGCGGAAGCGCTTCTTGCTCGCCATGGCCACCAGCAGATGGATGGTGTTGCTCCCGATGTCGGCCGTCGCCAAAATTTGCGCCATGGGTGCTTCCCAGTCTATCCGAGCGCCGGATAGACTCCGGGCCATGAGCCAAGCCCTTCAACTCGCGGTGCTGTGGGCCGCTGAGCTCCACGCCGACCAGTGGCGCGATGGCAACCCGCCCGTGCCCTACCTCTGCCACCCGCTTGAAGTGCTACAAACCCTGCGCTACGCCAACGTCACCGACGAAGCGATCCTTATCGCGGCGGTGCTCCACGATGTGGTTGAGGAGACCTCCGCCACCCTCGCGGATGTGCAAGCCCGCTTCGGCGACCGCGTGGCCGAACTGGTGGGAGAGGTCACCCGGGAGGAGCCCACCGCTGCAGAAACCGCTGGCATGGACGCCGAGGAGATCTACGTGCTGCGCACCGACCGACTCATGGCGGAGATTGCCCGGATGTCGCCCAGCGCCCACGCCATCAAGCTCGCCGACCGGCTGAGCAACCTCCGCGAGGCCAAACGCACCCGGCCCTTCCTCAAGTACGACCGGTACCTCAACCAAACCCGCCGCATGCTCGAGGTCATCCCAGAGAGTTCGCACCCTCGCCTGTGGCGAAAGCTACACCGCAAAGTCTACGGCTAGTCTCGCGTTGTAATGCAAATGTAATGCATTGCACTCCATTACCAGTTGTATCCCCCTCCCCGGTTGGGGCACACTAGCCCCATGTCAAATCTGGCAAGACTGAGCCTGATCAGCATGGCGACGGTGGCCCTGGCGGCCTCTGGTTCGGCCATCACATGGCGGCACGATGTCGGCGACACCGCCTATCGCAACTTTGCGGCAGTCACTCCGCACAACTCGGTGGGTCGCGTCCTTGCTACCTCTTGGTTCGGCAGCGGCACCTATCTGGGCCAAGGCAACGGGTTCCACTGGGTGCTCACCGCCGGTCACGTCACTTCCGGCACCACGATCCAAAATGTCCGCTTCGGTTCGCAGACGATTACGGCGGCCGGTAGCATCACCCACCCCGGCTACAACGGCGGCAACCTCAATTTTGACCTCGGTCTGGTGCGGTTGAACACGGCTCCCACGGGCGTCGCCCCGGTGCGGTTCACCACCTTTAGCAGCCTCATCGGTCAGCGCGTCACCTTTGCCGGTTACGGCGGGAGCGGCCCGGGCAACAACAACGGCCTGATTTACGACAACAACAATCGCGCCGCCGAAAACATCGTCGACTTCTCCACTGGCAGTGGGGGCAGCAAGTTCTGGTGGACCGTTTTCACGAATCCCAACACCGGGCAGGCTCTGCCGCTGGAAGGCACGACCGCGGGTGGCGACAGTGGCGGCGGCATGTTTTGGCACGACGGCGCGGCTTGGCGCCTGACCGGCCTGACCTCGTGGGGGACGGACACTTTGTCTCGCTACGGAGACCAAGCTGCGTTTGTGGCTCTGCACGAGCACACGGCTTGGCTGGAACAGCAAACCGGGATTACCGCCGTGCCGGAACCGGCTTCGATGCTTGCCCTGGGCGCGGGTCTGCTCGCCTTAGCTCGCCGACGACGAAAGCCGCAAGCCTAAGCTGCGGTATAGGGTCAAAACCAAATCCCCCGGTGCCTGATTGGCTCCCGGGGGATTTTTTGCTCTGGTCGCTTCGCGGATTAGAGCGAAGCCTCTACATCCTTGAGAAGCATGTAGAGATGGAGCGGATTCGTGGGGCACTCCAGCATCCCAAACTTGACATAGAATGCCTTCGCCGCATCATCCTTGGCGTGAGTCATGACCGCCCGAACCCCCGCATCTCGAGACACCGACAAGCACCGCTTGAGAGCATCCTTAAACAGCCCCTGTCCAATGCCTTGCCCCTGATAGCTCAGGTCAACCGCAAAGCGGGCCATCAAGAGGATCGGGATCGGATGACGCGCCAGCCCCTTGGACATTCTTGCGGGGGCATCTTCAACCGCCACCGAACTCACGGCCAGGGAGTAGTAGCCCACCACTCGGTTTCCGTTGAGTCCAACGAAGGTCCGCGCGCTATCGTTGGCCTGATTGGCTAAGGCATGTCGGACCAGGAATGTGTTGAGGGGCGCATTGCCACAATCGAACTCAAGAAAATCGTGGGACTTCGCCAGTAGAACTGGACCGGCGAAGCGGCTCACGACTCGAAAACGCTCGGGCGAGTCAGAAGTTCACGAAGAGCAGCGATCTCGCGAGGCGGCTCTTCGAGCTTGGTCAACAGCCAGTCATATTCTTCCTTCCCAACTTCAACCAGGCGCTGGTCGGCAATGACCTCATCCGCAGCATCTAATGACTTGCTGAGAACGAACTGACTTACATTCATGTTCTGCAGGCGCGCCGCTTCAGCGAGCTTAGCCTTTTGCGCCGCTGAAGCCCTGATGTTCAATTGCTCTGCTTTGGGGGTCAGTGCCATAGATTTGCTCCCTGCTTCTCTTTTACCACATTGTATAGACGTTGGCTATACACCTCGGGTTCCGAGGGATTTAGTTGGACTACCGACCGCCCAAACCGCTCAGCGTGACGCCCTCGATGAAGTAGCGCTGACTGAAAGCAAAGAGCGCCAACACCGGCGCCACCGACAACGTGGTGAACGCCATCAGCAAGCCCGGCTCGCCCGCCCGCTGCCCCTGGAACAGCTGCAACGCATACGCGATCGGCATGTTCTCCTGGCTGTTGATGTAAATCAGCGGCCCCATGAAGTTGTTCCACGCCCCCAAGAACGTCCAAATGGCCACCACGGTCAACGCCGGCTTCACCTGGGGCAGCAGCACGCTCCAGAACGTTTTGAGATAGGTGCAGCCGTCAATCTTGGCGGCGTCTTCCAGTTCAAACGGAATCTGCTGGAAGAACGAACGCAGCAAGAACACGTTGAACGCCGAGGCAAAGAACGTGGGCACCCACAGCGGGAGCAGCGTGTCAATCCAGCCCAGTTGCCGGTAGATAAGGAACGTGGGGAGCAGGGTCACTGCGGCTGGCAGCATCATCGTGGCCAGCAAGACCTTAAAGAGCATCTCCCGCCCCGGGAATTTCAACCGGCTAAACCCATAGGCCACCACCGAGCACGACAGCACCGTGCCCAGCACGCTCAGCACCACCAGGATGAGGGTGTTCTTGAGATAGACCAGGCCGTTGTTGGCTTCGGGCGGCAAGAATTCCAGCGAATCGCGATAGTTCTCCCACCGCATGCCCGGCGTGCGCACCGGCTCGACTTCGGCCCGTGACACCACCTTCACTTCCCCCTTGCGCTCATTGGGCGTCAGGATCGAAACGCGGCGGCGTCCGTCCGGCAAGTCTTCCACCACCATGCCGGTGAGTTTCAGGTCTCCTTCCGTCAGGGTCACCAGCGGGGCCTCGCTGGGCACCTGCTTCATCTGGTCCGGTGTCGCCTCAAAGGTGTAGCCGCTCACGTACATGGGCCGCGTAATGCGATAAAGATGCTTGCCACCCGGTGCTTCGGCATCGCGCACGGCCGTCACCGTTTTGCCTTGATATTGACCCTCGAACACGGGGTTCTTGGGGTCCATGTAGGGCACGGT
>DEIB01000020.1:14226-21801 GCA_002352215.1 Chthonomonas sp. UBA2785 | reverse complement strand
GGGGGTCTAGACTGGGCCGACGCTGGATTAGGCGCAGCAACACGCTGCTTACTTCACCGAGGTACATTCAAATCTCGTGGCAGCCCCGGAGTTCTATTACTTTATCCGCCCGGCATTGGAAGCCGTTATCGCAAAGCCAGGCGAGCACTGGAGAGTTCACCTTGAACAAGTAATGACGCGCCTGGGCTTGACAGAAGCTGACTTCAACGACGTTATTCCTGGTTCAGGTAAGCCGCGTATTGAAGACAGAATGTTTTGGGCACTGACCTACCTACGAGGTGCAAAGCTCATTGAAACTGTTGGACGAGGTAAAAACTCACCAACGGAACGCGGCAAGGATTACTTCCGCAAAGCCCCATCTGTCATAAAGCCAAAGGATCTTCTTATCTTTCCTGAGTTTGTTTCGTTTTATAAGGGTAAGCAATCTAAGCAGAAGGGTAAGGTCGATGATCAACCCTCTTTGGAGCCAATTGAAACTCCACAAGAACGAATTGAACAAGCATACAACGAACTGCGTTCGGCACTTGCAGCCGACGTCTTAGAGCGGCTTCTTTCGACTCACCCGGCGCGATTTGAACGCATCATCGTGGACTTGATGCTCAAGATGGGTTACGGAGGCAGTGGTGAAGACGCAGGACAAGTTGTTGGGAAGAGCGGTGACGGTGGCATCGATGGAATCATTCGCCAAGACCACTTGGGACTCGACAACATCTACCTTCAAGCAAAGCGCTGGCAAGGTTCGGTAGGAACTGCCGAAATCAACAGCTTCATTGGGGCGCTAACTACGAGAGGAGCAAACAAGGGCGTTATGATTACCACATCGACGTTCTCGGATTCTGCGAAGAAGATTGCTTCCAGCGCACCTCATTTAAAGTTGTCGCTCATTGATGGAGCGAGACTAGCTTTGCTGCTTATTGACCATGACTTGGGAGTCGCTCCAGAGCGTCCGATCACGCTCAAGCGGATCGATTCTGACTACTTCGCTGATGACTAGAGATCGTGCGTACACAACGTGACCGCGCCGCCCTCTACGCCCGGCGTGAAGGCCGACGCCCCAAGTGATGCACGATAAAATCTCAATAAACCCAAGAAAATCAGCCAAGCCCCCATCTCCTTGCCGCCGCAACCACCCCCAAACTTTTGGCCTATTTCTAACCGCTAAGGAACAAGAGACCCCCCTAACTATTCGTGCGGTTTTAGGTTCAATCACGCAATTCTGCTAGCCTCCCGCACCCCCAGGGTTGGCTAACCTCTCTGCCGGGAGAGGGCTTACTCTGTTGCCCTGCTTTGTTCCCCTCCAAAGGAACTCACCCAAGGAAAGGACAAGATATGAATAAGTTCGCGTTGATTGGCCTGGCCACGCTGATTTCAGCCGTGGCTTCGGCGCAAATCGTTTACTCCAATAACGCCCTCCCGGGCGATAGCTTCACCAATGCCGGCGGCTCCAACCAGGGCCAAGCGGTGGGTGCTAGTGGTTGGTATTACAACAACACCCGCAACAGCGGCGTGGTGGGCATCAACACCACCTATGCCCGCAGCGGCAACGGCTCGGCCCTGATGCAGACGACCCTCGGCCCCGGTGGCGCCAGCAGCAAGGCGGACATCGAGTTCCTAGCCGGCGGCGTCAATGTGGGCGGCAACTTCTTTGCCAATGGCACCCTGGGCACGCTGGGCAACCTCAGCAGCGTCTCCTACGAGTGGTACCGCGATAGCGCCAGCACCAATAGCGGCGTGCAGCACCCGGCCCTGCGCATTCTGATTGATGCGGATGGCAACCTGGCCACCACCAGCGACCGGGGCGGCCTGGTCTACGAAACCGTCTACAACGGCGGCACCGTGGGCGTGAACACCTGGACGCCGGGCGGCATCACCGCCACCACCAACGTGTGGAACTTCGGCTTTGGCCTGGGCAACGAGTTCGGCGGCTTCAACCGCACGCTCTCGGATTGGATCAACGGCTTCACCGTGGGCTCCACCGCCAGCAATCTCAGCGCCAATTCCGCCGTGCTGGGCTTCAGCATGGGCGTGGGCAGTGGCTGGGGTCCGTTTGTGGGCGCCGTGGATAACTTCGGTTACCAGTTTGTGGGCAGCCCGGCTTACACGGCCAACTTCGAAGCCGTGCCCGAGCCGTTCAGCATGCTGGCCCTGGCCGGTGGCCTGGCCGCTCTGGCGCGCCGCCGCCGCGCGCGCTGAACTCGCGCCGGAGCCTGAGAAGTCCCCTCTTCCCCCTGTGGGGAGGAGGGGAATTCCTGTTTGTCGCCACCCTCACAATGGAACCCCCGCGCCGTCCCATCCGGTAACTTCCCTGCGGACCATGCTCACTTCCCTCGCCTTTTTGCTGGCCGCGCACAGCCCCGCACAAACCACCACCCAGACCCCTGCCCCGAACCTGGCCCGCTTCGTCTACCCGCTGGCCCCCAGCCTCCCCTGCCCGCCGGTGGAGATCGACGTTACAGATTCCCCCGAGAGCAAGGTGTGGGCGGAGCAAGCCGCCGCCCTGGTCCGCGAGTGGTACGGCCCCCTCACCCAAATGATGGCCACCGATGGCCGCCACCCGGTCACCGGGCAGCCCACCGGCCGCAAGTTCCAGCCGCCCGCCCGCATCACGCTGGTGTTCAAAAAAACGCTGAACGTGCCCGCCTATTGCAGCGGCGGCACCATCACCATCAATGGCGAATGGATCGCCCAGCGCCCCGATGACCTGGGCATGGTCATCCACGAGCTCAGCCACGCCATCCAGCAGTATCCGCGCAACGAAATTGATGCAGGCTGGCTGACCGAAGGGATCTCGGATTACATCCGCTGGTGGCGCTACGAACCCCAACTGCACGCCACGCGCGGGCGCACGGTGCCGGATTTCAGCCGCGCCAAATACACCGATGCCTACCGCACCACCGCCGTGTGGCTGGCCTTCATCGAGCAGAAGTACGACCGGCGGCTGGTGCCCACGCTGGACCACCACATGCGCCTGGGCAAGGACCCCATGCCGGTGTTCAAGGAACTGACCGGCAAGACCGCCGACGAACTGTGGGACGAGTTTAAGGCCGAGTTTAAGTAAGCGCGCTTATTGCACAATCAGGGCCGTGGCCCCGTCCGGGCTGGCCTGGCTGTTGTCGGCGGGGTTGCGCTTGCCCACGTAAACCGTGATCATCAGGGTCTTCTCGGCGGCGGAACGCCCCTTGCGGCTGGACTTGAACTCACCTGTCACCAGTTTCTCAAACGGCTGGAACCCCAGGCTGGAAAAGAAGGCCGCGCCCGCGAGCTTGTCCTTCAGCGAATCCTGGGTTTCGTTGGCAAAGTAGAACATCGTCCAGGGCTCGCCCACCGGGCTCAGCACGGTCTTTTCCGCGCCGACGAAGACGGGGTCGTCTTCCAGCGGCGCTTGCCCGACGGTTTGGGATTGGCAGGCCACGGCCAGGCCGAGCGGGAGCGCCAGGGCGGCGAGGAGGTGAGCTTTTCGCATGGTGGTGCGGCTAAATTACCCGCTGGTTTACGGATTTAGGCGGGGCGGAGCGGCTGCGTTGGCCGTGGGTGTCCATCGAGACCGTAACTTGACCCGCGAGTTCATAGACGGTAGTGGATCGGCGACCGAGCACATCGCGTGAACCTAAATGGAAACTACTGCTAAGCTCACTAGTAGAAATAAACAATCGTAGTGCCAACGAGCCTTCGGCTTTGCTTTAAAGCCTCGAAGCCTGATGGCTCTCCTGTCTCGATCAGGATACTCTTCGGACTACTTGTGTCACCTGGGAGCATTGGCTCAAGCCACACGCGATTCTGCGGAACAACTTGGGCTTTCTGCCATTCACGCCCAACGTCCTTCAATTGACGCAGCACGCTTTCGGCTACCTGATCGTGAGTTGCATTGGAGAGATAATACGCAACTATTCGACCATCACGACTTCCGTTGTCAGTACGCTGTGCTCCCACCAGAATTGGCAACCGCTCTTCAAGTGGAACCGACTTCTCGACATGATTACCTGGTTGGCAGCTCACCAGCAGCCAACCCAAAACCGTGATTCCCACCATCCAAGAAGCCCGCATGGCCTTACCCTCAATTTACCCCCGAACGTAGGCGACCCACCGAGGCCATCACTTGATCCGCGAGGTCATAGACGGTGGTGGACCGGCGGCCGAGCAGCGAGTAAATCAGTTTTCATTCCGGAGTGATGGGAGCAATTCAACTGTTGTTCCAGACGAACCCTCAATTACCTTCAGTTCAGGCGTTGCCCGGCCAGAATAGACCATAATTGCAGCGAGAGGCTTCTGATTACTGCCGCTTCCAACACCTTTCGTAGGTAAGGATATAGAGTATTTGCCATTACGTAGTTTCACTACGCGCCGAAACTGGTGTTCTTTGAAGAATGCCGCATTCTCAATTCGTGACAGAACCGCGTCCGGAGATTCATTCGGAAAATAGTGAATGACCCAGGGATCACCGACCGGTCGGATTACAGTACGCTGGCTACCTAGAAAAAAGGGATCAGATTCCAAAGGCAGGCTAAACGTCTCTTGCTTAGCGCAGCCAAAGGTGATGGCAACAGCGACAGGAAGCAAAACAAGTGCCGGTCGCATGGTCATTCGATCATTCACCGTTGATTTCCTTTGCACTTGACGGCGGTGGACTGCAGTCCATCAGCAGCCAACCAAAACCGTGATTCCCACCATCCAAGAAGCCCGCATGGTCTAACCCTCAATTTACCCCCCAAGCCCAGGCTGTCCCCTCAGGGCGATGGCGGTACTCTGCGAGCGTGATTGGGTTGATCGCGTTGCTCGCCCCGCCGCAAGAGCCGGCCGCCTTCCGGGCGGTGTTCGAAGACCGTCCCCGCCAGCTCATCGTCCGCCTCCTCAATGAGCCCGGCGACGGGGGCATCTACGCCGTGTTCTCCCCGGATGTGTGCGCGGTGCGCCGGGTGTGGCACGGCCGCATCAACTACCGGGGCAAGGTCTACGATTTCAGCCAGGAGAACTCCCTCGGCGAGGGGCGCAGCCTCTACGAGGTCCCCAGCCAGGTGCTCGGCCCCACCGATTTCGGCCAGCCCTCTCCGGTCGCCGACCCCGTCTGGCGCTTCACCCAGGTGGGTCACGCCGTCGAATCCCGCCCCTTCAACCTCGAGAACTGGGGGCCGCTCTACTTTGCCTTTGAAGAGCGCGGCGACACCGACTCGGTGGCCATCGAACTCAGCGATGCCAGCCGCCAGCCCGTTTACCAATACCTCTCCTCCAACACTATCAGCGGCCCCAACGTGTGGCAGTGGAACTACAAGCAGATGCCCGCCCTGCCCGGCCGTTTCCAGGGCCAGATCCGCATCTCCGCCCCCACGCTGAAGGCCCCCAAGGATGTGCGCCGCGCCCGCCTGTTTGGCGACCGGCTGGCATGGTTCCGGGGGGAGACTCCGGTGCCCGTGCAGTTCCGGGGCTACCACCGCGACGGCGACAAAACCACCATTCGGTTCACCGCCGATGCCCGACCGATTGAACTCACCTTGACCATGGAAGGCTCCCTCCTCATCATGCGCTACCGCGCCACCGCCGCCGGCCCCGCGCTGACCCTGCGCACCTATCAACCCAACCTGCCCGACCCCACCCTGGGCGAGGCCGCCGAGGCCACTGTGGAGGTGCGACGATGACCACCGCCCTGCTGGCCCTGCTGCTGGCCACCCCCCAGGCGAGCGCCCCCGGCATGACCGTGATGGCCTGGCAGCTGGAGCAACCTTTTGGTGGAATCCCGCAGCTGGTGCAGGGGCAGGTGCCCAACGCCTACTTCGTCACGCCTTCGTTCCCGCTCAATGGCCCCTTCAAAACCGATGACGCCCCGGTGGCCCAGAACTTCTACGCCGAGGTGACCACCCGCCTGCAAGTGGACCGCGCCGCCACCTACGATTTTGAGGTCCGCACTACCTCCCTGGTGCGCATGTCTCTCTCCGGGGAAACGATGCTGAACACCACCGACGGCACCTTCCGCCGCGAGACCGGGTTGTGGCGCGGGCAATATCGCCTGCCCGTGGGGCGCACCAACCTGAAGGCCTTCATCATGCACAACGAGGGCGATTTCAGCTTGGATATCCGCTGGAAGCGCACCGACGAAGCCGAATATCGCGCCCTGGCCCCCGGGCTGCTGACCACCGACCCCGGCCAGACCTTTGTGGTGAACCCCGGCCCCAAGCGGGCCACCCTGGGCGCCCCCACCACGCGCCCCGGCGACCGCCGCCCGCTGGAATCCATCCACCCCAGCTTTGCGCTGGAAGAGATACGCGGCGAAGATTTCCGCCCCGCCGTGGGGGGCATGGTTTTCTTGCCCGATGGCCGCCTGGCCGTGTGCACCTGGGATGAGCGCGGCGCGGTGTATCTGCTGAGCGACCTGGACAAGCCGGGCCGGGCCAAAGCCCATCTCTTTGCCGAAGGGCTGGGCGAGCCGCTGGGCATCGCCTACTGGAAAGGCGACCTCTATGTGACGCAGAAGGGCGAGATCACGCGCCTGCGCGACACCAACGGCGACGACCGCGCGGATGAATACGACGTGGTGGCCTCCGGCTGGGGGGTCAGCCCCAATTACCACGAGTTCACGTTCAATCTGCTGCCGTTCCAAGGCTCGTTCTACATCAGCTCCAGCGTGCCCCTGCGCGGCGGCCACACCAACTACACGCCTTCGCAGAAGCCCGGTGAACCCGCCTATTCCACCCCCGAAGGCCCGGGCAACCTCTACAAGATCGACCCCGCCACGGGCCAGTGGGAGGCGGTGGCGCGCGGCCTGCGCACCCCCAACGGCATGAACCTGGGCGTGGACGGCCAGATGTTTGTGGCCGACAACCAGGGATCGTGGCTGCCCGCCAGCCCGCTCTATCACATCCGCCCCGGCGCGCGGTATCTGCACCAAGAACAACCTTATGGTGATGCCGATGAAAGTTCGGTGGCAGTGTGGTTCCCGCACGGCGAGATTGGCAATAGCCCCGCGCAGATGATCCTGATTCCGGATGGCCCCTACCGGGGGCAAATGCTGATTGGCGACGTGACCCACGGCGGCCTGAAGCGCCTGCAACTGGAGAAAGTGAACGGGCAATATCAGGGCGCGGTGTACCGGCACAGCCAGGGATTAGAGGCCGGAATCAACCGTTTGGCGTGGGGGCCGGATGGCGCGCTCTACGCCGGGGGGATTGGCAGCAACGGCAACTGGAACCACCTGGGCCACAAGTTCGGGCTAGAACGCCTGCGCCCCACCGGCAAGGTGCCGTTTGAGATGCTGGAAGTAGGCGCGCGCCAGGGTGGGTTCCAGGTGCAATTCACGCACCCGCTGGCCCCGGGCATGGAAGATCTGCTCGGCAAAATCAAGGCCAAGAGCTGGCGCTACGAGGCCACCATTGCCTACGGCGGCCCCAAGGTGGACGAGAAGAATCTCCCCATCTCCCAAACCCGCCTGAGCCCCGACCGCCGCACCCTTTGGTTAGATATCGAGGGGCTGCAGGCCGGCACCGTGGTGTATCTGCACCTGGGCGACCTGAAGGGGCCGAACGACGAGTTCCTGTGGAGCCCCGAAGTGTGGTACACGCTGCAGCGCCTGCCCGGGGAGATCAAAGA
>DEIB01000020.1:0-14088 GCA_002352215.1 Chthonomonas sp. UBA2785 | reverse complement strand
TGGCGCAGCCCGCCGCCAAGTTCAACGAGGCGGGCTCCATCTACCGGCAGACCGCGCCGGCGTTCAACCCCAGCTACGGGGCCGGGGTGTGGCAGAGCTACGATATCTGGTTCACCGCGCCGCGCTGGGAAGGCGGCCGCAAGGTGGCCAATGCCCGCGCCACGGTGTATTGGAACGGAGTGCTGGTTCACCGGGATGTGGAGATCACGGCCAAGACCGGCCTGAGCGAGGAGGAAGCCCCCGGCCTGGCGCCCCTGCTGCTGCAAGACCACCAGACCGAGGCGGAGGGCGGGGTGATGTTCCGCAATGTGTGGCTGTTGCCGTCGCCCATTGCTAAGGGAGTGCGTCCGCCGCTGGAGTGAGGGGGATGAAAGCCACTTCGTCTCGACCGGCGTAGAATTAATTTTGGAGGAGGACGAGCGAAGGTGACATATCTTAAAAGACCATCGGGGCATGAACCTGGCATTCGGGAACTAATTGAGAGAATTCGACTCAACTTCCCGGTTCCGTCTCAAAAGCCAGACTTTCGACTTGTATATCCAGCATCCCTGAGTGAGTCAGAGCGACGTTTATTGCAAGAAATATATGAGCGGCTGCCGGATATCTCACCGAAGGACTTTGAGAACACAGCTGATCCGTTTGATTTCGACCCAGAAATATTCATTGGTTATGCCTCATGCTTTCTGATCAGCAAAGATGGGTCAACCTTGGGCCTAGATCCTTACGAGTGCGGACTCTACAGTGGCATCTCAGAATCATCAACTAGGGGTTGCGGATATATGCTATTCCGGATGTTCAGAGGAAGCATAGCAGTCGGCGACCGCCTCGATCAACAGGCAAAACAATCACTATTGGCTCTTTGCACGGACGACCAATATTGCTGCCTGTTGGATTACCTCATAGTATTCAATGAGGCAAATGACGGATTGCTGAGCGAATGCATCGAGATCTTTACAACGCTAGGAACCGAAGACACGGCCTCCTCAAGCTTGCGGAAGTGAAAATGAGTCCTAAGCCAGGCCGCAATGGCAGGCAAGATGTTTGTGCAAGTGAAGGTGCAATTTGAATGGCTGTCCCGAGTTATACTGAGTTTCTCCTTCTGGATTCGGATGAGCAGCTCAGTTTGTTGTTCGCAAACCGGTTCTTACCAACAACAGAATTGCGAGACCTGATTAGATCGCTATCTGTGAGGTACACTGATTTGTCTTATGAGGTGGTGTGTGTTTTACTTGAACTCATAGGGGATTTTTCCATGCACGAGCTCGTCGATTTTGCCAGACATATGACCACTAGTAATATAGATTCAATTCGGTGTTTTGCATGTGATGCTCTTTCATTCGTCGGAAACGAAGATGACATACATCGCCTTACTAAGTTGACGATGGATGCAGGTCACGATTCGATTCTCAACAGGAGAGTTTGCGAACGCGCCTGCAATGCATTGGAGATGATTCAAGTGCGTCTGGAAATTGATGAGTGAGGTTTCTGGAATCATTGAAGTTAGTTATGCGATTGCTTTGTGTTTTAAGAATGACAGTGCCGACCGCCTCACCGGGCAGCAAGTGACGAGAGCCAGGGCCACCTTTGTGATGGATGCCGTGGGCAACATCACGGTGAAATCGCAAGAAGGCACCTCACCCCAAACCATCGCTTTGAGCTCCGTTGCCCGTCCCCTCACCCGCAGCGGTAACATCCACACCGCCCGGCCCTGCCCATGAAGCTCTACTCCCCCGCCCTGCTCGGTGCCCCGCCCACGGTGATTTATGCCGGGGACGGGGAGTTCCGCGAAAACCGGCGCGAGTGGATCCAGGCCCCCACCCTCTGGACCGTCATCTACTATCACCACCAAAACACGGTCTATCTCAACCAGCGCGCCTTCCTCGCCCCGCCGAATTCGATGTGCATCTTCCCGCCCGGGTGCCGCGCGGGCCACACCCTCATTGACGGCGAAACCACCCACAACTACCTCTCCTTCAACCTCCCTGCCACCGCCGGCCGCCGCTACGCCATCCCGGTGCAGATCGAGGACGCCCGCGCCTTCCTGCCCGCCCTGGAAAAAGCCTGCCAGGGCGTCAGCCAAGACCTGGACCACCCCCGCGCCTTCATTTGGGGGTTCCTGTTTGCCATTGCCGAGGGCGAATACGTGCTGCGCGAGCACGAGGCGCTCTACGCCGCCGAGAGTTTCATCCTCAACCACCTGGCCGACCCGCTGCGGGTACCGCAAATCGCCGAGCACGCGGGGGTCTCGCCCCGTCAACTCTTAAGAATCTTCCGGGATGAGCACCGGATGACGGTGCAGGAGTTCATCCGCGCCAAGCGCGTGCAAGAGGCGTGCCGCCTGCTGAGCACCACCAGCCGCACCATCAAATCCATTGCGGGGGCGGTGGGCGTGCCGGACCTGGCGCAGTTCAACAAGCTCATCCGGGCCGAAACCGGAACCTCACCGCGCAAGTTCCGGTCTACGCCCGAACACCTTTAAGCCGGCGTGGCCGTGTAGCCTTCTTCGTTCACGGCGGCAATCAGGGCGTCCACCGCTACCCCTTCGTGTTCAATCTGGGCGCGGCCGGGTTCCAGGGTCACGGTCACGGCGGTCACTCCCGCCACGGCTTCCAGGGCCTCGCGCGCGTGGCGCACACAGTTCTGGCAAGACATTCCGGTGATGCTGAGGGTCGTGGTCATAGATGTTCCTACGCCTATCCTAACCCAACTAAGCCCAAGCCCCGGGGCCTTAGCCAAACACCAGAATCGAACCCAGGTGCCCGGTCACGCCCACGGCCACGGCCGCCAGCGCCAGCAAAGCCCAGTAGGGGATGCTTTCCGGTGTGCGCTGCCGCCGCATCAGGGTGGTGCCCACCATCAGCAAGAAGGCGATGTGCCCCATCACCAAGTGCCGGAAGGCGTCGCCTTCCCACCCATAGCCATTGGCCAGGTAGGCCGCCCACCCGGTGGCCATGGCGGGGATGGTCATGATGGTCCCGGCCGCCAGCGCCAGCCAGCCCGCCTCGCGCCACACCGAATTCTTGCGCTTGGACCCCTGCCAATCCAGCAACGCCCCAAAGAGAAACAGCGCAATCGGGAAGTGAACAATGGCCGGGTGGAAGCGGTGGTCCGGGATCATCTCTCCCTGCTCCTCCTCTTCCGGCTCGGGCTCTTGGGGGGTCTCGTTCGGTGCGCCCGGGACGTCATCCACCGCCCGGGCCCCTGCGATGCCCCCTCGGCGCAACGGCGGCGAAATCGCGTCCGGCTGCCCGGGCTTGCTGGCGGGGTCGCTTGGCAGCGAGTCTTGTCGGAACTCTTCCCCGTTGCTCACTCCGTCGCCGTCGGCATCGCCATCGGCCAGAGCGGCCAGCAGGGCGGCGTTCACTTCCTCTTTGCCGGCGGCCTCCATCGCATCGTGCACGGCCCGGCCGAAGGCATTGCGGCGCGGCGGATTGGTGTGGCACAGGCTGCACCCTTCGGCCTTGGCGCGCTTGGCGGGCTCCATTTGGGGCAGTTTCTCCAGTTGCTCCAGGAATTCAGGCTTGCTCAGCCCTACGGTCGACAAGCTCAGGGTGGCCAAAAGAGTCAGGGCGTAGCGCGGCGCCTTCATTGTAAGTCGCATTCTACGCCCCCTCTCATTGCATTGGCAACTAGTGGGTTACGCGCCGGCCAGCGTCCGCTTCAGCCACTCGTCCAGCACGCGGATGACTTCGGGGTTGAATTCCGCCCCTTGCCCCCACCGAGTCATGCTGTCCAGCGCCGAAGTGGTCTTGAAGAAGCCGTGGTCGCTGCCCGCCACCATCTTGTATTCGGCGGTGCCGGGGCGCACCCCGTTCACAATCCGGGCGATCTCTTCGTGATCCCACTGGGTGGCAATGAACTCATTTTCGCCCCACATCGCCAGCACTTTGGCGTCCACATTCAGCCAGGCGCCGGAGAGGTTACGGGCGGCCAGCTCCCGCCAGAACCCCAGCCCCACCCCGCTGTAGGTGCGGCCATCGGGGATGTTGCCCCGCACGGCATCGGCCAGTTCCGGGCGCCGCTCAATGATCTGCTGCGGGCTCAGTCCTTCGATAAACACGTGGTGCGAAACCTGCGCCAGGTCGCGCAGGGCGTTGTTCACATCCCCCGGGGCGCCCCCGCCCAGTGCCATCTGGCGGCGCGAGTTCTCCAGCAGATACTCCGTCCAGGTCTTGGTGAGCGTGCCGTAAACGGCCAGGCCCGCCACCTTCTCTTGCGAGGCCACAAACGGACCGAAGCAGCCGCCCATGCTGTGCCCGAAGATGGCAATGCGCTGGGGGTCAACGAACTCAAACGTCTTGGCCATGCGAAGGGCCTGCAGGTAGGCGTCTTCCTCTTGCCCAAAGCCGAGCTCACTGTAAATCGGGCCTTCGCTGTCGCCCTGGCCGGGCTTGTCCACCCGGATGATGGTGTAGCGGTCGGCAAAGGAGGCCAGCACGTTGCCGTAGGCGGTGGTGGCGTAATCGCCGTCAATCGAGTACTGGCCAATGCCGCCGATCATGAAAATCGTGGGGTGCGGGCCGGGCGCGGTGGGGTGCGTGGCAATCACCCGGATGCGCTTACCCTGGCTCACCACCTGGTCGTAGTGCACCCGGAACCCGTCCGCCTTCATAAAGGGGCGTGGGGCCAGCGGGGCGCGGGCGGTGCGGATATCGCGGCCCCGGATGAATTCGATCGCGACCTCTTGGCCCGATTTGAGCGTGGCCAGGATGCGGGTGACGTCGGCGGCGGCGGTCACGGGCTCCCCGGCGAGCTTGGTGAGGATGTCACCGGTCTGCAGGCCCCACTTTTGGGCGCTGAGCCCCTCGGAGACGGTGCCGATGAGGACGCCTTTGGCTTCGGTTAGGCCGGCGTTTTGGGCGGTTTCGAGCGTGAGCGGACGCATCTGCATGCCCAGGGCCGGGCGGCGGAGCAGGGGCTCGCCGCGCTCAATTTGGGCGAAGGAGAGAGGCGCCAGGGCCAGGGCGGCAAGGAGGATGAGGCTTCTCGGGCCGGTCATACGGCTTGATACCGCGATTCGGGTGCTGCGGGTTGCCAAGGACTCTGCAAAGAGGGCGGATGATGGGCCGTGGGGGCGCGGCAAGAATGCTGAATGCAACCTCTCATCATCCTCGAGGCTATATCCGCTGTAAGATGGGGAGGAGGACGTGAAGGTACCACTCACTCGCTCTGGGGACACGGGCGCGGGGCAACGGGAGGCGGAGATAACGTCCACGGTGGCCTGCTTGACGTGGAATTGTGTCCTGACGACCGAAGCGGTCACTGGCCCATGACTTTCAAAGCGGAGATTTTGGAGTGACACCATGAGCTTGCACAACATGATAGTAGCTGTGTCATTTGTTGCCATAACCATTGGGTTTTTAGGTTCACTTGTACACTCCTGGTCCCAAATGCATCGTACACGTACGGCGTGTCGATACCTCATGATTGTTGGCGCCTTGGGTTGCATCTTGGCTCTGTGGCTGAACGCTTCCATCGGATTTAAGTTACTCGTGCTCTCCTTTGCAGTTTTGTTCTTGTGGAAGTCTCTTTTCGGCCCAATGTTAGGTTATGCTGACATCATCGGGGAACGACACGAATAACCCGCTTCTGAGTCACTTGCAAGGTTTCTCGTTATCGAACCAGAATTGAAATGCGACGACTGTTCTTGCTCAGTGAACCCGCAAACTCCAGCCAAACGGCGGCGACATCCTTCCAGCAACTCGGGCTGTGCGCAAAGGAGTGGTATGTTGGGGGGCACGATGTCGGCGCCAGGCTCCTTCTCACACCTCATCCAGTCGCCCCTCAGTCCCTAAGCGTCCTCATCTTCCACGACCCCTCGAGTGAAGTCCCTCATTGGTGGCACGCTGAACTCAAGCAAAGCGGTCAGCTCGTTCCCCTCCTGGATGCACTCTTTCCAGCGGGAGACCTCCATTGCCGCGTCACTGCCGGCCCCTATTTCACCCCGGGCAACATGGATGCGCTGACCCTGGTGCCCGCCTCGCAAAGAGAGCCCTTCATCAAGTCCTTCGAGGCCGACCCGTTTGCTCTGTGGGACTTGGATGTGTATCACACAACCTCAGGAGATGCAGGGGAGACAGTTGATCATCTCTTTATGACGAGCCTCATCGATGAGCTTGGCCTGCTGTGCTACGTCACTGCCCCCCTGTCCACGACAAGCGCACTTCTCACGACAATTGCGGCTGCCCTGGGGGCGGATGGATTTGAGGAAGTCGTGTATGATGAAGATACAATCCAGCGCTTGATCCAGTTTGGTGGCTCCGATGGCATCTGATCTCAGCCTGGAAGCACTTGGGGCACGGACTAACCGGCAATGAAGTCGATCCGAACGGCATCCGCATTGAAGTTTCTCATCGCATCGGCTGTTCTCTTCGCGATTCTGTATTTGAATTCCGAAGTGCTCGGGATCGGCCCCGCCTCGCCATACCGATGGGTCGGCTTCGCCGCTTTCGGATTGTCCGTAGCCCTCGTCTTGGCTCTAATGTCAAAGCGCAAAATTGGATCATCTTGATTCAAATCAAGTGGCAATTCGCTGCGCCACTTCGAGCTGCCCTCCGTTTTCAAGGAATGTGGAGATGCCCGTCGTTCGGATAGCTTCGGCTGAGACAAGCGCTTTCCCGCCCCGCATCCGCCATCCTGCCGCATAATGGGCCATGACCGCCGCTGGGGTTCAACATCCCGAACTCAATGGCGCACTCATTCTTCACTGCGGCGACTCCGACAGCCAAGGCTCAGTCACCAACCTCTTGGCCGTTACGACCATTGCAACCTACGATCGTCCGCATCTTTCGTCGTGGGACGATACGATGGAAGCTCTGAGGTCATTTGAGGCAAATCTTTGCCCAGACCTCAGCGGAATGTTGTTCCTTTCTCTAGTTTGCGCAATAGCAGGGAACGTCGAAGGACCCTTTGAGATCGATCTCACGCTACTCTCCACAGGACTGGAGATCCCAGATGATGAGTATCAGTTTCAGTGGCGAGGAGATTTTGCGGAATTGCTGAGCACCGAGTTGCCAAGCCGACTCTTGCGCCCTGACTCGCGCATCATTCTTCCAAACACCAATGCGCCAATCCTCTCATTCCCCACCGCCGGGCTGGCCTTTGGCAAAGTCCGAAGCCACGGGGAGTGGGTGGTCCTCCGGTACACCGAGCCAACCGTAGCGCAAGATCACTTCGCGCGGACTGCGCGCGCACTCCAATCATGGGGATTACGCACATGCACGGTGCCACAGCATGTTTTGGCTAAGGTCGAGTCTATTGACAGGCAGGTGCTCGTTTCACTTTTGGTTGGAATTCAAGCGAACTCAAACTCTGTCTAGTCGCCGTACCGAATCGAAGCCTCGACCCGCCCCGCGCCCGGCATCCTGCCGCATAATAGGCCATGACCGCCGCTGGGATTCGAAATCCCGGAACCCCCCTGCAACGGGAACTGATCGAGGACATTGTGGTGAACCGCAGCGCCGCCGAGCGCCGCGCCGCCACCCTCCCCGGTCGCCGCACCGTCAAAAAGCAATGGCAAGCCGCCTGGCTGCTCCGCGCCATCCAATGCATTGACCTCACCACGCTGAGCGGCGATGACAGCCCCAGCAACGTTCAGCGCCTGTGCGCCAAGGCCCGCCAGCCCGTCCGCCGCGACCTGCTGGAGCAGCTCGGCGTGGAGCACATCCACACCGGGGCCGTGTGCGTGTATCACCAATACGTTAAAGAGTGCGTGCGCGCCCTGGAGGGCACGGGCATCCCCGTCGCCGCCGTCAGCACGGGCTTCCCCGCCGGCCTCTCCCCGTTCGAACAACGCATCGAAGAAATCCACCGTTCGGTGGAAGACGGCGCCGCCGAGATTGATATCGTCATCACCCGCGCCCACGTGCTGCGCGGCGAATGGAACGCACTTTACGACGAGATGGCCGCCTTCCGCGAAGCCTGCGGCGAGGCGCACGTCAAGGCGATTCTGGCCACCGGCGAACTCGGCACCCTCACCAATGTGGCCCGCGCCAGCATGGTGTGCATGCAGGCCGGCGCCGATTTCATCAAGACCAGCACGGGCAAAGAGCCGGTGAATGCCACCCTCCCCGTGGCCCTGGTGATGTGCCGCATGATCCGGCAATACGAAGCGCAGACGGGCGTCAAGGTGGGATTCAAGCCCGCCGGGGGCATCCGCACCGCCAAGCAGTCGCTCGACTTTTTGATGCTGATGAAGGAAGAACTGGGCGACCCCTGGACGCACCCGGACCTCTTCCGCCTGGGGGCCAGCACGCTCCTTTCGGACATCGAACGCCAACTGGAACACTTCGCCACCGGCCGGTATTCCGCTTACCACCGCCACGCCATGGGCTAAATGCAATGAGTCAAGTCACCGATATCCTCCAGAACCTCGATTACGGCGTCGCGCCGGAATCCGCCCAATTGGCCGAAGACTGGCTGAACGAGCACGGGCGGACCTTTGGGCACTACATCGGCGGGCAGTGGATGGCCGCTGACACCACTTTTGCCACCGTCAATCCCGCCACGGGCACCGAACTCGCCCAAATCGGCCAAGGAACCGAAGCCACGGTCAACCAAGCGGTGGAAGCGGCGGGTGTTGCTTTCGGCACCTGGAACTCCCTCCCCGGAGCCGAGCGCGCCAAGTATCTCTACGCCATTGCCCGCCAGATTCAAAAGCATGCGCGGCTCTTTGCGGTGCTGGAAAGCATGGACAACGGCAAACCCATCCGCGAAACCCGCGATGTGGACGTGCCGCTGGTGGCGCGGCACTTCTATTACCATGCCGGGTGGGCCACCCTGGCCGAGGAAGAGTATCCGCACCACGGCCCCGTGGGCGTGTGCGGGCAGATCATCCCGTGGAACTTCCCGTTGCTGATGCTGGCGTGGAAGATCGCGCCCGCCCTGGCCATGGGCAACACGGTGGTGCTGAAGCCCGCCGAGTTCACTTCCCTCACGGCGCTGCTCTTTGCCGAGATCTGCCAGCGCGTGGGTGTGCCCAAGGGCGTGGTGAACATCATCACCGGCGACGGCGAAACCGGCAAAGCCCTGGTGGCGCACCCCAATGTCGACAAGATCGCCTTCACGGGCAGCACCGAAGTGGGCAAGCACATCCGGCGCAGCACCGCCGGTTCACACAAAAAGCTGAGCCTGGAACTGGGCGGCAAGTCGCCCTACATCGTTTTTGATGATGCCGACATGGACGCCGCCGTGGAAGGGCTGGTGGACGCCATTTGGTTCAATCAGGGTCAGGTTTGCTGCGCGGGTTCGCGCCTGCTGGTGCAAGAGAGCATCGCGGAAGAGTTCTATGCCCGCGTGCGGCGGCGCATGGCGCAGCTCCGCGTAGGGGATCCGCTGGATAAGGCCACCGACATCGGCGCGGTGGTGGACACCACGCAACTAGAACGAATTCACCAACTGGTGGAGCAAGGCGTGGCCGAAGGGGCGGAGAAGTTCCAACCCGAGTGCACCCTGCCCGCGCAGGGCTGCTTCTATCCGCCCACGCTTCTCACGGGCGTGGAACCGGCCAGCACGGTGGCCCAGGTGGAGATTTTCGGCCCGGTGCTGGTGGCGATGACGTTCCGTACGCCCAGCGAGGCCGTGGCCCTGGCCAACAACACCATTTACGGCCTGGCCGGGACGATTTTCTCGCAGAACCTCGACATCGCCCACGATGTCGCCGCGCAGATCAAGGCGGGCGTCATCTGGATCAACGGCACCAACTTCTTTGATGCCAGCGTCGGCTTTGGCGGCTACAAGGAGAGCGGCTTCGGCCGCGAAGGCGGCCGCGAAGGGCTGGAAGAGTATCTCGTCCGCGATCTCCCCACCGCCGAGGCTCCCCGCCTGCCGGTCATCGACCCGCTGCCCGATGCCGACCCGGACATCGACCGCACCCACAAGCTCTACATTGGCGGCAAGCAGGTGCGCACCGATAGTGGTTATTCCCTCTCGCTGCCCCTCGCCACGGGTGGCATGGCCGATATCTCGCGCGGCAACCGCAAGGACATCCGCAATGCCGTGGAAGCCGCCGAAGCGGCTGCATCCGGTTGGGCCAGCACCACGGCCTTCACCCGCGCACAGATCCTCTACTACCTCGCCGAAAACATGCAGGGCGCCCGCCACCAATTGGTGGAATCGCTCACCGCCCGTGGCCAGCAGAGTGCCGAAAAGGAGTTCGATGCCACCATCCACCGCGTGCTGCACTGGGCGGCCTGGGCGGATAAATACGAGGGCACGGTACACCAGCCGCCCCTGCGCGCGATGGTCTACACCCGCCCCGAGCCGCTCGGCGTTGTCGGCATCATCAACCCCGCCGCCCCCGCCTTGCTTGGCTTCATCGGGGCTTGTCTGCCGGCGATCGCCATGGGCAACGCCGTGGTGGCCGTGCCCAGTGCGCACAACCCGCTCCCGGCCCTGGAACTGTTCCGCATCATCGAGGCCTCGGATATCCCCGCCGGCGTCTGGAACATCGTCACCGGCCTCCCGGAAGAGCTTGAATCCACCCTCGCCGGACATGACGGCGTGATGGCCCTGTGGCACTTTGGTGAAGATGCGGCGCAGGCCAAAGCAGAACTGGAAAGCGCCGGCAACCTCAAGCAGATGTGGACCCCCAGCGGCCCCCTGGATTGGCACACCACGCCCTCAACCGAATGGTTGAGACGCGCCACTCAGGTCAAGAACATCTGGGTGCCTTACGGCGCTTAGGCGAGCTGAACGTCAATCCGACGATCCGGGCTCTCAGGTAGGCACGCCCGGATCTCGGCCATCAGCGCGTCCACCCCTTCGGCAGCCACTCTATCCGGCAACAAAGGTGCTTGCACCACGTGGCTCACGCGGTCGGGGTGCGGGCCGTTGATATCGCCAAAGTCCACGTCCAGGGTCAGCACCACGTCTCCCTCATGCCGGGCCAAGAGCTCATCCACCAAGGATCGCACGGCCGCTCGCAGGCCGTCCGAGCTCACGTCCTCGCACTGCCCAATGTACATGTTGCCGAATTGGTCGGTGGCTTCCCACTTCATGCCCGTGGTCTTACCCCACCCAGGCATCCGGGCAAAGCATCGGTAGACTCACGGCATGAAGTTCGGTAACTTTCCTTACCCGACGCCCGTCAACGAACCCGTCCTAAACTACGCCCCCGGCTCCGCCGAGCGCAAGCGCCAGATCGAGGTGCTCAAGGAGCTGAAGGGCCAGACGGTGGACGTGCCGATGTACATCGGCGGCCAAGAGGTCCGCACCGGCGAACTCCTCCGCCTCGCCCCGCCGCACGAGCATGCCCACACCCTCGGCCACGCCCACCGGGGTGGCGCCGAGCACGTCAAGCAGGCCGTTGATGCCGCCCTGGCCGCCCGCGCCCACTGGCAGAGCCTGAGCTTCGAGAATCGCGCCGCCATCTTCCTGCGAGCGGCCGAGCTCATTGCCACCAAGTACCGCGCCTACATGAACGGCACCACGATGCTGGGGCAAAGCAAGAACGTCTACCAAGCCGAGATTGATTCCGCCTGCGAAATCGTGGACTTCCTCCGTTTCAACGTCCACTTCCTCAGCGAGATCTACAAGCAGCAGCCCATCAGCGGCCCCGGCGTTCACAACCGCGTGGAGTACCGCCCGCTCGAAGGCTTCGTGTTGGCCATCACCCCGTTCAACTTCACTGCTATCGGTGGCAACCTCCCCACGGCCCCCGCGCTCTGCGGCAACACCGTGGTGTGGAAGTGCGCGGACACGCAGATTTACAGCGCGCAGATGTTCATGCGCATCATGCAAGAAGCCGGCCTGCCGGATGGTGTCATCAACCTGGTTTACGCGCGCGGCCCGGTGGTCGGCGAGCAGTGCCTGGCCCACCGCGATTTCGCGGGCCTGCACTTCACGGGTTCCACCGGCACCTTCAATCACCTGTGGCACGCCATCGGCTCCAACCTGGATAACTACCGCAGCTACCCGCGCATCGTGGGCGAGACGGGCGGCAAGGACTTCGTCGTCGCCCATCCCAGCGCCGACCCCGACGTGGTGGCGACGGCCCTACTGCGCGGCGCCTTTGAATACCAAGGTCAGAAGTGTTCGGCGGCGTCCCGCTGCTACATCCCGCGCTCGATGGCCGAGACCATCCGCACCAAGATGGCTGACGGCATGGCGAGCTTCAAGATGGGCACCACCGAAGACTTCGGCAACTTCATCAATGCGGTGATTGACGAGAAGTCGTTCGACAGCATCATGGGTTACATCAACGCGGCCCACACTGATGCCGACGTGAGCGTGCTGGTGGGCGGCAAGGGCGATAAGTCGGTGGGCTACTTTGTGGAGCCGACCCTGCTGGAAGCCAGGACCCCCGATTACCGCACGATGTGCGAGGAGATCTTCGGCCCGGTGCTGACCATGTACGTCTACGAAGATGACAAGTGGAGCGACACGCTGCGCCTGGTGGACAACACCTCGCCGTATGCCCTCACCGGGGCCGTCATCAGCCAGGATCGCGGTTCGGTGGAAGAAGCCGTGAATGCCCTCCGCCACGCGGCCGGCAACTTCTACATCAACGACAAGCCGACCGGCGCGGTGGTGGGCCAGCAACCGTTCGGCGGCGCCCGCGGCAGCGGCACCAACGACAAGGCCGGGGCGATGCTGAACCTCTACCGGTGGCTCAGCGCCCGCACGATCAAGGAAACCTTCGTGCCGCCCACCGACTACCGCTACCCGTTCCTGCAGAGCGAATAAACCCGGGCAGGAGCAAAAAAGCGAAACCCCCGATTCCCAGTGCGGGAGTCGGGGGTTTTGCGTTCGCTAGTCAGCCGCGAGGCTTACTTGCTGCGGCGGCGTCGCGCCAGGGCGAGGAGGCCCGCACCCAGGGCGATCATGCTGGCCGGTTCCGGCACGGCGGTGATGGTGAACGCCTGAATCCCGTTGTTGGTGTTCAGAGCATAGAGGTTCACCGAGTTACCCGTGATCGCACCGAAGGCGATGTCACCAACGGCATTGCCGTTCGCGTTCACAGCTCCCGTCGTGTTGTTCAGGGTGAGGATCGGAGCAATCGTTTGGTTTCCACTCAATCCCGTCACGTCATAGATACGCACAGCATTGCTATTAGCGTCCACCGTCGCCATCAGCGTGAATCCGTTCAGGCTCACGAAATCAACCGCGTGCTCACCGCCCGAGGCCGGCGTCCAACTTGCACTTAAGGTGCTCCCGTTCGCGATGCGGTAGGGGCTCGTCGCCGCCGTAGCACCGGTCTGCTTACCTACCACATTGCCCGCCGTATCGTAGGCAATGCCAAGGCGGAAGGAACCATTGCCCGAGCCCGTGACCACGTTGTTGGTCGGAGTCAAGTTCGTGCCGTCGAAAGCAAAGCTGTAATAGCCCACGAGATCGTTCGGGCTCGAGCCGCCCTTGCCCGTCACAATGCTTACGGAATTTCCGCTGCCCGTGATGTCACTGGCGTCTCCCAAGCGAGCCGCCGTTGTGGTGGATATGCTAAACGTGTGCGACAGGGTCCCCGCGATGCCTGCCGCTTCGTTGGCCCATCGATACACCTTGAACGGGCTCCCCGAGGTTGAAGAGGCAGAGAGGTTCGTACCGAACACTTGGCCGTCCGTCGTCGCCATCACTTGGTTGAAGTTAAAGGTTCCCCCCGTCACGCCCGTCATGTTGAAGAAACCCGTTCGGACACCCGTGGAGCCATTGAGGATGCTTACTCCAGTGCCGTTGTTGATCAATACGTTTCCGGTGGCTGCGTTAAACGTTAGCGAACGTTGGTTGCTACCCGTTGAAGTGAGGTAGGTGATGCCGTTTTCTTCCGGAGCCCACCAGCCGTCGCCGTTGAAGCCCCAAGTTCCGAGCGGAGCCGCCGTCACACTGGCCTGCGAGGCCGCCGCGACTGCCAGCATGGCAAGCAAAGCAAAATTCTTCATTTGTTGTTCCCAATGGCTTCTGTACGCGCACGGGGCACGGAACTTAGCCGAACCCATTATGCCCCTACTCTCTGTTAAGGCTCTACTGCCAAAACTACGGGGACTAGGACTGCGGTAAAACGGACCCGATGTCCATCAGTCGGCGCGAATTGCTCAAACTGGCCGCCGGAAGCGCGACCGTGCTCTCTCTGTCCTCCCTCTCCTTCGGGCAAGG
>DEIB01000005.1 GCA_002352215.1 Chthonomonas sp. UBA2785 | reverse complement strand
ATGTGGCTGGTGTAGCCGCCGCCATTGAATCGGACGTCCACCACCAGGCCCTCCTTGCCGTTCAGATCGGTTTGGATCTCGGTGAGGAAGGTAGCCAGGCTCGGCTCATCCATGCCTTCGATATGGATATAGCCCAGGCGACCGTTGCTTAACCGATCCACCTCGCGCTTGCTCCACTGCACCCAGGCATCGTAAGCCAGGCCGTTCATCAGGGCGCGGCTGGCGGGCTTGATGGCCACATCCACCGTGCGGCCTCCGCGCTCCACCTTCAGCATCACCTTGCGGCCAGTGCGGCCATCCAGCAGCTGAGCCAGGGTCAAATCACCGCCAAGGGCCGTGCCATTCACGCTCACGATGCGGTCACCCTTCATCAGCTCCATGTCCGGGTGGCTGGCCGGGGAGCCCGGCATCACCGAATCCACGATGTAGCGGCGTGCCACCAGGCCGGCGGGTTCAAAATTGACCCCCAGCCAGGCGGTGTTGGTGCGCTCGCCCGTGGGGGCGGCGGGGTCACGCGGGGCCGTGGCCCCCAGGTGGCTGCTGTCCAGACGCTCCATCATCTCGCCCATCAGGGCGTAGAAGTCGGCGCGGCTGGTGGCGTGCTTCACGCGCGGTTCGAACTCGCGGCGGATGCCATCCCAGTCCTTTCCGTGGTAGTTGCGGTCGTAATAGCCCCGGGCCATCGTCCACCAGATCTCTTCAAAGAGCGCTTGCTCTTCGGCGGCTTGGTCCACCCGCTGCTCGCAGCTCACGCTGATGGGCGAGACGGCGCCATTGGCCAGGTTAATGGCCAGCAGGCGGCCAGCTTGGCTCACGTACGCCTTGGTCTTGGTGACGAACGCCACCGAGGCCGGACCGGTGATACCGGCCACGGGGGTCGCCCCGCCGCGCTCGATATTGATGGCACTGAACTGGCCATCCACATTGCCCCACACAAAGTTGGCGGTGGGATGCGGAGTGTAATCCTGCGCGCCCTCAGGCAAGAGCACTCGGCGGCGCTGGCGTAAGCCGTTCGGCTCCACCTTCACCTGCACTGGGCCGGCTTCGGCCCGGGCGGCTTCGCCTTCTAGTGCATCTTCGTCGAAGGTCACCGGCTCCGGCACCAGGCGGAAGGCTTCCAGCGTCGTCGTCCCATTGCGGATTTCGCTGTAGTTGTTGCCCTCTACGGCCGAGAACACCAGATACTTACCATCCGCCGAGAACACGGGCGTGCCGGCCTCCTTGCCAATGGCGCCGACCACCACCGGGCTTCCACCCTTCAGCGGCACCAGCTGGAGCTCCACGCCGCGTTGGCGGGTGAGGCTGACGGCCAGGTATTGGCCATCAGGCGACCAGGTGTACGGCTGACCGCCGAACACGCCTTCCAGGTAGTTGCCTTCGCTCAACACCTTGGTCTCGCCGCCCTCCACCGGGCGGGCGCACAGGTAGCGCAGGCCGCGCACGAACACGACGGTCTTGCCATCCGGCGAGAGGCTGTGGCCGGTGAGGTCTTCGCCTGCTTCCTCGTACCACGTCGAAATCTGCCCCTCACGGTTCACCACATTGAGGCGGCGGCGACCTTGATCGGTGACCTCGTTGTAGAGGATGCGGTCATCGTCCAGCCAGGTCGGGCGCGTATCCGGGCGCACATTGGTGGTCAGGCGCCGGGTCGCGCCACCACGTTCGGTGGTCAGGAAAAGGTCGCCTCCGGCCACCACGACGCCCCACTTCCCGTTGGGCGACACCGACCAGCCGTTGAAGCCCGTGGTGTGCGTCTTGGTGACGTAAGGATCGCGTCGGCTATCGGCCGGGGCCGTGATGTTCAAAGGAGCGGCGGTGCGCGATTCGGTCTTTAGCGTCCAGATGGCACTGTCCTTTTGGAAGGCCGCCGTTTTGCCGTCCGCACTCACCGAGAGGAACCGGATGGTGCCATCGCTGAAGTTGGTGAGCATGCGCGGCTGGCTGCCATCGGCATTCATCGCCCACACGTTGGGCGCACCGGAGCGGTTGCTGACAAAGAACACGCGGCCCGTGCTGTATACGGGGAAGTTATCTACCGCCTCGTTGGTGGTGAGCTTCTTGAAGTTGCGGAAAGGCGCACTGCCATCCGCCACCCAGATCTCGCTGGTGTTGGCACCGTTATGACCCGGCTTGCGCCAGTGGCCGGCGCTCCCGCCGCCCGCCATATAGACCTTGCCCTCCGGCCCCGGCGAGGGGTTGTAGAACATCTCCAGGAAGTGCGTGGTGTGCGGCACCAGGTCGCCCCCGGCGCGCAAGGAGAACACATTCAGACGGCCAAAAGCGTTGGTGTAGCCATAGATCACCGAGCCGTCCGCGCTGATGGCGGTGGGGTATTCGTCGCTGCTTTCCCAGCTCAGGCGGGTGAGGCCGCTGCCATCCGGCGCCATACGGAAGAGGTCGAGATTGCCAAAGCGGTTGCTAGCGAAGGTGATGGACTTGCCATCGGGCGCCCACACGGGGAAGGTCTCGTCGGCCCCGTGAACGGTTAGGCGGGTGGCGTGGCCCCCGGCCGCCGGCACCGACCACAAGTCGCCCTGCCAGCTAAAGACAATCGTTTGCCCATCGGGCGAGAGCGCCGGATCTTGGGTCCTCAGGATGCCTTGCGCAAACGAGGCACCCGCCACCGTCACCAGGGCGAGTGCCATTGCGGAGCGAATACTGAAACTCATCAAACAGGGGATACCTGTTTTGATGCCAAATTGGTTACAGTTTCAGGTCCACAATCCCGGAAACACCCACGCCGGGCACCCCCTGGATCTCCTTGGGGTTGGTGATGTTGACCGAATCCACCGGGATGAGGGCGCGNNGCCCCGATGGCGTCGCGGGTGTTGATGCCAATGCTGATGATGGGGACCACCTTGCTGTAACGAGCGTTGGTGTCCTTGTGTCCGGTGAGGCCATTGAAGGCACGGTTGATTTCCGGCGCGAACTGCTTGACGGCGGCCCCCACACCGAGGATCTTGATGATTTGGCGGACTTGCCCCTGAGCCCCGGCTGAAAGGAGAAGGACGGCGGCCAAGGCGAGGCCCGAGACTTTCCAAGTTCGTTTCACATCTATTCAGACGAACCAGGGAGGGTATGGGTTTGCCCATTCGATGCGGGAGGCAAGGAAAAGGCCCCCATCCCGAAGGATGGAGGCCTCTCTTGCTATCCGTTTCGTTTGTTTAGAACTTGACGGAGAGCTGGGTGGTGATCAGACCACCGCGGTAGCGATTGTTACCGAAGCCGAAGGCGGCTTGGCGACCCTTGAAGTCGACATCGCTGTAGAGGTAGCCGATGGCCACGTTGCTGTTGGCGCCCAGACCGTAGTCGAAGCCGACGTGGAACCATCGCTGGTTCGGGTCGGTGCCCGCGGCGTAGTTCCAGCGGACATCTTCGTACGAAGCCTTGAAGCCCCAGTTGGAGGCCAGCTTGTAGTCGAGACCAACCTTGAAGGAGGTCACGTCATCGTTAGCGGACACCAGCGGGTTGCCAGCAGCGCCAGCTTGCACGGCTTCCATGAACTGACCCTTGACGTAGACGTTCATGGTGTCGTTCGGCATGAAGTTCACGCCGGCGTAGAAGCCCTCGATGTTGCGCGGGTTCCAAACCGTACCGATGCGATCCCAGCTACCAGCAGCGAGGAAGTTCGTTTCCACGCGTCGGTAACCACCCATCAGGTTGAAGTTGCTGACCTTGTAGCCAAGGCCGACTTCGAACGCCGAGTTGTCGCTGTCGATGACGCTCGTGTCGCCGCGACCAGCCACGGACTGGCTGTACTTACCGGAGACGGCCAGGCCGCTGAAGTTGAAGTCAGCTTCGGCGCCGTAGACGCTCAGGCGGTTCACGCCACCGTTGGTCGTCGGGTTCACGTCGCTGTCGTGGATGATGTAAGCAAGGTTGAGCTTGCCGTTATCGCCCAGACCGAACATGGCTTGCAGACCGAGGGTGGTGTCCACCACAGCGGCCGGGTTGCCCAGGTTCAGACCGATCATGTTGAGGTCGTTCCCGTTGACCGTGTTGCGCTGGCTGTTCTTACCACCGAACAGGTTGACCTTCGCTTCACCGAAGTTGAAGCCGAGGATCGCACCGTCGAAGATGAAGTTGCCATTGTCCCATCGCTCGTTGGCGTAGTACGGCGTGTAGTCGCTGCGCTTCCACAGGTACTTACCAACTTGGTGACCCACGCGACCCACTTCAGCGTTGAAGCCTTGACCGGCCAGGGCGCTGTTGAAGTTCGCAGAGAGGTTGTAGATGTACATGTCGCTGGCGTTGCCACCGTTGTTGAACGGAGCACCGGCGTTGCGAGTGTTCAGACCACCAAGCGCAGCGAACGTGTCACCGAAGACCAGCGTTCCCTTGAAGGAGGTGTTGTCATCAACCTTGCCGCTGAGGCTCAGGCCGAGTTCGTGCAGCACGCTCAGGTCGCGGGTCACGCCAACCGGGTTGCCCAGGTTGCCGACGCCCGTCGGGCGACCGTCTTGCGTCAGACCGAAGTCTCCGTCGTTGCTGTGACCACCGAGGATCAGGAAGTTGACGTCACCACCGATCTTCACGCTGGCGCCGCCGTTTTCCAGTCGTCGCACGCGCTCATCGAGCGAGGCCACGTCGGATTGCAGCTTGTCAACGTCCACGCCGAGGCTGGCGAGTTCCTTTTCGAACTCGGTGCTCAGTCGCTTGAAGTTTTCGATGTCGGAGCGCCAGGCCTTCATGCCGTCCACGTCGCGCTTCAGCGCTTCGAGGGCGGTGCGGAGGTCACCGTCGTTGCCACCTTGGTTCTGACCGATCATGCGCTCAAGATCAGCGATCTTGCCTTCCATGCCTTCGACCACGCCCATCATGCGCATGTAGAGCTGGTTCAGCGCCACCGCGAATTCGTAGCGGGTCGTCGGTCGGTTGCCTCGGTAGAGACCGTCCGGGTAGCCGAAGAGCACGCTGCCCTTCAGGTTCGAGAGAGCTTCGAACGCCCAGTGATTGTCCGGAACGTCCGGGAAGTTGTCCTGCGCGAGGGCCGGCACGATGAGACCCGCACCGAGCACCGCCGTCAGGGCGAACTTGATCATTTTGTTCATTTGGTTTCTCCAAAAGGGACACCATTTGCCGAACAACTAGACCGCTCGTGCGTTTCGATTGACCTTAAGCACATCTTTCCTCAAGTTCCCTGTGCCCCAGCAACCGTCGCAGTTGTGGTCGCGCGTCCTGCGCGTGATGTCACCTGGTTTCCCAGGTATCCCCATTATTACAGAACGGGGTCAGCAGGTCAATGATTTCGCCGACCCTGGTAAAAATTAGGTCTAAAAATAGGACCTACTGCCGCACCAATTGCAGAACTTCGTCCGTCTTTGCGCGCATCAGGGCCTCGTCGCCCCGGCTCTCCACGTTCAAACGGATGACCGGCTCCGTATTCGAACCCCGCAAGTTAAAGCGCCAGTTCGGGTAGCTGATGCTGATGCCGTCAGTAGTGTCCAGTTCGCCGTCGGCGTACTGGGCTTGCACGCGGGCCAGCACTTCTTTCACGTCCGCCACGGTGCTGTTGATCTCGCCGCTGCAGGGGTACTTGGCCATCATGTCGGCCACCAGCGCCCCCAGGCTTTGCCCGGTCACGCTCACTAGCTTGGCCACCAGCATCAGCGGAATCATGCCGCTGTCGCAATACCAGTGGTCGCGGAAGTAGTGGTGCGCGCTCATCTCGCCGCCGTACACCGCGTTCTCGGCGCGCATCTTTTCCTTAATGAAAGCGTGCCCGCTCTTGCACAGCACGGCGCGGCCGCCGGCTTCCGCCACGATGTCGAGCGTGTTCCAGGTCAGGCGCGGGTCGTAAACAATCGCCGCCCCGGGGTTGTCTTGCAAGATCGCCTTGGCCAGCAACCCCACAATATAGTAACCCTCGATGAAAGTGCCGTCCTCGGTGAGGAAGAAACAGCGGTCGTAGTCGCCATCCCAGGCCACCCCAAAGTCAAATCCACCTTCCTTGAGTCGGGCTTCGATCTGGGCGCGGGATTCGGGCAGGATAGGGTTCGGCACCCCGTTGGGGAAGTGGCCATCCGGCTCGAACATCATCCGCTCCACCTGCAGCGGGATGTGCGGCATCAGCTTCTCCATCGCCACGCCGGCCGCACCGTTGCCCGGGCTGGCGAGCACCTTGAGCGGCTTGATTTCGTGGTGGGCGTCAAAGGTCAGCAGGTGCTGGATGAAGTCGTCATAGACATCGCGCTGGCTCACTTGGCCCTGGCCCTCACGCTCCCACTTTTGCTCGTGGGCGCGGCGTTCAATCTCATTCAGTCCGGTGTCGCTACTGATGGGGCGGCTTTCAGTGCGCACCATCTTCATGCCGTTGTCCTGCGGCGGGTTGTGGCTGGCCGTAATCATCACGCCGCCGTCGTAACCGTAGTGCGCCGTGGCAAAGTAGACCATCTCGGTGCCGATCAATCCGAGCTGAATCACGTCCACGCCGGCATCCGCCAGGCCGCGGGTCAAGGCGTCCATCAGGTCGGGTCCGCTCAGGCGAATGTCGTGGCCCACGCACACGCTCTTGGCTCCGGTTTCGTCCGCAAAGGCGCGCCCCACGCGGTAGGCCAGTTCGGGGTTCAAATCATTGGGCACCTGCCCGCGGATGTCGTACGCTTTGAAGCAGGCGAAATACTGACCCATACCAAGCGGGAAGTTACCCGACCCGGGCGGTAACCTCAACCGAAGGAGTACCAGAGTGGCGGCAAAACGAATCGGGGCGCACATGCCCACGGGCAAAGGGCTGGCGGACGCGCTGCGGCGCGGGGTGGAAATCGGTTGCACGGCGGTGCAGGTGTTCACCAGCAGCCCGCAGCAGTGGGCAGCCAAGCCGATCACGGACGAGATGGCCACCGAATTCCGGGCCACGGCGGAGGAGCTGAGCCTGACGCCCTTTACCGTCAGCCACGATAGCTACCTCATCAACCTGGCTGCCCCCGACGAGGAGAAGCGCGAGAAGTCCATGCGCGGCCTCGCGCGCGAGCTGGAGCGGTGCGCGCAACTGGGAATCCCGTATGTCATCAGCCACATGGGGGCGCACATGGGCGAGGGTGAAGAGGTCGGCCTAGCCAAGGTCGCGGAAGCCGCCCGCGCGATCCTGGCCGACGCCCCGGCCGGCGTCACCCTGCTGATGGAAACCACCGCCGGGCAGGGATCATCTCTCAACTACAAGTTCGAGCACCTAGAGTGGCTGCTGAACGCCTGCGACGGCCACCCTCAACTGGGGGTGTGCGTGGATACCTGCCACATCTTTGCGGCGGGCTATGACATCCGCACCGAGGAAGGCTATGCCACCACCATGGCCGAACTGGACCAGCGCATCGGCGCCGAACGGGTGAAGGTCATCCACGTCAACGATAGTCAAAAGCCATTTGGCAAGCGAGTGGACCGGCACGCTCACCTAGGCCAGGGCGAGATCGGGCCGGTGGCCTTTGCGTGCCTGTGCCAGGACGCGCGATGGACGGAAACGCCCCTGATCGTCGAAACCCCCGAGGCTGAAACCCACCACCAAGTGAACGTGGCGAGGCTGTGGGCGTGGAGTCGTGGCGAAAATCCTGTAATGGACTGAACAATTGGGCGTTTGCGTCGTCTCATTACTGTGGGTAGCCGACTGAGGCCACCTGCAGACGCAAAAAAGCCGGACACAGTGGAGAGGACTTACTGAGCCCGGCAACGGTTGTTTTCTCGCATTGCTACCGCATCTTTCGCGTGCGGTTCACGTTGCACCCCTATTTTAGCCCACATTCTCTACCCCCTATATAGGGGGAATGACGAGTATTTCATCGCTATATAAAAAATTTCTGAGGCCAGAACTCGTGGGTGAATTCGCCCGGAGCATTCGCAGGCCCATTCCCAAACCTCCTCTCCAGTTCTAGGATTTTGTGCCGAAAACCTAAAGTGAAACCTCATGGTTGAACTGGTTGGACGACTCATCCTCATGGCGGGCGGCCTTGCGAGCGCAGGATTGCGCCAGGGTCCGACGTGGGACTTGGCCTGGCGGGCCATGCTGTTCTTCGGCGCGTACTCGGTGATGCTCTACTTGATGGAGCAGCGCGGACTGCGCAATCGAGGAGTGTCCGGACTGGCGGCCAGCCTTGATGGGGTGGTGCTTGCGATCCTGCTTCAGGATGCCGGCCAAATCGAGAATTTCGGCTTCCTCACCCTCGCTCCGCTCATCTGGGCGGCCACGCGCCACGGCAGCGACCCGGTGCTCATGGCGCCGATCATTGCGGCGGGCCTGGTGAGTTCGGCCAACTTCCGCAACTCCAACCCTTCCACTTTGCTCATGGCCCAGGCGGCCGGGGTCCTCATCGCCGGTTTGATGATGAAGCCCGCCCGCGCCCAAACCATCGTGAAAGAGGTGATGTCCACCCCCGCCGTGCAAGACGACATGACCCGCGAGCTGCGGGTGCAACTCCGTGATGCCCTCGTGGAACTTAGTGCCAGCGAAACGCGCGCCAAAGCCGACGTCTTGGCTTCGCACCTCGCCCGCACCTTGCCTTCTCGGGGCGCGGATTACAACGGCCTTACCCACTCTTTGGCCGAAGCGATTGGCCTGAGCGGCGCCCTGATTTACACTCGCGATGAAAGCGGCGAACGCCTCGTGGTCCGTGGGGCCGCCGGCAACCTGCCGCTGGAACTGCAAACCATTGGCATCGAATGGCCTCAAGGTCAAAGCGAAGCCCAGATGAAGACCCGGATCCAGAGTGCCATCCGCAATCTGGCCGAAGTGGATGTGTGTCACTCTGTACGCGTCATCCGCGACCAAGGCGTGCCCATCGGTGCGGTAGCAATTTTCCACCCGACGATTCATGGACTGGAAGAGGCCCTCGATCAACTCGAGGCCGCCGACGAAGTGCTGGGCCGATTTGTGGCGCAGGCCGAAGCTCGCAACGCCGAATCCAGCCGCCTAGCCGTGGCCGAACTGCTTTACACCATCGCCGCCAGTGCCCCGGGCACAGATGACGCCGAAACGCTGAGTGGACGCATTTGCCGCGAGACCTTCGCCGCCGTCAATGTGGACCACGTCTCCATCGTGCAACTGCAAGGCAACCAAGAGCGGCTGCTGGCCCGCGAAGGCGCCGAGTCGCGCATGCTGGATCTCATCGAGTTTCCGAGCGGCACCGGTTACGCCGGGTGGGTCGCCGCCGGACGCGAAGAAGTTTGGATTGACGACTGCCTGCACAACAGCCGCGTGGTGGGCCGCGAAGCTCTGAAGCGCCGCGTCGGCTCGTTCATTCTCATTCCGCTGCGGAACTCCGAGCGCGTGCTGGGTTACATCAGTGTGGCCACGCACCGGGCCGGCGGCTTGGATGCCCCCACTGTGGGTCACCTTCGCGTGATTGCCGGCGAGACCGCCCGCGCCCTCGACCGTATGAGCGGCCGCGCCACGGAAACCGAAGGCTTGGCCACCCCCAACGAACTGCGCAAGTTCATCGCTCAGGCCCCGCAAGGCTGTCTCGTCTACCTGGACGTGCCGCGCCGCGACAAGATGATTGAGAAGTACGGGCGCCCCGCCTTTGACCGCGCGATCCGACAACTTGCCCTGCGTGTGCGAGCTCTGGTGCCGAGCGGAAGCCTGATCTGCCGCCGAGATGACGGGGACTACATTGTCTTCTTACGTGGCCAAAACGAAGAGACGGCCCGGGTGTGGGCCAACGAAATCGTGGCCACCGCCGCCCTGGTCCCGCTGACGACTCTGGATGGCCGGAACCGAATGCCCATGGCGCTCCGGGCAAAAGTTGCCACTTTAACCCCGCAAAAGGACCGGATTCCTGCATGAAACCCGCGCGAAACGGTATGACTGGTACGTTCACAGGGGCAAAAACAGCCGCGCACCAAATAGGATGGGTGAGCGGGGCTCCGAAGAACCCCGCCCTTCGGGGAGGAGATCAAGGAATGAGACAAAGCCTAACGCGCACGGATGCGCCGCAAGCCGTGGTCACGACCACGCCCACCATTCATCGGGCGAACATGACCCGCGACGCCCAAAGTCGTCTGAAACATTACGACTGGATGGGAGCCCTGGCCCAATGCGAAGAAGTGCTGGCCATGGACCCCCTGCACCTTGGAGCCCTGGAAGTGCAAGCCCAAGCCCTGTGGTTTGGCGCGCGATTCCCGGAAGTGGTGACGGTCACCACCCGGTTGCTGCGCTTGAACCCCGGCGAGCCCGGGTACCGCTACACGCGGGGTATGGCGCACCTGAGCATGGGCAACCTGAGCGGCGCCCGCCGCGATTTTGAGGATGCCATTGCGCAGAGCCAAGATGAGCAGTTCCGCCAGCAAGTGCGGGAAGCTCTGGAAGCCCTGCATGAAGGCCCGGTGGCGCTGAACAGCACCACCTACACCCTCATTAACTAAGCCTTAGCCGCGAAGCTTATCGGCGGCTTCGGTGCTTTCCCACGGGAAGTGCGCCGGACCAAAGTGGCCATTCTTGGCCGTTTCGCGATAGAAAGGCTTGTACAGCCGCACTTGGCGGCCTTCTTCGGTCACGTCTTCGTAGCCGAAGTGGCTGGCGTCGCGCAGACCCAAGTGCTTGGCGATGCCCGCCGGGCTCATGTCGAACGCGTTCATGATGCGCGTACGGATTTCGGCGTGGGGCACCTTCTCCGTGCCGTAGGTTTCCACGTTCACGCTCACCGGTTGGGCCACGCCAATGGCGTAAGCAAGCGTGATCACGCATCGCTCGGCCAGGCCGGCGGCCACCACACACTTGGCCACGTGGCGCGCCATGTAAGCCGCGCTGCGGTCCACCTTGGTGGGGTCCTTGCCGCTGAAGGCACCGCCCCCGTGCGAGCACAGCCCGCCGTAGGTGTCTACGATGATCTTGCGACCGGTCAGGCCGGTGTCACCCCACGGTCCGCCCTGCACAAATCGGCCGGTCGGGTTGATGTGGTAGATGATTTCTTGCTTGTTGTAATCCGAGTACTCGGCCAGAACCGGCTTGATGATGTGCTCTTGCACGATCTCTTCCACCGCCTTCTGCGTGAGGTGCGGCGCGTGCTGCTGGCTAACCACGACCGTCTGGATGCGCTCGGCAAAGCCGTCTTCGTAGATCACCGAGACTTGCGCCTTCATGTCCGGGCGCAGGCCCAGGCTGGGGTGCTTGCGGCGCACTTCGGCGGCCCGGCGAGAAAGCGCGTGGGCCACGCTAATCGGCAAGGGCATTAGCTCCGGCGTTTCCGTGGTGGCGTAGCCAAACATCATGCCCTGGTCGCCCGCGCCGCCCGTGTCCACGCCCATGGCGATGTCCGGGCTCTGCTCTTGCACGGCCAGCATCACGCCGCAGGTGCGGCCGTCCATCCCCAGATCGGTGTCGTTGTAGCCCACCTCGTTGATGGTGCGGCGGACGATGTCGGCCATCGGCACGTAGCCGTCCATCGTCAATTCCCCGGCGATCACGCACAGGCCGTGCGTGACGAGCGTTTCGATGGCGACGCGCGCCTGGTTGTCCTCGGCGAGGATGGCGTCGAGCAACGAATCCGAAATCTGGTCGGCGAGCTTATCCGGATGGCCTTCGCCGACGGATTCTGAGGTGTAGATGTGGGTGAGGGACATTGCCGTCGAGGGGAAAGGGTACCCCTGGGTTCCGGCGGGGCCGGGGGCAGGCCCGATGCGCGCCGGAACTCTTGGCCCCCCGCCGTGGTTGGGGAGAACATGGCCAAAGTTCTTGCGGGCTTCCTTGCCATCGTCCTGAGCGGGGTCGCCCTCGCTCTCTCCCTGCCGCTCTTTGGCTGGTCCCTGCTGGGGTTTGTGTGCTTGGTGCCGGCGCTTTGGCTGGCACGTGGGGTCGGATTTCTGCGGGGCTTCCTGGTGGGCGTTGGGGTGGCGGTGATGGCCGCATGGATCAGCACCTCCCCGTGGCAACCTGAACCGGCCCTAGTGGACGGCACCTTCAACTGGAACTACGTGGCGTTCTTCCTGTTCGGAACGGTGATTTCACTGTTCCTCGGGATCTTTGCGGAGGTCAAGGCGTTCACTTGGCGCACCGTGCTGGGGCTCGCTTGCGTGGGCATTCTCCTGGAGGGCATCACCTTTATCCGGATGCCGGCGCAGATGGCACTCTCTCAATTTGCGAACCCGGCGGCGCTGGCGCTTGCCTCGGTGACCGGGATTTGGGGCGTTTCTTGGCTGATGTGGCTGGCGAACCTGGCCTGGTTCGCTCCGCTGGCTTCGCGGCAGCGCTGGGTGGCAGGGGCAACTTTGGCGGCCCTGGCCCTCTGGGGGCAGTGGGGCACGGTGCAAGCCCACGCCCGGATGCATGAAGCCCGCTTGGTGCGGAGCCATGCTCCCATCGGGTTGGTGCAAACGCCGCAGGTCGGGGCGGATGCGCTACTGGAGCTTCAGGCACCTTTGGCAAGTGTGGCGCCGAGGTGGGTGGTGTGGCCGGAGGTCAGCGTGACCACTTTTGACCATGACTCTCTCCGTGACTTTGCCCGGTCCGAAAACGGCTGGCCCATCGTCACCTCGTACCTCGATGACCACCAGCCTCGTCCGCACAACGCGGCGGCGGTTTTCTCTAAGTCCGGAACCTCACGGCCGTACCACAAGCGACACCCCTTTGGTGACGAAGCCAAGCTCGTCACCGCGGGAACGACGGCGCAGGTGGTGGCGGTGAAATCGGAGAATGTCGGCCTCAACATCTGCTTTGATTCGTGCTTCCCGTGGACGATGCGCGACACCGTGCGCGAAGGGGCCGAGGTGATTGCCTTGCCCACGCTGGACCCGGTTTCGCCCAACGGATTCATCCAGGCGGGGCATGCCGCCTTCACCCCGTTCCGTTCGGCCGAACTGGGGGTGCCCATCGTGCGGAGTGAAGCCACCGCGTGGAGCATGGTCACCGATGCCTCCGGGCAAATCACAGGCTTGCTACCCACCGGCCACGAGGGTGTGCTGGCGCGGCCCCTGCCCGCCGCCCGGCGCACCACCGTTTATCGCGTGCTGGGCGACTGGTTTGTGGGCGCAGCCCTCTTGGGATTGCTCTTGTTCATCCCGACGGCCCGGCGCACGCCCAAATCTTGACCCGCCATTAACACGCGGCGCGTAACGTAACCGGCATGACGCGTCGTCAGTTTCTGCACGGGGTGGCAGCCGCCGGGGCCGCCACCATGCTCCCGGCCCGCATTTTCAGCTTGCCCGCCGCCCCTGGCATGGAGATCATCCGCACCGCCACCGACCGGGTGGAACTGCGCCTCCCCTCGGGCCAGCGCCGCTTCCGCATCTTGCAACTGACGGACACGCACTTCGGCACCAATTCCGACGCCAACCGCGCCAAGGACGCCGCCAGCCGCGCCCTCATCCGGCAAATGCACCACGCCCACCAGCCGGACCTCCTCTTCCACACCGGCGACTTTGTGAACAACGACAAGGAGAACCCGGTGCATGCGGCATACGACTTTATGAACGACCTCGGCACGCCGTGGGCGCTGGTCTATGGTAACCACGACCACCCCAACGGCAAGCCCGGCCAACTCTCGCTCGATGAACTCGCGAAGCGCCAAGAGAACTCGATTTCCGGCTGGGCCAGCCGGGGTGGCAACGAGCGCGACTACTGCTGGCGCGCCGAGCTGGTGCAAGACGGAGAAACCCGGGCCAGCCTCTTTGCCTTCAACACCGGCGACCCGCAGACCGGCATGATCATCAACCCCTCACAGACCGCGTGGTTCCTGCGCCAAATGGAAGAAGATCGCCGGGCCGGTCTAGACCACCCCATCTTTGTGATGCAGCACATCCCCACGGTGGAGTTCAAGACCGTTTACGACCAAAACCGGGCGGTGGGCCGGCGCGGAGAAGACGTGTGCTACGAGCTAGACAAGGGCGAGATCTTTGGCCATTTCCAGGCCAGCGGGCGCGTCCGGGCCATTTTTGTCGGGCACGACCACGTGAACGACTACGTCGGCGACTACGAAGGCATCAAGCTGATTTACGGCAAGTGCAGCGGCTACAGCGGGTACGGCTATTGGCAGAGGGGAGGCCGATTGATCGACATTGACTGTGGCACCGCCCGGGGCCGCACCCGCGTGGTGCTGGGGCCGAATATGCAGGAAGCGCCCGAGTGGCGCGTGACCATGCAAGAGGCGGACGCGGGTTAAGCCGCGGGCTAACCCGCGTCCTAGTTACGCGCCGATGGCCGCCAGCCAACCGCGCAGGTTGTAGTAGCTGGTGACCCGGGTGATGAGGCCATCTTTGACCTCAAAGAACGCCGCCGCCGGGATGCTGTACGTCTGCCCGGTGGCGGGCGGCAGGCTGCCGTCCGTGCTCAGGTAGGTGCCCGAGCAAGTGAACTCCACCGCGCCGCGCGTGCCGTTGCTGAACACCACCAGGTCCGTGATCTGCTCGCGGTAGCAGGTGTCCATGTGGGTTTTGAACTTGCGGAACGCCTCGCGGCCGACCTCCGTGCCCCCTTCGTTGATCTCGTGCACCACGCCTTCGCTGAGGGTGGCCAGCATGCCCTCGAGGTCGTGGGCGTTGAAGGCGTCAAAGTAGGCGCGGATCGCGCGTTCGGTGTCGTTCATGGGCTTAGTGTGCCCCGGCCTTGGCGGGGGTCCCCGTCATCCGGCCCGCGCCTGTCAGAACTGGTCGGTCATGAACATCCGCACGGGGTGGGGCAGGCCGCGCGTCATCAGCAGCAGCTCTTCCTTCTGCTCGCTCAGCTTCAGCCCCAGTTCCGCCGCCACCTGGGCCAGGCCGTACCAGCGGGTGCCGTTGGGCACCGGCCACAGCTCCGTGGGGTGCGGGCTCACCACCTCGCGCACCAGGTTGCCTTCCAGGCAGATGTAGCCCTCGCCAAAGGTTTCGCACGGCCGGTGGAACCAGTGCCAATACCGCCAGCGCCGTTCGTCGCGCACCACCCAGCGCTCATCCCGCGCCGCCCACTGTGAATACAGCCGGTGGATATCCAGCGCCGACAGCAACTCCCCCCGGCTCCCGGGGTCGCACGGCACAGTGCCGGATATGACCCGGTCCGTGGTGGCAAACCCGAACCTGGCGTACAGCTCTTCCTGGTGGGCAAACAGCATGGCCGGCCCCTCGCCCTGGCGAGCCGCTTCGTCCAGCACTTGCATGAGCAGGTGCCCGGCGTAGCCCCGGCCTCGGTCTTCTTGGCGCGTGGCCACGCCCGCGATGCCAATCGCTCGCCCCCACCCAAACTGCATGCCCGTGGTCGTAAGAATGGAGCGCATCTGGTGGTTATCAAAGAGCGCCCACTTGCGGTTGAGGTCGAACATCGGGTCGGCGTAGAACGCCTGCCGTGCCCGGCTCATATCCAGATGAAATGCCCCTGCCAGTAACCGCAAAAAGGCGTCCGCTTCGTTTGGCTGGATGGGGCGGCAAATCATGTCCCACTCACGCGCCCGATGATGAGGGTCACCCGCACCCGCTCGGGCGAGAGGCTTACGCCTTCCGGAGACACGAGGTTGACCTCAAATGTTTTGTCCGCCTTCAGGCCGCTGACATCAATGGGCTCGGTCAGCACGCCGCTTTGGCGGGCCATAAGGTCGGGTTCGCCACTGGCCAGGGCCATGTTCGGGGTGATCGTGTACGACTTCACCTCAAACCCAAACGCTAACTGCCCCTTGGTCCGCAGTTGGACAAAGAGGTTGCGGCTGGTGGGCGCAGTGAAGATGACCGGGCTCACCGTAATCTGCTTGGGCTCAATGCTCACCCCCGCCACCGGCCGTCGCGAACTGTCCAGCGCCTCCAAATCTAAGGCATAGGCACCCTTGGGTTGGGCGTCCTCCAGGTTCAAAATGGCGCGCACGTGCGCCACCTGCTCCATCATGCTGGCGGGGCCGCTCACCGTCACTTGCATGGGCTGGAAGCTAGCACCACCATAGGAATAAAGCGGCGAAAGACTGCCCACCGGCTCAAGTTCCACGTCGATGCGCTTGACGGTGCGCTCTTCCACTTGAATGCGGATGACGGGGTCGCGGGCTGTCACCCGGACATTGGCACGGCTCGGCACGTTGAGGCGCACGGCGTATTCACCTTCGCCGGGCTCCGCGCGGGTCATGGAGACACTGGCCTCCACCTGGCGCGTATCAAAGGCGCGGAGTTCTTCTTCGGTGCCCGTGGCGAGCAAGAGCACCGAGCTTGGCACCCCGCGGGCGGCAAATTTGGGTTCCAGTCCCACCACTTGCAAAGGCACACTGAACTCGCGCTCGCGCTCAATCTTGTCGCCCGGTTGCACCTGCAAGTAAAGACCCAAGGCGACCAACAACGAGGCGATGAGCAGCCAGGCTTCGGATCGTCTCATGCGTCTCCCTCCTCGTTCGCTTCGGTGCGCTTGGCCCGGCGGAAAGCGCGGCGGCGGCTCGCTTCGGCATCGGCGGTTTGGCCAGCCGAGAGGATCTCAAGCAGCTCCTCGGCGGAGTTCACCGGCGTGAGAATGCCCGCCCGCGCGACGGTGATCTCTCCGCGCTCTTCACTCACGATGACCACCACGGCATCCGAGTGCTCCGTCACCCCGACCCCGGCCCGGTGGCGCATGTGGTACTCAGCGCGGATGGCCGGGTTATCGCTCAGCGGAAGCTGGCAGGCCGCCGCGACGAGCTCATCCTGGCGCACAATAATCGCCCCGTCGTGCAGAGGGTTACCGGCGTAAAAAATGGACTGTAGCAGGGGCGCCGAGACCACCGCGTGCAAGGGCACGCCGCTGCGGATTTCGGCGTCGAGTTGGCGGCTGCGGTCGATGACAATGAGGGCCCCGGTTCGGCCCTGGGCCATGGCCCGGGCGGCCACCGCGATCTCTTCAAACGTGGTGCCTCGCGCGGCGCCTTCCGATCCGACGAGTCGATCACTGAGCCCCCCCATGCGGGCAAAGCCCTCAATGGTTTGTCGTAGTTCAGGCAGGAAAAGAATCACCAATGCCACTGGCCCGAGCAGCGTGGCCTTATCCAGCACCCAGTGCAAAGTGCGCAGGCCCAGCACATCGCTGGCCAGCAACGCCACCAGAAAAACGAAAACCCCGAAGAGAATGCGCCAGGCGCGGGTGCCGCGCACGAGCTTGAGAAGCCGCCAAATGAGGTAGGCGACCAGCAACACATCCAGGATGTTGATGACCGCTTGGGGCCACGGTTCACCCAGCGTGCTCAAGCGACGCAGGAATTCATCACGCAAGGAACTAGCCTCATTCTAGCCAAGAAACTCCCCGCCGGGCAGGGATTCATACCACGCTGAAAATGCCGCCTCGGCAGGGACGGTGAGCGGGGGGCGCACATCGGGTCGCTCGATGCGCCCTTGCCGGTGGGCCGACATCTTGTGGTGGGCGGGCTGGGGCACGCGGCGCAGGGCTTCGATGAGCGGCAAAATCCGGGCAAAGAGACGCTCAGCGCGCTCGGTCTCGCCCGCCTCCCAAGCTTGCACCACCTGGCAAAGGGGGGCTGCCATCACATTGGCACACCCGCTGATGGTGCCGTGCCAGCCCGCCTGCAGGGCGGGCAACAGCAAGCGCTCATCGCCCACCCATAGCGGCGCCTCTGGCCAAGCGGCGCGGAATTCGGCCAAGTTCGCCGGGTCGCCACTGCTATCTTTCAGGCCCATGCATTGCGGGTGGGCGGCTAGCTCCGCCACGTGCTCGCCGCGCCAGGTGACGCGCGACATGAGCGGGTGGTGATAGAGGATAAGTGGCAAAGATGAGGCATCGGCCAATCGGAAAAACCAATCCCGGATGCCCGCGGCGTCGAGGTTGGCGTAGCCGCCGGGGGCCATCACCAGCACTGCATCGGCCCCGGATTTTGCGGCCTGCTGGGCCAGCCAGATCGCCTCGGTCAGGCTGCTGGTGGCTAGCCCCGCCACCATCTTGAGCTGTCCCCGGGCTGGGGCAAATCCCCGTACCAGGTCGCGCTTTTCCACCGCGCTCAGCGAGGGGCCTTCCCCGTTGGTGCCGCCCAGCACGATGCCCACGCACCCGGCGGCTTCGAACCCCGCCCCCAGCCGGGCCAGGCCCACGGCATCCACCTCGCCCTGCGGACCATAGGGGGTGAGGGAGGCGGGCATCACCCCGCGCGGCCACGTTGCGCTCATGAACGAGAATCTACCCGTGCGCTATAATGGGCGAAGCGCATGGAGCCTCCATTACAAACGGCCCTCATTGTGGGACTCCTTCTCATCTTAGGCAATGCCTTCTTTGTCGCCGCCGAGTACGCGCTGGTCGGCACGTCGCGCCGCCGCATCGAGAACCTCGCCAAGAAGGGGAGTAAGTCCGCCAAGCTGGTGCTCGCCGCCCTGGATGACATGTCCACCTACGTGGCCGGCATCCAGACACTCATCACCCTCTTCGGCCTCGGCATTGGGGCGTTGACCGAGCCCGCCATCACGGCGATGATCAAGCCCGGCCTCTCCTTTATGCCCGAAGGTGCGGTGAGCGTGATCTCGGTTATCCTCATGTCCTTCCCCTTGGTGGTGCTGGGCGAATTGGTGCCGAAGTACGCGGCCCTGCCGGTCTCGGACCGCTTTGCTATGGCCACCATCCGGGTGCTGCGGTTCAGCATTCTCATCCTCACCCCGCTGGTATGGGCGTTCAAGGTCAGCGGGCGGGCGGTGCTCAAGCCGTTCGGGGTGAACATCGACCAAGTCGAGCAAGCGGCCTCGCGGGAAGAGATCGACCAGCTCCTGCGCGACCCTACCACCGAGAACCTGGACGCCACCCACGCCAACCTGGTGAGCAAGGCCCTGCGCCTGGACCAAAAGACGGCCGAAGACCTGATGAACCACCGCGTGGATATCCAGTGGCTGCCGCTCGAGATCACCCGGGAAGAACTAGGCCAGGAACTCAAAAAGATTCCGCATAGCCGGATCCCGGTGGCGCGGGGCGACCTCGACGACATCGTGGGCGTGGTCTATCTGCAGGATCTCGTCGGCCGGTGGGATGACCCGGATTTCACGCTGGAGTCCATTCTTCGCCCGGCGGAGTTTGTGCCCGAATCTATGGGTGCCGACCGCCTGGTGCAACGCATGCGCGAGGCCAAAACGCAAATCCTGATTGTGAGCGACGAGTACGGCGGCACCAGCGGCTTGCTGACGCTGGAAGACATTACGGAAGAGGTCTTTGGTGACCTCGAAGATCGCTTGGAAGCGGACCGGCCGCCCATCGAGCGGGTGAACGACAAGCGCATCGTGGCCCGGGCCGATGTCCGTTATGATGAAGTCCTTGAGTTCCTCGATTACGAAGATCCGAGTGAGACTTACACCACAGAGACGCTCTCGGAAATCGTGATGGAAGAGCTCAAGCGCATCCCCGTGGTAGGCGATACGGTGCCGATCCCGATTGGCACCCTGCGGGTGGACCACATGACGCGCCGCCGCGTCATTCGGGTTTCGGTGGAAGTTACTCCGCGCCCCGTTGAGGCTGAAGAAGAATAAGCTCGTGACCGACCTCTTGCCACTGGTAGCCACAGGCTTCCACGTGGTCCTTGAGGTCGGAGAGGGCTAGACCCCGTTGCTCCAAGAGGGGCGGGTGGACTTCCACCACAAATGCCCTTACCCGGCGGTTTAGTAGTAAATCGGTTGCGGCCCACAAAAGCTCGTATTCAAAGCTCTCGATGTCCACCTTCGCGACGTCCACTTCATCCAAGCCGTGCTCATCCAGCAGGGCGGCGAGAGTGGTGACCCGCACCGTCTCGGTGGGGATGGCGTACTTGGTGGCGCGGGCCAAACCCGACGCGCCCGTATTCATGTCGGGGAAAAGGTGGATCTCCGCTGAGCCCTCTTGGTCGGCCACCGCGAGCTTCGCAATCTGCGCCGACGATGCCCCGTTGGCATCAAGATTCCGGCGCAAGACTTCCTGCAATCGAGACTGCGGCTCCACCGCCACGATGCGCCCGGTCTCGCCCTGCGCCTGCTGAGCCAGCACCGAGAAATAGCCCTCATTGGCGCCGATATCGAGGAACGTGCCCCCACGCCGCCAAAGCCGCTGCAAAGCAGCCGTCATCTCCGGCTCATACGCCTCGCCCCGCAAGATACGCGCGCCGAAGTTCGAAGCCGGGTCCACCCAAAACGTGCCCTGCGGGCCGGTGAACTCAATCCGGTCGAGTCGCAGCCAGCGCTTGAGCCGGGCGGCCAGCGAGGCGGGGCGGACCCGCCGAAGCCAACCCGCCAACCGAAGCTGCGACTGAGGATTCATGCCGGTGAGAATAGCCGACCTACGCCACGCGGCGCTTGTGGCTGGAGAGCATGCGGGCGCGGTCTCGGTACTTGTTCACCGTGCGGCGGGCCACTTGCAACCCCTTCTGCGCCAGCTTGTCGGCGATGTCTTGGTCACTCAGCGGATGGTCCGGATTCTCACTGGCCAGGATGTCCTCGATCATGCGCTGCACCCGCAGGGCGGCCTTAAAGAACACATCGAAAGATACCACTTCTCCAGTCGCAATTTGAATGAACTTGCCGTTGGTGGCACGGCTGATGGTGCTCTCGTGCAGGCCCAAGTCCTTGGCCATTTCCACGCGGGTCAGATTCTGCAAGAACTTGTAATCCCCGGTCTTCACAAAGCCCTCTTGGCGTTCGGCAAGGTACTTGGCGACGCGGGCCAGCGTTTCCCGGCGGCTATTGAGGGCCGAGAGGAAGTGCCGCGCTCGGTCCACGTATTCCGTGATGTGGCGCTTCTCGTCCTTGGCCCCCTGGCGGCGGCCTTGGAGCTCCCAGTACCGATCTTCGTAGCCCCGGTCCACCCGCAGGTTGAGCGGCGACGGCCCCGGAATCTCGATGATCCAGCCGTATTCGTCAAAGCTCAGCATCACGTCCGGCTGCGCCCCGATCGAGCGCTCGGAGACTTGCGGCACATTGTGCGCGCAGAAACCTTCACCCGGGAACGGATTGAGCCCCGTGATGACCTCAAACGCGGCCTCAATCAGCTCATCCGCCACCTTGTAGCGGTGGCGCAGGCTGCGGGTGTTGCGCTGCACCAGTTCGTCCCAGTGGCTGCGAAGAATCTGGCGGGCCAGTCGCTCGGCGTCCGTTTGGGGGCGTTGCAGTTGCAAAATCAAGCAGTCGCGGAGGTCATAAGCACCCACCCCCGCCGGCTCGCAGCTTCGCAGGGCATCAATCGCGGCCTCCGCATCTTCCAGGCTCACCCCGCAGTCCAGGGCTGCCTCTTCAATCGTGGTCGTCAGATAGCCGCGCTCATTGATGTTGCCGATGAGATACAGGCCCAAGGTGCGGCTTTCCGCCGGGAGCATGGTAAGCAACTGAGCCCGCAGGTGATCCCACAGAGAGTCGTGCGAAGCCGCCAAGTCAATCCAGTCCGGGGTGGAATCATCCGTCGGGCGGCAGCGGTTAGCCTCCCAAGTGTCGCCCGAGGGGCGCAGTTCGGACGGGGCCACGTGCTTCAGGATCTCTTCCCGGGTCAGCGGCTGAAACTCGTCATCAATCCGTTCCAGCGCCGGGTTCTCCAGCAGTTCGGCTTCCACGGCCTGGAAAAGGTCCGCCTGCGCCAACTGCAAAATCTGGCTATTGAGAACAACTTTCGGGTCCGCTGTCGTGCGGAGTCCCGTTCGTACGGAGGTTCGGATGGATGCGCCCGGTTTCATACTGCGTCGACCTTGTGACACTCAAGGTCTCGGTGCTTTCCGGGCCGGGCTTCTCCGGGGGAATACTAGGATTTGCAGAACGGCCAAAATTGGCACGACGTAGCGTAGGAGGGAAGGAAGAACGATGTTTACGGGGTTGATTGAGGCCGTGGGGGAAGTGGTGCGGCACGAGGCGCCCCGACTGGTGGTGCGCCCACCCGCCGAGGGGATGGGCGAGCCCTGGGCCCTCGGGGAGAGCATCGCCATCAACGGTTGCTGCCTGACCCTGGTGGACTTTGCCGAGGGCCTCGCCTTTGACCTCAGCGAGGAAACCTACGCCCGCACCAACTTGGATCAACTGGCCGCAGGCACCCCGGTGAACCTGGAACGCGCCATGCGGGTGGGCGACCGCCTGGGCGGCCACATGGTGCAGGGTCACGTGGACACCACCGGCACTCTGGTGAGCCTGGAACCCAGCGGCGACGGATGGACCATGACCGTGCAAGCGCCCGCCGAAGATGCCGCCCTGCTGGTGGACAAAGGGAGCGTGACGGTGGACGGCATCAGCCTGACGGTGGTGGAGCCGGATGCGACGGGGCGATTCCAGGTGGCGGTGATCCCGCATACCTTTGCCCACACGCACTTGCGCGCCGCCCAACCCGGGCAGCGGGTGAACCTGGAGTTCGATATCATCGCCAAGCAGGTGGTGCGCTACCTGCAGCTGCGGCAGGGCTAGTTCTCGCGGGTGATGGTGATGCACTCGGCGAGGCGGGCGGCCGCTGCCACGTTGGTGCGGTGCCCGCTGCGATGGGCAGTGACCTGCATCACTGACCAAGGCACCCCGGCCAGCAGGAGGTCGCCCATCAGGTCTAGCAGTTTGTGCCGCGCAGGCTCATCCGGGAATCGCGGCGGAAAAGCATAACCCTCCGCCTCTAAGATCACGCAACTGTCTTCGCTCAGCCCGAGCCCGAGCCCCATCTGGCGAAGCGGCTCGACCTCTTCGCGGAACGCAAATGTGCGCGCCGGGGCGATCTCATGGGCGTATGTTTCGGGGCTCAAAACAAACTCGACTTCTTGCACACCCGGCCAGCGCGGGGTGTTGTCGTATTCGTAGCGCACACGCCCGGTGCCAGCGGCCATCGCCACCTTCACATCACCCTCGACGAAGTAAACGCGCTTGAAAAGACCCTCAATGTGGAGCTTCCCGCAGGGGGTCATCCCCACTGACTGCAAACCCGCCACGAATTCCTTGGCACTGCCATCCAGCGCCGGCATCTCGCCGCCCTCGACTTCGATTTCGGCATCGGTGATGCCCAGCCCCGCGAAGGCGCTCATCAGATGCTCAATCGTGGCGACCGGGCCGATTTGCGTGCACCGACGGGTGTCGGTGACCTCGCTCGGCGTGGCGGGTACGCGCAGGTCACCGGCTCGGAAAGCGATCCCATCCGCCCCAGGGTGAACCGTCACGCGCACCGGCTGCCCGCCGTGAAGACCCTGCCCCGCAAACGAGACGCCGTCGGCCACGGTGAAGCGGGGCGCGGAGATCACGCTTTCTCCCCGTCGCCTTGGGCTTTCTCCAGCTTGGTAATACGGGCCACGATCTCCGGGAGCTTCTGCATAAGGGCCAGCATGCGCATGTGCTGGCGAGCAGGAATGGCCGGCAAGCCCATGTATTGCCCGGGCTCCATCAGCTGCTTCATCACTCCGCTGCGGCCGCCCAGGGCGATGTCGCTGCCGACTTCGGCGTGGTCGGCGATCCCGGTCTGGCCACCCATGATGACGCGCTCACCCACAGTGGAGCTCCCCGCCAATGAGCAGTGCCCGGCAATCACCGTGTGCGCCCCCACCCGCGCGTTGTGGCCCACCTGGACGAGGTTGTCGAGCTTCACGCCCGCCGCAATGTGCGTCACCCCGCAGGTGGCGCGGTCCACGCAGGTGTTGGCGCCGATTTCGACGTCATCTTCCAACACGACCCGCCCGATCTGGGGAATCTTGTATTGCCGCCCGCCGACCATGGAGTAGCCGAAGCCATCCGCGCCCAGCACGCTGCCCGAGTGGATGCGGCACCGCGCCCCCACCGTGACCGAGTGCACGAGCGTGACGTGCGGGAAGAGCACGCTCTCCGGCCCCACATGGCAGTCATCGCCGATGAAACAACCCGCGTGCACGTGCGCTCCGGCCGCGACGGTCGCGCCCTCGCCCACAACCACATAGGGGCCGATTTTCGCATCGGGGCTTACCTGGGCGGTTTCCGCCACCACGGCCGTGGGATGCACGCCGTGGGCAATGGAAAGGGGGCGATCCAGCTTGTTGAGCACCCAGCCGAAGGCCATGCGGGGCTGGTCCACCGCCACCACCGGCCGGTCGAGCGCCGGAGCTTGGGTGGGGACAATCAAAGCCGTGACGTCGCTGGCCAAGGCCCGCCGCACGTACTCCTCGTTGGTGACAAAAGTGATGGAATCGGGGCCACCGTCGCCGGCGGGGACGGCCTGCCGGATCACCAAGTCCGCCGGACCGCGAAGTTCTCCGCCTACGGCCTGGGCGAGTTCAGCGAGGGTGAAATAAGGCGTGTGCGCCATGCGATGTATTCCGTGGTGACATCCTTCACGCCGGGCGCGGCCGGTACGACCTTGTAGCCCCGCGATTCGGCGAAGTGTCGTATCCATTCTTGCTCATTGGTCCGGGGGGTCGTTGGCCAGGGGGAGGATTCCCAAGGCACACTCTGGGTCTGACGGGCCTGCGCCCCGACCGAAAACGAAGTGGTGCCCCCGGCCACAGCGGGCAGTTGGCGATCAGAAGTGAGCGTGATCGGGGTGATGGCCAGGTAATCCGTGCCCACCGTGCGCTCGGCCCGCTGGCGGGCGGCTTCCATCTCTTCCAGCTCCAATGGCACGAGGTCGAACATCGCCTGCCGGCGCTCATCCTCCAGCTGCATCTGCAGTTCCGCCCACCGGGCGTCCCATTCGGCACGGATGGTCGCGGATTCGTGGCTCAGGCTCTGTCGAACCTGGGTGGGGTACCCCGGCTTCGCCGAAGAAAACGGACCGAACCGCTGGGGAGGGCGAAGGGAAAACGGATCGGGATCGGGCCAGCCCATGCGCCAAGCGAGGATGCTGCGCCAATCGCCAGCAGCGGCAATGCGGCCTTGCTGGTCTGCCCACCACTGTTGCCGAGCCTCGGCGGTTGTGGTCTCGAACCCTTCGGCGATGGCCGCGAGTTGTTGGCGGCGGATGGCTTCGTACCGGGCCGCAACTTCCCGAATTTCCCGGTCGGCGGCGCGCTTGAGGGCGGTTTGACGGGATTGCTCCACTTGGGCCAGGGCGGCCTGGGCGCGGGCTTCTTCCGGCCCGGCAATGATGCGGCGTGGCTTCTGGTCGGCGAGATTCGCACTGAACGCCACTTGCCCGGCGGCGAGATCGGGGGTCGAAAAGTCGGCGGGGGCGGAATCACGCGGAATGCGCGAAACATCAATGCTCACGACGGGGGCCGGGCGCATACACCCGGCTCCCGCCATGCCAAGGATCACCGCCGCGGCAATCCCAAAGAGACCCCGCTTATGGAGTGCCATTGACGGCCTTCACAACCTCGGGAGTGAGGTCTGTGGAGGAGTAAACGAGGACGCTGGATTCAAACACCATGGTAAAGCCCTGTTTCTTGGCCACTTCGCCGATCTTGGCGCGGACTTGGGCGATCGCTTCTTCGCGCAGGGTGCTGCCGAGCGCGTCCATGTCGTTGTTGAAGACCTCGTTCCACTGCCCCAGCACGCTCTGAGCGATCTGCAGGCGACCGTTCAGGTCGGTCAGAAGTTCCTTCTCTTGGTCCGTCTTGTCGGCCTTGGTCACCAGCGTTTGTAGCTGCTTGGCGGCGTCGCGCACGGCGGTCTTGGTGGCTTCCAGCTTCGTCTTTTCGGCGGCCGTCAGGTTCTCCTTCAGGCTTAACGTAAGAAGGTCGTTGGCCTGTTCGTTGGTCAGGCACGGGTTCTCACGCACGAAGTTGAGGATGTCACTGCGGACCTGCCAGGCATTGCGCAACTTCTCATTCTGTGCCTTGCCGAGGTTGCTGTCTTCCAGCACCTTGGTGATGTCCACCGCCGCGTACTTTTCGGCGTTGTTCTGGAAACCGGGGGCGACGATCAGGGCGCCCACCAGCGTAAGGGCCAGCGCAACCGTCGGGAGCCATTGAGTGGGTTTGTTCATGGGTTTATGTGTTCGTTTTCTGGTCAGTCCGGCGGGTTAGAATCCTGTGCCGATGTTGAAGTGAACGCGACTGCCACCATCTTGGTTGATCGCGTAATCGAGTCGAATGGGGCCGAGCGGCGTAGTGAACGCCAAGCCCAGGCCGTAAGCGAGCTTAAGGTTGGCCGTGCTGAACTGCGGGAAGCCCGTGACCTCGCCGTAGCCACCCCAGGCCCCGCCGTAGTCGGCAAAGCCAACGAGGCTGAAGTTGCGCTGGAGCGGGCGTCGGTACTCGACCGTGGTGAGGAACGAGCGCGATCCCCAGAACTGCTGATTTTCGTAGCCGCGCAGGCTGCTGGAGCCGCCGATGAAGAGCTGTTCAAAGAACGGAACCCGGCCCGAAATGAAGCCGTAGCGCGAGCGCAGCGCGATGCTGGGCACCATCTGGTCCACCGGCGCATCAATGCGGTTCTGGTTGGCAATGCGCCCCATCGGCCAGTACTGGCGATATTCCAGCTGCGTGCGGATGAAGGAGTTCTTGCCGAGGATGTCTTCCAGGCCGGTCACTTGGCCGGCAATCTTGGTGATGTTGCTAAAGCCCGGCTCCAGCGTGATGCTGGCGAGACGCCCTTCGTACGGGTCCAGGCGCGGGAAGCGCTGGTCCATGCTCAGGCCGAGCTTGAGGATTACCAGGTCGCCATCCTGCTGCACCGAGCGGGCATCCTGGGAGCCAGTATTCGTGGTATCGAGGTTGAGGCTCTTGATGTTCTCGGCGTTCAGGCCCACCTGCGCCAGCAGGTCCTTGCCCATCGGCGTGGTGTAGATCAGATCGAGACCGGTGCGGCGCTCGTCAAAGCCCTGCCCCGAGTTCCCCCCGAACGGGTTCGAGCCCGAGCCGGTGAAGTTGTAAACCACGCGGGAGTACACGTTGGCGTTGATGCCCGCGCCCCGGCGGCTGAGATATTCGTTGCCCCAGGCCAGGTCCACGCTCGCGCCACCGCCCACGGTGGCTTGCGAAAGCACCAGGCCGACGTTTTGGCCGGAACCCCGGAAGTTGGTGTCAGAGTAGCTGACCTGACCGACTAGGCGGCTCTGCGGGTCCAGCGCGACGCCCGCGTTGAAGAGGCCGGTCGGGCGCTCCTTCACAATCAGCGTGACGTCGTATTCGCCCGGCACCGAGCCGTTATCCAGGCGCGGCACGATGTTGTCGAACCAGCGGGTGGCGAAAAGGTCTTCGATCCCCTTGCGGAACTCGCGTTCGTTGAGGGCAGAGCCTCGTTCCGGGCGGCCCAGAATGCGCTCGAACACACTCTGCTGGGTGCGGAGGTTGCCCGGGGATTCGTTCACGATGCGGACTTCGCCGAGCTTGGGTTCCAGGACGCTGATGGTGAGGGTTTCCTCGACGTCGCGGTCCGGGCCGACTTGTTCAATCTGAATGCGGTAGCCCCGGGCTTCGTAAAGCGCCGTCACGCGGTCGGCGATGGCGCGACCGTTGCGAAGATTGTAAAGCTGGCCGAGCGGCTGGATTTCCGTGGCGATGGCGGTGATTTCGTCGGTGGAAATCTCGGTGTTGCCGATGACGCGGAACTCCTTGACTAGCGGGTTCTCGACGATGTTGACAATGACGTCCACTTGGCCTTCACCCGCGGGCTGGCTGGTGATGGCCACTTCGCGGAACACGCCCAAGGCCAGGATCAAATCTTCTTCCGAAGCAACTTCGGCGGCATTAAAAGGTCCGCCCACCTTGAGTCGCATCGGGCCAATGACGTCCGCCGCGGCGAGGCGCACGTTGCCCTCGACCTTGATTTCCCTGATTGTGGGATTGGATTGCGCCCACGCGCACATCATCATTGTCAGGGCCGCCCCCAGGGCCGCCGACCGCTTCCACCGCATCATTGTCAGTATGGACGCTTTGCGCGGCGGGGCGATACAACCGGGCGGTTCGGGGTCCTGATTCCGGCCGCACGTAGCCCTAAATGCGTCGGCTCCAATCGATGCGGAGCCGCCACGGTAGATCCTGGGTGAGACCGAAACTCACCTGCACCCGGCGGATGCGGCTGGGGACGTCGTACACCAGATCCAGCCCGAACTTTTGGCGTTGGCCATCGAGCGGGGTGGAGAGTTGGCGGAACGCGGTGGCGTTCAGGCGCGGCGCGATCTCCTTGCCGATGGTGATAAGGGCCCCATCGAAGGGGTTGTAATCCAAGAAGACAAAGCTCAGCCCGAGGTTCTGCGCGAGAGCGCTCGTCACCGGGTCAAGCAAGCTCGGCACGAGGGCCGTGGCAAGGCTGCGCGAAAGACTGGTGCCCGTGAGGCCGCCACTGGTGAGGCTGGAAATGAGTTCGCCTTGGCCGATAATCGCCAGAATCTCGTTCGTGCTGAGGTCGGGCGGATCGCTCTCGGCAATGAATCGCAGCCGCTCCGTGGTGCTGAGGAGGTCGCCTTGAATATCAAGGTTCACGCGGTACACCTGGTACCGACCGTTATCTCGCGGGGCCGCCAGCGACGTGCGGCCTTGCAGATTGAGGTCGAGCCGTGCAGCACCTCCGGCAAAGCGATCGCCGGAGTAGTTGAGCACAATCTCGCCATCGGGCAGGATGTTGATACGGGCCGAGGTGAGGGTCAGACGACCACCCGTGACCGCGAGCGGGAGTGCGAGATTGGGCTCAATCAGACTCCCGTTGAGCGTGCCGACACCGTTCACATCCAGCATGAGGGCCGGGCCCTCGATGCGGGCCGGATTTTGCACGACAAGCCGCACACCGGCAAACTGGGGATTGATGGCCGGCGGCACCCCCGCGCCCCCAGTGAGGGGCTCAGCCGGCAGAACGATAACGCCCTTCTCGGCCTGGAAGTAGCCCACCACCAGCGGCGCACCGACGTACTGCGAGAAGGCAAGGTCCATGGAGACTTCGCCACTACTGGGCTTCGGAGCTGTGGGGATCGTGCCCTTCACCGGGAAGCTACGCGCTACGATCTTGCCCTGGATGAAGCCGGAATTGAGCCAGGTTTCGAAGTCGGCATTGCCCGCAAGCAGGTCAGTGATGCCCACCGTGGCGTTGAATTCGAGGTCGGGCTGGGCACTGGTCGTCGCTCGATCCGCAAAGGCCGAACCAGAGACGGTGAGCGCATCGGCCGTGATGGACAGCAATGTATTGAGCTTGTTGAGAGCTTGATCGCCTACCACCAGCCGCTCGGCTTTCAGATCGAGCTGGCCTTGCGGCGCCCACCTTCCAAGTTCGTCGCGGACCACCAAATCGAGGTTGGCGGTGCCATTGGCTTCGTAACGTGTGACATCCAGGAACTCGCCGAGATCGCTTAGCGGCACGTCTTTGGCGGTCAGGCGAACCTCCCCGGGCCGCTCTTGGAACTGCGCGGTAAAGGCAGGGTATTCCGCCCCGACTTGTACCTTTAGCTTGCCCGCTACCAATTCCCCATCCGCAAAGTAGACGTTCGGAGTTAAGCGCACGCGGTCCAGCGAGAGGCTGGCGTCAAAAGTCTGGACTTGGCCGTTCTGGAAGAACAGGGGAGCCGTCACGGCTAACCGACCTTCCCCAAAGGGTTGGCTCAAGGTGCCATCCAAATTGAAGAGGGCATTCACCCGACCGCCTCGAATCGGCAAGTCGCCGCGCACGGTTGCCAGCCAGCCGAGGTCAAAGTTCTCGATCGCGACTTCGCCAGCGAGAGAATCATCGGCCCTGAGGTGCGCGTTACGCACGGCAAACCCCTGGTCCCAAACCAGCGAGTCCACAAAGTAATCCTCGCCTTCTTGCCGCGCTGAGAGCAGGATTTCGCCCGCATCCCGGCCGTATATGGTGAGGTTTTGGGCGCGGAACAACTCCGCTCTGGTGGAGAACTCACCGGCCCGGGCGTTCAACTCAAAGGAACCGAGCACGTCGCCCCGCAGGGTCTCTAATCCGCGCCGCACGTCCTCGGGCGAGTTGATCCAGCGGGCTCGAGTCAAGTCCACAATGGGTTCAATTTCAATGCCGTAAACATCCACCCAACCGGAACCTGTTTCCGTCTCGGGTTGGTAGCGCACATCGCGCAACGCCAGGTAGCGCTCGGCCGTGCCGATGCTGCCGTCGGCCGTCCACTGCCCGTTACCAAACCGCACGTCCAGCGGTCCGCCGCCGTAGCCGGTCTCGCCCACCAGGGTGTCGGCCAGGCGGAGATTGGCTTCGGCGCTCGTGAGCTGGCCCCGAGTGCCGCTCGCCACTAGCTGGCCTCGTACGCCTCCGGTAATCGGAATCTCGGGAGCTTGCTCGGGGCGGAAGGCCAACGTGATGTCGTCTAGTTCCGCGCTGGCGTCAAAATCGCCATCTTCCCAGCGATAGCGGCCCCGGCCGCGCGCCATGCCCTGGCCAATGAAAAGCGTGATCTCTTTAAGGTCAAGGCCCTCCTTGGTGGCTTGTACGTTAACGCTGCCTGATTTGGAGTCAAATTGCCCGTAGCCAATATCACGAAGTGAAACGAGGGCCTCCACCACTGGGTCATCCAGCGTGCCTCGGATGCGAGTCGCCAGCAATCGCGCGGTGCCCTTGACGTTAAGTTCAGGCAACCAATCTGCCACAAAGAACTCGCGGCTTAGCACCGACCCGTCCAGTTCGTTGGTCTTCAGGTCGAGCGCAATATTCCCGCGCACCGGGGTGGCCTGCACCAGCCCGCGCACGTCCCGAGCGATCAGTCGGTTGGCGTCCAGCGTGAACTCACTGCCTAAAATGGGGATGATTTGATCTCCCGCACGGAGGCCAAAAACTTCGGTGCGGCCTTCAACGTTCCAGTCACTTCCGCTCCAATTGATCTCGGCCCGGGCGTACGTTTGGCCTTCGATATCCTGCTCGGGCAGTAGCTCATCCAGTGAGAGCCCCACGGCATCCACGACGGCTTGGCCGCCTTTCGAAAATGTCCCCCGGCCCGAGGCGAGCAGCTTGCCGGTGCCCAGGTTGGCTTCCGCTCGTCGAATCTCGAACTTGTCGCCGGTGGTGAAGATGCGTGCACTCAACCGGTCGAAATCAAACGTCCGTCCATCTTCCAGTCGATAGCGCGCCGCGCCGTCCAGGCCAATCTGAAGTTCGGGGGCTTTCTCGTTCCCCCCGATCAAGACGGTCGAACTCACTTGCCCCGCCAGCCCGGCAATCCCGGCCCGCGCTGCAAGTGGCGCCAGGGCAATCGCGGGTGTCTTGGCCGCCCCGCTCAAGCGCTTCGACTTCAAATCATAAGCCAGGCCGGCTTCCCAGTTCGCGCCCAGGGCCCGGGCTTTCTTCACATTCACGCCCAATTGTCGGCCGTTGCTGGCGAGTTGGCCTTCCAAGCCATCCACTTGCTCGCCCGCCACCCGCACCTGGCCCGCCTTTGCGCTGCCCTGGAGCCGCAGGCCACTGTCATCGGTTTGCACCCAACCGTCAAACGCCAGCCCTCGGAAATCCAGATCGCGGGGGAGCCCTCGGGCGGCGTCATCCCATAGGGCATTGCGGTTATCCACCTTGGCCACCACCCGGCCCGACCACGTGGGGGTTCCATTCCAGGTGGCCACCCCATGGGCGCGAACACTGCGGCCGGGCTCGACCACATCCGCCAGCACCTGCGCTTCGGCATCCACCAAGCGCACGCGGCCCTTCACTTGGGCGCGGCGAAGATACGGAGCATAGGCAATCGCTTCGCCTTCTAGGCCCAAGTCGGCCCGGATTTGCGGCGCCTTGCCGGGGGCCCAAGCGGCGTCCGCCCGGCCTGAGGCCAATAACTGCTGCCCCGAAAAGGGTGCCAACGGCTTGCGGTCGGCGGGAGTCAGCCAGGGATCAGCCCAGCGCACCGCCGTCACGATATCGGCCGAGCGCACGTCGCTGCGCACCCACCCGTAGCCATCATCTCGCGCCAGAAGAGAAAGTTCGGCCCGCCCAAAGGGACCGCCCCGCAGCATCGCGGCCGCCGTGGTTTGCCCTTTGGTTCGCTCCAGGTCCAGGGCATCCGCATCGAAGATGCCCCCCACGGGCTCAGGCCCCATTTCGTCGCGATACACCAGCCGCAACCGGTCAGTGCGCACCGTGATGGGGGTTTCTTCACCGGCAGGTTCGCCCTGGGGCATGAGAAGATCTTGGAACGACCACTTGTCGCTTTTGCGGCGGGTCACCCGGGCCAGAACCGTGCCCGCATCAATCTGGATAGCGTCACCGCTCCACTCCACATGGCCTTGGTCTAGGGTCACTTGGGGGGCCTGGCCGGGCTTGCCCCACCGCACCCCGTGGACCCGCGCGGTGGCCGTCCAGGGGTCGACCGAGTAGCTATCGGCCCGTATTTCTGCCGGGCCGCCTTGACCTTCGTAGGTCACCCAAATGGGCTGGCCGGGGGCCAACAAGAAGAGGCCCAATTGGTAGAGGTGGGTCAGCCCGAGAAAGAGGACGAGGGCGGCTGGAAACCAGCCGATAGACCAGCGCGCGAGGCGTAGCAGGCTGCGGCTGATCCCTCGCACAATGCTAGGACGGTTCAGCCGCCGCCGAGAGTCGCTCGAGGCGCTCTTTCATCACCTTTTCGCTGAGAGCGATGGCGTTATAAGAGCTGCGGATAAACGGTCCGCTGGCCACAAAAATGAATCCGAGTTCCTCGCCGATCTCCTGATATTCCTTGAAGACGTCGGGGTGGATGTATTCCACTACCGGCAAGTGCTTCATGGTCGGGCGAAGATATTGCCCAATGGTGACGGCATCCACGCCAATCGCGCGCAGGTCCTTAAGCGTATCCACCACCTCATCCTTCGTTTCGCCCAGGCCGAGCATCAGGCCCGACTTGGTGTAGATCGTGGGATCCAGTTCCTTCACCATTTCCAGCAGGCGCATGGTGCGGTCGTACTTGGCCTGCGGCCGCACAATGGTGTGCAGGCGCTCCACGGTCTCGATGTTGTGGTTGTAGATGTCCGGGCGGGCTTCCACCACCGTGCGGAGAATGTCCTCACGGCCCTTGAAGTCCGGCGTCAGCACCTCGACGATCACGTCCGGGCAGTGCTTTTGAATCTGCTTAATGGTCTTGGCGAACTGCTCGGCACCCTGGTCGGGCAGGTCGTCGCGGGCCACGCTGGTCACCACCACGTGCTTCATGCCCATGGTCTTGGTGGTCTGCGCGATGTGGAACGGCTCGAACGGATCGACTTCCAGACCACGACCGACCTTGATGGCGCAGAACCCACAGCTGCGCGTGCAGGTATCCCCCAGAATCATGAACGTGGCAGTCTTCTTGCTCCAACATTCGGGCAGGTTGGGGCAGCGCGCACTTTCGCACACGGTGTGCAGATTTTTGGTCCGCATCATCTGCTCGACTTCCTTGATGGAATCGGGTCGAGGCAGGCGGATCGTCAGCCACTCGGGCAGACGTTGGGACATGCGGATATTGTACCGTTCTGGCTACAAAATCGGGGCCCAACGAACCCGGCGGATATGGGGAGCATGACCCTCCCGGACCAGGTCGGATGAGAGGGTTACGCCACACTAAGTTATGCGGATTCCCACCTGGGTCCTCGTCGCCTCTGTGGTGGCGACCGGGGGCGTACTGGTCTACAACGTGGTGAGCGCCCCGCGCCCGACGGCCGACGGGGAACCAGTCGCGGAGATCGTTAGCAGCGCCGCCAACTCCTACGGTTCGCCGCGCCACCCCGTTACGGACGACATGAAGAAGCGGGCCGCCGCTATGGATGGGCAGAAGCTGGCCGACATGACCCTGCCCGATGACACGGGCAAACCGGTGCAAGTTTCGGCGATTTTGGCGGAGAAGCCGACGCTGTTTTTAGGCATCAAGGATGGATGCCCATGCAACCTAGAATCGCAGCATTACTTCAATGATCTTTATGACCACTACGGTGCCAAGGTTGGCTTTTACGGGGTGATGGATGCGGACGAAAAAGTCGCCAAGGTCTTTAAGGAAAGCCTGCTGATGGAGTTCCCCGTGCTGTGCAGCCCCAAGGAAACCAAGATCTTCGAGGCGCTGGGCACCGAGCAATCGGTGTATTCAACGTTGGTGGCCAAAGACGGAACGATCATCCGGCAATGGCCGGGCTACAGCAAGCAGATCCTGAGCGAGATCAACGATGAACTGGCCAAGCTGAGCGGTCTGGAACGCACATCACTTGACCTCACGATGGCCCCGGAAGAGCCGACCAGCGGCTGCTTCTACGGCATGCCCATTGGCTGGGATCCGAACAAGTAAAAGCCATGCAAACTCCCTATTTGCTCGAAGGCTTAGCGTCGGGGCCGTCGGTGGTCTCCACCTTGTTGCGGCAGTTCCAGGCGAAGGATTACGACAAGGAGTTTGACTCCGACCGGTTCACCGTGCGAGAGGTGGTGGCGCATCTCGCCGACTGGGAAGAGATCTGGCGCGCACGCGCCGAACACGGCCAGGCCCAAGCCGAAGGGGCAGTACAAGCGATGGATGAAGGCGAGCGAGCCGCCGAGCAGAACTACGCCACTTGGGATGTCGAGCAGTCGCTGGCGATGTACGTTCAGCGGCGAGCCGATTTTGTGGCGCGTGTCCGGTCACTCAGCGCCGAAGAAATGGACCGCACCTACCTGCATCCCGCGTTCGGCCCGATTTCGGTGTGGGTTCACTGCGTGATGCTGGCCGGCCACGATCTTTATCACATACAACAACTACTGGATTATCAGGCCGAGCTCGCGCGCTAAGGGGTAGCCCCGGCGAGGCCAAGGCTCTCGGCTTCGGCTTGCAGGAACCGAATGACGTTGCCAATGTGCTCGTCCAGGTCCAGGCCGATCATCGCGGCACCCTGCTCAATGTCATCCCGCGAGACGGCGGCGGCAAAGGCGGGCGTTTTCAGCTTCTTACGCACGCTCTTGACCTCGAGGTCGAGCACGGACTTGGACGGCCGCACGTAGACGCACGCCACCACGAACCCGCTCAGCTCATCGCACGCAAACAGGTGCTTGTCGAGATCGGAAGTGGGGGCCACCCCCGTTTTTGCCTCGTAGTGCGCGGCCACCGCTTGGATCAGGGCGGGGTCCTCGCCCAGGGCTTCGAGCAACGCCAAGCCCGGCAGCGGGTGGTCATCCGGGTGGCGTTCGTAATCAAAGTCGTGCAGCAAGCCCGCCCGGCCCCATAGCTCCACATCTTCGCCCCGGGCAGCCGCGTAGCCCCGCAGGCAGGCTTCCACGCACAGCATGTGGCGCTGGAGAGATTCCGAAGGCGTCCATTCGGTCATCAGGCGCAGGGCCTGGTCGCGATCCATGACTTAGTTTAGTCAGGCGCCGGGCCGTTAGATATCGACCAACGGGGCCTGCCGGTGCCGATCCACAATGAACTGATCGCGCATCTTGCCCTCAAGCTTGAGGGAGCGAAGCCCTTCGCGCACATAAACCTCGTCCTCGGCGCCGGGCCGTACTCCGCTTACGCGCAAGTAAGTCACCCCCGCTCGCGCCCTGACCTGAATTTTGAGATAGGCCTGCCCGCCGGGAGCGGTTTCCACTGAGACGCCGAGATACCCGATGGGCGCAGGATCCAGGGCTTGATGAATGATGTCGAGAACCGTACTCTGGGCCTGTTCTCGCGTCTCCGGTCCCGCCAAGAGGGGCCATTCATGTCCGATTCCGACGACGCGCCCTTCGGGATTCACCCCGATGTAGAGCGTGCCCCCGTCGGCGTTCAGGAATGCCGCGATCGTTCGGAGCGATGCCTCTTCAATTTTCGCCAGGCGCTGGCGAGTCATACGATGCGTACGGAAGCTCGTCTTCCACTCACAGACTTGCCCTTCTGGCGGCACCACCGGACTCAAACTTGCGGTTACGCGCACGACGTCCCACAAATCCGCGACGGGGCGCACTCCGTTGCGCTTCCAGTCCATAAGCAGCCACCAAAGGCGCAGGCGCAGCGCTTCTTCCTCGCTTTCCACCATAAAGGGGTTCTCGCGGGAGCCTTTGTCCGCTACCAACTCGGGGATCAGCCCGCACGCGTAACCATACTGCTCGGGAGTGATCGCGTCCTGGCCGGGCGGGGCGTGCAGAGCAAGGGGGAACCGATTGAGTACACCTTCCTCACCCAAGATGGCAATCAGCAAGCCATCAGGCACGCGGACAGAGCCGCGAACCGGGTCGAAACCCTCTTCTTCTGCATTCGGCTTGAAGATGGCGTCCCCAAGGTAGGGCAAGCGCCCAAACTCGGGCTCCCACCGCTTGCGGAGGTGGAGGGAGGGCTCGGTGATCACTCGCTGCAACAGCTGTGCCCACCGTTGCCCCAGCGTGTACGATCCATCGCGGCTCGGGCCGTGGCGTTGGACAAAGTCAGCGCCGAAGCCTGCCGGCAAAGCCCCGGCCTGTTCGGCAAACTTAAGCGCCACCGCACGGCTCAGCGTGAGTTGCACAAAGGGGCGGCCCCGTTCGGGGTGGCATAACTGTTCCTTGGTCTTAGAGCCTGGCGGCCCGAGAAGAGGAACTTGGGACTGCCACGTGTCAACGATCGACTGGCATTCTTGTAACCAATCCCAGACGAGAGTTGACCTCCCCTTATCTTGATGTGGCCCCATCCACCCGCCTGTCTGTATTCATGCCTCTCCCCGGGCGAACCCATCGTAAGGTCCGCGTATGCGATTCCAACGATTCCCGCCCGAAGTGCGACCAAAGTGGAATCTATGCTTATAACTATACACGAATATTCATTGATGCACGAACATTATCCCAATGTGCCGCGCTTGCTACCCTTGCCGCTCTTCTTCGCAGAACCTGCATCCGACTTCGCTTTCTTGTTCTTTTCCTTCTTGACCTTCGCCGGCTTAGAAAGGTAACGCTCCCACCAGGTCACGATCTCAGTCAGGCGGTGCTCGCGCATATCAATCGGGCCATTGCGACTCATCCCGTGGCTGGTGTTGCGCGGGTATCGCACAAACCGGGAGGGGATGCCCTGCGCCTGTAACGCCATGAAGACTTGCTCGCCTTGCTCGATGTTGCAGCGCAGGTCGCCCTCGCTGTGGATCACCAGCATCGGCGTCTTCACCTGGTCAAAGTAAGCAATGGGGGATTGCTGCCACAATTTTTCGAGTTGGGCGTACCCGGCGTAAAACCGCCCCCCGAAGTAGTCATCGCGGTTCAGCGGGACGTCGCTGTTGCCCGCCCCGCTCACCCAGTTGCTCACGCACCGGTCGGTGATGGCGGCGCAGTAATCCGAAGCGTGCCCCACCGCCCAGTTGGTGAGATAGCCGCCGTAGCTGCCCCCCATCACACCGATGCGGGTGGCATCCACCAGCGGGTCGCTCTGGATGAACTTGGTCACTGCCTGCAGGTCATCCCAATCCTTGTTGCCCCAGTCGTTGCGGATGGCCGCGCAGAAGGCCTCGCTGTACCCCTTGCTACCGCGCGGGTTGCTGTAGACCACGGTATAACCCTGCGCCGCCAGCAGCTGGAACTCAAAGAAGAACGCGCAGCCGTACTGCGTGTGCGGGCCACCGTGGATTTCGATCACCGCCGGGGAGACCTTCTCCCGCCCTCGAATCACCCAGGTCTGCACCTTCACGCCGTCGGTGCTGGGCACCCAGTGCGTGGTCGGGGCCTTGATGTCCACTTCCTTCTGCAAGGCCTCGTGGACATTCGTCAGCGTCGTGATCTTGCCGCTCTTTAGCTCCACCACCCCCACTTCGGCCGGGCGCACCGGGTCACCGATGGTGATGGCCATGCGCTTGCCCTCGGCGTCTAGGCTGCCAAGGCCCAGCACGTGCTCGCCCTTGGTCAGCACCTTCACGGTGGCTTTGGCCACGTCCACACGGGCCACCTGCACCTCGCCGTGCATCGGCACCTTCACATAGAGGGCCGTGCCGTCCGGGCTCCAAGTGAGCGCCGAGGGGCCATCGGCTTCAGTGTCACTGAGGGTGGAGCCGGTGAGGCAGCAATCAAAGTCGGCGGTCAGCACCCGCTCCGATCCCCCCGCCAGCGGTGCCAGCAGCACCTGCGAGTTCTCAGTGCCCCAGCCGCCTTCGGGGTTCTGGCGGCCCAGGCTGGCCACCCACTGCCCATCGGGACTCACGCTCAGGTCGCCCCGACTGGCCCGGGGGAGGCCCGGGATTTCCGTAGCCTTGCCGCTCAGCGTCACGCGGAAGAGGCGGTCATCGGCGGGGTCAAACAGGGGCCGGGGGCACCGCGAGGCACTCACCACCAACTCCTGGCCGCCGGGGAGCCAATCAAAATCAATCTGCCCGAGCGGATCGTCGTCAAAAATCATCCGCGTCTTGCCCGTGGCGACTTCCACCACGTACAGCGCATACCGGGCCGACCCAAAGTAGCCGTCCCCATCCAGCCGGTACCAGTAGTGGTCGGTGGCCCAGGGGGCATCGCTCTCGCCCGCCTCGGTGCGGCGCTTGGATTCGGCCTTGGTGTGGGCGGCTTCGGTGGGCCGGTAGAGGAAAGCAATGTGGGCCCCGTCCGGCGACCACTTGAAGCCCGCAATGCGGCCCTCTTCCAGCTTGGTGAGCGGCTCCGGGTCGCCCCCGGCCAGGTTCAGCAAGAAAATCTGGCCCAGGCCCTCTTCGCGGCCGCTGAGGAAGGCGATCTGCTGCCCGCCGGGCGACCACCGCCCGTGGCCATTGCCATCCTTGCCGCGCGTGAGAGCACGCATGGCTCCCCCCGCCGTCGGCACAACGAAGAGGTTGACCTCCGCCCGGTTCTTCTCTCCGATCCGCTTCTTGGCGAACAAGATCTGCTCCCCACACGGCGAAAACTGAGGGTCACTCAGGACTTCGATCCGACGGAGATCGGAGAGTTGAACGGGGCGGCGTGCCATGCCGTTTATTCTGACTCAGTTCGGGCGAGGAGTCGGTCGACCGACAACGCCCCCGAGCCCGCGATCATCGTCACGATCGCCAGGCCAATCGTGAGCAGGTGGTATTCGTACCCCTCGCCCGCCTGCTGGCCAAACCAGTTCATAAAGAACCCATTGCTGGTGTGCTGCAGCGCGGCCACCACCATGGTCACGCCGATACCAAAGGCGGCCAGTCGACCACCCAGGCCGAAGATCAACATAAGAGCGCCAATGCTCTCGGCCATGATGGCCAGGAAGACGAGCGGCTGCGGAATGCCCAGCCCCTGCGACATGCCCTGCATGGTGCCCTGGAAGCCGTTGCCCCCAAACCAGCCGAAGAGCTTCTGCGCCCCGTGCGGGAACATCACCCCGCCGAGCGTGATGCGGGCCACCATCAGGCCGTAATCGGATCGGGTCGCCAAGAATCGTTGCAAGAAATTGCCTTTCATGCTTTGCATAATAGCAAACGAGAATCAAATAGTTCCCGTCGCAACGATATGGCGACCGATGGACTTATCGACCGTTGCCCAAGGACGTCAAAAGACGACCTTATTCAGCGGATACTCCACGATTCCGGTGGCCCCGGCCATGCTCAGGCGCGGGATGAGGTCGCGGGATTCCTTGTCCGTCAGGATCACTTCCGCCGCCACCCACTCAGGGTCGGCGAGGGGAGAGAGTGTCGGATTCTTGAGCGAAGGTAGCAGCCCCAGAATCTCGGCCTCGCTCGAGCGGGGAAGGTTCATCTTGAGGCCCACGAGCTTGGCCGCGTTCATCGCTCCGGTGAGGAGGATCTTCAGAGACTCGATCTTGCGTTGCTTCTCCGGATCGGCATAAGCGGCGTGCGAGCACACAAACCGGGTCGTGCTGGTCAGTAGGGTCTCGATGATGCGCAGGTTGTGGGCGCGTAGGGAATTGCCCGTTTCGGTGTTCACCACAATGGCTTCCACCAGAGTCGGCACCTTCACTTCGCAAGCCCCCCAACTGAACTCCACGCGGGCGGGCACGCCCTTCTCCTCGAAGTACGACTGCGTCAGCCGCACGTACTCGGTGGCGATGCGATGATCCTTGAGATCGTGTACGGATTGGTACGGCGAGTCGTTGTGAACGGCCAGGACAATCCGGATGGGGTTGGTGGTGAGCTTGCTGTAGCGCAGCTCGCACACCTCGTGCAGGTCGGCGCCGACATCACAAATCCAGTCGTAGCCGGTGAGCCCAGCGTCAATAATGCCTTCCTCGATGTAGCGCGGAATCTCCTGTGGCCGAAGCAGAACAGGCACGATCTCGGGGTCGTCCACCATCGGTTCGTACGAGCGGGTCGCCGCCCGAAACTCAAAGCCCGCACGCTGGAAGAGCGAGAATGTGGCCTCTTGCAGGCTGCCTTTGGGGAGTCCAAGTCGCAAAGTCATGAGTTGAACGTACCAGGCCTGAAGAGGAGGTGCGGGACTGCCAAAGATACGAGGTAGGAGCTATTGCCTTGAATCGTCCTGCAAGCATTGCCGTTTTTCTGGCCCCTGACGACCCGTACGCCTTCGAATACTGCGAGATTCTGGCCTACGGTGGGTTTCCCATTGTTCAGGTGGATGAATTCAAGGCCGACGAACTCGCTCCGCACAACGTGCTCTTGCTCTGCGGTCGCGGCGAACTCTCGGCGGCTCAACGCAAGATTTTGGCCGACTGGATCAGTAGCTCCGGCGGCTCGGTCGTGGTTAGCGGCAGCACCTGGGGCCTCGAATATCTCTTGAGCTTGACGGTCAATCCTCCCACGCGCCAACGCTGCTGGGCCAAGCCCGTCGACACCAACGACCGCTTGTGGCCGAAGGGCGCACCGGATATCCATGCTCTCATGCCTCTCAACCTCGGCCTGAATGGCGCCACCGCCGCGGTGGTGGACGAACATGGCCAGCCGCTAGTGACGCGCAACCGCGTCGGCATCCTGGTGGGTTGCCACCTGGGCGCTCTTCAGAAGATTTACACGCTCGGCCGCGCCGTAGAGAGCGAATCGGTGCCCGCGTGGGATGGCACCGGCGGTGACCTCGCCGGCACCCCGCAAGTGATTGACGGCACCGCACTGAATTTCGAAACCGACCGCGACCAACCCGAAGGCGCCCCCGTGCCGTACTTCGCCCGGCCCCACGTGGACGTGTGGCGCGAAATCTATCTGCGCGCAGTGGTGGAAGCCATCGAGAAGGCCAAAGCGATGGTCGCCATCCCTTGGTACTGGCCGCAGGGTGCGGACTCCTGCGCTGCGATGTCGGTGGACTGCGACGATCTAAACCCCGAATCGCTCCTCATCTTGGTGAGTTCGCTCCAGCGCTACTCAATGCCCGCCACCTGGATGGTGCCGGTGCCCGGTTTGCCGCTCGATGCTTACCGCGCCCTCCGCAAACTTGGGCACGAGATCGGCCTCCTCTTCCGGGGGCAAGACCACACCTTTAACGTGGACAACATCCGCGTTCAGCAGCAGCAGATCGCCCGGGGCAGTGGCTCCAACGTGATTTCCACGCGCAACCACGGGAGCTATTGGCATCGGCACCGCTTGTTCTACGAGATGATTTCGGCCAGCGGGCTGCACTATTCGGTGGCCAAGGGTGGCTCATCGGCCGGTTCGTCGGGCTTCCCGTTCGGCACGTGCCATCCGTTCCTGGCGTACCCCGAAGCCTTGCGGCGCACGGCCGTCTTTGAGATGCCTTACGTGGTTCACCAGCTTGGGGACGAGAATTCCGACCGACTCTTGGGCGCGATCTTCGAGACCGTGGCCAACATGGGTGGCCTCATGCACGTGGCCCAGCGCACCAGCCAAGCGTCCAATGAGCGCCGGGAAACCGCCACGCAAGAGTTCTTTATGCGCGTTCGCCAGCACAAGATGCTTCAAGTCAACCTGGACGACATCAATAAGTTCTTGCAGGCTCGCCGCACGCTCAAGCAGCGCTACCTCAGCAACAAGCTCATCCTGACCAACGACAACGAAGTGAAGGGGCTGGCCATCATGGTCAACGATCCCGAACTCGGTGCCGACAACGAGAATGGCGCGATGAGTTCCACCACCGTCGAGCGGTTCGGCGTGAAGTGGAAGCAGTTTGTGATTGACATGGAGCGGAAGGACAATTACGATCTCACGTTCCGAGCGTCCCCCATCGCTGCGTAACTGAGTCAAAATCGAGACATGCCCGTCGTGCGTGTCTCTGTTACCCTGAAGCCCTCGCTCCTGGACTCGGCGGGTCGCACCGTTGCGGATGCCTTGCATCGCCAATCCTTTACGGAAGTGCAGGACGTGCGCATCGGCAAGCTCATCGAGCTCCAGGTGACCGAGGTCGACGAAGCCCGCATTCGGCAGATGTGCGCCGACCTGCTGGCCAACCCGGTGATCGAAGACTTCTCCTACGAGGTCGTGCAATGAAGGTCGCGATTGTCCGCTTTCCGGGGAGCAACTGCGACGCGGATGCCCTGCACGCCCTCCGCCGCGACGTCGGTGTGGATGCCGACTATGTGTGGCAAACCGAGACGAGCCTGGCTGGCTTTGATGCGGTATGGGTGCCGGGGGGCTTTAGCTACGGCGACTATCTGCGCTGCGGCGCGATGGCCGCGCGGGCGCCCATCATGAGCGCGGTGCGCGATTTTGCCGGGCGCGGGGGCCTGGTGATTGGCGTGTGCAACGGCTTCCAGGTGCTGTGCGAGAGTGGCCTGCTGCCCGGGGCGCTGGTGCGCAACGTCAAGCAGCGGTTCATCTGCCAAGACGTACAACTGGAGCCCGCTACGCGGCGCGGCCCGTGGATGGCGGGCGTGGACCGGACGATTACGCTCCCCATAGCCCACGGCGAGGGCCGCTTCGTGTGCGCGCCCGAGACTCTGAAGGAACTTCAAGACAACGACCAAATTGCGTTCCGCTACGCCAGCGAGAACGTGAACGGGAGCACCGAAGCCATCGCCGGGGTGATGAACGCGGCGGGCAACGTGCTGGGCTTGATGCCGCACCCGGAACGCGCCACCCGCGATTTGGTGGGCGGCACCGACGGTTTATTGCTGTTGCAGGCCCTAAAAATGGTCCGAACTGGGTAGATTACGAGCCACGTCCTTCCGATAACCAAGGAAGGGCACTATAGGTATGCGTCGGTTTGCACTTGGGTTCGGGGTCTTCGCCGTTCTGGCGACGTGCGCTTTCGGTCAAGCGACCGGAGGAGCCCAACCGAATACCAAGGTCATCGGCAAGCTGGGCCAAGCCATCAACACCTCCAAGATCTACGCCGGGATGAACACGAACTCCCGCGTGTACTGGACGGTGAAGCCCAACGATTACATCGTGGTGAACCCGGTGGCCAACAACGAGAAGTGGCTGAGCGTGGTGCTGAAGAACGGCAGCACGGGCTACATTCTCACCGCTGACGTGGCCAGCCTTCCTTACGACGTGCGCATCCCGGTGACGCAGAACCTGCAGCAAACCACGACGGCGGGCCGAAGTTCGATCCAAGACGTGCAGGGCATGCTGAACTTCTCCTACCAGTTTGTGGGTACCCCCTACAAGTGGGGCGGCAACAGCCTGACCGGAGGCATTGACTGCAGCGCGTTTGTGCAGCAAGTCTTCCGCCGCCGAGGCATCAACCTGCCGCGCACCGCCGCTGAGCAAGCCAAGGTGGGGCGACCGGTGGAGCGATTGGAGCACCTGCAAGCCGGCGACCGACTTTACTTTTGGGACAAGCGCCGCAACATGATTGGCCATTGCGGCATCTTTATGGGCTTCTTCCCGGATGGAGGCGCGTACTTCATCCACAGTAGCTCCAACAATCGCGGCATTGATACGGACGACCTCCGGAATCAGAAGTGGCGCGACATGCTGGTCGGCGCCCGCCGAGACTAATCCTCACCTCTATCTTGCCAAGGTAGATTCTTGGCAGTGGGTCGTTAGTGGTGAATTTTTCACCACATATACGCTAAAATCCCACCGTGTGGTCGCGGAAAATCTCGGGTTACTTGGATGAAGTCCTGACGGATACCCCCGTCGTCATCCTTCAGGGCCCGCGTCAGTGCGGCAAGACCACCCTGGTGCAAAACCGCCCCGGCACCACTTACATCACTCTGGACGATTCACTGGCGCTGGACGCCGCACTCCTTCGCCCGGACGCCTTCTTGGCCGCTCACACCGGCCCGGTGGTGGTGGACGAGATCCAGCGTGCGCCGCAGCTCTTCCGCAATATCAAGAAGCTCGTCGACCAAGACCGCACCCCGGGGCGATTCTTACTCACCGGGTCGGCCAACGTGCTGCTCATCCCGAAGCTCAGCGAGAGCCTCGCCGGACGGATGGAAGTGGTGCCGCTTGGTCCGCTGACTCAGGCCGAAGTGGAAGGCAGCCCCGGCCAGTTTGTGGACTGGGCGTTTTCGGGCGAGCCTGCCCCCGCTTTGCCCCCGGTCTCTAACCTCGACGAGCGCATGCGCACCGGGGGTTATCCCGAACCCCTCACCCGCAAGAGCGACAGCCGCCGCCAGGCGTGGTTCAGCCAGTACCTGCGGGCGATCCTGGAGCGGGACGTGCGCGACCTCGCCAAAATCGACGGACTGACCCTGCTTCCCCGGGTGCTACGTGCGGTGGCCCGTGACGCGGGAGAGCCCCTCAACATCAGCGAACTCAGCCGCGAGACCGGCATCCCTCACACCACCCTCACGCGCTATCTGGCCCTGATGGAGGCAGCCTTCCTCACCTGGACCGCGCCCGCCTGGGGTCCCCCGGACGGGGTGATGGCCACCCGCACCGGCAAGATCTACATCGCCGACACCGGGCTGCTGGGGCACCTGACTGGAGGCGTGGAAGTGCCGGGCATGCGCGAGACCTTTGTGGCCAGCGAACTCCGCGCCCTATGCACTTGGAGCGAAATCCGGCCCGAAGTGATGCACTTCCGCTCCATCCGGCGCTACCGGGTGCCCCTGGTGCTGCGCGCCCCCGATGGGCGACTGGTAGCGGTGGCCTTGGCCCCGGACGGCAATCCGTCTCCCGCCGACTTTGACGGGCTGCGATTCCTCAAAGAGCTGGCCGGGCCGGAATGGTGTCGCGGGGTCCTGTTGCATCCCGGCGAACAGACCCAAATCGTTGAGCCGGACCTGCAGGCTCTGCCCATGTCGGCCCTATGGCATTTTTAGGCCTGACCCAAGAGGGGCCTACGGCAGCAGGGCGGCGAGGGCATCCGCGCCGTGCCGCACCGGGTCCACGCAAGGCCAGCCGGTGTGCAGGGTGATCTCTTCGCAGGCGGTGAGGGCGGCCGCATCATCCAGGTGCGCGGTATTGAGCGCCACGCCGATGGTCTCGGGGCGAGGAAAGGCTCCGGCGGCTTCGGCGAGGTCTTCATAAGCTTGGGCGAGCCGACGCAGGTCGGGCACGTGCACCCACGGGTGGCGCGGGAGGGTGTGCATGCCCGCCCGGTGCACCATTAGCAGGTGGGTGGGCACCGAACCCCGAATGAGGGCCAGGGTGGCCGTGCTGGCGGGGTTAATGAGCGAGCCTTGGCCTTCGACGACGATCACTTCGCTCTCAGCGGCGGCCACGACTTCGCGCTCAATGGCTCCCGCCGAAAAGTCCACGCGGATGGCATCGAGCGGCACGCCGCGCCCAGAAATCGCCATGCCGGTTTGCCCAGTCGCGACGAATGCCGAGGTGCGCCCGCGCCGGCGGAGGGCGGCATGGAGTTCGAGCGAGGCCGTCATCTTGCCCACGCTCATATCGGTGCCCACGGTGAGCACGCGGGCGGCTTTCAGATCCCTCGCCGCCCCGGTGGCGGGCTTGAGCCCGGCGGGTTCGGTGCGGACATCCCAAATCCACTGATCTTGCGCTCGATTGGGGTAGCGGGGGTTCAGCGGCTCGTGCAAGCCGTTGAGAATGTGGAAGCCCAGTGCCACCGCTTCGTCTAAAACGGGCCACCAGTCGGCGGGAATTTCACCACCCGGTGGGGCAATTCCCAGCACCAAGACCTCCGCGCCGCAGGCTTTCGCCTCGGCCAGGGTGGCCACAATGGGGGCGTCGGAAGCAATCCCCGTCACCTCGGCGATGCTCTTTCCGGCCAGATCAGGCTCGATCATCGCCGCCACCGGGTGCTCGCCGTAGCGGAGGATCCCCAGCCCCATCTTGCCGGTGTGGTTGGCAAAGGCACCCGCCATGTAGAGGGCCAGCGGCTGACCGGGACGCATCGGGCTCATGGGAATCGCCTAATTCTACGCGAGTTCGCCGCTGAGTTCCACGCCCAGTCCGGGTCGGTCGCTGGGCATCACGATGCCATTCTCAAACCCCAGCCCCACCGCCGGGTCCGGGTTGAGATTCAGGTGGCTATCGAGGTCAATGTGGTCAAACAAGGCACCAAGCGAGGCCCCCGCCCCGATGGCGACGCTGCTTTCGCCCATGCAGCCGATCATGGTGTTCAGCCCGTGCGCGCGGGCGGTGGCCACCAGTCGGAGAGCTTCGGTGATGCCGCCCGTCTTCATGAGCTTGAGGTTCACGCCGTCGCAGCGCCCGGCGAGGGGCGGCACGTCGTGGCTGGTGCGCAGGCTTTCATCGAGATAGATCGGTAGCTTGCGCCGCTCGAAAACGTAGGGCAAGTCATCCTCTTGCCCCCGGGCCAAGGGCTGCTCGACGTAGTCGCAATCGCGCTCGCTGAGCCACGCGATCATCTCCACCGCATCCTGGGGGCTCCAGCCCCCGTTGGCGTCCACGCGAAGCTGGGCACCGTGGCGCCGGGCGGCCTCGCGGGCGGCTTCGTAGCGTTGCTGGTCGGCCGCCGGCCCTCCGGCCCCGCCGAGCTTCACCTTGAGCGCCTTCGCCGAAGTGCGGGCCAGAAACTCCTCCGCGCGCGCCAACACCACGTCCGGCTCGTTGATGCCCACCGTCACGCTGGTGGCCACCGTGGGCCGGCCCAGCCCCAGCAGGCGGTAGAGCGGCAAGCCCGCGCGCTTCGCCCAGAAATCCCACAGCGCAACGTCCATCGCGGCCATGGCGGCCGGGTCCACGTGCGCGGCGGCCATGCGGGCGTAGACGGCGTAGGGCGAGCCGTCACCCAGGCCATCCTGCACGATGCTCTCCAGCTGCGCCTGGGCTTCAGCGGCCAGGGTGTCGTCGTAGCCCGTCCCGGGGGCGCACTCGCCGATCCCGGTCACGTCGCCGTCACTCACCATCACAAACAGGTTGTTGGAGCCCGTGGACGTGCCCCGGCTAATCGTCAGCGGGTGCAACTTTGTCAGGCGCACGGTACGGAAGGTGACGCGCATGGTCACCCCAGAATACCGGCCCGGATTGAGCAGAAACTCAGCGCTTCAGCGCGTCCACCAGGTTGGCGTACTTCTCCTTCACGACCTTGCGGCGCACCTTGAGCGAGGGCGTCAATTCGCCCCCTTCAATCGAGAACGGGGCAGGCACCAGCACGTGGCGCTTCACACGCTCAAAGTCCGCCAGGCCCTCGTTGGCGCGTTGCACCTCGCCCTTGATGAGGGCAATCACGTCCGGGTGCACGGCCATCTCTTCTGGCTCCTTCACGTTCACTCCCTTCTCCTTGAGCCAGGTGGCGACGCGCTCGAATTCCGGCACGATCATGGCGACCACACTCTCCATCCCGTCGCCGAGCAGCACGGCCTCGTTGATGTAGGCCGATTCCTTCAGGCGGCTCTCGATGGGCTGCGGGGCCACGTTCTTGCCGTTCCCCAGCACCAGCAGGTCCTTCTTGCGGTCGGTGATGCGCAGGTTGCCGCGATCGAGCTCCCCAATGTCGCCGGTGTGGAGCCAGCCTTCAGCGTCCAGAGTGGCGGCGGTGTCTTCGGGCAAGTTGTAGTAGCCCTGCATGATGCAGCGCCCACGCAGAAGGATCTCCCCATCCGGGGCGATCTTGACTTCCACGCCCTTGAGCGGCGGGCCGACGGTGTCCGGGCGGTTGTCTTCCGGCCGGTTGATGCACGCGGCGGCGCAGTTCTCGGTGAGGCCGTAACCCTGCAGAACGTGGATGCCCAGTGCCAGATAGAACTCGCTGACGTGGGTCGGTAGAGCCGCGCCCCCGCTCACGAAGTAGCGCAATCGGCCGCCGAACTTCGCCTTGATCTTGCTGCCGACCAGACCTTCCAGAACGCCGGCCAGCGGGGCAAACTCGCCGCGCATGCGCTTGAGGCCTTGCTCTTGCGCCATGCGGAACAGTCGCTGCCGCAGCGGCGGAGCCTTGAGAACGCCGTCTTCGATGCGGCCCTTCAGGCTTTCCAGCAGGCGCGGCACCACCAGCATGATGGTGGGCTTCACTCGTTCCATGTCGTGGCCCAGGCTGGCCAGCGAGCCGACGTAGCCGATGGTGGCGCCCATGGACATAGGCAGAACATGGCCGGCAAACCGCTCGAACACGTGGCTGAGGGGCAGGAAGCTGAGGAAGACATCCTCTTCCTTGAGCGGGATGCACGAGGGGATATCCGCGCACAGGTAGGTGAACGCGCGGTGGGGCAGCATCACGCCCTTGGGCACGCCGGTGGTGCCGCTCGTGTAAATCAGGGTGGCAAGGTCTTCTTCGTCGGCCGCCTGCGCCCCTTGCACCCAGGCGTCTTGGCTTAGCTGGTCCGGTTGGGCACGTTCCTTCAGGCCCGGTTGGTCGCCTTCTTTGCTCAGCAGCACCACCTGGATGCCGGTCAGGCCCTCCATCTTCACGGCCTGCTTGGTGTTTTGCGAGACCACGAGCTTGGCCCCGCAATCCTGCACGATGTATTGGCTTTGGTCCGCGGGCAGCGTGGGGTAGATCGGCACCAGCACGGCCCCCAGCGTTTGGCACGCCCAATCGCACATCGCCCAGTCGGCGCTGCTCTCGGCTTGCAGGACCACGCGGTCCCCGCGTTGCACCCCCAGTCCCACCAGGGCCGAAGCAAATCCGTGAACCTGCGTGCGAAGCTCGCCGTAGGTCACCGGAATCGGGTCTTTGCCGGATTGAGGGATGAGATGCGCGGTCTTGGTGGCAAACCGTTCGGTCTGCCCCAGGAACATCTGGCCAAGAGTTGCGTATACCATGGGCTTTACAGTCCTTATACGGAGTCCGTACCTTACCCTCAGCCGTCCGGGCCGAACGAGGATTAGATCAGGGCGCGTTCCTTGACCACAAGGTACGCCGTGACCAGGGCCGCCGAGAGGTCTTGGGGTTCGGAGTCGATGTTCTGAACCCCGCTGCTGGCGAGGATGTTGCTGGCCTGATGCCGCTCCGATCGGTACCAGTGGGTGGCCGCGCGTCGGTACATTTCGTAACGATCCGTGGGGATGACGCTCTCCAGTTCCTTGAGCTTCGGGTCATCCACCCGCACCACGAACACGAGATGCTGGCGGCGTAACTGGCTCACCGCGGCGGCCAATTCGCGGGCGGCGTCGGGGTCTTCCGCGTCGGTGAAGATCACGACCAATGAGCGCTTCTTCCACCGGGCGCGCAGGAAGGCGATGGCGGCCAGGTAGTCGGACTGCACGGCTTCGGCCCGCACGTCGTGGATGCGCTCCAGGATGGACGCGATTTGCGCCCGGCCTTTGCGAGGGAGCGACAGGCTATGGACGGCATCGTTGAACACCATCATGCCGACCTGGTCGCCTTTGTCCTTGGCGGCGTGCATCAGCATCAGCGCGGCATCCAGGGCGTAGTCCAGCTTGGGCACCCCATCCACTTCGCCGAGCATGGTGCGGCCGACATCGATGCAGAGGAACACCGCCTGGTTGCGTTCTTCTTGGAACTGCTTGACGACTAGCCGACCGCGCCGAGCCGTGGCCTTCCAGTCCACCATGCGCATGTCGTCGTCGGCGTAGTCGCGTAGGGATTCGAACTCTTGCCCCAACCCTCGAATCCGGCTGCGCCGCACGCCGATTTGGTTGAGGTGCCCCTTCTGCTTAAGCAGGTCGTATTCTTGCAGGGCCAGCACGTTGGGATACACCCGGACTTCCTCCTGCACCGGCAGGAGTTGTTGCACTTCGCACAGACCGAGAGGAGCTTGGTAGCGGATGAAGACTCCCCCGAACCGCTCTTGGCCGCGCCGGAGCGGCGTGACGGAGTAGCGCAGGTCTCGCTCTTCGCCCGGGCGGAGGGTGAGGTTCCATTCAGGGTGATCGGCCACCACCAGCGGCGGCGGATCATCCTTCAGGCGAATGCGGATCGTTTGATCCGCGAGGTTGCGGACCCGAAGGCGGATGCTGTTGGCCACCCGGGCCGAGAGCACAGGGTCCATGCGCCGATCGACTTCCACCAAGTCCCACTTGCGGGCGATGAACCCGGTGAGGAAGAAAAGGACCAGCAAGGCGACGTTCCAGGGCAGCACCAGGCTTTCCAGGCCAGGCACGAACGCACCCCCGAGGGCGAGCGGGATTCCGGCTCCCACGAGCCACCAGAGCCTTGGTGTCGGAATCAGCATCCACGCAACCCTAGAGGTAGCATCTTACTCGTGACCCAGGAGCATTTGATTCTCTCTCCCGAGAAGACCCTGCTCTCGTTCCGGCTGGCGCCTATCTCCCGCCGGATGTGGGCGCATTTGGTGGACCTCATGATCCTCGTGGGGATCAATACCATGGCCACCTATCTGGCATTCCTCTTCTTTATGTACTTGCCGGAGTTTGCCATGGCCCTGGCTTCTTTCCTTTCGGCGTTTGCGTTTTTCGGTTACTTCGCCATCTGCGAGGCCAAGTTCCAAGGCCAAACCCTGGGCAAGAAGGGGCTGAACATTCGGGTGATTAGTGCGGACGGCACCCCCATTACCGTGCGCCAGGCATGGATGCGGAACCTGCTTCGGATTGCCGACTTTTTGCCGGGGGTCTACATTGCCGGGGTAACCGGCATCCTGGCCAACCAGAGGGCGCAACGCCTGGGCGACATGGTGGCGGGCACGATGGTGGTGGTGGAGCCCAAAGTGAGCACCAACTTTGCCGCCGCCCCGCACCGCTACGGCACGCACCACTTTGAGCAGTACCTGGCCGAGCTGCCGAACATGACCCTGGAGGAGTACTTCGCGATGAAGCGGCTGTGCGATCGATTCCCTTATCTCCCGGCGGAAGAGCAGTCTCGGTCCATCCAAGACCTGTGGGTGCCCTTTGCCGAGCGGCACCAGGTGCCGGCCTTTGCCAATGTCCATCCCATCCTGATGATGGAAGCCGTGGTGATGCGCTTCTCGCGCATTCATCACCTGGTGTAAGCCGTGGGGAGGTTTTCCACCCTTGCCATGGGGAAAGTGAAGGGACAGAGGTTTTCCCGTCTTATCCCCAGGATGTCCCCGGCTAGGTTGCTCGCGGATTGGGTTCAAAGAGGGGGTTGTCCCCGCAATCCAAAGCTTAATAAGCAACAAGAGATTCTCTCTTCTCTTTCTTTGAAACAAGAGAGGGAGCCGGGGGAATGACCGGATACTTGGAACGGTTGGTGCTCCGTAATCTCAGACGGTTGACGGAGGCAGAAATTAGCCCGGCGCAGGGATTAACTTTGATCGTTGGGAAGAACGGCCAGGGGAAGACGACCGTGCTGGAGGGGATCCATCTACTCTCGACCGGGCGCCTGCTAAGGGCGGGGACGGAGAACGATGCGATCCAGCTGGGCCAAGATGGGGCGCGGGTGGAAGGCACCCTGACCGGGGGCACAGAACTGGCGGTGACCTTGCGGCGAGGGTCACGGAAGATGGCGTATCTGAACGGGCTGGGCCAGCGCCGAGCCAGTGACCTGATTGGACGGATGCCGGTGGTGGCGTTTTCGGCGCAGGATTTGAGCCTGGTGACCGGGGAGCCGGCCGACCGACGCATGTACCTGGACCTGGAGATTTCGCAGGTGTCTCCGGCCTACCTGCGCGACCTGACGGTGTACAAGAAGAACCTGAAGGAGCGCAACGCCCTGCTGAGGCAGGAGGAGTGGGTGAGCGACGACCTGCTGGCGACCTACGAAGAGGCCATGGCCGAAGCGGGGGCGGGCCTGCGGCAGGCGCGGGCGCAGTGGGTGACAGAGCTGGCTCCCTTGGCACGGGACGCTTACGCCACGCTGGCCCCCGGCGAAACCTTGCACGTGGAGTATCTGCCCCACGAGGAGTGGATGGACGCGGAAGGGGCGCGGGAAGACTACGCGCTGAACCGCCGCCGCGACCGGGAACGCCGGATAAGCACGCGAGGGCCGCACCGGGATGATATGGCGATTGAGGTGGCGGGCGTGGACGGGCGCAAATACGGCAGCCAGGGCCAGCAGCGCACCGCCGTGATTGCCGTGAAAATGGCCACCCGGGCCCTGATGGCCGCGAGGCGGGGTGAGTGGCCCCTGCTGCTGCTGGACGACGTCTTTAGCGATCTGGACGCCCAACGGAGGGCATGCCTGGCGGAGTGGGCTTCGCAACCGGGCGGCCAAGTGATCCTGACCGGGACGGAGCCGGAATTGGCGGGGTCGGCGTTGATTTCGGCGCAGGCGCTCTACTGGGTAGATTCGGGGGTGGTCACACGCGATGAAATCCGTGGATGAACTGCTGATGGCGGCCCTGCGCCGACCCCGGATTGTGCAGAAGGTGAAGGCCCTGGCCGCCGCCCGGCACTGGGGCGAAGCCGTGGGCGAACCCCTGGCCAGCATGGCGGAAGTGTGTGACTTTGACGACGGCGTGCTGTGGCTGAGCTGCCAAGAACCCCCGGCGGCGGCGGAATTGAGGCTGCGGGCGCCGGAGATTCTGCGCTTTTTGAACGCGCGGTTTGATACGCCCGTCTTTACCGAACTGCGGACGACCACGCGCGCCCCCCGCCGCCCGGACCCTGGCCAAGGCTAGTCATGACGAGGGAGCGCATGGTCAAGGAACTGGCGATGCGCCCCCTGGTGGTGGCCTTTGTGGCGGCCCTGGCCGTAGCGTGGTCCGGTGAAGTCTGGGCGTCCTTGCTCTTGTTGGTGCCCTTGGTAGCGCTGGTGGTGATGCAGCGCGGCTGGCTCTGGGTGTGGGTGCTGGCGGGCTGCCTGTGGGGTGGCGTGGGCCGGGTGGAGTTTGAGAAGGCACCCTTTTTTGAGCCTTCGGTGGTGGTGCGAGAAGGGGTTGTGCAGGGGGCGGGCGACCCCTTGACTTTGGTGACTGCTGAGGGTACCTATCGGTTAGGTCGCGGTACGAATATGTGGCCGGGCTCGGTGGTGCGAGTGGAGGGTCGTCTCTCTCCTATGGCCGAGGGGTTTGATGGATCATCGGGGGAAATCGGTCGCCTTTCGGTGAAATCTTGGACGGAAGTGCGTGAGGCGCCCTCTTGGCGGGCGGGACCTGAGGTGGTCCGCCGACGCTTTGCGGCGTGGGCGGAGAAGGCCTTGCACCCCAGCACGCAGGGCTTGGTGCGGGCACTTTGCTTTAACGAAACGACGGCTTTATCGCCCGCGGATGCGCAGGCGTTGCGCAAGAGTGGTACCTACCACGTGGTCAGTGCTAGCGGCATGCACATCATGTTTTTGGCGGCGGGGATGATGCTGCTTTTCCGCCGTTTGCCCGTGCCCTATGGGGTGCGAATGCTGCTGATTGGCGTGGTTTTGGTGGCCTTCGCGGTGGCGGTGGGGGGCCGTCCTTCGATCGTCCGAGCTCTGCTGATGGCGGCGGTGTGGGGGGCGGCGTTTCCCCTCCGGCAGCAGTTTGATGGCCCTTCCGCGTGGGCGTTGGCGGGGTTTGTGGGGTGGTTTTCGAGCCCGGCCGGGGTGGCGGACTTGGGCTACCAGCTGAGCATGGCCGCCGTCGGGGGCCTGATGCTGGGGATGAACGATGAGAACGGCTGGCGGGGGGCGCTGAAGGCGACCTTGCTGGCTTCTTTGGGCACGCTTCCGCTGATTGCCTACCACTTTGGCACCTTGCCGCTATGGGGGCTGCCCGCGAACTTGTTGGTGCTGCCGGCGGTTTCCGCGACTATGGTGCTCGCTCTGGCGGGGGCGGTGGGGCTCCCGGTGGGATTCTTGATTGATGGGCTGGCCGCCTATATGCGCATGGTGGTGCACGCGGCGGCGGATGCCCCCGGCGCCCAGATCATGGTGCCCGCGTTCCATCCGGTGTGGATCGGGTTGCTGTGGCTAGCCTGGCTGACCCTGTGGAGGCCACGTGAAGTCGAACCGTAGCCTCTTGTGGGTGCCCTTGGGGGTGACCCTGGCGTGGGTGGCGAACCTGGGGATTGACGGGACGGCGAAGCCGGAGCGAGTGTCTATGCTGGCGGTGGGGCAAGGCCACGCCACGCTCATCCAGTCTCAGGGGGTGACCGTGCTGGTGGATACCGGCCCGCCGCCCTTTGATGAGGCTTTATCGCCGCGCGCACTAAGTCAAGAACTCCGGCAGAAGGGGGTCGCGGTGATTGATTTGATCGTGATTACTCACCCCGATGCCGACCATGCGGGGGCACTCAACGCACTGGCGCGTGACTATCCCGTTCGTGAGATATGGGCGAATGAGGTGTTCCGCGCGCACCCTGACACCGGCGACTGGGGGAAGGTGGCCCCGGTGCGCTGGCTGACGGGGCAAAGCCAGGTGAAGTGGGGGGCGTGGGCGGTGGATCTCTATGCGCCGCCCTGGGAAGGCAGTGACAACGAACGTTCCGTGGCCGTGCGGGGCGAACTCGACGAAGTGTCGTTCTTGATTACCGGCGACCTGCCCGCGGGGAGTGAATTGAGGCTGCCGCCGGCCTTTCTCGAGCCCACGAGCATTGTGCTGGCGGGGCACCACGGGGCAGACACGTCGCTCAATCCGGTGCTATTGAAGCGGACCAGCCCGCAGTGGGTGGTGTTCTCGGCCGGACGGGGCAATTCGTATGGCCACCCGGCTCCGGGGGCTCTCGAGAGGGCCGAAGCGATCGGCGCGCGCATTTGGCGCACCGACCGCGACGGCACCTTTACCGATTCACCCTAGCCCTTAGCTGAAGATGGCCATACGGGCGGCCAGCTTAGCGCGTAGCCCCTGGATCTCATCCACGCGGGCGCGTTCCCGGGCGACCACTTCCGGCTTGGCCCGCTCGGCGAATTGCGGGTTGGCCAGCCGGGCTTCCAGCCGTTCCAACTCCTCCGCGAGCTTGGCGTCTTCCTTGCTGATGCGCTCCCGTTCCGCCACCGGGTCAATGAGACCCTCGATGGGGAGGTGGGCGTCGGCGTTGCCGCTGGTGGTGGTGAGGAACGCGCCCTCCGGCCGGCCACGGCGCAATTCGGTGAACCACGCTTGGCTACGCACAAACTCCTCGCCGCCTTCCAGGTCAGCCTCGACGTAAAGCGCGGGCAGAGTCCGCATGGCAGGCAGGCTGGCCTCAGCGCGCAGGGCGCGAACGCTGCGCACCAGAGCAATCCAACGTTCCACCGTGGCTTCGGCGGCCCCATCCACCTTCATCGCGGAGACATCCGGCCAGGCCGCTTGCACCAAGAAGTCCTGGCGATTCGCGAAGGGCATGCGCTGAGACAACTCTTCGGTAATGAACGGCATGAACGGGTGCAATAGCTTAAGGAACACCTCAAACACGTGCATCAGCACGCCCAGCACCTCGTCCCGTTGGGCGGGGTCGGCCAGGCGCGGCTTGCTGACCTCGATGTACCAGTCGGCGTATTCCGACCAGAAGAAGTTCTCCAGCGCCTCCGCCCCCACCTGCAGGTTGTAGGTGCGGATGGACTCGGTGACGGTGGCGGCGCAGCGGGCGAGCCGGGTGAGAATCCAGCGGTCCACCGTGGGCAGAGTTTCGGCCAGGCGGGGCGTGGCGCCCTCGGCGTTCATCAGCACAAAGCGGGCGGCGTTCCAGATCTTATTGCAGAAGTGCGCGCACTCCGCCACCTTGGCTTCGTCGTACCGGATGCTCTGGTTGTGGCCGGTCTGGCCCATGAGCGCAAAGCGCAAGGCATCGGCCCCCTTGGTGTTGATCACATCCACGGGGTCAACGCCGGTGCCGAGGCTCTTGCTCATTCGCTTGCCGTCCTTGGTGAGGATGGTGGCGTAGATGAACACGTCCCGGAACGGGCGCTCCTTCATAAAGTCCATGCCCATCATCGCCATGCGGGCGACCCACAGGTAGAGGATGTCGCGGCTGGTGACCAGGACGTTACTGGGGTAGTACGCCTTGAGTTCGGGGGTTTCTTCCGGCCAACCGAGGGTCGCAAACGGCCACAGGCCGCTACTGAACCACGTATCCAGCACGTCATCGTCTTGCCGGACGATGGGCGCGCCGGCCTTGGCTTCCGCTTCCGCTTGGTTGAGGGCCGCCACGGCCTTGCCGTCGGCGGTGTAATACACCGGAATCCGGTGACCCCACCACAGTTGGCGGCTGATGCACCAATCCTTGATGTTGGCGAGCCAATCTTCGAACTCTTCCTTGTACCGCTCGGGCACGAAGGCCATCTGGTCGGCCTGACTGGCCTTGAGGGCGGGCCCGGCGAGTTCAGATTGCCGCACAAACCACTGCTCGCTGGCCATGGGTTCCACGGCTTCACCGCTACGCTGGCTGACCACCAGGGCGACCTCGTGATCTTCGATTTTCTCGAGGAATCCTTGGGCTTCCAGGTCTTCCACGATGCGGCGACGGGCTTCGGCCCGGTCGAGTCCGTGGTACGGCCCCTCAAAGTTCACCTTCCCGGTCTCATCCAGGATGACGAGGGTTTCCAGGTTGTGACGGGCGCCCACTTCGAAGTCGTTGGCATCGTGGCCCGGGGTGATCTTGACCGCGCCGGTGCCGAACTCGGGGTCCGGATAGATATCGGCCAGCAAGGGAATCTCGCGGCCCACCAGCGGCAGGGTAATGGTCTTGCCAACCTTACCCTTGTAGCGATCGTCGCGCGGGTGGACGGCCACGGCCACGTCGGCGAGCATGGTTTCCGGGCGGGTGGTGGCAATGATGACCTCACCCGAGCCATCGGCAAACGGGTAGCGGATGTGATAGAGCTTGCCCTTCACCACCTTGCGTTCGGTTTCGATATCGCTGACGCTGGTCTTGAGGACGGGGTCCCAATTCACGACGCGTAGCCCCTTGTAGATCAGCCCGCGTTCGAACCAATCAATGAAAACCTTGAGCACCGCCTGGGCGTACTTCTCGTCCAGCGTGAACCGCTCACGCGACCAATCGAAGCTGCACCCCAGCTGGCGGAACTGGCTGAGAATGGTGCCGCCGCTTTCCTCGCGCCACTGCCACACCCGCTTAAGAAACTCCTCGCGGCCCAGCGCAAAGGCGCTGCTGCCTTCCTTCTTCAGTTGCTTATCCACCACGCTTTGGGTGGCAATGCCCGCGTGGTCCAGGCCAGGGAGGATGAGAACATCGTAGCCGAGCATCTTGTGGAACCGGCCGAGCAGGTCTTGGATGCTGTAGCACAGGGCGTGGCCCATGTGCAGCGAACCCGTGACGTTGGGCGGCGGAATGGTGATGCAGTAGGTGCGGTCCGGATCCGGGGAGGCCGGAGCGGAGGAGAGGTGAGCGTCTTCCCATGCGAGACGCCAGCGCGTTTCAATTTCGGAGGCCTGATAGCCTCCTTCAATACCCGTCGTATTCATCTTAGCCTCTGTGTCTTAGAGACGAAGGTGAGTTTACCGTGCGGGTGTTTCACGTGAAACAGCCCCCGGGCCTTCCGCAAAGAGGGCACGGAGAGCGTCTTCCACGTCGGCTTCTTCGAGGCTGAGGTCGGCGACGGCGAAGTTCTGGAGGATCTCGCTCGTGATAGGCGCGACGGCATCGGCGGGCAGGCTGAGCACCCACTGGGCGGAGTTCTGCTCGAGCACCTTTGCTTGTGCAGGGAGCTGATTGGTTTCGGGGGACTCGGTGAAGGTGACGCGGAGGCGGCGCTCGGGCGAGTACTGAGAGCGTAGGTCGGCCAGGGTGCCATCAAAGACTTGGTTGCCGTGGTTGATGACCACCACCCGCTCGCACAGCTCTTCGACATCCTGCATATAGTGGCTCGTGAGGACGACGGTGCAGCCTTCCTCCTCATTGAATTCCTTAAGGAACTGGCGGATGCGCTGCTGGCTGATGACATCGAGGCCGATGGTGGGCTCATCGAGGAACACCACGCGGGGTCCGTGCAGCAGGGCGGCGACGAGTTCGCACTTCATGCGCTCGCCCAGGCTGAGTTTGCGCACCTGGGTATCTACTTTGTCGCTCAGGTCGAGGTCGGCAATCAGGCGATCCACGCGCTTGTTGAAGGTTGCCGCGGGGACATCGTAAACCTCCTTGAGGACCGCGAACGACTCCCGGGCGGGGAGATCCCACCACAGTTGTTGCCGGTTGCCCATCACCAGGGCGATTTGGCGGAGGAGTTCGGACTTGCGTTCAAAGGGCACTTCACCCAGGACGCGGGCGGTGCCGCTGGTGGGATAGAGGATGCCCGTGAGCATCTTGATGGTGGTGGTTTTGCCCGCCCCGTTGGGGCCAAGGAAGCCGACGAACTCCCCTTCTTGAACCTGGATGCTGAAGGATTCCACCGCGACGCTGCGTTTTGTTTCACGTGAAACAAGCCCTTTGATCGCGCCCTTAAGACCAGGCTGGCGCACCGGGCTGACGAACTCCTTGCGGAGATTCTCTGTTTCAATCGCGTACACGATTAGAATCCGCCCCGGAAGAGCACGAGAAGCAGCGCCACCACGGGGGCGGTGAGGAAGAAGGAATCCAGCCGATCGAGCAGGCCACCGTGGCCAGGAAGCAAATCGCCGGTGTCTTTGAGTCCCACGCTGCGTTTCGCGTAACTCTGCAGGAAGTCGCCGGTGGGGCCGAGCAAACCGGCGACGAGGCCAATGAGGGCTCCCTGCCAGTAGCTAAGGGTCCAGAGCGGGGCAAACGCCGCCCCGACCACCACACTCGCGATGAACTGCGCAAAGAAGCCTTCCCACGTCTTGTTGGGGGAGAGTTCGGGCCACACGGGGCGCTTACCGTAACGCTTGCCGAAGAACAGCGCCGCCGAATCCCCGGCCCAGAGCGGGAAAAAGAGCGCCAGCACCGGCCGCCAGCTCCAGCCCAAAACGTCGCCCTGCCCAGGAATGCGATGGGCCACCAGAGTAGCTAAGAACGCAGCGCCGATCCAGAGGATGCCGGCCCAGGTGCCCAGCCAGGGCTTGCGATTGGCCACCGCGTAGATGAGTGCGCCACCACCCACCGCGGCCGCCGCGCAGGCGACAGCGAGGGCGGAAGCCTGGGGCATCCAGAAGGCGAGCGCCGCTACAATGGCGATGCCCACGGGGGCCATGACGGAGGCGCCTTCGGTTCGAAATAGCTTGGCGAGCTCTCTTCCTGCAAGCAGGGAGGCCATGAGACACATAAGCGCCAACGGAATAACCGTTGGCGCATTGAGGGCAAGGATGACCAGAGGCATCGCAATGAAGGCGGTGATGAGACGCGCCCTCATTGACCTGCAACTCTCCCGCGCAGAGCGGGGCTTAGTTCACCACTACTTTCAGCGTCGTGGAGTACGGCGTTTTGAGACCGTAAGCATCCCGAACCGTTAGGGTGACCGTGAAAGTACCCGGCTTGCGGAACCGGAATCGAACCTGGCGGCCTTCGGCGTCCACTTGGAGCCCGTCGGCGGCATCGAAGTCCCATTGGTACACCACCTTGGTGGCCCCGCCAGAAGCGCGCGCCTGGAAAGTCACCTGGTCGCCCGACCCGATGTTCATTTCGCGGCTGTTGATCGGTTCGGCGTAAAGCGGCGTGGTGTCGTCCAGAATCTGGATTTCACCCAGCAGGAACGTCATGGACTCGCTGGTCGCCACGGCGATGCTCTGAATCGTCTTATTGGTTCGCGAGAAGCCCGTGATGGCCTGCAGCGGCAGACCGACGCGGCGCCAGCCTCGGCTATCCTCGTTGGTGTCGGCGAGGTCAAGGAAGGCTTCGGACTTCATGCCATCGGTCGTGGTAATCACCAGGCGAATGCGCTTGGTGACCGGAGCGGCCGGCGTCCCTTGAGAGTTGCCGCCTCGGCCCGGCGCCGCACCATCTTCACCGGCACCCGCGCCACCGGCACCACCCGCGCCCGGGGCACCCGCTCGGCCGCCACCGGCGGTCGTCGTGGTGGTTCCGTCGGCCAGCTTCACGATGAGAAGAAGAAGGTTCTCCTTACCGGCGTACTTGCTGGAGAGATCCACCGGCTTGCCAAAGTTGATTTGGCCGCCCTGGAAGAAGTTGCGGCTGGAGACGCGAAGGGCGAGAGTGCCGTTGAACGCGGCTTCGTCGGTCGCGCTGATGATGCCGCTGCCCCAGGCCGAGGTGCTCAGGCTCTGGTCGCCGAGGGTTCGCGTTCCCTCGAACAGGCGCTCTTGGGCCAGTGCCGTGCTGGCCAAAAGCGCCAGACTTGCCATTGCCATCGTCAATTTCATTGCTTATGCCTCATGTTGACCAAGTGAGGCGGCGAATCGCTTGTGCGCGCCCCGTCACCCGGTCTACGTCCACCCGGACTCCGTGAATCATACCAGGACCGTCGTGAACACGGAATCTGACGAGTGAAGTCTTTGTAAACTTCGCCAGGACCGCACTTCGGTCCATCCCGATCACCCCGCCGTGCGGACCACTCATTCCTACATCCGTTTGGTAGGCGGTGCCGCCGGGCAGGATTTGCTCATCAGCGGTGGCCACGTGGGTGTGGGTGCCTACCACCAGGCTCACTTGACCATCCAGGTGCCAGCCCATCGCGATCTTTTCGCTGGTGGCTTCGGCGTGGAAATCCACCAGGATGTGGGGACTGTCGCAGGCCTTGACGAGGCCCAGCGCGGCACGGAAGGGGTCCTCCCATTCCTTCATAAAGACCTGCCCGCACAAGTTGATAAGGTGAAGGGTGATGCCGTCCTTGGTCACGCTGGTGCGCCCGCGCCCGGGGGCGTTCATGGGAGCGTTGGCGGGGCGGATGATCGGCTTGCCGAGGTTCAGGTACGGCTCGATCGCGGGTTCATCGAAGGCGTGGTTTCCCAGCGTGATGGCGTCGACGCCCAGTGCATAGAGTTCCTCGGCCTGGGCGGGCAGGAGGCCCTTGCCGGAAGGGGCGGCGTTTTCCGCATTGACCACCAGGAACAGCGGCTGCTCCTGGGCGAGGATGACGGGGATGCCTTGGCGCACGGCGGCCATACCCGGCTCGCCCATGATGTCGCCCAGGAACACGAGCCCGTAGGTGCCGCCGGGGGTCTCGCTCAATGGATGGACTCCTGGAAGATGCGTTCGCGGACAACCGTGAGGGTGAGTGGCGGGGCGTTGGGTTCGCGCTTCTGCTTGAGGGCGCGGGCGATTTGGGTGGCCAGGCGGGCCGTGTCCTCGTCGCTCATATCCTCGGCCCGGACCATGACCCGAAGCTCGCGACCGGCTTGAATGGCGAAGGCATGATCCACGCCCCGGAATCCCTTGGCGACCTTCTCGAGTTCTTCCAGCCGGTCTTGGAACAGAGCCGTGGGTTCGCGGCGGGCCCCCGGGCGACCGGCACTGATGGCATCGGCGGCAATCAGGAGAGCGGTGAGGGGGAGTTCGCTGGGGATCTCGCGGTGGTGGGCACCCACCGCCTCGCACACCTGGGGGTCTAGCCCGTGTTGCTGCAAGAATTTCATCCCGTCGTGGGCGTGGCTGCGGGGGTTTTCACTGGCGAATCCCTTGCCGATATCGTGGAGGAGACCGGCGGTGGCGGCGGGTTCGGGATCGAGTTGGAGTTCTTCAGCGAGGAGGCGCGCGAGGCGGGCGACTTCGACACTGTGGTCCAGCACGTTTTGGCCGTAACTGGTGCGCACGCGGAGTTGGCCGAGGGCCTCGATGACGGGCGCGGGCAGACCGGTGACGCCCGCGCGGCGGGCGGCCTCTTCCCCGGCTTCCTTGAGGCTGGTGCTGAGGGTGGCCTGGGCTTCGGCGTGTAGCTCCTGAATGCGCTGGGGGTGGATGCGGCCATCCACGATCAGGTTGAGCAAGGTGAGGCGGGCAACTTCGCGGCGCACGGGGTCGAAGCACGCCAGGGTGACGCTCTCCAGACCCTGATCGATGATCATGTCCACGCCGGTGGTTTGGGCGAAGGCGCGGATGTTTCGCCCCTCCCGGCCGACGAGCTTGGCCTTGAGGTCGGGGTTAGGGAGCGGGACGACCGAGGTGGTCACCGGTGCGGGTACGGAACCGGCCAGCCGTTCCATGGCGGTGAGAACCAGGTGCCGGGCTTGGTCTTGGGCTTCGGCGCGAGCGTGGTCGCGCTGGCGGATAAGCGTGTCCTGGAGTTCGGCTTCGGCCTGGCGGAGCACTTGGTCGCGGGCTTCGGCGGGGGAGAGACCGGCGAGATCCTTGATCTGCTGCTCTAGCTGCGCAATGCGTTCTTCAGGCGTCACCGTCGGTCTCCAGGGGCGCGGGCTCATCCCAGCCCGGGAAGGTCGCATCCAGGGCGCCCCGGATGCTTTCTTCACTGTATCCCTTTGACGCTAACTTCCGGGCGGTTTGGGCCGCTGTGCGCCCCCGATCTCGCTCTTTGGTAGCCAGGGCGGTGGCGCGGGGTTGCTCCTCGTCGCCATCCAGCACGGTTTCGCGCAGGGTCTCGTCCACGCCTTTGCGCTCCAGCACATGGTCAATCCCGGCGGTGCCAAGCCCCTTGTGGCGAGCGGCAATCTCGGTGGTGCGGGTAGCGACACGCGTGTCATCCACCCATTTCCGCGCCCGGGCGTGGGCGACGACGGCATCGGCCACCGAAGCCGGCGTGGCGGCGCGTTCAAGGCGAGCCCGGAGTTCTGCTTCCGTCAGGTCGCGCCGGGCTAGCCATTTCACCGTAGCCGCGAGGGCGGTCTCAAATGTCGTCGTCTTCGGGTTCCTCGATCGGGGCTTCAAGGCGGGCCGGCATCAGCTTCGCCTTCAGGTCACGCTCCAGCTCTTCCATGACCTCAGGCTTGCTCAGCAGAGCGGCACGGGCGTTCTCACGGCCCTGGGCCAGGCGCTCGTCCTTGTAGTTGAAGTACGTGCCCGCGCGGTTCACAAATCCGTGCTCCACGGAGAGGTCCAGGAGGTCACCGGCGCGGCTAATGCCCTTGCCGAAGATGATGTCGAATTCGGTGGTGCGGAACGGCGGGGCAATCTTGTTCTTCACCACCTTCACCTTGGTGCGGGCGCCGACGCTTTCCGTGCCGTCCTTCAGGATTTCCCCGCGTCGCACTTCCAAGCGCACCGACGACCAGAACTTGAGGGCGCGGCCGCCGGGGGTGGTTTCGGGGTTGCCGAACATCACACCGATCTTCTCGCGAATCTGGTTGATGAAAATCGCGGCGGTGTGCGTCTTGCTCAGCTGGCCACCGAGCTTGCGCAGGGCCTGGCTCATCATGCGGGCTTGCAGGCCCACGTGGCTGTCGCCCATGTCGCCTTCAATTTCGTTCTTGGGCACCAAAGCGGCCACCGAGTCCAGCACAACGATGTCCATCGCGCCGCTGCGCACCATCGCGTCCATGATCTCGAGGGCCTCTTCCCCGCTGCTCGGTTGGCTCACGTAGAGGCGGTCAATGTCCACACCCAGGCGCTGGGCGTAATCGGTGTCTAGGGCGTGCTCCGCGTCCACGAAGAGGGCCATGCCGCCCGCCTTTTGGGCTTCAGCAATGATGTGCAGGGCGAGGGTGGTTTTCCCACTGCTTTCCGCGCCGTAGATTTCGGTAATTCGACCGCGCGGGATGCCGCCGCCGAGGGCGAGGTCCAGGCTCAGGGCGCCAGAAGAGATGGTGGCAATAGCCTCGCGGTTACCATCCGTCATGCGCATGATGGACCCCTTGCCGAAGGCCTTTTCGATCTGCTGGACCGCGAGGGCCACGGCTTCGTTCTTGTCAGTGGGTTGATTTCGGGTCGCAGCCACGGTTCTCAATACTCCTAGACAAAACTATACTATATTGCCAGCGCGAGAGGTCAAGCGTCCCTGTAAAAATTCTCCAGTGCCCTAGGCCGCCGCGTCGACCGGGCAGCTCAGCGAGCCATGCCAAATCAAGGGATATTCACCAAAACCTAGTAATTCATACGACCCTAGCCGGGGGAGGGGCGAGCTAAACTAGCCGTGGCTTCGGGAGAGGAGGTCTGGTTTTATCATGAAGAAAGTTCTTATGACGGCGCTGGTGTTGGGCAGTGCGGTCGCGGCGATGGCCGACAACTCCGTGACGTTTGCGACGTTTGCGGATCCGTCGGGCAATGCCCACAATCCGGTTTTCGTGCATGACCGCGTGGCCAAGACTCTGAACGGAGCTTGGGGCAACGCGGGTCTCACGTTGATCGCGCCGGGCGCCGTGGGTGCCCCGACCGTAACCAATGCCAAGTTCAACACGACGACGCTTGCGCTGACGCAGGTCATTCCGGGGCTCTTCGCCACCGGTCCGGGCAGCATCAGCTTCTCAGACAGCAGCAACAACCCGCTGTTCACCATCTCGTTCGATAGCGCCACGTTTGTGGAAGGCCTCGGCGCCGGTGCCAGCACGCTGCGCGGTCAAAACATCACGCTCAGCGGTCCTGCGGTGCCTCCGGGTGCCACGATGACGCAGTTCAACTTCGCTCTGGCCAACCAGAGAAACGTGGGCAACAACACCACCTACACCGCCAGCTTCACTAGCAGCGCGGTGCCGGAACCGGCCACCATGGTCGCTCTGGGTGCGGGCCTGCTCGCGCTGGCTCGTCGCCGCCGCCAAGCCTAAATCGGGCTTGGTATTCAAACATCCCCTCTTGCCTCATCGGTGAGAGGGGATGTTTTTTGCCAAAGCCCGTAGGAATACGGGGCCATGGGCCACCTTCTTGACTTCAGCTTAACCTCGCGGGCTGGTATCTTGGTGGTGTGCCGAGATGAATCGGCACCGGGAGATTGGACTTATGAAGATTTGGATTACAGCCGGTATGGCCTTGGCCTCGGTGGCCGCGATGGCGAATTCCTTTACGGTGGCCACGTTTGCCGACCCGAGTGGTACCTCGAGCAACCCGGTGATGTTCGTCGATACGAATGCCTTCCTGGTCTACGGCAGCTGGAGCCAGCCCGGCCTGACGCTGGAAACCCCCGGCCTCATCGGCGGTGGTTCGGTCAGCAACGCTCAGTTCGTGATGTCGAACACGACGATCACTTCGATCGTGAGCGGTGTCTACGCCATGGGTTCCGGCACCATCAACTTCACGGATTCGGCCTCGAATCCGGTCCTCAATATCTCCTACACCAAGGGTCTCTTGGTGATGGACGGGGGCGCGGGCAGCAGCGACATCCGTCTGGATGGCGTGGTCTTCTCCGGCCCGAATGTGCCGGCGGGCCTTAGCCAAGAAATCTATAACTTCAGCTTTGCGAACTCGAGCTACAACAGCAGCACGTTCATCACGAGCTACACGGCCAGCTTCACCAGCAGTGCGGTGCCGGAACCGGCCAGCATGATCGCGCTCGGTGCGGGCCTCCTCGCTCTGGCTCGCCGCCGCCGACGCGCCTAAGCTCATTTCCCAACTCCCAATTGCCCGCTCGAGTCAGGTCCTTCCCGGCTCGGGCGGGTTTGCTTTTGGCCTCCCTTCCGCCGTATCATGGAGGGTCCTCATGCGGCGAATTCTTGGCCTGTTCGTGCTCTTGCTCGCCGCCTTGGCGGGGGCGGAACCCGTTACCATTCGCATGATGGCGGGGCCGGGGCAAGGCATCCCGCCGCGCGAAACCACCAACCCCCGCGAGATGACGCGCCGCGCCATCTTTGACGAGTTCCATGCCCGCAACCCGGATCTGCGGGTGGTAAATGCCGGGGGCCTAGAGCTGATCGGGGACCGGGCCGAGAGCGGCTTCCTCATGAGCATGGCCGGCGACACCGCGCCCGACGTGTTCTATGTCAACTTCCGGCAGTACTTCTCTTATATCGATCAAGGATTCTGCCGCCCGCTGGACGACTTGATTGCCAAAGACCCCGCCAGCATGGATCGGGTGCAGCCCGAGATCGAGAAGGTGCTGCGCAGCTACGACAACCGGATTTACGCGGTGCCGTTTTTCCAGGTCGCCCAGGCGCTTTACTACCGCAAGGACATCTACGCGAAGGCGGGGCTGGACCCCAACAAGCCGCCGCGCACGTGGGAAGAGTTCGAAGCGTACTCCCGCCAGATCATGGAGCGGGTACCGGGCACGCGCGGGTTCGTTTTCAGCGGCGGCCCCGGGGGCCAAGGCTACTGGTGGACCAACTTTGTGTGGCAAGCCGGGGGCGAGGTGCTGGTGCCCGCCGAGCGCGGCTACGCCAAGGCGGTGGTGAACACCCCCGAAGCGGCCAAGGCCCTGGAGTTCTATCGGCGGCTTACCGTCACCACATGGAAGGGCGCGGATGGCAAAACCTACGGCCCCATCGCGCAGGTCACCCCCACTTGGTCGCAGGATGTGAAGGACGGCAAGGTGGCCATGTGGTTCAGCTACACCAACGACGTGATGCTGAGCATGAGCGACCTCAACCCGGCCCTCATCGGCATCGCGCGAATGCCCGCCGGCCCCGCCGGAAGCTACAACGAGATCAACTCGGGGATGTGGGCTATCAACGCCAGCATCAAAGACCCCAAGAAGATTGAAGCCTGCTGGCGGTTCATTGACTTCTTTGTCAGCCAAGAGGCGGCGCGGATCAGCACCGTCAAGTTTGTGGATTTAGGGCTGGAAAAGCTCATCAATCCGGTGCTGCTCAAGCAGTTTGGTTACGCCGACCTGGCGGGAACGGTGGACCCGGGCTACGTGGAGGCGAACGAGAAACTCTTCCAAACCGGGAAGCCCGAACCCTACGGCCGCAACTCCCAACAGGTGTATTTGGTGCTGGATGGTGCGCTGGACCGCGCGCGCCTGGACCCCAACCGCCCCGCCGACCAGATCCTGGAAGAAGTGAACCAGGAGATGAACCGCAAGCTGCTGGGCTACATCCCCGAGGCCGAGATGAACGCCCTGCGGGGGCGGGCCACCACGGCGCTGGTGATCGTGTTGCTCATCACGGCGGGCTTGATTGCGTGGGCCATCCGCAAAGCTCGTAATGTGGAGGCGTGGGTGGAGCAGCGCATGCCCGCCGGCACCGACCGCGGCCGGGTGCGGCGCTTTGTGGTTTGGTGTCTGCTGCCCGCGTGCCTCAGCATCCTGGTGTGGGCGTACTACCCGCTGGTGAAGGGGCTCGTCATCGCCTTCCAGGATTACCGAATCATGCAATCCCCGCAGTGGGTGGGGTTAGACAATTTCATCAACGTCTTTACCAGTTCGCTGTTCTGGAAGAGCCTGATGAACAGCGTGATCTACGTGGGGTTGACCATCGTGATGGGCTTCGTGTTGCCTATCTTGCTGGCCCTGGCGCTGAACGAGATCCCGCGCTTCACGTTGTTCTTCCGCACGGTGTTTTATCTCCCGGCGATGACCTCGGGGATTGTCATTGCGTTTATGTGGCGGCAGTTCTACGACCGGGCGGAAACTGGCTTGCTCAACAGCCTGCTGGCCCCCATCATCCAGGCGATCAACCCGCTGTGGATGCGGATGGGCGGGGGTGAAATCCCGCTGGCCCAAGACTGGCTGGGCGACCCCAAGCTGGCGATGTTTGCCGTGGTGCTGCCGGGCATCTGGGCGGGGGCCGGGCCAGGGTCCATCTTGTATCTGGCGGCGCTGAAGAACGTGCCCCAAGAGCGCTACGAAGCCGCCGACCTGGATGGGGCGGAGTGGTGGCACAAGATCCGGTACATGACGCTACCGAGCCTGCGCCCACTCATCCTCATCAACCTGCTGGGGGTGTTCATTGCGGGGTTCAAAGCGATGGAAAACGTCTTCGTCCTCACCGGGGGCGGGCCGCTCTATAGCACCCACACCGTGGGGCTCGAGATCTGGACCAACGCCTTCATGTTCCTCAAGTTTGGGTACGCCACGGCGGCGGCCTGGGTGATGGGCGCGATCCTGATTGGCTTTACGTTGATCCAGATTCGGTCGCTGACCCGCATGAAGTTCACGGCTGCCAAACTGTGAGCGGACGCCTGATTTCGGTGGCCGACGTGGTGGTGGATAGCCGCACCGCCGGCCGGGAAGGCAACTTCACCTACGAAGCCCCGGCGGGGACCAAACCGGGCCAGGCGTGGCTGGTGCCCCTGGGGGCACGCTCGGTGCTAGCGTTTGTCACCCAGGTGCGAAAGGTCAAGGAAGAAGACCTGGGTTTCCCGCGCAGCAAGCTCCGTCCATTGGGGCGTGAGATTAGCTCCCTTTCATTGCCCGCGCCGACTTTGGCGCTGGTGCACGAGGTGAGCCAGCGCACCCTGTGCCCGCTGAGCGTGGCGATGACGCCCGCCCTGCCGCCCCGCGCCCAAACCCGCCTGACCACCACCTGGCAGGTGCGCCCGGGCAACCCGCCGCGCCAGCTGACCCTGGTGGAGGACGAGGTGTGGAAGACCCTGCAGGCCGGGGAGATCACGGAAACCAAGACCAAGCCGCTGGCCGCGCCCCTGCGCAAGGCGTTGCAGGATTTGGAAGCCATTGGGCTGGCGAGCAAGTATCTGGACCTCACTTTGCCTGAATCCAAGCGGCGGCCGACCTCGTGGCGGCTGACGATTGGGGATGCCGAGATCGAGGCCTTTGTGCGCGGGCCGGGGCGGCGCAAGCCCGCCCAGAGTCTGCTACTGCTGCGCCTGCAGGGAGCGGGGAGTACGGTGTTCCAAGACGGCGAACTGCGCAGCATTGGCGGCGTGACGGACGCCACCCTGCGCGCCCTGGAGCAGGCGGGATTTTTGCAACAAGTGGGGGAAAACACCCCCACTACCACCACTTCTAATGTGCCCAACCCCGAGCAGGCGGTGGCGATTTCGGCGATCCAGGCGGCGATTGCGGCGCACCGGCCGGAAGGGTTCTTGCTCTACGGCGTGACGGGCTCGGGCAAAACGGAAGTGTATTTGCAAGCCGCCGCCGAGTCTCTCCGGCAAGGGCGGCCGGTGCTGTACTTGGTGCCGGAAATCGCGCTCACCGCCCAAGTCATCGCGCAGCTCCGGGGTCGGTTTGGGGACCGGGTGGCGGTGCTACACAGCAACATGACCCCCGCCGAGCGCCTGATGGCCTGGCGCCGGGTGCGCGCCGGGGAATGCCCGGTGGTGCTGGGGGCGCGGTCGGCCTTATTCGCCCCGCTGCCGGACCTCGGGCTGATTGTGCTGGACGAAGAGCACGAGCCTAGCTATAAGCAAGACAGTAGCCCGCGCTACGAAAGCCGGGGGCTGGCCGCCTTCCTGGCGCAGCAGCACGGCTGCCCCTACGTGTTGGGCAGTGCCACGCCGAGCATCGAAACCTTTGCCGCCGCGCAGACCGGGTCGCTCACCATGCTGGAGCTGAAGCAGCGCGCCCGGGCCGTGAATCTGCCCACCATCGAGATTGAAGACCTCTCGCGCCTCTACCGGGAGAAAAAGGTGGACATCATCGGGCCGCAACTCGCGGAGGCGATGCAAGACACGTTGGACCGCAAGCTCCAGAGCATTCTGTTCCTCAACCGGCGGGCGTATTCCCCGTTCCTCATCTGCAAGGAGTGCCAGCACCGCTTTGTGTGCCCGCACTGCGAGGTCGCGCTGGCCTATAGCCAGCAACAACAGCGTCTCCGGTGCCACCACTGCGACTACCATGAACCCAAACCGCCCCGGTGCCCGGCGTGCGGGGGCACCAAGCTCGGGGGCGTGGGCGTGGGGGTGGAACGTGTGCAAGAGACGGTGCAGGCGATGTTCCCGAAGGCGCGGGTGGAGCGCCTGGACCGCGACGTGACCCGGCGGGCGGGGGCGCTAGAAGAGATCGTCACCAAATTCCACTCGGGGGCGATTGACATCCTCATTGGCACCCAGATGGTGGCCAAGGGGTTCGACTTCCCCCGGGTGGTGCTGGTGGGGGTGATTACGGCGGATTTGTCGCTCAACATTCCGGATTTTCGAGCGGCGGAGCGCACGTTCCAGTTGATGACACAGGTGGCGGGCCGCGCGGGGCGGGCGGAGCACGCGGGGCGGGTGATTATCCAGGCGATTGACGCTGACCACCGGTCGCTGAAGAGCGTGCAGGCGCACGACTACGAGGGATTCTTTGAGGAAGAGGTGGAGTGCCGGTCGCGGCTGGGGTACCCGCCGTATACGCGCTTGGTGAACATCGTGCTCTCCGGGCCGGACCAGGGCGTGGTGAGTGAGCGGGCGCTGATGCTGCAGCAGACGTTGATGGCGCGCTTGCCGGGCTCGCAGGTGTATCCGGCGCTGCCCTGCCCCCTGGCGAAGCTGAAGGATCAGTACCGGTTCCACATCCTCATCAAGCTGCCGCTGGATGCGGATATTGAGCCCATCCGCCTCCCTTCCGAACTTGCGATGAGCAAGGATGTGCGGGTGGCGGTGGACGTGGACCCGATGAGTTTGATCTAGGCGTTTGGCTAAGGAGTTTTTGAGTCTACAAACTTATGGCAGAAGGCAATTTCGTCAAGTAGCTCAAGATTTCCCCTAGCATGAGTGACTTCGATTACCGATTCATCCCCAAAAGACATTCCCTTTCTCCATTCTCGACACCAATACCATCGAGACGGGTCCTGTTTACTCCTTCCCAAGTACATTTTTACCTTTCCCTTACTTTCGATTCCACGATCAATAAGAGACGACAACTCAGAAGCCTTAAAGATGAAAAGATCGCCTTCAAATTCGTAGACTGATCCACCTTCACCTTGATCCTGGTGTACGAAGACAAGAGCAACGGCAAGGTTCGGATTCGCATCTCTGAAGTCGTCTTTTCCAAAGAAGCGCCATGCAACTACATCGAACATCTCCGATTGCCACTTTTCGGCCACACGGTAAAGAGTAACTTTCTTTACCTGTATATCCGCGTAGAGAACTGAACGTTTTGTGTTCTTTCGTACAACAAAATCAATCTTCTCATGATCCAGAAACCTAGTATAGGGATTCCAACCATGTTTGAAGAACTCTAGCTTAGCAATGGTCTCACCAAGGATCTCTTGATGGCCGGCATTCTTGAATCTGGACTTTTCTGTCACTGCAACATTATACGCCTATTCTTGGCCAGATTCGCACGGCTCTATGTTCGAAGAATTCTGCCTCGAAGTCCTTGCTGTAAGAAATCGACTTCTGCGAGCAAGGACGTGCGGGTGGCGGTGGACGTGGACCCCATGAGTTTGGTTTAAGACTCGTTCTTGTTGGGCAGGGGCTTGAGGGCGTCGGCCAGCTCCGGTACGGCCTTCAACGCGTTGGAAAGCTCCACCGGCACCGCCAGCACAATCGTGTTGGAAGGCGAGGTGCCCAGGCTATCTAGGGTCTGCAGGGTGCGGAGTTGCAGCGCCCCCGGGCTGGTCGCCATCTTCTGGGCGGCCAGGGCCAGGTTCTCAGCGGCCTCGCGGTCGCCTTCGGCCTTGGTGATCGTCGCGCGCTTTTCGCGCTCGGCGCTCGCCTGGCGGGCCATCACCCGCTTCAGGTCCTCGGGTAGCTCGATATCCTGAATCCGGATCGCCGCCACCTCCAGGCCCCAGCCGTCAATTTCGTGCTCCACCATCGCTTCCACCCGCTGGCCCAGCAGTTCTCGGTCGGCCAAGATTTCGTCCAGCGTCATGCCGCCCACGATGTCGCGGAGGGCTGTCTGCGCGTATTCCAGCACCGCTTGGGTGTAGTTCTGCACGCGGATGAGCGCCGCCGAGGGGTCATCCACGCGCATGAAGATCACGCCATCCAGCCGCACCGGCACGTTGTCCTTGGTGATGGCCTGGCGGTGCGGAATCTCGATCGTGCGGATGCGCGTATCCACCATGCGCACGGTGTCGGCAAAGGGCACCAGGAAGAAGACGCCCGGCCCCTTGGTGGCCACAAACTTCCCAAAGCGGAAGACGATGCCTTTCTCCCACTGCGCGGCCATGCGGATGCTGCTGGCAAGGATGGAGCCCAAAACAAGGGACCCGCCAAAGCCCAGGGCGCCCGCTACCGTGCCGATAGTGCTGCCAAAAACGGCCCAGCCCAGGCCGGCGGTGGCGAGGAAAAGGATGCCGGGAACGGGATTGGCCAGCCGCGTTTCGGGGCTGGTGGGGCGCGTCGCGAGCTTTTGATTTGCGTCCGTCGCGATGATAATTTCATTTGCCATTGCAATGATTCTCGCTATGTATCACGGGGGAAAGGGGGTCAAGGTTGCCAGGATATGAGGCCTTAGCACTTCAATCGCGCACGAAACTGAGGCAGGTGATAAGCCAGGTGCGTGCGGCGGATCTCCACCCAGTCCGCCAGATGCATGCGGACGATCTTGAGCTCGGGATTGCGGAAATCTTGGTGCGAAAGCGACTTGCCCTGCAGGCTGGCCCATACCTCGTCGGTGTCGCGTTCCAGGTCGCGCCAGGTCTGCACGATATTCTCCGCCGGTGTCGGCGGGGGCACCAAGTTCGGCGGAGCGGGGGCGGTGCCCTTGCGCATCTGCCGCACGACCATGCGGGTGAAGAACTTTAGCTTCACTTCTTGCCCATCCCCTGTCGGGGCCTGAGCAGCCACCGGGCGGCAGGCTTCCAGGTAAGGGCCGTGCGCCCGCACAAAGTGGTCCACGATCTGCAGCGAGTGCCAAGATTTCGGCCCCATTTGCGCGCGGAGTTGTTCGGGGCTCGCGCCCTCCAGCAGGGCCTCGATTTCCGCCACCATCTGCTGGCATTCGGTCCGGCATTCTTGCAGCAATTGCGCCTCGGTCATGGCCTTGAGCATAGCCGAACAAGGCCACGCCCTCCTGGCCCCTGGTGAGAAGGAGGGCGTGAACCGGACAGGAAGGACCGCTTAAACCGAGACCTTTTGGCGGCCCTGGCAGGTGAGGAAGCCCAAATAGCCGTCGCGGACATTGAGCACGTCGTGCCCCAGTCGCTCGGCCACCGAGACCCCAATCGGGGAGCGGGTGCCGCCCTGGCAACTGATCGCCAGGCGCTTGCCCTGCGGGATTTCATCCTTGCGCACCACCATCTCGCCCAGGGTGATGCCCACGGCGTCGGGGATGTTCTGCCCAAGTCGCTCGTTGCGGCCCCGAACGTCAATCCACACCGCATCCTTCGGCACGTCGCAGGCTTGCAGGTCGGCGGTGGTCACAAGTTCGTGCCCCGCTCGCTCGTAAGTGCGCAGGATGTCCTCGCCGAACCACATCGTGGCGCGGTCCCAGCCGATGTACGCCATGTAGGTGGCGGCCTGCTTGGCGCTGGCCTCGTCGGAGGCGATGAGGATCACCTCGTCCTGGAAGTCCACCAGCCAGCCCACGTACTGCGCAAACATCGCGTAGATGGGGATGTGGAGCGAACCCCGGATGTGCTCGCGAAGGTACATGGCCGAGGGGCGCACGTCCAGCACCACGGCACCGCGTTCGCGGGCGGCTTCGAACTCGGCGAGCGAGCTAGAACGCGGCAGGGCGTCCACCGCTGGGCGCGGATCGGGGCCGACCTTGTTCAGGTGCTTCATCATCTTGAAGTAGAACGGCGGCTCCGGCTGCCCGGCCAGCACCTCCTCCACGAACTTGTCCTCGTCGGAGATGCGCCACGCCCAGCCCGTGGCTTTTTCGTAGCCTAGGGTGGAGACCGGAACCCCGCCTAGGCTTTTGCCGCAGGCGGAGCCCGCCCCGTGCGCCGGCCAGATGAGGATGTGATCCGGCAAGGCGGCGAAGCGCTGCACGGATTGGAAGAGGCGGCGAGCGCCGGGTTCGGCGGTGCCCTTCATGTTGGCGGCGTTCTCGAGCAAGTCGGGTCGTCCAACGTCGCCCACGAAGATGAAGTCACCGGTCATCGCGCCTTGCAGCACACCATTCTCATGGATAAGGAACGAAATGTGCTCGGGCGTATGGCCGGGGGTGTGCCACACCTGCACGGTCACGCCGCCGATCTGGATGGTGTCGCCATCGCGGAGCGGCTTGTGTTCGGGGGTGGTGAAGGTGTATTGCCAATCCGGCCCGCCTTCGGCGGAGAGCCACAGCGTGGCGCCGGTGCGTTGGGCCAGCTCTCGCGAGCCGCTCAAGTAGTCGGCGTGGATGTGCGTTTCGGTCACGTGGACGATGCGCAGGCGTTCGGCGGCAGCAGCGGCGATGTACTGTTCGACGTTGCGGTCGGCGTCAATGACGATCGCCTCGCCCGCGCCGGGGCACCCGATGAGATAGCTGTATTGCTGAACTTGCTCGTTCCAGAACTGCTTGAGGATCACGCTTTCACCTCCTTCTTGGCGGCCGGGGCCGGGGTGGCGGGGCGGTTCCAGGGCATCTTGGACAGCAGGGCGGCCATGCCGCAGATGTCCGTCAAGCCCGCAAAAGTGAGACCGGCGCCCACGAATCCGGCAAGCCAGATGAACCCGGGCTGCACGGTTACGGAGAGGATGACCCCGATGAGGACGAGCATCCCGGCGCCTAGTCGTACTTGGCGGTCCAGGCTCCAGCGGGTGCGCGTGCTGCTCACCACGGGCAGGCCGCACTCTTGCCACGCCTTGGTCCCGCCATCCAGGATGGTGAGGTTGTTGTGGTGGCTCTCAATCATTTCGTGGGTCATGCAAGCGCGGTTGCCGCTTTGGCACACCAGGATCACTTCGGTGTCGGCGGCCAGGTCATCCAGCCGCGATTCGATTTGATCCATGGGCACGTTGAGGGCCCCCGGCACGTGGCCGGCGGCGTATTCTGCGGCGGAGCGGACGTCAATGAGCTGGACCTTGTGGCCTTGCTCAAGATTCGACTTCAACTGGGAAGGAGCGATGCGTTTCATCGTTGTTGATGGATAAGGGGAATGGCGGTGGAAAAGGATTCAGGGTCCCGGTGCATTAGTGGGCCGAAACGGCGGGAGCCTTGTCACCGGGGGCGGGCGCGGGGGTGGCGACCTCCTTGCCCACCATGAACAGCCCCATGACGAGCACAAACCAGCCGAAGGCGGGCTTGAGCTTGGCCCCGGAAATCCGCTGGCCGAGGAGCGAGCCGATGATGATGCCCACGGTCGCGAGACCCGCCACGGTGAGGAGCAAGGGCCACTGGATGTGCGAGTTGGTCTGCATATCGCCGGTGAACCCAATCAGTGATTTGGCGGCGATGATGAGCAGCGACGTGCCCACCGCTCGCTTCATGGGGAGCTTGGCCAGCAGCACCAGCGCCGGGATGATGAGGAACCCACCCCCGGCCCCCACGAGGCCCGTCACACTGCCTACCAGCAAGCCCTCGAGGAGGATCTTGCCGTACTTGAACTCGGGCTGCACTGGGGTCTCGTCTTCTTCGGGCGTTGACTTGGCGCGAATCATCGAGAAGGCGGTGGCCAGCATGAGGACCCCAAAGAGCACGAGGAGGGCCTTGTCTCGAGTGACGGCCAGCGAGCCTAGCGTGCCCAAGTTGGCCGGGATGATGGGCATGATATAGCCCCGCACCAGATACACCGCGAGGATGGACGGCACACCAAAGACGGCGGCGGTGCGGAAGTCCACTTGCCCCTTTTTCATAAAGGCCAAGGAGCCGATGAGGGCGGTGAGACCGACGATGAAAAGCGAATAGGCGGTGGCTTCGGTAGCGCCCACCCCGAAGAGGTACACGAGCACGGGCACGGTGAGGATGCTTCCGCCCCCGCCGATCAGCCCCAGGCTGATGCCGATCACGACGGCGGCGAGATAGCCAAAGATTTCCATATGTGCCCGTTCAGGGGGGCTGGGCGGGAGAAGGATTCAGAGGCCCGGGTCGAAAAGAAATCCCCGCCGGATTCCTTGGGAGAATCGAGCGGGGATCGGTCGTGAGCGAGAAGAAGGCTTAGGAGCCTTCGCCGCCGCCGGTTTGTGCGCGGGCGCGTTCTTCCGGAGACTGCATGTTCGGGTCGGCTTGTTGCGGAGTCGGCGCTGCGCCTTCTCGTTCAGGCGCATCGGCCGAACCACCCTGGCAACCCACCAGCCCGAGCGCAAATGCGCCCAGGGCCAGCAAGACCGTCCACTTCGCCATTAGGGCGCCACCAACGGGGTGTCCCAATTTTGGAAGTCGAAGTCCGGGCGGAAAATGTACGGGTGGCAGTAGTTGATGTCCCAGTACCGAGCCCCACCGGCGCGGAAGCGGTCCACTTCCTTGCCCAGGTAGTAGGCGAACGGGTCGCTGCGTGCATCACGCTGAGCCGTGGTGTAAACGCCGCTCTTGCGGGTCTTCACGTGGCTATCCGCGTAGGAGTACACGAACGTGCGGTTGTGCATGTCCCAACCGAAGTTGCTGGAGTTGGACGTGTAGAACGAGATGGACCCGTTGGTGGCGCCACAACCGGCGGCGGCCGGCTGATACGAACAACCCGAAGCGGCGTTCGTACAAATCAGCTGCGGGCTGGCGTAGCCGGCACCGGTAAAGCCACGGTTGCCTTGGCCCGTCCACCACACCGTGAGTTCGGCGGGATTTTCGATGGCCGTGCTGGAGTAGCCCTGCAGAAGACCGTTGTACGTGTAGTGGATCACCGGCGGGCGAGCCGCATCAATGTCAGCTTGCGTGATACCAGCGGCGGTGAACACCGAAGCCGGCAACGGCGTGCGTTGGCCACTGCCCGGGTTGTTCAGGATCTGCCAGTTCTTCATGTACGGCTGCTGCGCGTTGTAGAAGAACGTGTTGATGGCGTCGGCCACCCCGGCGTTCGTGGTCGGCTTGATCAGCTCCTTGACGGGGATGAAGCGGTCCCACGCGTAACCGATGCCCGGAACGAGAGGAGTTGCGATGCCCCACTGGTCATCGTAGTCGGCGATGTAGATCTGCCCCGCGGTGCCGATGTTCTTGAGGTTCGAGATCGCCTGCGTTTTCTTCGCGGCGGCTTTTGCCTGAGCAAAGACCGGGAACAAGATAGCCGCAAGGATGGCGATGATCGCGATCACCACGAGCAGCTCGATAAGTGTAAATGCCTTCGTGCGCATTGCCCTGAAATTTCAGTCCAAGCTCAACGGTGTGCAACTTCAATAAGGGAAGTCAGACGCCCTTGTCCTGACCGATACTTCATTATAGCGGTACCTCTCGCCAAAAGGTTGCAAAATTGCGGGGGGAGCGACCTCGGAGTGGTTGTACTCACTTGCGAAGTGGTTAGCTTTTGTCGCTTCCATCGCAACGAATGAACCTAGATTGCGGCGAGCCGGCACAAAAACGACACCGATCCTATGGAAGGTTCGGTGTCGTGATTTTGAACGGAAAGCTCGTATTTTTACGAGCGCGTGCTTCGGCGGCGCCGCACCAAGGCGAGTAAGCCCGCCCCCAGGGCCACCATGCTGGCCGGTTCCGGCACCACATCGTAGCGGAAGTCCGCGAAGACCGGCAGGTGGCCACCGTTCACGGTCGCCGTGGTCACTAGCGACTGCGCAATGGAACTGCCGACCATGGCATTGCCCGAGATGGTGAGGGTGTCGTTGAACGAGGTGCCGTCATTGCCCCACACGCGGTAGGAGTGGTTAGGGTCGTTCCAGGTGGTGGTGCTGTAGGCCGTGCCGAAGGCGCCCACGTACTCGGTGCCCGTGCCGTCGCCCAGCTTGCCGCCCATCAGCATTAAGTCGTAGCGGTCGTCCATGCCGCCGGAACCACTCGGGTCTTGGGTGTGGACAAAGCGGAAGTTGTTGTTTTCGGTCCACGATCCTGTGGTTGCAATCGGATCGAAGAATCGGCCGTTGTTGTTGCTGGTACTACCGGTGAACGTCGTCCACGCGGTTTGTGAGCTGGACTGCCAGTTGAAGTCGCCCACGGCCATGATCTGGCGGTTCCCGGTCAGGCTGTTCGCGTTGTTGCGCACCGCCGTGGCCTCTGCCTGGCGGCGATTCTGGTCATCGGTGGTATTGCCGGCCTTGAGGTGAAGGTTGTAGACGCTGAAGATTTCGGCCGTCGCATTGCCCGCGAGCTGGAAGTCGAACCGCAGCGTCTGGCGAGCGCCGGCGGTGCTGCTGGGGCTGGCGACCACCGTCACCGAGGGGGAATGCACCTTGCTGGTGCGATAGAACATCGCCTGGTTATTGGCGTTGGTGCCCGAGGTGCCGGTGAGGGTATTGAAAATGACGTTCCAGTCGCCCGGCGAACCGGCGGCCGTGTTCAGCAGGCCACGGAAGGTTTGGGCCGCCGAGGGGGACTCAATTTCTTGCGCAAACAGCACGTCCGGGGCAAAGGACCGGCCCTGGTAGGTGCCGTAGATCGCGTTCTGGAAGGCCGAACCTCGGTTCGTGCCGGTGTAGTTCGTGACGTTCCACGTCCCCATCCGCAGCGTCTCTGCGGAGCTTAGGGCCGCCACCCCTACCAAAACCAATGACCAACCGAGGCGCATCTCTTTGACCGTACCAGGCATGAGACGAGCCTCCGGTGCCTCAAGGTCGAAACCTGTCAGAAGGACCCACAGAGTGGCCTACTGACAGGTTCACCTGGACTTACACGCGCGGCGTAAAGTCGGTGTCGCCCTTGACAAGGCGGCAGTAGCCGGCCATGAGCTGACCGCACTGCTCCACGTCGGTGAGCGAAAGCAGCTCCACTGGGGTGTGCATGTAGCGCAGGGGCACGCCCACGAGGCCGGTGGCCATGCCGTCGCGGGTGACCTGCATGGCGTTGGCGTCGGTGCCGGTGCCACCCGGTTCCGCTGCGACCTGCACAGTGATGTTCGTGGCTTTGGCCGCTTCTTGCAGCATCCGGAACACCACCGGGTTGATGTTGGCGCCGCGCGTGATGCTCGGGCCGCCGCCAATGTCGGTCTTGCCGTAGCGCGTCTTGCTCACCCCCGGGTGGTCAATCGCAAAGTCCACGTCAATCGCCAGGCCGCTCTGCGGGTTGATGGCGTGGGCGCTGGTGCGTGCACCGCGCAGGCCAATTTCTTCTTGCACAGTTGCCACCGCGAACACGCCGACGTCTTCGCTCAAGCCGCCATCTTCCTTGAGGTGGCGCAGGGCTTCCATCACGCAGAAAGTGCCCACGCGGTTATCAAAGCCCCGGGCCACGGCGCGGTCGCCCAACAGGGTTTGGAATCCGTATTGGTAGGTCACGCAGTCGCCGACGCTCACCACCTTTTCGGCTTCTTCGCGGTCCTTAGCGCCGATGTCAATCCACATGTCGTGGAGTTCGGGGCGCTTGCCGCGCTCGGCTTCTTCCAGCAAGTGGATGGGCTTGCGTCCGATGACGCCGGGGACGGCCTCTTGCCCGTGCACCCACACGCGCTGGCCCAGCGGCACCATGGTGTCGTGCCCGCCGATGCCGGAAAAGTAAAGCAGCCCTTGGTCGTCGATGTAACGAATCTGGAAGCCGATTTCGTCCATGTGCCCGGCCAGCATCACGCGCATGGGGGCGTTGGGATTCAGGGCGGCCCAGGTGTTGCCGTGGGCGTCGGTGTGGTGGGCATCGGCCCAGTCGGTATAGCGGCGCACCACGGCGGCCGCACGTTCTTCGTACCCCGAGGGTGAAGGTGTCTCGATCAGTTCTTGCAGGAACGCAAGGGACGCTTCGCGCATCCCCGCAGGCTACCTACTCGCGGATTCGTCCTTAGAGGCCGCCCGCAGGCTTCTCTCCGTCGTGATGTGATAGAGCCACAGGCCGCACCACACGATCGCCATCGGAATCGCCGCGATCCAAAGTGTCGTTGTCATAAGTGTCTTCCTTGGAGCGGCGGATGAGGGCGGCCACCTGCGCCCGTCGTGTGGCCAGCAAATGCGCGGCCGCGCCAAACACCAGCACGGCACCGTACACCCCGGCCCGGTAATCCCAGCCCAGGCTGGCCGCCTTGGGGTGGAAGGAAATAACCCACGGCAACCGCGGATACACAAACATCAAGAAGATAGCGGGGATGACGATGGCGAGCGCGTAGCCGCTCATCACACTCATCTGCCGAGCTTCATCGGTGAAGGCCGAGCGCAAGGCCAGCCCCGCCGCCAGGATGAGCCACAGCAGCAAGAACGAGGCCTGGCGCGGATCCCACTGCCAATACGCGCCCCACTGCACTTTGCTAAAGATGATGCCCGTGAGCAGGGTGAGCGCCCCGAAGAGCACCGCCATATCCAGCACCGCATTCACCTTGTCGCCACTGGCGGCGTCGCCATTTTTGAGGTGCCGCCCGCCGTGCCAGGCGAGGGCAAACACGAGCAAGCCCGTCACCCAGGCGCAGGGCAAGTGGAAGCAGACGATGCGGGCGAGTTCGGGGTCGCGGAAGCTGGAGATTGACCCCAGGCTGAAGACATAAATGGCGTGGGCCACACCCGCCAGGATCCATCCCCACCGCGCCATTACCTTCATTCTAACGTGCGGGGGCGAGGGCGAGTTGGCACTGACCTAGTTCGCTTCGTTGAGGTTGTGCAGGTAGGCGTAGTGCGCGTTCATCGCCATCAGCTCGCTGTGGGTGCCCTTCTCCACCACTTCGCCGTTGGCCATCACGGCGATCTGGTCGGCGTTTTGGATGGTGGTCAGGCGGTGGGCGATGACGAGCGTCGTACGGCCGATCATCAGGCGCTCCAGGGCTTCCTTGACGAGGGCTTCGCTGCGGGTGTCGAGGGCGCTCGTCGCTTCATCGAGGATGAGGATGCGCGGATTCTTGAGGAGGGCGCGGGCGATGGCCACGCGCTGGTTTTGGCCACCGGAGAGAGTAACGCCGCGCTCGCCGACCACCGTGTGGTACTTGAGCGGCAGAGCCTCGGCAAATTCGGCGACGTTGGCCGCGCGGGCGGCCTCAATCACTTCGGCATCGGTGGCATCCAGGCGTCCGTAGCGGATGTTCTCCATGATGCTGACGTTGAAGAGGATCGGCATTTGCGGCACGATGCCGATGTGCTCGCGGAGGTCGTCGCGGCGAATCCGGTTGATCGGGACATCGTCCACCTCGATCGTGCCGGCCTGCGGGTCATAGAACCGGTACAGCATGGCGGAGAGGGTGGTTTTGCCCGCTCCGCTCTGCCCGACCAGGGCCGTGACCTTGCCCGCCGGGACGTAGAGGTTTAGGTTCTTGAGCACCGGACGGGTGTGGTCGTAACCGAAGGTGACGTTGCGGAAGGCGACCTCGCCCGCCACATTGGGGAAGTCCACGGCATCGTCCGGGTCCTTGTCTTCTTCCTTCAGGTCGAGGATTTGGAAGAGGCGGTCGCTGGCCCCGATGGCGCGCTGCAGGCGCGTATAGAGCGAGGCCAGCATGCTCATCGGCCCGCTGATGATGGTGACCGTGATGAAGAACGCGAGGAGCGTTTCGGGGGTGAGGTCGCCCGTCAGCACACGGCGGCCACCGAACCAGATCACGGCCACGATGAGCAACAAGAACCCAACCATGGCGATGGAGCCCATCGCAGCCTCGAACGTCGCGCTCTTGTCCGAAAGTTTGAGCACCCGGTTGAGCTGGCGCGCGATGCGCTTATCTTCGTGCTCGTTGCGGGCGAACGCCTTGACGATGCGGATATTGCTCAGCACCTCTTGGATGGTGCCCATGGACTCTGAAAGGGCGTCCAGGGTCAAGCGGTTGAGGCGTCGCAATCGCCGCCCCGCAATCACAAACATCAACATCACGAGGCCCAGCACGCCGACGACGGCAAAGGTGAGCTTCCAGTCAATGTAAATGGCAATGACGACCCCACCGATGAGGGTGACCATGTTGGCCAGCATGTTCACGATATCAAGCGTGAGGGTCTGTTGGATCTGGGTGACGTCGTTGCTCAGGCGTGAAGTGAGTTCCCCGGTTTTGGCCTGATCGAAGTAGGAAATCGGCATCCGGTTCAGGTGCCGGAAGAGGCGCGCGCGCAAGGCGGTGACCACCGCGTTCCCGGCCCGCACCGTGATGACCCACTGCACGAAGGTGATGCCCGTACCGATGAGCAGGAGCAAGGCAAAGGTGCCCGCCGCGATGTCCAAGGCGCGGACATCGCCACTCTTAAGAACCTGGGGGAACAGTCGCTGCGCGGCCAGCGGCAAGCTGAGGTTGATGCCCGACGCTACCAGCGTCATGAGCGAACCAAGAATGAACGTGCCCCGGTGATCACGAGCGAGGCTCAGAAATCGAACAAAGCTTGCCCAAGAAAACTTGTCCAACTTCTCTACATCGCGCGAACCCGCAATGGCTGCTTCATCAATGGGGGCGAGGCTCATGCCGCTCTCTTCATCTTACGCCATACTCGAACCCAAGCCGCGGTGCCCATAGGGATGAATGTCGGGGCTTGGCATGCCGACAATAGGAGACGAAAGATGGCGTCTGCACCCCAATCCCGACCGAAACGCGCTTTGATTACTGGCATTACTGGCCAGGATGGGGCCTACCTCGCCGAGTTCCTTTTGGCCAAGGGCTACGAAGTCCACGGCATGAAGCGGCGATCCTCGCTCTTCAACACCCAGCGCATCGATCACCTGTTTGAAGACACGCACGACCAGGTCCGCAAGCCGCTCTTTTTGCACTACGGCGACCTGACCGATAGCACCGCCATCATCCGCTTGATCCAGCAGACGCAACCGGACGAAATCTACAATTTGGGTGCCCAGAGCCACGTCAAAGTGAGCTTTGATACGCCGGAATACACCGCTCAGGCCGACGCGGTGGGCACGCTCCGTATCCTGGAAGCCATCCGCATCCTGGGCATGGAAAAGCACGTGCGGTTCTACCAAGCCAGCACGAGCGAGCTGTACGGTTTGGTGCAAGAAATCCCGCAGAAGGAAACCACTCCGTTCTATCCCCGTTCCCCGTACGCGGTGGCCAAGCTCTACGGCTATTGGATCACGGTGAACTACCGCGAAGCCTACGGGATGTACGCCTGCAACGGCATTCTCTTTAACCACGAGTCCCCGATTCGCGGCGAAACATTTGTCACGCGCAAGATTTCCCGCGCCGCCGCGCGCATCAGCCTGGGCCTGCAAGATCGGCTCTACCTGGGCAACATGGACGCCCTCCGCGACTGGGGGCACGCCCGCGACTACGTGGAAGGTATGTGGATGATGCTGCAGGCCGAGACGCCGGACGACTTCGTGCTGGCCACGGGCAAGCAATACAGCGTGCGGCAGTACGTGGAGCGCGCCTTTGGCCGCGTGGGCCTGCCGATTGAATGGCGCGGCGAAGGCGTGGACGAAATCGGCGTCGTGGCCGGCACCGACCGCAAGGTGGTGGCCGTGGACCCTGCGTATTACCGCCCCGCCGAGGTGGAAACCTTGCTGGGTGATCCGACGAAAGCCCGGGAGAAGCTCGGATGGAGCCCCCGCGTGACGTTTGAAGAGCTAGTGGACGAAATGGTGGATGCCGACGTGGAAGTTGCGCGGCAAGAGCAAACGCTCCGCCATGCCGACCACAAGGTGTACGCGAGTGCTGAAGAAGGACACTAAGATTTTTCTGGCGGGCCACCGAGGCCTGGTGGGGGGCGGCTTGTTCCGCCGCCTGATGGCCGATGGTTATGAGAACGTCATCGTCCGTACCCGCAGCGAACTGGACCTGAGCAGCCAGGCGGCCGTGCGTGAGTTTTTGCAAGCCGAGCGCCCGGAGGTAGTGATTTGTGCCGCCGCGAAGGTGGGCGGCATCCATGCCAACAACACCCAGCCCGCCGACTTTATTGGCCTCAATCTCGGCATCCAGCAGAACCTGATTTGGGAAAGCCACCAGGCCGATGTGCCGCGCTTGCTGTTCCTCGGTTCGAGCTGCATCTATCCCCGCCTCGCGCCGCAGCCGGTGAGCGAAGATGCGATGTTAACCGGCCCGCCCGAGCCCACGAACGCCCCCTACGCGGTGGCAAAGATTGCCGGGATGGTGCTGTGCGACAGCCTGCGCAAGCAATACGGGCGCGATTACGGCACCGTGATGCCCCCCAACGTGATTGGCCCGGGCGACAACTTTGACCCCCAAAACAGCCACGTCGCCGCAGCGATGCTCCGCCGATTCCACGAGCACATGCCGAACACCCCGGCCGTGTGCTGGGGCACGGGCAGCCCGATTCGGGAATTCCTCCACACCGACGACCTCACCGACGCCTGCCTCTTCTTGCTGCAGCGCGATGAACTGCCGAGCATGATCAATGTGGGCACCGGCCAGGGCCACACCATCCGCGAAGTGGCCGAGGCCGCCCAGCGCGTGGTGGGGCATACCGGACCCATTGAATGGGACCGTTCGAAGCCTGATGGATTCCCCAAGAAAGTGATGGATGTCAGCCGCCTGTTTGACCTGGGATGGCGCCCCCGCCGGACGCTGGAAGACGGTCTGCGGGATGGCTACGCCTGGTTCCGACAGAACATCGTGCCCGCCGAGGCTTCCTCCCGCGCGTAAACTGAAAGCGTGCCGGATTGGGGAGCCCTGCTCCGAACTATCCCCGCCCTGGATGAATCGCTCGGCGAGGTCGTTCAGAAATTCGGTATCTGGGCTTATGTGGTGCTTTTCATCGCCACTTTCATAAAAACTGGCCTGATCTACGTGCCGGTGGTGCCCACCACCACGCTCATCTTCGCCGCCGGTGTGCTGGCGAGCCCGCAGGTAAAGGGGCTGAATCCGGTGGTTTCGCTTTCTGTCCTGGTAGGGGCGGCCCTGTTGGGGGACTTTGCCAATTACGGATGGGGACGCACCTTCGGAGAACGGCTCGCCAAGGCTCCCTGTGCCAAGCGCCTAAAACTTGACCAAATTACCAAGGCCGAGCAGGCGTTTGAGCGCTACGGACTCAATACTTTCTTGCTCTCGCGGTGGGTCAGCGTGTTGCGCTCTACGGTGCCATTTGTCGCCGGGAGTAGCCGCTACTCGGTTAGCAAGTTCTTGTTGCTCAATGGGCTGGCATGCTTGCTGTGGGTCGGCGTGCTTTTTGGGCTTGGCTACGGCATGGGAGAGTCCACCCAAGTGAAGCAAATCATGGGCATTCTTGCAGGTTCAATGATTGTGATTTTGGCCGGACCGCTGATTTATCGAATCGTGCGCGACCGACGTCGGCAAAACCCCCAGGCAAACGTACCAGTTTCCGACTCTGAGTAAGGTTCCCCGAGGTCGAACCTGGTGATTGTGCGGAGGGTTCACAACTCACTTTAGGTTTAGAATCACGCCAGACGGGTTCACAAACGGGCCCGACGAGGAAATCATCAAATGAAGAAGGTCTTTCTTGTGGGCGCGATGGTCGGCGCTTCCATGCTCAGCATGGCCACCGATCCGCAGTACAACTTCGAGTGGATTCGCGGCATCAGCGCTGACCCGGGCATCAATGACACCGCCGGGAAGTTGCTGAACGCGAGCGGTTCGTTCAACACCATCACCAACACGTTCAGCTGGTATGGCACCTACCAGGCCAAGAACGGCGTGCTGCCGCAAGGCTTCTGGCTCGCCGTGAGCCCGGGCGCGAACCCGAAGGGTAGCAACGACGAATTGGCGATTTTCTACCTGGATGGCTCGTCCAGCAACGCCAAGCTCTACGCCTACGCTTACAACGGTCAGAACGGCAACACCAGCTACTACGACGGCTCGGCCGCCAGCGGCACGCAGGCTCCGGACCGCATCTTCAGCAGCATCAACGACCCGAGCAAGGTGCTGGACATCAAGGTTCAGAACAATGCCGACGGCACCCGCACGCTAGGCTTCTCGATTGACGCCACGTCGATCCAGAACCACACGCCGAAGTACGGCAACCCCGCCAACTGGACGGGCGCAGCCTTTGGCCCGAAGGTGGGCATCTGGTGGCACCCGGTGGCCGGTCTGCAAACCTCGACCCAGAACGGCTGGCTGAAGAATTACAGCTTCTCCAAGCAGGGCTGGTTCGACGGCGAGAACTTCACCACCACTCCGACGCCGGAACCGGCGACGATGATCGCGCTGGGTGCGGGCCTGCTGGCCTTTGCTCGCCGCCGCCGCGCCTAAGGTTCGGCTCAAACTCAAACCCCTTGGCTTTTGCCAGGGGGTTTTTTGTGCCTAGTGAGCCTGGCATTTTCCCCAGGTTTTAGGGCCCAGGTGCCCCGATTCATCCCTATTCTTAACAGGGGTGGGCTAATCTCACGACGGTTATGCCTCCAATTGGGGGGCAAAACCAGTTGGTTCAATCATGAAATGGCTCATTTCGAGCGCGTTGGTCACGGCGGCAGCTGCTAGCTACGCCACGGCGCCTCAATACAATTTCGAGTGGATCCGTGGCATCAGTGCCAACCCGGGCATCAACGATGCCGCCGGTAAGTTGCTGAACGCGAACGGTTCGTTCAACACGATCACGAACACCTTTAGCTGGTACGGCACGTATCAGAAGAACAACGGCGTGCTTCCGCAAGGCTTCTGGCTCGCCGTCAGCCCGGGCAAGAACCCCAAGGGCAGCAACGACGAACTGGCGATCTTCTACCTGGATGGTAGCAAGACCAAGCCGGAAGTCTATGTTTACGGCTACAACGGCTTTGACGGTAACACGTCCTACAAGGACGGTTCGAAGGCCTGGGGCACCCAAGCGCCGGACCGCGTGCTGAGCAGCAAGCTGAACCCGAGTGACTTCTTTGACATCAAGGTCAAGAACAACGCCGATGGAACCCGCACGCTGGGCTTCACGATGAATGCCTCCAAGATCCAAAGCCACACGCCGAAGTACGGCAACCCGACCAACTGGACGGGCGCGGCCTTTGGTGACAAGGTGGGCATCTGGTGGCACCCGGTGAGCAGCCTGAGCACCAGCACCACCAACGGCTACCTGAGCAAGTTCAGCTACCACAAGCAGGGCTGGTTCGACGGTGAGAACTTCACGACGACGGCTACGCCGGAACCCGCCACGATGGTGGCCCTGGGCGCTGGTCTGCTGGCATTCGCTCGCCGACGCCGCAGCAAGTAAGCCAGGCTTACAAGCCAAAGATTGGGAGAGCCACATCCCGGGTTCCAATGAGGAGCCCGGGATGTTTTTGTGTCGGCCTGGCTGGGATTAGCGGCGCGGCTCGACGCCCATGAGGTGACGGACGAAGAAGTCCCACATGCGGCGGCGGACGGCCGGGTTGCCGGTGGTGCCGTGGCCCGCGCCGGGGACGAGGATGAACTCGTAATCCTTGTCCGCTTTGTTCAGGGCATCCACCAGCTGGTAGGTGCTGGCCGGGTCCACATTGGTGTCTTCTTCGCCCACCAGGATCATCAGGTGACCCTTGAGGTTCGGGGCGAGGGTGCTGCAGGCTTGGGCTTCGTAGTGCGGCCCCATGCGCCCCATCCAGGCTTCGTTCCACCAGATCTTGTCCATCCGGTTGTCGTAGCAGCCGCAGTCGGCTACACCCACCTTGTAGAAGTCCCCGTGCAGGAGAAGGGCGTGGGCGGTGTTTTGACCGCCCGCACTGCCGCCGTAGATACCCACGCGGCTGAGGTCCATCTGCGGGATCTGCTGGGCCGCCGCCTTCATCCAAGCAATGCGATCCGGGAAGCCCGCGTCGGCGATGTTCTGCCAGGCCATGTCGTGGAAGGCTTTGCTCCGCCAGTTGGTGCCCATGCCGTCGATCTTCACCGTGATGAAGCCGAGTTCGGCTACGGGACCGCTCCCCTCGCTGGGGTTGAAGCCCTTGCGCACGTGGTGCCCGTGGGGGCCGGCGTAGATCTCTTCGATCACCGGGTACTTGCGGTTGGGGTCGAAGTTCGTGGGCAGGTTCACGTAGCCCCAGATGTCGGTGACGCCGTCGCGGCCCTTGGCCGAGATCACAATCGGTCGACGCCAGCCCGTGGCCCGCAGCGGGGCGTCATCGGCGGCCTCTAGGTCGGCAATCTTCTTGCCGTCAGTGGTGCGCCGCAGTTCGCGCATGGGCGGCTGGTCGGCGCGGCTAAAGGTAGCCACGTAGGTTTGGCCGTCGGGGCTGAACTCCAGATTGTGGGTGCCGTTGGCCTCGGTTAGCCGCACCAGGTTCTTGCCGTCGTAACCCACCCGGATGAAGTGAACGTGGTACGGGTCTTGGTTGGCATCCATCCCCATCACGCGCAGGGTGAGTTGGCGGCGGGCCTGGTCGTTGTTCACCACTTCGCGCACCACATAGTTGCCGGTGGTGATGGGATTCTTCACCCGGCCGGTAGCCACATCGATGAGATAGAGGTGGTTGTAGCCGCTCCGCTCGCTCATCCAGATCGCTTCTTCTTGCGCGCCGCCGCCGGTCGCATTTAAGTAAAACTTTTGCGAGTAATCCACAAAGGTTTTGCTCTTCTCGTCGATGATGGCGCGGGTTTGTTGGGTTTCGGGCCGGTGGCCGATCCAGCGCAGGGTTTGGTGCCCGCGCTCGTTGAAGATGAAGCGGAACTCTTTGCCGTCCGGCGACCAACCTTCGCTCCACAAATCGAATTGGTCGCGGTAGAGGTCGAGGTTGATCCAGTGACCGCGCCGGGCCGTGACATCCCACACCCAAAAGCGGGTCTGGGGCAATTCGTCCCCGGGCTTCACGTAGTCAATCAGCCGGTACTTGGGCTGCAATTGGTCCGCCGGGCGGCTGGTGAAAATCGGAATCTGCCGCGTGGGGGGCCGGGTGATCTTGGGTACCACCACGTAGCGATTGTCGGGGCTCCACCACGCTTGCGGGCCGTAGAAATCCTGGGCGCTGCCGTCGGTGGTCATGGCCACGCGCGCGCCACCAGATGTGGGCACCAAGAACGCCTGGTTCTCGGCAAATTCCACGCGGAAGGGGCGGTTGGCGTTGGCCGGGGGCGCTCCCTGGGCGCCGCCCTGCCGCCCGGGGCGCGGGGCGCGGGCCGGAGTGCCGGTGACGTCCACCACACTGCCCTCCGCGATGGCGACCGTGCCCGCGATCGGGTCACCATTGGCACGCAACAGCATCCACACGTGGCCAACGTAAGTGTTTTGCGAAACCCGCGCCCCCGGGGCAAGGGTGTGGTAGCTCATCCGTTGGCCTTCCATGGTCACCCACGCCACTTGGATGGGCTCGGACATCTGGTTGACAAAAGTGATGCTGGTGGCCTCGCCGCTGCCGCTCACGCGGGGCAAGTCGTCGGGGTGGCGGAGCAGACCAGGGTCGTTAGAAGCCGGGGCCGGAGCGAGCTGCTTGGTGCCGAGGTTATAGGCCAACGAGGCATCCCCGGCGCGGAAAGTCAGCACCGTGGCGGCGGGGTCCAGGCGGGCCTGCTGCACAGGGAGGCGGGTGGCCTCGACGGGGCGACCCAGGCGCTCGGTGAGCTTGCGGGCGAGGTCTTGGTGGTCAAAGAGGGGTGTCCGGCGACCTTCGCCGGTGACGTAAACGAACTCGGCCTGCTGATCGGGGCGCTCGGCGCGGTACCACACGCCGCCCTTGGGGTGCCAGTTGATGCTGAGGTTGGCGTTGAGGACCTTGCCTGAAACGGCTTGGCGGTAGCTGAGGGCGCGTTCGTAGTCGGCGGCCGTCCCTTGCGACCAAGACACCGAGGCGAGCAGGGCGAGGCCAATGGTCAGAGAGGCGGGAGCGAGTTTCACCTCCCCATCCTATCTGAATTGGGTTCGTTTTCGCCTGTGAAATCCGTTACAGGATGTTGGTAGGCTTCCCCTCCATGACGAGCGAAGAACTGATCCAAACGTGGCCTGAAGAGTGGCAGGAAACGGTGCGTAGCCTGGTGGCTTCGCTGCGCCAAAGCATGCCCACCGGATATGAGGAGCGGTGCGACGGCAAGATGATTCTGTGGGTGATTCCGCATGAGACTTACCCCGGCGGATACCACTGCGACCCCAAGAGTCCGCTCCCCTATTTCTGGTTGGCGGTGAACAAAGGCGGGCTGAGTGTGTACAACTTTGGAATGTATATGGTGCCCGAAATCATAGAAGCTTATCGCGCAGCCTACGAGGCGGATGCTGGCCGCAAGGCCGATATGGGCAAGAGCTGCATCAAGTTTAAGCGCCCCGATCATGTGCGGGAGAGCCAACTCGGCGATCTGGCCCGCCGCATTTCAGTTCAGGATTACCTGGCGCATTACGCTCCAATGGACCCTCGCAATCGGTAACATCAGGCTATGGTGGGTGCCCTTGCGCTGGCCTTGTTGGGCTCGATGAGCATGAAAATGGATGTGACGGATGGTCTTGGTACGTTCGCGATGGACGTGGTGGTCTACGGCCAATCGGGGCAGGAACTGAAGGGCGACTCCCGCTGGTCCACGGTCTATGAGGACTACACCTACTGGTTTTCCAGCGAACGAAACCTGAACCTCTTCCTGGCGGATCCGGGGCGATTTGCCGTGCAGCTGGGCGGTGCCTGCGGCCGCATGGGGCCACTGAGCGGACGGGGGGAAACCTCGCGTATGGCCCGGTTTAACGGCCAATTATTTATCTTTGCTAGCGATGCTTGCCGCAACACCTTTATGGCGAAGCCGGCCCAGTTCTTGCACACTCCCGACCTGGAGCCGGTCTACGATCCCGAGAACTACGCGAAGGCGATGGAAATGATCGTCGCGGCGCGAGAAGCCACCGTGACCCCGGCCAGCACCACGGATTTGACCATCGAGGTCACGCGGTTCCGCGCCGACCCGGCCGATCCGAACTCTTACCGCACGGCGCAGGTGTTCTCGCCGCTGGGCTACCAAGACCTCTCGAGTTGGGATGGCAAGACGTTTGAGTGGAAGTGGGTGCCGGAGGGCGCGCGCCGCCCGCGAGTGGAGTACGACCTTCCCAATGTTTTTCAGCGCGATACCGAAGGCAAGGTGATGGGGGGCGTGGCCGCCGCCGAGCGCGAATTGAGCAATGCCTGGGCCGCGAATCCTATAAGTTTCCTAGTGGCGTGGCCTTTCTCGGTGCAAAACAAGTTCGCCCTCAACCCCGACGGGACGGTGCAAATTCACCGCGCGGGGACGCTCATCACAGTGACCTTCGATCCCGAATCCAAGCTGCCGAAGTCGGTGGCGTACCGGGGGCGGCGCCCGAACTCAACTTGGGGCAATCTGAACCTGGTGATTGACGGCTGGGGCAACTACGAGCGGGACGGCGTGAAGCTCAAGCTCCCCAACGCTTGGCACGTGATGGCCGACGGCGAGAAGGTGGACGAAGTGAAGCCCGCTGACCTCGAAATCCGCGTCCGCTGAGGCTGAACCCTAGACAAGCGGGCGCCCCCGGCGTCATGCTGAACCCATCTTGGCGTCTTCCACTCACGTCAACCCGCTGCGCTTTGTGCCGGTGCTGTATTTCATGCAGGCCCTGCCGGTCGCGCTGGTACAAGAACTTAGCCTCACCATCTACAAGAGCCTGGGGCTCGCGGATGGCGACATTGCGCGCTGGACGAGCTTGATCGCCCTGCCCTGGAGCATCAAGTTCCTGTGGGGGCCGCTGGTGGAACTCAGTAGCACCAAGCGTCGGTGGTTGCTGATCATGCAAGCGCTGATCGTGCTGGGGATGCTCGGCGCGGCGTTTGCGCTGCAATCGGAGAACTTCTTCGGGATTACATTGGCGATATTCGCCACCATTGCCATTTTCAGCGCGACGTGCGACATTGCCACCGACGGGTTCTATCTCCTTTCCACCCGCCGCGAAGAGCAGAGTAAGTTCGTCGGCTTCCAGTCCACGTTCTTCCGGCTGGGGCGGCTGTTTGCGACGGCCCTGATCGTGATGATCTCTGGCAAGCTCATCAATGGGGATATCACCGGCACGCCCATGCCTGCCAACCAGGCGTGGAGTATCGGCCTCTTCCTCATGGCCGGGGTGTATTTGCTCGGGCGGCTTCTCAACCCGCTCCTGATGCCGACCCCCGAGGCCGACGTGGTGCGCAAGTTGCCCGAAGGCGAAGCGGGGCAGAACTTTGTCCGCCTCGGGTCGCTGGTGGCCACCGGCGGCTTCCTCTACTACGGCGCGGGGGCCATCGCCCGCCTGGTGGGGGCGGGGCTGAGCTCCATGGGCATCCAAGCCGAAAAGTGGAAGCCCGTCGAGACCGACCTCTACTTCATCTTTGTCAAGTTCGCCGAGAAGGTGCCCGGCATCCAGGCGGAGCTCATTAACCTCACCATTGCCGTCGTGGGGGCCACCGTGCTCGGCAGCATCGCTAAACGCAGCCTGCACAGCACCGAAATCAAGACTGCCCTCACCACGTTCTTCGGGCAAGCGGCGATTCTTCGCATCCTCGCGTTCCTTCTGTTCTATCGCTTCGGCGAGGCCATGTTGGGCCGCATTGTGCCGCTCTTTTTGCAAGACACCAAGACCGGGCCGGAAGATATCACCAACGGCCTTGGCTTCGCGGTGGACGTGGTCGGCCAAGTCAACGGGGTTTACGGCGTGGTCGGCATTGTCGTGGGGGGCATTGTCGGGGGCATGTTTGTCAGCCGGGTGGGGATCCGCAAGAGCTTCTGGCCCCTGGCCGCCGCCATGAACCTGCCGAACCTGCTCTACATCTGGGCGGCTTCGGCGCGCCCCGGTCCCGAACCGATGTCGGTGGTGATGTTTGTCGACCAGTTCGGCTACGGTTTCGGATTTGCCGGCTACCTGGTGGCGCTGATGTACATCGCGCAGCAGAACCCCAACTACCGCACTGCGCACTACGCCATTGGCACGGGCCTGGGGGCGACCTTCATTGCTCTCGCCGGCATCCTGAGCGGGGCGCTGATCGACAACATGGACTACGGCCCGGTGTTCTGGATTGTGCTGTGCTTCACCTTCCCGTGCTTGCTCACCATCCTTTTGCTGCCCAAGGACATCTTGGAAGCCAAGGGAGCCGATGTGGGCGCGGTGGACGTCGAGTAACGACTAGCCTGGGGTGTGCGGGCGCACTTCGGCGGGGGCGTCTTCGCTCACCGGGGCCGGGGTGGAATGCGCCAGCCTCTTTTGCAGTTCGGAGTTCTGGATGTCCACGGCCTCCTGGGCTTTCGCACTCAGGTTGTCGGCCAGTTCTTCGCCGGCCTTGTGCCCGCGCCTGAGCAAGTACTTTGCCAAGGGAAAAGCACCGGCCATGAGGGCCACAGCGATGGCGGCGCCCAAGGCGGGGTTGCCACGCTCTGCCGTCGCGGCAATCGCCACGAGCGACCCGATGAACGTAGGATAGAGTGAAAGGAACAGCGGGAAGAACGGGCCGGTGCGCACTTCAATCCGGGTGCGGCCATTGCGGGAGGTGATGTTCATCTTGCCGATGGCCGGCCCGCACATCACATTGCCAAAAATGCGGCGCCCAATCTGTTGGATGCCGGCCTGGTTGCCGCCCTTATACTGGCGCTGGACGGCTTTGACGTCCTCAATGACGATATCGAAGTTCTCCGGCTCAATTTCGCCCTCCACCACCCGCTCGAAAACCTGTTCCAGCTGGACCTTGGTGTTCGTCTTCTCCGCCGGGGTGGCCTTTTCCATTGCCCGACGAAGGAAGTTGGGGTCAATGCCGGCCTCGTGGGCAATGCGCTCCAGCTCTTCGGCCGTGATGCCGGGGGTGTAGGCGGGGTCGGACTCCCGGTCTTCCTCTTGCAGCTTCGCCGCGCGCTGCAGGATTTCTGAAGCTTCCTGCTCGCTAAATATGCGCTTGCCGCCCGACACGCCCCCATTATAACGGCCTGGCCGCGCGTCCGGGCCGCGCCAAGGCCGCTAGGTAACATCTAGGTGACCTCATGAGTGACAGCTTTCAGACTCGCGTCACCACCAGCCTTGCCGGTAAGGACTACACGATTTACTCCCTTCCCCGCCTCGCCGAGCAAGGGCGCAACCTCGATCGGCTTCCGTATTCGCACAAGATTCTGCTGGAAAATCTTCTGCGCTTGGAAGACGGTGTCAACACCCGCGCCGCCGATATCGAAGCCCTGTTGAACTGGGACCCGAAGGCGGAACCGAACCACGAAATCGCTTTCACCCCCGCCCGCGTGCTTTTGCAAGACTTCACCGGGGTGCCCTGTGTGGTGGACCTGGCTAGCATGCGGGACGCGATGGCCGAACTCGGTGGCGACCCGCAGCGCATCAACCCGCTGCAGCCGGTGGAGCTCGTGATTGACCACAGCGTGCAGGTGGACCAATACGGCACGAACGCTGCGCTCCAGATCAACCTGGACCTGGAATACGAACGCAACACCGAGCGCTACCAGTTCCTCAAGTGGGGGCAAGGGGCGTTTGATAACTTTAAGGTGGTGCCGCCCAACACCGGCATTTGCCACCAGGTGAACCTGGAATACCTGGCGCGCGTGGTCTTCACCGAAGGCGACACCGCCTTCCTCGATACGCTGGTGGGCACGGACAGCCACACGACGATGATCAACGGCCTGGGCGTGCTGGGCTGGGGTGTCGGCGGCATCGAAGCCGAAGCCGCCATGCTTGGCCAGCCGGTGTCCATGCTCATCCCGCAAGTGGTGGGCTTCCGCCTGACCGGCAGCCTGCGCGAAGGTGCCACGGCCACCGACCTGGTGCTGACCGTGACCGAAATGCTACGCAAGCACGGCGTGGTGGGCAAGTTTGTGGAGTTCTACGGCCCGGGGGTGAGCACCTTGCCGTTGGCCGACCGCGCCACCATCGCCAACATGGCCCCTGAATACGGTGCCACCTGTGGCCTCTTCCCGGTGGACGCCGAGACGATCCGCTACCTGCGCACCAGCGGCCGCGACGAAACCCACATTGCCCGGGTGGAGGCGTACTACCGCGCGCAGAACCTGTTCCACTCGGCGGATATGCCGGAAGCCGAATACAGCAGCACGCTGTCGCTGGACCTCGGTGACGTGCAACCGAGCGTGGCGGGTCCGAAGCGTCCGCAAGACCGCAGCATTCTGAGCCAGGCGCAGGCTAGCTTCCGCAACGTGTTCCCGCACCGCGAGAAGACCCCGGCCGTGCTGAACGATGGCGACGTGGTCATCGCGGCCATCACCAGTTGCACCAACACCAGCAACCCGAGCGTGATGATGGCGGCGGGCATCGTGGCGCGCAAGGCGGTGGCCAAGGGCCTGAAGCCCAAGGCGTGGGTGAAGACCAGCCTTGCCCCGGGCAGCCGCGTGGTCACCGAATACCTGGCGCACTCCGGGCTGCTTACCGACCTTGAGTCGGTCGGATTCAACGTGGTGGGCTACGGGTGTACGACCTGCATAGGCAACAGTGGTCCCCTGCCGGAGTCCATTAGCGCCCAGGTGAAGGAGCGCGACCTGGCCGTAGTGAGCGTGCTGAGTGGTAACCGCAACTTTGAAGGCCGCGTGAACCAGGACGTGAAGGCGAACTACCTGATGTCGCCGCCGCTGGTGGTGGCCTACGCCCTCGCCGGCACGATTGATATCGACCTGACCAAGGATCCGATTGGCTTGGATGCCAACGAGCAGCCGGTGTTCCTCCGGGATATCTGGCCGACCCAGCAGGAGATCGCGGAGACGGTGGAAACCTATATCACCCGCGAAATGTACAGCAAGAGCTACGCCAACGTGTTTGATGGCGACGAGGCTTGGAAGAACCTGGCCGTGCCGACCGGCGAACGCTACGAGTGGCAACCGGACAGCACCTATGTGCGCCGAGGCCCTTACTTCGATGGTATGGAAGCCTCCGCGCCTTCCCGGGTGCAAGACCTGAACGGCATGAAGGTGCTGGCACTGCTGGCCGATAGCATCACCACCGACCACATCAGCCCAGCGGGCTCGATCAAGGCAGATTCTCCGGCGGGTCGCTATCTGCAAGAGAACAACGTGCCCCTGCACTTGTTCAACAGCTACGGATCGCGACGCGGCAACCACGAGGTGATGATTCGAGGCACGTTTGCCAACGTGCGTCTGCGCAACCAATTGGCCCCAGGCACCGAGGGCGGGTGGACCACCTACCTGCCGACGGGCGATGTGATGAGCATCTACGATGCCGCCGAGAAGTACGGCGCCAGCAACACGGGCCTCATCGTGATTGCCGGGCGCGAATACGGCACGGGTTCCAGCCGCGACTGGGCGGCCAAGGGCACGCTGCTCCTGGGCGTGAAGGCGGTGCTGGCCGAGTCGTTCGAGCGCATCCACCGCAGCAACCTCATTGGCATGGGCGTAATGCCGCTCCAGTTCATGGAAGGCGAAAACGCCGCCAGCCTTGGCCTGACGGGTCAGGAAGAGTTCAGCCTGGTGGGCATGAGCGAGGCGCTGGTACACCAGTTCAAGGACGGCAAGGTGCTGCCCATGCGCGCCACCACCGAGGACGGCTCGGTCAAGACCTTCGACGTTGTCGTGCGCCTCGATACGCTCACGGAAATGGAGTACTACCGCCATGGCGGGGTGCTGCAATACGTGCTGCGGCGCATGGTGGCCGGCGAAGCCTAAGCCTCTTCATTTCAGGCACAAAAAGCCCCCATTCCCAAGCGGGAGTGGGGGTTTTCTTGTTAGCGGATGGCGTCGCGGAGAGCGGTTTCCAGCGCGGCCATCAGGTCGCCCTTCACCGGGCGGCGCACAATGCGCGGCTCGGGGTGGTTGGGGCGCGTGACGATCACTTCAACCAGCTGACCTTCGGCGCCTCGGTCCAAGATCACGGCGTCGCGGATGGTTCCCTCGCCGAGGTCATCGCGCTGCATCACGGCGGCCAGGGCCTCGTGCAAAGAGCGCGGGCGCTTGGATTTGCTCTCCCGCTTGCGGGCCAGGGCATCGCGGCTAGCGGCATTGATGAGGTCGTCCACGTTGGCGGCCCCGTGTTCGGCGGCGCGGCCAACTCGGCGGCCCCCGGCCAAGCCAACGCTATATCCCACGGGCTCGGGCACGCCCTCCACCGTGACCTGCAAGCCACGGAGGGTCTCAGCCAGGGCTTCGGCCCGGGCGCGCTCGCTGGGCAAGCCGATGGCGAATTCATCGCCCCCAAAGCGCACCAGCACGGCATCGGCCGGGGTGTGGTCCTTCAGCACTTGGGCCAGGGCCTGCAGCACATGGTCGCCCACCACGTGGCCGTAGCGCTTGTTGTACAGCCCAAAGTCGTTGAGGTCAATGAAGATGATGGTGATCTCTTGGCCGTCTTCGAGGCACGCTTGACCCCACTCCCGGAGGCGGTCGCTGAACTCGAGCCCTGTGAGAGGATCGAAGGTGCGCCCCACCTCTCCTAAGAAGTCGTTGGGGCTCAATACGCCCAGATACTTCCCTTCTTTGGTGATGATCGCGGCCTGGCTTTGCTGCGCCGACATGCGGCGGGCGGCTTCACTGAGCGGCGTGCTGACATCCAGCACCACGCGGATGGGTTCGGCGAGGCTCAAGAGCTTGGATTCGCCCGGAGCGTGTACGAGCAAGGGTGAGTGGACCGTGCCAATAATGCGGCCGTTATCCACCAGGGCCAGGGTGCGCGGGGCATCATGGTCCACGAGTTCCCGCGATTCGGCCACCGTCAACTGGGCGTTGAGGGGAGCTTCGATGCGCGTGAGCTTTTCAAGATTGGATGCCATGACCGGAGCCTAGTGAGGGTTCAGACGCGCAAGAACTACTCCAGGTCGTACACATGGCGGTGAATCCTCAGGAAAACCCGGTCTTTGCACAGGGCCAATCTGGTACTTGCACCGGCGCGCCGGGACTGACGGCGGATGCTCTCGCTGAGAAGATAAATCTCGCCCGGGGAGCGCTGCATATAGGCGGCGACCACATCTTCGCGGAAACCGGCGACCCGCAGCATCACATGGCTGGTGTAGCTGGCCACCTGCTGCTCCTTGCCATCGCGGAGGGCATCGGCCACGCCTTCGGCAAAGGCGTCGCGGATATCCCA
>DEIB01000045.1 GCA_002352215.1 Chthonomonas sp. UBA2785 | reverse complement strand
GGGAGCCGGTACACCACCACATTGAGAAAGCTGCCGATGGCGGCCCCAATAAAGAATCCGACAATGGTCGTCCAGACCGGAAAGAGCCCCTTATCCATGGGTATCGCCCAGGAGAATACCGAATGAAAGCAAACGGGGCGACTCCGCAATTGGAATCGCCCCGCAAGGATCGGCCGAAGGCCGTTCTTAGGTTTCGCCGGCCCCCGAGCTGAGGGATTCGATAACCTTGACCATCGGCATCATCATCGCAATGACGATGAAGCCTACGACGAAGCCGAGGAAGACGATGAGAATCGGTTCCAACGCGGCCGTCAGGGAGGCCAGGGTGGCTTCCACTTCCGCTTCGTAGAAGTCGGCGATCTTTTGGAGCATGAAGTCCAGCGAACCGGATTCTTCTCCGACCCCGATCATGTGCACGACCATCGGCGGGAACAGGCGCGAATCTTCGAGGGGCTCACCAATGCGTTCCCCTTCACGGATCTTCGCTCGGGCATCCAGTACCGCGTCGGCCATCACCGAGTTGCCCACAACCCCGGAAACCGTTTCCATCGCTTGCAGGATGGGAACGCCCGAGGTGAGCAGGGTGCCCATGGTGCGGCTAAAGCGCGCCATGCACACCTTGTGGTGCAGCGGGCCAAAGACCGGGATCAAGAGCTTCATGCGGTCAGCCGCCCGGCGCCCAAAGCGGGTGCTCGTAAACAGCCGCCAGGCGATCCAGACCGTGACCACCGTGATGATCATGATGTGCCAGTTCTTTTGGAAGTTGGCCGAGAGGTCGATGAGGAACTTGGTGGCCGCTGGGAAGTCTTCGTCCTTCAGGCCGATGTCTTTAAACAGAGCGGCGAACTGCGGGACAACCCAAACGACGAGGAAGATCACAATGCCGATGGCGGCGATCATAACCAAGACCGGATAGGTCATGGCCGACTTCACCTTTCGGCGCAGGGCCACGTCGGCTTCCAAGAAGGCGGCGAGACGCTGCAGGGATTCTTCCAAAACCCCGCCGATTTCCCCGGCGCGGATCAAACCGATAAACAGGTTATCAAACGTGCGCGGGTGGCGCTTCATGGAGTTCGAAAGGCTTTCGCCGGACTCCACGCGCTCGCCCAGGTCCAGCAGGATCTTCTTGAGCTTGGGGTCCTTGGTTTGCCGCGAAAGCACGTCCAGACAACGCACCAGGGACACACCAGCGTCCACCATCGTGGAGAACTGGCGGCAGAACACGGCAAGCAGACCGCGTTTGACCTTACCGAAGTTCTTTTTCTTCGATTTGCCGGCCTTCTTGATCATCGTGACTTCGATGACTTCGAGGCCTTGCTCGGCAAACCGCTGCCTTAGACTCTGTTCGTCCTCGGCTTCGGCCGTACCCTTTTGCACGCCCCCATTGGGGTCGCGGAAGGAGTAGCTGTAGACAGGCATAGTGGTTTAGGTTCCTTTAGCGTCGCTGGGGACCCGTCGCCGGGCCTCCAAGGTTGATCATCTTCTTCAGTTCCTCGATGTTCTGGCAGCGCATCATGGCCTCTTCCAGCGTGATGATCCCCTTCATGTAGAGGTCACGCAGGCATTGGTCCATGCTCATCATGCCGTGAGCCGCCGAGGTCTGAATCATGGACGGAATCTGGTGCGTTTTGTTCTCACGAATCAGGTTGCGAATGGCCGGGGTGGCCACCATGATTTCGTTCGCAGGGACACGGCCCGGGCCGCTCGCACGCGGAAGCAGCTGTTGGGCCGCAATCGCCACGATGTTGTTGGAGAGCTGAACGCGGATCTGCTCCTGCTGTCCTGGCGGGAACACGTCGATCATACGGTCAATGGATTCGGCCGCGTTGTTGGTGTGCAGCGTGGCAAACACCAAGTGACCGGTTTCCGCCGCGGTGATGGCGAGACCGATCGTTTCGGTATCGCGCATTTCACCGACCAGCAGCACGTCCGGGTCTTCACGAAGACAAGCGCGGAGCGCGTTGCTAAAGCTCTTCGTGTCCGTCCCCAGTTCGCGCTGGTTGATGATGGACTGCTTGTGCGTGTGCAGGTATTCGATCGGGTCTTCAATCGTGATGATGTGCACGGCGCGGTTGACGTTGATGAAGTTGATCATCGCCGCCAGCGAGGTGGATTTCCCGGAACCCGTCGGACCGGTGACCAGGATGAGGCCGCGCGGGCGTTCGGTCAGTTGCTCGAGGATCGGCGGGAGGTTGAGTTCGCGCGCCGTCGGAATGCGGCTGGAGATCAAACGGAAGGCGGCGGCCACAGCCCCACGGTCGCGGTACAGGTTCACACGGAACCGGGCGCGGCGCGGGAGCGCGTACGAAAAGTCGAGTTCGTAGGTCTGCTCAAAGCGGGTGACCTGGTCGTCGGAGAGGATTTCGTACAGCATCCGCTGGGTTTGCTGCGGCGAGAACTTTTCGTAGTTCAATCGCTTGAGCGCACCGTCTTCGCGGATCACCGGCTCGGAGTCCACACAGATGTGAAGGTCCGAACAGTTCCGGTCCACCACCGTATTGAGGAGCTCATCAATGTGCAGGTCCTCAAGGGTTTTGGGTTGGCCCACCGAACCCGCCGCCATCGGGGGCGCTTCAGTCGGAGCCTGTCCCGTCGGATTCACTACGGAAGGCGGGATGCTGGATACGGGGGGAACGTTCGGTTCGCTCATTTTTCGATTGGTCTTTGAGAGTGTAGAGTTGGGGAGCCCCAGAAAAGTTCCCGGGGCTCGGAATTCGATTGTGGCTTAGAAGCCGGCGGTGAAGACCACGCGCATGACTTCTTCCGGGTCGGTCAGGCCCATCAGAACCTTTGCGAGACCGTCCTCACGCAGTTCCTTCATGCCCGCCGCCTTGGCGGCCATCTTCAAGTCGTTAACCGGGGCGCGGCGAGTCACCAATTCGGCAATTTCCGCGTTCATCACCATCAGCTCGTGCAAACCGTTTCGACCCTTATAACCGGTCATGCGGTTGTCCTCGTGCGGGATGCCTCGGTAGAGCGTGACCATCTCATCCGGATCTTCGAACTGGAATCCGAAGCGGCGCAGGTCGATGGCCGGAACCTCGTAAGGCTCCTTATGGTTGGGGTCAATTCGTCGTCCGAGACGTTGCGCCAACACGCCGATAACCGTAGCGGAGATCAGGTACGGCTCCACGCCCATGTCCACCAAACGAATCGTGGCCGAAGGCGCGTCGTTGGTGTGCAACGTGGAAAGCACCAAGTGCCCCGTGAGCGAGGCTTCAATGGCGATTTCGGCCGTTTCAAGGTCACGCATTTCCCCGACCATGATGATGTCAGGGTCTTGACGGAGGAAGGCGCGGAGGGCGGTGGCGAAGGTCAGACCGGCCTTCTTGTTCACCTGCACCTGGGCGAGACCGTTGAGCTGGTACTCGACCGGGTCTTCAACCGTGATAATGTTTACGCCCACCGTGTTCAGCTTGTTAAGCACTGAATACTGCGTGGTCGTCTTCCCAGAACCCGTGGGACCCGTACAAAGGAACATCCCGTTCGGCTGGGAGATCAGTTCGTCAATCAGCGCCTGGTTCTCGGGGGTGAAGCCGAGCTTGCTCAGGCCGACCATGGCGTTGCCCTTGTCGAGAATACGCATAACGCACTTCTCACCAAAGGGAGTCGGAATCGTCGAAACGCGCAGGTCATATTCCTGACCCTGGGTGCGGACTTCGATACGACCGTCTTGCGGAACCCGCCGTTCGGCGATGTTCATTTCCGCCATGATCTTGAGGCGGCTCAGGAGCGGCGCTTGCAGGTTCTTGGGAACCGTCATGGCTTCCATCAGCACGCCGTCAATACGGTAGCGGATGCGAACGCTCTTCTGCTGCGGCTCGACGTGGATGTCCGAGGCGCGGTCGTTGATACCTTGTTGGATCAGCGCGTTGGCCAGCTTGATGATGGGGGCCTGATCGGCCATATCCTCATCGCCTTCGCTCTCGTTCGTCGCGGCCTTGTCCGTGTCACGCTGGACCTGCGCTTGGGCCATCAGGGCGCGGAAGTCCGCGCGGCCGCCCACGTTGCCCGTGGCGGATGTACCCGCCGCACCGGCACCGTTGGTGGTGGAGCCGCCGTCATCGCTGGTGGCCACGCCGCTGCTGCTCGCGTAGTTCTTGCGGATGGCATCCTCAATCGCCGCCGGCAGGGCGATGGCCGGGCGCACGCGGCAACCCGAAGCCAGCTGAATCTGGTCGATGGCCTCCAGATTGTTGGGGTTCTCCATGGCCACCCAAAGGGTCATCCCGTCCTTCTTGACCGGAATGGCGTTGTGGAGCTTCACCAGCCGCTCGGGAACGATGTTCACCGCGCTGCTTTCAATCGAAAATCGGTCGAGGTCAACGAAGAGGTGACCCTGCTCTTGGGCGCGTGCTTCCATGATCTCACGCTCGCCCACCATTCCCAGATCCCGCAGGATGATGGAAATGTCCTTGCCGGTCTGCGCCTGAACCTTCGACGCCTCCTCAAGTTGTTCTTGCTTCAAGTACCCCTTTTGCATCAGGTACTCGGTCATTGGGACTCGTTGCAATGCCATTCGGCCGTTCCTTCCTTAGCGTGTCAGGCCGCCTTCCCCAAGGCGATGGCTAGTCACGCGAACCCTATTCTAGACCCAAACGTCCCGCGATGTCGCGCCTCAGCCAGGATTTTTTACCGGTTTTCCCCGCCCGAGTCACGGTTTCACTCGTTCAATTCTCCCGAAGCCGACTTGACCCGGCGCGAACTGAGCGGGTCGGGTATCCCTGAACCGCCGTGATTCGCTCGCTCATCAACCGCTCCCTTCAGGGTCATTTGCAAGCTCTGATTCAAGCGGGCCAGCTCCCTGATGCCGCGTACCCGCCTATGCAGTGCGAGGCGCCGAAGCAACCGGACCACGGCGACCTCGCAGTGCCTTTTGCCTTGGGCGCGGCGCGCATTGCGGGCATGAACCCGCGGGCGCTGGCCGAGTTGCTCGTTGAGCGCCTGCGCCAAGACCCGCTAATCGCCTCGGTGGAAATTGCCGGGCCGGGTTTCGTCAACCTTCGCCTCTCCCCCACCGCCTACCAGCAAGCCCTGAACGCCGTTTTGAACTCCGCCGGCCAGAGCGTGCTACGTGATGCCGGGCACTTCGGTCGCCCCTCGTGTGAGAAGCCGGAGCGCATCAACGTCGAATTCGTCAGCGTGAACCCGAACGGCCCCATCACCATTGGGAGCGGGCGCGGGGCGGCCTATGGTTCCGCTCTCTGCAACGTTCTCCAAGCGGCAGGCCACACGGTCCACCGTGAGTACTACATCAACGATGGCGTGAATAGCGAGCAGATGCGCCAGTTCGCCCTCAGCGTCCGCGCGCTCAAGCTGGGCACGGAGTTTCCGGAGAAGGGCTACAAGGGCGATTACGTGCAAGCAGTGGCCGACCAAATCGAACCGCAAGGCGACCCAGACGTGATCTGGTGGCAACAGGAAGCCCAGGCCTTGATGCTGCAACGCCAGCGCCGCGACCTGGAAACCTTCGGCGTGGCCTTCGATACCTGGTTTAGCGAGCAAACGCTCCACGATTCGGGCCGCGTGCAGGCCTGTATTGACGAACTGGAAGCCAAGGGCATCGCCGACCGCCAGCCGGTGCGCCGCTCGCTCAAGCTCGGCAAGAAGGGTGTGATCGAAGACGTGATCGTCGAAGATCAGCCCGTGGACGAGGACGATGCGGCCGGCAGCGAGCCGACGGTGTGGCTGCGTTCCACCAAGCTGGGGGACGACAAGGATCGCGTGCTCCGCCGCAAGGATGGCCGCCTCACTTACATCGCCGGTGACGTGGCGTACCACGATGACAAGTTCAACCGCCCGGCCAACGCCGACCGCCTCATCACGGTGCTCGGCCCGGACCACCACGGGTTCATCGGTCGCCTCAATGCCGTCGTAGCCGCGATGCAGATGAGCTTCTTACAGCAAGACCAACTTGAGGATACGACGAAGGATCAGGCGCAGACTGGCGAGTTCGTTTTCATGAACCTGCCAGATCTGGGAAGTGGAGGCGAGCTTGAGGGATTGGAAGCAAGCGCCCAAGAGCAAGGTCACCTTTTTGTAGACCTCGACCGATTTTTGATCGACACAGGCTTGGTGAAACTCGTTCCCGAACGGCTTGCGAAGCTCCATAACGCCATTCCGGTAAAGAAGGACGGGATGACCCTTTGGGTGGCCATGGAGAACCCTAAAAACCGGGAGGCCATCGACCAGATTCAACAGGCTTCCGGCTGCGATGTACGCCCGGTCATCGCTCACCCCACAGCGATAGAGAATGCGATCCGCAAGACCTACACCACCGATAGCGAAGGCGAACCCCTGAGCGAGATTGACGCCAAGCGCTACGTCAGCCCCGCCGAGCGCGACGCCTGCCAGGCGGCGGCCAAGGATGCCGAAAGCAAGCTGCTGGTGCAGATTTATCAGCTTGTGCGCTTTATGAAAGACGGCCAGCCCGCCCCCATGCGCAAGCGCGACGGCAACATCTACGCCATCAGCGACCTCATTGAGGAGATCGGCGCGCAGGCAGCCCCGCAGGCCGACCGCGAAGAACAGGTTCGCATTGGGCGGGACGTGGCGCGGTTCTTCTACCTGATGCGCCACCACGACACCACGTTCGACTTTGACCTCGACCTGGCCGCCCGCCAGAGCGACGAGAACCCGGTGTTCTATGTGCAATATGCCCACGCGCGCATCGAGCAGGTGCTCCGCCGCGCCCGCGAGGAGGCCGGCTCGCTCTACCCGGACAGCAACGCCGTAAACGGAGGTCTGGCGGCCACTGCCCGCGACCTCCACGAGCGGGAGAAGCAGCTTCTGCTGCAAGTGTGCGCCCTGCCGGACGAAGTGGCCTTGGCCGCCGAAGACGGGGCGGTGAACCGCCTGACCAACTACGCGATGGAACTCGCCCGGGCGTACCACGGGTTCTATGACACCTGCCGGGTGATCGACACCGACGCCCCCGAGGTCTCGCAGCAGCGTCTGGCCCTGTGCGTGGCGGCCCGGACGGCCCTGCAAGGCGTGCTGGAACTGCTGGGCGTAAGTGCCCCGCTCCGAATGGATCGGCCCGCCGCGCCGTCGGAATGACAGCACCATGCACTTCGACCGCCGCCATCTAGAAGCCGGCCCGATGCGGATCGTGGCGGTCCACCCGCACTGGCGGCCCCACGACTTGCACACCCTGCAGGATTTGGTGGCGTCGCTGGCCGAACTCGGCAAGACCCTCGGTGAGCGTGGCTGGGCTACCGCTCGCGACCTGTGGGTATTCCCCGCCGATGGCGGCGAATTCTTGTACGGGCTCAATGAATGGGCGGCCACCATGCGCGCGCCAACTTGGCACCGCGCCATGAGCCTGGGCTTGCTGGACGAGAAGATATGGAAATGGGCCGCGCCCCTCTGGCGAGGCGCCCCTGTCGGCTGGAAACACGCCGTGGGCCTGGAATACCGCCGCGCCAAAGCCCCCGAGGTGGCGCTTTCCTATCACACCGCGTTTGCGGGGATGTCGCAGGCGTTCGGGGTGACCGTCGTCGGTCCGAGCCTGGCACTCCCCGTAGTGGGCGAAAGCGAAGAGGGATGGAAAATCGACAAGCGCGCCCCGTTCAAGCGGGTGGCCGGAGTGTTCAGCCTCGGCAAGCTGGTGAAGACCGCCAGCCAAGCCTCGCTCGCCCTTGATGACGAGGCCTGGCAGATCATCCCCGGTGAGGGTTCGGCGACCTGGACGGCCTCCGAGGGCGACCAACTCCACTCCTACTCTGTCGCCCTGGGCAACGACCCCGCTCCCAAGCACGCCACCGTGGTGCGCCTGGCCCGCACCCGCGAGCCGGCTTCCCTGCCCGTCGGCACCGAGGTGCGCCTGGAATGGGGCGGCAATCTATGGGATTGGCCCAGCGGCGGCAGCGTGCGTGCCCAGGATGCCTCGGGCAAATGGCACCGCGAAATCACGCCCGAAGGTCTGGCCATTGCCTTTGGCACCTAAATTGAGGCGTAGAACAACCCAAGCACCATGAAGATGAAGATGATTTGGGGCGGCGGGCTCGGCGTGCTGCTGGGCTACGGCTACCACCTGTGGATGGCCAGCATGAAGACCAACTGCATCTCGTGCCAGGTTTCGGCGGTGCCCATGGTGGCGGGGCTCATCTTCGGCCTGCTGGCCGCCGGGACGAGCCGCCCGTAAGCGACCCCGGGTTTCCTGCCAAACTCGAAGGTGCCATGAACGGTCCGGTTGCGATTTACATCCACGTGCCGTTCTGCCCCAGCAAGTGCGGGTACTGCGACTTCAACAGCTTCGCGATGACCGGCCCCATCCAGGGCGAAACCGTGGACGCGATGGAGCACGAGATCCGCACCTCGCCCCACGCGGGTCGCCTGGCCAAAACCATCTTCTTCGGGGGCGGCACGCCCACCTATCTGGAGGCATCTCAGCTCGCCCGTTTGCTCCAGGCCGTGCTGGACACCCACCCCGCCAGCGCCGAGACCGAGATCACGACCGAGAGCAACCCTGGTACGGTCACCTTGGAGAAGCTGGGGGCGCTAAGACAGGCCGGGTTTAACCGCCTCAGCCTGGGCGCGCAGAGCTTTGCCACCCAGGACCTGGTGCAACTGGGGCGCGTGCACGGAGTCGCCGAGATCGCCGAGGCCGTCACCGCCGCCCGCCAGGCCGGATTCGAGAACCTCAACCTCGACCTGATGTTCGGGTTACCGGGGCAGAACCTCGCGCGCTGGCGTCACAACCTCGACCAAGCCCTGGCCCTGCACCCGGACCACCTCAGCCTCTACGGCCTGACCATCGAGCCGAACACGCGGTTCTTCCGGTACTTCCAGCGCGGCTGGCTGGACCTCCCCGCCGAGGACACCATGGTGGCGATGTACGAAGAAGCCGTGGCCCGCATGACGGCGGCGGGCTTGGAACCCTACGAAATCAGCAACTTCGCCCGCCCGGGCCGCCGCTGCCAGCACAACTTGGCCTACTGGCGCGCCGAGGAGTACATCGGCTACGGGCCGGGGGCGGTGGGGCGCATCGGCACCCGCCGGGGCACCAATCTCAAGCATCCCGCCCGTTACGTGGAGGCGGTGGGGGCGGGCCAGCCCCTGTGGTTTGAGGAAGAAGAACTGAGCGATGACGACCTGCGGCTGGAGCGCATCATGCTCGGCATCCGGATTGAAGAAGGGCTAGACCTGGCCCAGGTGCCGCTGAGTGCCGACGCCATTGCCTCCGTCACCGAGCCCGGATGGGCCACCACCGAGGGGGATCGCCTCCGCCTCACCCCCGCCGGGCGGCATTTTGCGTCCGAAGTTGCCGTTCGGCTTGCGTAGTGCGACCGGGGTCGGCAAAATGAACCCATGCGCATGTGGATGCTGGATGTGGCGCGCGAGCAGTGCGTCACCCGCGAGCACCTGTTCCGATACGCCACCGAGACCCTGGACGCCGGCTATGACGCCCTGGGGCTGTACCTGGAACACCGATTCGCCTACCCCAGCACCCCCTGGAGCCACGGCACGGGCGTCCTGACCCCCGAAACCATCCGGGCCGTGCGCAGCGAGTTCCCTAGCCTGCGCCTGGTGCCGTTTGTGAACCTCCTCGGGCACGTGGAGGGGTTCCTCTACACCGAACCCGGTCACCGATGGGCCGAAGAAGAAATGAAGGGGCTGCAGGCGTGCCCGAGCAACCCGGACTTTGTGCGCTTTGCCGAGGGCATCCTCGATGACACCCTGGCGATCTTTGATGACGAATGGGTGCACATCGGCGGGGACGAAACCGCGCAACTGGGCAAGTGCCCGTCCTGTCAAGCCCGCGTGGACGCCTACCCTGGCGACGGCAAAGCTGCGCTCTACGCCGAACACTTCGGGCCGCTGGCTGCGCGCGTGGTACAGGCCGGGCGGACCCCCGCCGTGTGGGGCGATATGTTCCTTGAGCACCCCGATGCCCTGGCCGCCATGCCCCGCGAGACGGTGCTGTTCGACTGGCAGTACTTCAACGGCGTGGCCGACACGGCCGCCCGGCTGGGCGCACATGGCCACCGGGTGGTGGGCTGCCCCGCGCTGCACGTTTACAACGCGGCCTGGATGCACCTGGGGCCGAGCGATGAGAACATCCGCCAGGTGTCCCGCGATGTGCAGGCTCTGAAACTGGAAGGCGTGTGCCTGACCACCTGGGAGACCACTATGTTCAGCAGTTACGACACGCTTTTGCCGGCGGTGCGGGCGGCGCGGGCGATCATGGATGACCCCGAGGGGGCCCCGAGTTTGCTATCGGCTTATGATTCCGAGTGGGCGAACCTGATGGGAGTAGCGCTCAATGAACTCGGTGGGGTGTGGGGGCACAGCCGCCACCGCCACAAGCTGAAGTCGCGGATGTTCCTTTACGCCGACCCGTTCTTGGCCAGCCAGCACCACGCGGAGGAAATCTGCGGGCCGGTGGGCGACCAGGCGCTGGCACTGGTGGAGCGGGCCTTTGCCGCCACCGACGATGAAGCCGAAAAGGGCGTGGCCCTTGCCTGTCGCAGCATGATCGAGTTTGTGCGGATGGCGCACGTGGCGCACCTGCTCTACGCCGAAGGGCAAACCGAGCGGGCAGTGAGCGCCCTGGCCCCCACGCGGTATCTGTTTGAGACGCTGGAGCGGACGGCGAAGCGGACGCACGAGCGCATTGGCGGGAGCCTGGCCGACATCGAGCGGGCGCGGCGGGCCAAAGCGCACGTGGAGACAGTGATCCAGCGGATTCGGCAGTACGGGGATGGGTCGCTCGGTTACGTTCCGGCGTGGAACGTACTGACCCACCCCAACTTTATGCCGCACGACCAAGCAAGTTGGTGGATTGTCAATGCTTGGGGTCGCCCGTGAGGAACTCAGGCTTATCCGGGCTTGATTCCCATAGTAAGAACGCCTATCGATCCCACCATGATTCCTCTGTTGAGAGAAGATCGGTACATCCAGGTATCGCCGGTATCCATCCCCAAATGGATCATGGTCTGAATCAGTACAGTCTCGTTCGAATTGCCCCATTGTGCTCCATATCGATGTTTCACATTAGGAATTTGAAGGAGCTCTTGTTGCGTTGCGCGGAGGGATCCGTCGGCTTCAATCCTCTCGACCAAGACATCAGGCACACCACGTTGGCTAAGTAGTGCCTTTGTCAATTCAACGTATTTCACTTTCGCCGCCGATTGGACGGCGCGGCGATCCTGGACAAAGAACGGCACGGTCTTGACGACCTCGGCAAGGCTTTCAAAGAGGTCTTGCTTGTCAAAATCCCCTTTGAGAAAGAGAGTTGACTGCGCTAGCCGGGCATCGTAACGCACAATGAATCCGCGGTCATAAAGCAATTTCGCGACTTCGGCCAACGACATCATCTTCCCATCTTTGAAGTCGAAACGCTCTTCCTTCGGACCGACCGGGGGCCGCTCTTCCATCCACTCGGCTCGCTCGTTGGCGGGTGTACGCTGTTGGCGAATCGCAAGATGAGACCTAAAGTAAGCCCCGCCGGATTCACCATCAATTGTCCAAGCCATAGTGGGGAAGATCATGAGTTCTCCCTCCTCTCGATCAATGATTCTGCGCTGGACAGCCGGAATCATGTTTGTAAGGTGGATCATGACTTCTCGTTCTTCAGAACTGAGCGTGCGAACATCCAATCCTTTTATGAGTTCGTCTGAGCGAGCGGAGACGAAATCCCACATGCTTCCAATCGTTCCGGCCTGCCTCCAGGTGCTCGGCCCTGTCAAGCGGGCAAAGACATCTGCCCGACCGACTCGCACGTGTCGTCGTCCCTCGACTAATGCTATGAGTTTTAAGTCGGGGTCACAGATCTGCTCGTTTTCGTTGCTTACCGCTTGCGGGAAACCCCAATGGTGGGCATCAACCAGCAGGGGACCCGGGTGAAGACCCCACTGGAGCTTTAAGTTCTGCTCGAGTTCCTCCGGAGTGTACGGCCGGGAGCTACTCTCGACCACGGCGACGTTCTGCCCGGTTCCGAGCGTGGCACCCAACAGACCAGCGAGAAGAGCCAGGTGGCGAATGGGCTTGTTCAATTCAGATAACCCCCTTACAAACGGCAGTCTAGCACGACCTGGCACGCCCCCGGCAAGCTCAATTCAGACAAGAATCAAGCCGCGAACCTGGTTACCCTTTCGTGCCCACGGACGACAAATCCATGTCGCTGCTGTGCCCGGGGAACAGCTTCGCGTTCGGGTCTAGGTGCTGCTTGGCCACGCACACCGCGGTGGCCGCTTCGCCCACCCCCGTCGCGATCAGTTTGATCTTCCCATCAAATGTGCAAACATCCCCCACCGCAAACACCCCCGGTAGGTTGGTGCGATACAAATGATCCACCTCAATTTGGTTCTTGGTAATCGTCATCCCCCAATCCTTGAGCGGCCCCAGGGACGACTTAAACCCGATGTTCACAATCACTTGGTCGCACGCCACATCCTCAATGCTCTTCTCGGTGGTGTGTTGCAGCGTCACGCCCGTCAAGGCCCCCGGCGCCCCGTGCAGCGCCGTCACTTGCTGCCACAGCAAGAACTCGATCCCCAAATTATGCGCCGCCCGCACGCTCTCTTCGTGCGCGCGGAACTGGTCGCGCCGGTGCACCAGCCGCACGCGCTGCGCCACCGGGTGCAGGGCCAGGGCCCAGTCGAAGGCGCTATCCCCGCCCCCCACAATCAGCACATCCCGGTCACGGAATGTTTCCAGGCTCCGCACGCCGTAGTACACGCCCTGGTTCTCCCAATCGGCCTCACCTTCCAGGCCAATTCGAGTCGGAGAGAAAGCCCCCGCCCCCGCCGCCACGATGATGGTGCGGGTGGGCAGGGCCACGCCCGAAGTGGTGGTGATGACATACCCCTCCTCATCCGCCGCCAGGTGGTCGGCCGTCTCGCCCAGCACCAGGTCGGGGTGGAACTGCGTCCCCTGCTGGATCAAATCACGCGCCAAATCCTTGGCCAGCACGGCCGGGAACCCCGGCATATCGTAAACGTACTTCTCGGGGTAGAGCGCGGTGAGCTGCCCGCCCAGTTCCGGCAGGCTATCCAGAATCCGCACCGACATCCCGCGCAGCCCGGCGTAAAAGGCGGCGAACAGGCCGGTGGGGCCGCCCCCAATGATCGTGACGTCCACTCGATCGTGCATCCCTCTCAATTTACGCCCCCGCGCGGTTCCCCCGTCCGGCCCGGGGGGCCATCGGCCTTGCCCGCGCGCAACAAAAAGCCCCCGCTCCCGAAGAGGAGCGAGGGCAGGGAGAGCCAATCGGCGGGTTAGTTGCCGGCGGTGGTGCCGGTCTTGGCTTCTTGTTCCTTCAGGGCTTCGCCGAAGGTTTCCATGAAGCGTTCCCACATGCCCTTCAGGTAGCTCTTGTCCACGGTGACTTGGCTGTCCTTCAGGCGCTTGGCGATGCGGTCGTTGAGGTCCACAGCCTGGGCACCTTGAGCCTTGGCGAGGTCGCGGCGGATGCGCTCACGGCGCTCCTTAGTGATCTCGATCTTGCTCTCTTGGGTGCGGCGTTCCACCAGGTACTTCACCTGCTCGTTGTCGGCCAGCTTGATCCAAGCGGTGGCGCGACCCGGAGCCGTGGTGGTCAGGCCCGTATAGAGCGTGCGCACCACCGGGGCGGCTACCTGCGCCTTCATGGCGGTCAGGTTCAGTTCGCTGCGGCTGGGCACGTTCTGCGGGTTCACTTCGCGGGCCACGTCGGTGAAGTTGCGGCCTTGGCGCAGAAGGTTGTCGGCGCGCTGCTTGCTGCGCTCATCGCGCACCACAATCTGCACCACTTCGGCCATCGCGGGCTTCAGGAAGGCGTTGGGGCTGTCCTTGATGAACTTGTCCACTTGCTGGTCGCTGATCTTGATGCCTTCGGTCAGCAGGTGCTCCTGGGCCAGGTCCACGCGGATGGACTGGCGGATCTGCTCCATGGTCAGGCCACGGGCTTGCAGATTCTTCACGTAGCCCGGGTTGATCTTTTCGAGCGTGGCGATTTCGGCCTGCACGGCGGTGTCGTCCAGCTTGAAGCCCTTATCTCGCGCCATCTGGATGATGAGCTTTTGCGTGACGAGGTCTTGCAAGGCCTGGAAGGCGATGGTGTTGGCCACGGGGACCTCAAGCTGTCGGTTGTCCACCACCACGCGGACGGTGGGCTTCGTCTCGATGTGCTTGATGAACTCTTCCATGGTGATGGGGTCACCGTTCACGGTCGCAAGGGTTTCTTCTCCCCGGTTGCAACCGGTGAGGGCCAGGGCCGCCAGAGCGGCGGCGGTCCAAAGTCCATACTTTCCAAACATAATGCTATTCATGGCTCCCGCAAGGGGGTGAGCGGAGATCGCTCCACTCGTCACAACACATTTGGCGCAAAGTTCGTGCCAGACGGGCCGGACCCTGGTAAGGATACCGGGAATCGCCGGGGCCATTGGGCGTACGGGAGGCTAGGGCGAAGCTACGGCGCCGGAAGGCCGTGACTTAGCGCACCTTGGCTCAGACCCGTTCCATCTGCTCGCATAGAACGCCAAATGAAGCCTGGATCACACCAGAAACGAAGCTCAACTTCCATCCGAATCACTTGGTCAGCCTCACTTTCCTCACTACTCATCCTCGCCTTCAGCAGCTCAACCTCGCGAAACTCTTTCTTCGTAGCCACGATTTCGTAAACCATCGTGGCCGTCGGCAATTCGAGCCGCTCCGCCAGAGATGGGGAGAATCCCCTTTTGATCAATGCCGCGACCAACATTTCCCGGTATCTGGCCGGCATGTGGTTCCTTTGGGCGCGCAGGTCTTGGGCAGACATGGGAATGGTTTGCAGCACCTCCCTCAATGACTCCAAAATTTCGCCGACTTCAAAAACACCCTTCACGAAGATCGGAGAGCCCTCGAGTCGCGCATCGTAGCGAACGGAGTATCCGAGCTCAGCCACACGTCCGATCAGTTCACGAGTCGTCAACATCTCACCGTCGCCGAAATCGAGGGTAAGAGTCTCCGGCTGAGGTGTGAGTCGCGGTGCCGCCCATGCAGGATTACCCGTGGGCGCGTTTACGACTGCTTCATGAATCCGAAATCCTCCCACCGAACGCAACTGACCATTCTCCATCCAAGACATGCTCGCACTGAGCACCATGGGGGCGGTTGAGTTGTTTCGGAGTGCGTGAAGGAAGGCGGGAGATGCAAATCCCACATCGGTCCACAATTCTCGCTCGTCGGCCGTGAACTGATTGAGGGGTAGCCCTTCGAGCAATACGTCAAAGCGCTGACTGGCAAAAGCATAAAGGGAGTGAGGTCTCCCCATGCGCAGGGAGGGGCTGACTTCGAGTCGCCGGGCGAACACGTCGGCTCGCCCCACCTGGATGTACCGGCGCTTCCCAGCCTGGGCTATCACCTTGAGGTCCGGCTCCCGAATCACTCGGTCACCATCCATCACGGTTTCGTTTGGGAGCCAGTCTCTGGCGTCCACCATCAGCGGACCGGGGTGCAGGGACCACTCTTGTTTGACCCGGGCGATAACATCTCGGGCAAACTCACCTTCCTGCTGAGCGCTCGACTGGGCCATGCCGAGAGACGGAACGAGCCCACTTAGAACAATGGTCGCCAAACACGCGATCCGCTGGTAAGCGTTGTGTCGAGTCATCATCCCTTCCCCAAAAGGCATTCTGACTCCAAAGACGACGAGAAGCGACCTGTGGTTACAGGGCGCCAACACGATCATTGAGTACGCGGAGCGTTATGCCACTTGCGGGATGCCTTGCTCGCGCATGAACGTGCGCAGGCGGCTCATGGCCTGGGTGTGCAGCTGGTACACGCGGCTTTCGCTCACCCCCAGCACGTTCCCAATTTCCTTAAAGGTCAGCCCTTCAAAGTAATAAAGCGACACCACTAGGCGCTCGCGCTCCGGCAGTTTGTCCACGCCGGCGGCCAGAATGCGCTTGAGGTCGCGGCCTTCCACTTCGTCTTCCGGCGAAGCATCCTCGTCCACGATCATTTCGATGAGGTGGAGGCTGTCTTCACCTTCGCCGCCGCTCCCTCCAATCACGTCGTCCAGGCTAAAAACGTTGGTGCGTCCGGCCCGCACTTGCAGGTCCATCACTTCCTGCTCGCTCAGTTCCAGCGCATCGGCGAGCTCCCGGCGGGTGGGTGGGCGGTTGAGTTCGGTTTCTAGGCGCTGGTTGGCGCGCTCCAGGGCCTTCAGCTTCTCGCGGATGCTGCGGGGCACCCAGTCCTCGTCGCGCATCATCTCCAGGATGGCGCCACGAATCAAAGCGATGGCGTAAGTTTCAAACTTGACATCCCGGCTGGGATCGTACTGGTCCACGCTCTTGATGAGCCCAATCACACCGGCCGAAATCAGGTCATCCCGGTCCATGCCCCCCGGGGTGTTGGCCACTAAACGGCCCGCCGTGATCTTGACCAAGTAGGAGTAGTTGTCAATCAGGTCAAGACGAGCCTGCTCCTCTTTGTAGACTTTGTGGCGGATCCAAGCGCGTTGGATGGTGGCAGGAGACATGGGCATGATGATCGAAAACCTTAAACTGACCTAATCGGAGTCTATCCTAATTCCAAGACGGCTATGCCGCCTTTGCGGTCGCAGGTTCCTCCGCAGATTCTTTGTCGGCGCCGTTCTCGTCCTCATTTCCTTCGTCTCTGAACTGGCGGACCGGCAACTGGAAGAAGGCGTTCCACAAGTGCCCCAGCACCAACCCCGCGAAATATGCGATGGCGGCGCGCTGCAAGAGGGCGAGGGACTCGGCACCCGAAAGTACGCCCGTGGCAAGGACCACGAGGGCGAGAATTCCGGCGACGATGGAAGGTTGAGGCAAGAGACGTAGGCTCCGATGAACTGAATCCAAAGACTATCCTTGGCACATCCCCCGCAAACTTGAGGGGAAGCCTGACTTTTTTTGTTAGGTTTTTGAACTTGCGGCCCTAAAGTGGGATGCGAAGTCCATCGTAGGCCAGCCGCAGGTGCGGCGGGAGCCCGGCTTCCACCGGTCCGTGGTCGTAATCATCACACAGATGCGTGAAGTAGGTGATGCGCGGCGCCAGGCGCTCCGCCCACTCCACCGCACGGTCCCAATGGAAGTGATTGGGGTGTGGCCGGTAGCGCACGGCATCCAGCACCAGCGTGTCCAGCCCCTCAAACAGCGGGAGCGCTTCGTCGGGGATGTCGCTCAGGTCGGTGGCGTAACAAAAGTCGTTCACGCGCACCACCAGGCAGCGCACCGGCCCGTGGGGCACGTAGGCGGTGCGGATGGTGAGCCCCCCGAGTTCCAGGGTGCTTGTCACCTCGCGCAGGTCAAAGCGAGGCACAAAGATGCCCGGCGGAAACTGGCCGAAGGCATACGGGAACACCCGGCGGATGTCGTCTTGGTGTTCCGGGGCGGCGTAGACTGGCATATCGGCCCCCGTCTTGAGGCAGAACGCCCGCAGATCATCCATCCCCATAATGTGGTCGGCGTGGGTGTGCGTGATGAGCACCGCCGCCAGGTCTTGCACGCCCTCGCGCAGCAGTTGCAGGCGCATTTCCGGGCTGCAGTCAATCAGCACGTTGCCCTCGGGGCCTTGCAACAGGCACGAGGCGCGGGTGCGGTGGTTGCGCGGGTCGGCTAAGAATTCCGGCGGGTAGGTGCGCCCCAGCGTGGGGACCCCGTTGCTGGTGCCCGAACCTAAAATGATGGCGGTGGGCGCCATGCGGACTTAACCCTGGAAGGTGCGCTCGAGAACCTTGACGGCCACCAGCGTGCTGGGCAGTTCCGTGTATTGGCTGATGCGCTCCAGGCACCGGGCGTACTGCCGCTCGGCAAAGTCATCGGCCACGGGGGTCTTGCTCAGGGCTTCGGCCACCAGGTCAATGGCTTCCATAAAGAACTGGGCGCGGTTTTGCGGCAACGACCGGTTGGGCGTGGCGGCAAACTTGCGGCTGAGCTGCTCGTACACCGAATCCCAGCTGGTGCCGGCGGCCACTTCGGCGCGGGCGCGGGCCACGGCTTGTTCTTGCAGGCGGCGCTTTTCGGCATCGCGGCGCTTCTCGGTTTCCCAGTCGGCGGCCTCGGTGCCTTCAATAACGCGCAGGTTGACCTTAGCATTCAGGCGGATGCCCACCTCGTGCTCAATCAGACGCTTGGTTTGCGGCAGGCGAAGGTGGCCGGCCAACTCTTGGTCGCGGTACGGAACGCCGACTACGAAGAAGCCATCTTCGTACTTGATGGCCACGCTGACGTTGAGGGCGGTCCACACGCCGACCCCGGTGACCCCGTCTTTGATGGCCGGGAGAGCCTCGGACCAAACTTCTGCAACGTCGACCATCTGCCCGTATTCTATCCTAGGGCAGTGCAAATGTGCTTGGTTCCCCGGCCCGGTCGAACCGGAGAACCTTCGCAAGTCGATTTACGATCGGTTGCCGACGGGCTGAATCACATCGCCCACACCAAAGGCGCGGCGGATATCTTGCAGCACCACCTTCACGCGTTGGCCCACCAAGTCTTCGGCACCCAGGAGTTCGACGAAGTAGCCTCCGTCGGTCCAGCCGATGACCTTGCCGGTGGATTCCACCGCGCTGCGGCGCACCGTGCATTCCAGCACTTGCGCCCGGCGGAAGCCCATGAAGTAGCGGTCGAACTCTTCGATCGTGCCGCCCTCGATGTGATATTCCTCGATGCCGATATCGTGGTTGGCCCGGATGTAGAGGCCGCGCTGGAGTTCGTGCTCCATCTCCTCGATAACTTCCCCGTCCGCTCCAATGAGAGCCTCGACCACCGCCGGGTGGCACACGATGTGGAACGCGTTGCCCGGTTCATTCAGGCGGCGGCGCATGTCGCGCTCAATCCACAGGCCCACGGTGTCGCTGCTGGCGATACGGCCCCGGCCGTTGCAAAGCGGGCAGAGCGAGGTGATGGCCTCGGTCACGCTTTCGCCAGTGCGCTTGCGGGTGATTTCCACCAGGCCGAGCGAGCTAATCTTGCCCACCCGGGTGCGGGCACGGTCGCGCGCCAATTGCTTCGTGAAGTAATCCAATAGCCGCTTCTGCGCATCGGCTTCCTCCATGTCAATGAAGTCGATGACGATGATGCCGCCCATGTCGCGCAGGCGCAGTTGGCGGCACACTTCGCGGGCCGCTTCCATGTTCGTGCTCAGGATCGTCTCGTTGAGCGAGTGCGAACCCACCTGCTTGCCGGTGTTGACGTCAATCGCGGTGAGGGCTTCGGTTTCGTCCACCACCAGGTAGCCACCGGACTTGAGCCACACCTTGTGCAGCAGTAAGCGGTCGAGGTCCTTTTCGATACCGTAGTGGTCGAAAATCGGTTCTTCTTGATCGTAAAGCGTGATCTTGCCGCGCAGGGCCGGCACCACCATGCCCGCCACCAGGCTGACCTTCTCGTACTCTTCGGGGTCATCAATGACCAAGCGGTCAATCTCGTCGCCAAAGACGTCGCGAATCGTGCGATAAAGCAACGTTTGGTCGCGGTGCACCACGGCGGGGGCGCGCAGGCGCTTGGCCGATTCCATCGTTTGCGCCCATAACTGCTGCAAGAACTGAACGTCGGCCAGCAATTCCTCGGCGGAACGGCCTTCACACTCCGTACGCATGATGAGCCCAAAGCCGGCAGGGGTGATCTTCTCGCCGATGCGGCGAAGGCGCTCACGCTCCTTGCGGTCTTCTAGCTTGCGGCTCACACCCACCTGGCTGTGCTCGGGCATCAGCACCACGTAGCGGCCGGGAAGCGAAATCCGGGTGGTGACGCGGGCACCCTTGGTGCCGCGCGGGCCCTTGGTGACCTGCACCATCAGCTCTTGGCCGGGCTTGATCAGTTCCTTGATCTTGCGGCGGCGGAGTTCGCTGCGCCGCACGCTAGCCGGGCTGTTGTCGTTGATGTCGTCCGGCATGATGTCGGCGACGTAAAGGAACGCGTTGCGCTCCAGGCCGATATCCACAAAGGCCGCATCCATCCCGGGCAGGACGTTTTGCACGACCCCCTTAAAGATGCTGCCGACGACGCGCTCTTCGCGCTCAACCCGGTACTCGACCAGGTCTCGATCCTCCAGCACCGCGATCCTCGTTTCGCGGCTGGAGACATTGACGATAATTTGAATTTGTCCAGGCCCACGCACCGAGGGTGTGCTGGAGCCACGCATTGACTTCCTTGCCAAAATCTGCCTCGTTCGGT
>DEIB01000029.1 GCA_002352215.1 Chthonomonas sp. UBA2785 | reverse complement strand
GGAACCTCGTCGGCCGCCCAGGTCTGAGCTTCCACCTTGTAGGCCGCCGTCCATTCCACACCCAGGTCGGTGTTCGGGGCGCTGCGATCAATCAGCACGCTGGCGGCCACCACGTCACCCCCGGCTTGCTGCACGCACTGGATGGTTTCCCGCACGCTCAGGCCCGTCGTCAGCACATCATCCACCACCAACACCCGCGCCCCGGGGGCCACGGTCGCCCCGCGCCGGATGGTCTTGATGCCGTTCTCGCTCTCGATGTAGAGCGATTTCACGCCCAGCAGCCGGGCCACCTCGAACGCGATGATGATGCCGCCGGTCGTCGGTCCAGCCACCACGTCAATCTTGGCATCACGGTACGTCTCGGCAATACGGGCGCAGAGAGCGGACAGCACGTCCGGCTGCTCCAGCACGCGGAACTTCTCGAAGTAAACGTCGCTGTGGCGACCGCTGGTGAGCACAAAATGGCCCCGCAGGATCGCCCCGCGATCCTCGAGCATCTTCCCGAGATCGACGGTCTCAGCCATGGACGGTGAAGGGCTCCATTTCGCGCACGAACTGGTTGTTCTCGTCCACCAGAATCATGGTGGGCGTCACCGGTTCATCACTCATGCAAAAAGCGGCAATGACCAGTCGGTCGCCCGCCTTAAAGTGGTGCGCGGCTCCGCCGTTCAGGCCGACCACGCCGCGCGGCCCCCCAAAAGCGTAGGTGGTGATGCGCGAGGTGTGATCCACCGCCCACACATGCACGAGTTCGCCATCCACAATGCCGATGCGCTCCATCAGCTCGTGGTCGATCTCGATACTGCCCACGTAGTCGGGGTTGGCGTAGCTCACCCGTGCGTGGTGAATCTTAGCCTTGAGTAATTGGTTCAGGCGCATCGCTTTGCTTGGACTGCTCCTCATTTTGGACGACCTGGTTGTCGTCGCCAGTGGGCTCATCCCGCATTGGTCCGGGTGTCCGCCGGGACCGGCTTCGCGCCGCCCAGAATCCACCGAGCGTCATCACGCCCACCCCGATCCACACAAAGATGGTGAGAGGCTTGTAGAACAGCTCCACCGGGTAGGCCGGCTGCACAAAGAACAGGGTGACGGTGGCCGATTTGGTGGCGGCGTCGATACGGTCCAGTCGAATCTCGAAGGTGTCGCCGATACGGCCATTGCTGTACTCGGGGCCATCCTCCGTGATCATCATCATGGATTCAAACTCGCCGTCGCCCATGCCTACCGAATCGTAGGTGAAGCGAGCAAAGAAGCGTGCACCCGCCGTGCCGAGTTGGCCTTCGGTGCGCATGCCCTCGTACTGCAGCGTGATGTCCTTGAAGGCTCGCATCTCGCCGACATTGAAGGTGGTTTCACCCGAAGCGTCGAACGCCATCGGGTAGGCGATGACGATCATGTCCCACAGGGCGTGGCGCTGGATGTGCGGCCACATCACGGGGTTCGGCTCTTCTTCACCGGGGGTGAAGTAGAGGCCGGGGTGCGCCAGGAACTCCTCTCCGCGCCCCATCACCATCATGTGCAGTTCGTTGTGTCGGTCCGTGAACTTATAAGCCCGGTCCATGTAGGCAAAGGTGTAGCCCAGGGCCGTGCCGGGGTAATCCGGGTGCACCAAGACTTCCGTCTTCTGCTCGAACCCGCGGGAGAACACCAACCCGAAAAGGGTAAGGGCGAACCCGACGTGGGTGACCAGCCCGCCCACCGAAGGCCGAGCCGTGCGCCATAGCTGGAATATGCGCGTGAAGTTGGACACCGTGGCAAACACGCACAGCCAACTGAGGAACAGCACCCAAGGCAGGCGCGGGAGCTTAGCGCCCCAGGGCGTATCGACGCCTTCATTGACCATGGGCAACCACACGGTTTCGGTGCGCAAGCCCAAAAGCAGGATGCCCGTGATGAACACCGAAATCGCCAACGACTGATTGACCCGCCCGAGCGTGGCCTTCAAGGTCGAGCCCCGCCAGGTGATGAATGGGAAGATGGCCAACGCCAGCATGAAGGGCGGGAAGAACCAGCTGAGGATGTAGTGGTAGAGCTTTTCTTCCACCATCTTCGGCGCCTGCCCGGCCAGACTTTGGATGAGCGGCACGCTCATGCCCACCCCGGCGATAACGCCAAAGGCGAGCAGAATCCAGATGGAAGTGCCGTACCCCGTGGTGCGGTTCAGGATGTGTTCCGGTTCGGCCGCGCGGGGTTCGGGCAGCCAGTCCTTGGCCGTGTGCATGCGCGCAAAGACCAAGCCGAAGAAGCCAAAGATGACCACGCCGCCAATGCCGGTAAGAATCCAAAGCGCACTGCGGTCCATCTGCGCGAAGCTGTGGACGCTTTGGTCGCCCAAGAAGCCGGACCGAGTGAGGAACGTGCCGAAGCAGAACGCCATAAGCGGCACCGCCGCCAGCACCGCATTGCCGATGTGCCAGCGGCGTCGCGCCTGCTGCACAAAGATGCCGTGGATGAAGGCCACCGCCGCCACCCAGGGGACGAAGGAGGTGTTTTCGACTGGGTCCCACATCCAGAACCCGCCCCAGTTGAGCATCTCGTACGCCCAGAAGCCGCCCATACACAGGCCGAGGCCAAGCAGGGTCGCCGAGATGATGGCCCACGGCCGAATGGGGACAATGTAGTCCTCCAGGTTCTTGCGCATGAGGGCCGCGGCCGCCCAAGCAAACAAAGCTAAGAGGGAGCCGAAGCCCAAGAAAATGGTGGGCGGATGGATGACCATCCAGTAGTTCAGCAGCGCGGGCGAAAGGCCATTGCCATCGGGCGGCGTGCGCAGTTGACCCAAGATCGGGTCGATGAGGCGGAAGGGCGACTCGAACGTGAGGATGCCCGCCAAGCCCATGAGGAACGCGCTGGCCACGCCCAGGTAACCGCGCTCATCGGCGCCGGTCTTCTTGCGGGCGAGGGCCACAAACATCGCCGAGGTCACGGCCCAGAGGAGGAACGAACCTTCTTGTCCGGCCCACGCGGCCGAGATGCGATACCAGGGCTCGAGATCGGCCTGGCTGTGCGCAAAGACGTAGCGGTAGTGGAACTGGCCCGTGCTAGTGAGCGAAAGGAGCAGGCCAAAGGAGACGAAAACGCTCAAGGAACCCACGGCAAAACCGATCCGGGATACACGAAGGCGGTTGGTGATGGAACCGATGACCGCCGCTAAGAAGCTGGCCATCGCCAAGAAAAGGAGGATGCGACCCGCGTCGCCGGCCAGCATCGACCACTGCGCGGGGGCTGGCCAATCCTGGGGGGCAATATCCGTGTTCACTTTTGGGCTACCTTCGGTCCGTCACCCTCATACCGAGACGGGCACTTGAGGAGCAAATCGCGAGCTTCAAACTCGGTGGTGCCCATGCCACCAATGGCCACGGCGCGGTCGGCCGTGCGGAGGTTGGCGGGGGCGGGGCCCTTGTAGACCACGGGCACGGTTTGTCCGTAGTCGTCCTTAAGGATAAAGCGTGTGGTGGAGCCGTCCATAACGGTCGTTGTGATCGTTCCTGGAACGATGACGCCCGCCAAGTGCAGGTTGTTGCCCTTCATGCTTTTGGCTTGCTCAACGTTGACGTAGGGGCTCGCCTGGGTAAGAAACATGGTCATCACCACGCCCAAAGCAACCACGGAACCTGCAATGAGGGCAATGACGCCGACCTTACGCTTGGTAGCTACACCTTTCATGGCCTTAGAGTGAGTGTACGCAATTTCTGGCCCAACTCCCAATTTGGCCGGGGCCCTTGGGCGGGAACGAAACCACTTCGGCACGGGTTTTGCCATAATGGAAAGACAAGTTATGCGACGCTACGGACTGTTGGCAACCGTGGGGGTTCTGGGCCTCCTGTATGCGGTGGGACATTCGCAACCGGCCACCCCGGAGCAACGCGGCAAGCTGCCCCTGGATGAGCGCAAGTACGGCACGCTCAATCTTTCCACTCGTTTGGGTTCGTTCCGGGCCATCAACTGCGAGGGCCGCATGGAATTCACCTTCACCGGCACGGTGCTGATTTCCCGCATGGACGGGGACGTGCAAGTGACGGGCAACGTCCGCAAGGAGTACGAGTTCGGAGACCGTAAGGTTTATTACGGAACCGGACGTGTGGTGGCCAGCGGCAAGTGGCGCGCCATCCAGTGGTTTGGCAAGGACATGCGAGCCACGTTCTACGGGGCCGGTTTGGTCCGCGTGAACGGGGAATTTGATAGCAACCAAGACACGGGCCTCTTCTGGTACGACGATAAGGATCTCGCGTTGCCCTGGCCGGCCGCTAGCAGCCGCGACGTGATCGTGCCCGAGCCGTTTGTGAATCAACGAATTCAGCCCAAGATCATGTCGTCCGGCGGCTAGTCTTGCTCACGCGGTCGTTCTGCCACCTACCTCGTGTCGGTCCTTCAACGGAAGCCGACCTGTGGCGGCAGGGTTGCACCTCATGGGAGGCTTTCTTAGCCGACCCCAAGGGCTTTAACCTGCGCGGTTGCGACCCGGTGGAGGCCGAAGACATCATTCTGGCCAGCAAAGAGGCCCTCGACGCCCGGGATTATCGCTTCTTTGCGCGGCACTTCTCGAAGGAGATTTGGCGCACGTGGCCGACCTTTGCCGACCAAACCGTCTACTTGGATATCGAGACGGATGGGGGGCAATCGGGTACTTCGATTACCATCATTGGGCTTTACGACGACGTAGGATTCCGTGGCCTCGTGAAAGGGAAGGACCTGCACGAGTTCCCCGACTTGATGGAGCAGTACGGGATGATCGTGACGTTCTTTGGCACCGGTTTCGATATCCCGATGTTGAAGCGGGGATTCCCTCGGGTGCCGTTCGATCAGATCCACTTGGACCTGTGTATGGCATTTAAGCGGCTGGGCATCCGGGGTGGCCTCAAGAAGATCGAAAAGCGGTTTGGCCTGGAACGCGGCGACGACACGGACGGCCTGGACGGGCGGGACGCGATCCGGCTGTGGTACGCGGCTCAGCGCGGGCGTGAGGATGCACTTGAGACGTTATTGGCCTACAACCGGGAAGACGTCGCGAACCTCAAGACCCTGGCGGACATTGCTTACCGCAGGTTGGAAAGCGAGCTACTCGGACCGCTGGGCCAGCTGAGCGGCAACCTCTTTGATCCGTCCCAGCGCGACCTCTAAGCCCTGATCGTCTACATCGCGGTGGGTGACAAACCGCAGGCGATGCGACCCGAAGGGCACGCACCCGACACCCACAGTGGCCAGCGCATCCATCCAATCGTTGGCCGGGGCGTCGGTGTCCACCAGGACAATGTTGGTGGTGGGCGTGAGGGGAGTGAGGCCGGGAGTGCCCATGAGGGCTTCTGCCAATGTGCGGGCGCGTCGGTGGTCCTCTGTCAGTTGGTCTCGGTCATCTAGCGCCACCAGGGCCGCCGCTGCCAGCAATCCGGATTGGCGCATGCCGCCGCCGAGGCGCTTGCGCACATAGCGTGCCTCGTCAATGAAATCGGCTGACCCCAACAAGGCCGAACCCACCGGCGCGCCCAGCCCCTTGCTGAAGCACACCGACACCGAATCAAACATCTTTGTTAGTTCGCGTGGGTGCAAGTCCAAAGCCGCCGCCGCATTCCACACCCGGGCTCCGTCCAGGTGGCATACGGCCCCTGCCGCCCGCACTTGGTCGGCGTGCGCCTGCAGGATGTCCGGCGGGATGATTGCACCCCCATGGCGGTTGTGGGTGTTTTCCACCGCCACAAACTTGACGCCCGGCGTGTGGTGAGTGCGCTGCCAAAGCTTCCCGGCCACCACGGCCGGATCTGGAATCCCGCCCTGGCTGGGATAGCTTAGGGTCACCACGCCGGCCAGTGCTCCCGGGGCTCCGGCCTCGTAATACACCATATGCGCTTCCTCTTCAAAGAGCGCGGCGTCGCCCGGGCGCGTGTGCACCATCAGGGCAATCTGGTTGCTCATCGTGCCGCTGGGCACAAACATGGCCGAAGGGAATCCTAAGAGTTCGGCCACCGAATCTTCAAGTTTTCTTACGGTTGGCTCGTCGCCCAGCACATCATCGCCCAAGGGGGCAGTGGCCATCGCGGCGTACATCGCCGGGGTTGGCCGCGTGACGGTGTCGCTGCGCAGGTCAATCATGGCTTAGCCGGCGTGGGTGTTGGCAAACGCCAAGGCGCGGGCCCGGATGTCGGTCCAGGCTTCAAGTGAGAAAGCGTGGTACTCGCGCGGATACTCGATCAATTCGCTCGTCACCCCGGCCCCCTGGAGCGCTTGGTGGATGCGTCGCGCCTGATCGACGGGCACAATTTCGTCGTCCTGGCCGTGCAGGTTGAGCACCGGGGCTAGCCCCTCGCGCACATGGGAAATCGGACTGGCCTCTGCCCACCGTTCGGGGGCCTCAGAGTGTGTTCCACCCATAAATTGCTCCAAGAAGCTCAGCGAGATGTCGTAATGCGTGTCGTCAGGGTTGCGCAGGTCGGTGATGCCGCACACGTTGACGGTGGCGCGAGGCCGAGTGAACTCTTCGCCATTCAAAGCAGGGGAAAGGGAAGCCATGAGCGAAAGGTGCCCCCCAGCGCTGTGCCCAAAGGTGGCGATGTGGCCGGGCTTGGCCCCGAGTTCAGCTCCATGGCTGTCCAAGTGGCGGAAGAACGCCTGAAGATCTTCAATCGCCGCCGGATACAGATACAAGGGCGCTAACCGGTACTCCACCGAAGCAGACGCCCAGCCATTCTCCGCCCAAAACTCAGCTTCGGCAGCCATCATGGTGCGGTCGCCGCTGATCCATCCCCCGCCGTGGATGAGCACCACCACCGGGAACGGCCCCGAGCCTTCGGGAGTCACCCACTCAAAGGCCAATGAACCCCCCGGGGAGTTGAAGGAGAACGTGGAATGACGCGCCATGCCGGGTTCATTCTAGCGTGTTAGGCAAAGAAAAACACCCTTGGCCTACGGGAGGCCAAGGGTGTACTTGCGTGATCGAAGATTGATGATCAGTTCTTCTTGAGTTCGTCAACCGACTTGATCTTGAGCGAGATGACGACCATCCCGAGATCAATCGTTTGCGTGCCTTCGATGCTCGACTTGGTGGCAATGCCGTTGGTCATGTTCACAAGGATCGTGCCCACGGTGTTGCTTTCCAGCGTGCCTTCACCCGCCATCGGCGAGGAGATCGGCACCGAACCCACGGTCGTCGAGGTGATTTTGACGTGCTCCACACCGTCGATCATTTCAAAGCCTTCGACCTTGTATTCCACGGGGAGGCTCTTGTCCGAGGTCACCATGCCGCCGCTTTGCTCGTTCAGCACCTTGCCGATGTTGAGCTCGCTCTTCCAGGTTTGACCCACGGCGAGCGGGCCTTCCGGAAGCTTGGTGCCGCTAATGCCCAGGTCCACCATGGTTTGACCCATGCCGCCGATGGCCATCATCGTCATCGGGTCGCTCGTGTCGCCACCCACCACGCGGATGTTGCGGACGGTGGCGAGTTCGTTCACTTCGCCGGCCACCACAACCTGCTCCATCACCTTGCCCGTGGAGTTCGGGTCCATACCGGGCATAGCTTCACCGGTGGATTCCGTCTTCACGTTGCGGCTGTGCCATTCAAACTTGGTCCAGCCGTCCACCGTGTCCTTGATCTTCAGCACGCGAGTGGAGGTCACCTTCGTGTCGCTGGACTGCTCCATCATGCCCGAGATGGCCATGCTGGTTTCGCTCACGCTGTTGTAGGCGTATTCCGTATTCGCCGCAGGTCGGAATCGAAGAGTTCGATCCTGCGGGATCAGACCCGCTCCAGCGACCGCGACGGCCATCACAGCCGCCAACCACATACCCGTTCTTGCTCGCATTTACACTTGCTCCGTTCACGCAGTATATCTGCGTTCACTGGGTCAACGTGTACAGGTCCGTTCTAGATTCGCCGTCTGGGACCCATGGACCGCAATTGGGCCTTCATAAACCATGAATATTTACCAATAGCAAATACTAGGTTTGGGCTGCTCGTCAGTCCGAAGGGGAGAAATTTGAATCAGGTTACGAAGCTAGACATACATTTGTTTGGCCGTGTCCATATTACAGAGGAAGGTCGGAAGATCACCTCTTTTCCAACGGCGAAGTGCCGTTCACTGCTCGCATTCTTGGCGTTGCACCCGGGTTCCGGGCATCCGCGCGAACTGCTAGGAGAGTTCCTCTGGCCCGAAGCCAGTGAAGACGTGGCCCGTACCCGCCTGAACGTCACCCTGCACCTTCTCAAGAAGCATTTGGAAAGTGAGAACTCGAGCCTGACGGATCACATTGAGTCGGACCGAGATGGCATCCGCCTAAATCCGGTCGGCATTCGCATTGACTTTGCGGATTTCATCGAAGCCAGCCTGCGGGCCGAGCGCACCGCCGACGAAGAAGAGCGCCGGGCTGCGTGGCAACAGATTTCGTTGCTCTATGCCGGACCGCTCGCCACCGGGCTGAATGAGCCTTTCCTCGAACCCTGGCGAGTGAGTGCGCGACAAACCTATGTGGAAGCGGTGCTTAATCTGGCCACCGAAGCTCGGTTGCAGCACGGTTTGAACACGGCTCTCAAGTTCTTCCACCAGGCTTTGCGGGTGGAAGGGGCGAACGCCGAGATTTATTCGGCCATGACGAACTGGTTTGCCCAGGCCAGCCCGAACGTGGACGACGCAAAAGCATCCGCCGACGCCATTGCGAAGAGCTTGCGCAAAGCGATTTTGCGCACTGGATTGCCGGGAGTGTTCCCGGAACGCGCGATCTGTTCGGTGTTGGACGCGGGCAATGTGGCGCCCACGATTCTCGGCGAGATTTGCGCCCACGAAGAGGCCCTGCACCTGAAGGGGCAACCCCGGGCGGCCTTTGCGAGCCCTCGCGTAGCCATTGCTGTGGCGCGCAAGTTGCAAGAAGTAGTGCCGGATGCCCAGAGCGTCGTGCGCACCCGCGAGGTCACGCTTGCCGATCTGCCAGATTGGCCGACGCCCGAAGTGGAAGGCCTTCCTAACCGAGCCATCTTGGTGGATGAGGTTTCGGCGATGCTCCTGGCGACCGAGGAGTCCAAGGCGCAACTCAAACGAGTTTCGGATGAGTTCTTCGCCGTGGCGTAAGGCTTGGCTTAAGTTGCACAAAAAAATGCCCTCGCTTCCTTCATGGGGAAGTCGAGGGCATTCTCTTGTTCGAACCCTTAGGCGTTGCGGTTGCGGCGACGTCGTAGCGTCAGAAGAAGTCCGGCGCCCAGGGTCGCCATGGTGCCAGGTTCCGGCACGGATTGCAGGTAACCCATGCTTACACCAGTATCAATGAAGCCAGAATCGCTCCACGCGCTCCCACTCCAGGTCAACCGACTGATGCCGCCAATGCTGTGTCGAGAGACAAACATCTCCTGGCCATCGGGGCTGAAGGCGATGCCAAGTGCTCCCGGCACCGTCGCCACCAGCGTACTGCTGACCGGCATGAAATTGGCATCAACACTCATTTGATACACCTGACCGCTGTTGAACGAGGTCACGTAGAGCGAGCCGTTCTTCCAGGCCATCTGGTGCATGGCGTTCGAGCCTGAGACCGTAAAGTCCGTAAAGCTGCCAAAACTGTTGGCCGCCAGGTCGGTGATGCGGATGGAGTTGCCGATCCCGGTTTCGTACAGCTTGTTGCCGTCTGGCGAGATCCACGCATCGCGCCGCGGACCGCTCGAGGTCTTGCGAATTTTCGCGTACCCGCTTCCACTGTCGCGGTAGCGAATGGTGCCGTCATTGACCGTGGTCACGAACATATCGCCATTCGGCGCGAAGGCAAGTCCATGGAACCCTTGCTCGGAGGCTTGGGTTTGTGTGGCCACCGTGGTCAGATTGCTTAAGCTAGAACCATCCCAGTCGGCACTTTGCACCGAACCCAACCCCAGCGTGTTGCCGTGACGGTTGCCAATGTAGAGTTTGCCCCCGTTCATGGCAAGCCCGGCGGGGTCGTGGAGGGACGAGGCCGGCAAGCCCGAGCCGGGTGTTGCAGCGCTGCCCGTAGCGGAAAACTCGTATTGCCGGAGGCCCCCATAAGCGGCCGTATTGCCCCCGTTGGAGCCAGCCGTAGTTTCAGCGGCGAAGAGTGTGAAAGGAGCGGCAAAGACCGCGCCCGCGGTGCAGAGTCCAGCGGCGACAAGGAGTCCGCGTAGAGACTTGATCATATTTGTCCTCTTAGAAAGAAAGCTCGCAATCCCCAAGCGGGACGCCAACAAGACTCAAATTTACCTGAAGGCTGATTGCCGTTCGCAAAAATCCCGCAGGTTTACGAGTGCCCGATTCATGGGCGCAGATGATGAGGGATTTGGCCCGGGCGGAGGGACTCGAACCCCCGACACCCAGTTCCGAAGACTGGTGCTCTATCCACTGAGCTACGCCCGGCCGGACTGCAAATTTACCCGAGGCTTACGATTCTTCCGGAACGACAGAGGCAATTCGGGCCAGTTGGCGACTCACGGAGGCCCCTCGTTTGGGTTCCATTTCGCCCACCAAGGCGGCCACTTTCTCAACTTCCATCTTGCTCAGCACCAGGGCCAATTCGTCGTCCTTAAAGGTCGAGGAAACCGCCATCAAGTCCTCGGTGGAGAGGGCATTCCACACCTTTGCCAGCTTCTTCGCGCCAAGTTCGGGGTCCAGCACCGGTTCCGGAACCTCGGGCTCTTCTTCCGGCTTTTTTGCCACCGGGGGCGGGGTGGGTTCTATCGGCTCCACCGTGGCATCAATCTTCACCTCGGCGTCAGCATCGGGGGCATAGAGGTCGGTGCCTTCGCCGTAGAGGTTGGCGGCCAGCTTGGCCTTGGGCGTGATGCCCGGAATCTTGATGGCACCGGTAAAGGCGGCTCCGACGACCCCACCAATGAGGAGCACGGGCACAAGGATGACAACGACTTTCTTCATGGTCTTCTCTGGTTGGCTTTATCCGTTTTGCCAGCGGCTCATGATCCGGCTGACGTAGTTCTGAGTTTCGCGGTAGGGCGGGATGCCACCGTGGCGGCGCACGGCCCCCGGCCCGGCGTTGTAGGCAGCCAAAGCCAGGCGGGTATCGCCATTGAATTCGCGCATCATCTGCGCCAGGTACTTGGCGCCTCCGTTGAGGTTCTGCACGGGGTCCATCGGGTTGGTGACGCCCAAAGACCGAGCGGTCGCGGGCATCAGCTGGGTGAGCCCTTGGGCGCCCACGGGCGAGACCGCCTGCGGGTTAAAGCTGCTTTCTTGTTCCACCAGCGCCGTCAGCAAGCCGACATCCACGCCGTGGCGGGTGGCCGCGGCGGCAATCTCAGTGGCAAAGCGGGAATTCGCCACGACTTGGGTGCCCGGTTGACCAATGGCGCCGCTGAGGGTAACCCCGGATGACATCGGGTTGAAGGGGGCAAAGCCGTTCGGGTCTACACTCGCCGGCAGGGAACCCGACATTGCGCCCGGTGCCCCTGTTTGCAAAGCCATCAAGTTGTCAAACTGGCTCGCCATAACCGTGGCCGCCGGTCGAAACCGCTCGACCCGCGCCTTCAGTTCTTCCATCCGTTGTTGGGCGCGTTCGGCCCCCATCGGTTGCAATCTCATGCCCATCTCCTTTGGGTGGCCCATTCGTCCAGGGCCAGGTTTTCAAGTCGGTCTTCCTCGGCCAGCCACTCGGCGTAGCGCTTTTCGCGCAATCGCTCAATAGCCTCGGCGTCTTGCCGCGCTTGCAAGTAAGCCTTTTGAGCTTCCTCTTCTTCCATCACCAAGATAGAGATCACGGTCTCCTGGGAGCTCACATCGTCTGTTAGCCGCAGGATCATGGCGTCCTGGCTGAAGCGGTCGGTGAGATCGCGAGCGGGGAAGCTGGCAATGGCCGCTAGGCGCTGACGGATCTCGTCACGTGCGGCTTCGGCTTGCACCCGGCGAGCAATGGCTTCGAGATAAAGCCGCTTGGCCTCTTCGCGAGCGCGATCACGCACCTTGCGCACCGTCTCCAGTCGGAATTTGAACTTAGCCATTGGCCAGCATCTCCATCATCTGGTAGCTCTCGGTGGGCTCCGTCCATTCCTTCTTGTCTTGCTTCAGGAATGAGTTGATGCGCGGCCACTGTAGCACGGCAAGGTCGGCGGCGGGGTTCTGGCCTTCTTTGAAGGCCCCGATGTTGATGAGGTCTTCAATCTCCAGATAGTCCGACATCCGTTGTCGCAGGGTCTGGGCGGCGCTCACATGGCTCGGATTGGTGACCATGGGTTGGACACGGCTCAGGCTCTGGGCGATGTCAATCGGCGGGTAGTGCGCGCGGCTGGTCAGGCGGCGGCTCAGCACAATGTGGCCATCCAGGATGGATCGCGCGGCGTCGGCAATCGGCTCGTTGGTGTCGTCACCGTCCACTAGCACGGTGTAAATCGCGGTGATGGCGCCCTTGTCGCTGCAGCCAGCGCGCTCCATTAGGCGGGGAAGCAGGGCAAACACGCTGGGGGTGTAGCCCTTGGTGCTGGGCGGCTCGCCCACGGCCAGGCCAATCTCGCGCTGCGCCATGGCAAAGCGCGTGACGGAGTCCATCATCAGCAGCACGTTCTTGCCTTGGTCGCGGAAGGCTTCGGCAATCGCCGTCGCCGTCAGGGCGGCTTTCAGGCGGAGCAGAGCGGGCTCGTCGCTGGTGGCGCACACCACCACGCTCTTGGCCATGCCTTCCGGCCCCAAATCGTTCTCCATGAACTCACGGACTTCGCGGCCGCGTTCACCCACCAGGGCGATCACGTTCACATCCGCGCTGCCTTTGCGGGCAATCATGCCGAGCAAGGTGCTCTTACCGACGCCTGAACCGGCGAAGATCCCGACTCGCTGACCAACGCCCATCGTCAAGAATCCGTCAATCGCCCGGACCCCGGTGCCGAACGGTTCTTCAATCATCTTTCGTTGCAGCGCGTTGGGTGGGGAAGCCACATTGGGGTAAGTGGGCAGGTCTCCCAGGGGGCCCTTGCCATCCATTGGTCGGCCCAGGGCATCTACCACGCGGCCGAGCATGGCGTCGCCCACCGGCACGCGCAGGCAACCATCGGTCGGTCGCACGGCACTGCCGGGGCCGATTCCGTGCAAGTCACCCAGGGGCATCATCAGCACGCGGTCGCCTCGGAAGCCCACCACTTCGCAGGGCACACTTTCGCCGCCCGGAGTGTCCACCGTACACACGTCGCCGACGTGCGCCATGGGGCCACGCGATTCAATAATCAGGCCCACCACTTGCTCGACGCGCCCTTGAAGTTGGTGACGGGTCGTGCGCTCAATCGCGCGCTTCATCGTTTCGAAGCGGGGAGCGATCACGCGGCATCCTCCAGGTGGTTATCAATGCGTTCGAGATAGCCTTCGACGGTGGCATCAATGATTCCGGCTTGGGTTTCCAAGCGGCAACCGGCTTCGATGCTGCGGTTCGGCCTTACCACCAAGCCCTGAATTGAGCCAGTAGCCTGCAAGAGATCGTTGAGGCGAGCTTCCACCAAACCCATATCCACGGGGTTTACATGGAGCTGGACTTCGGTGCCTCCAATGACTTCGTTCAGGGCACGTCGCACGATGGCGAGAATGCTGTCCCGGCTGAGCGACAACTCTTCGGCCAGAGCTTCGCGCGCAATATCGGTTACCGAATCGGTGAGTTCCGCTTCCGCGGTTTCGGCCCATTGCTTGACGGAAATTTCCGCTTCGCGGACAATTCGCTCAAGGGCACTGCGCGTGGCTTCAAATTCCTGGGCGAGTTGGGCGCTGTGCTCCTCGCGAGCTTCCACCCGGCCCTTGGCGTAGCCATCGCGGTACCCCGCCTGTTGGCCATCGCCGAAGCCCACCATGTAGCCTTCACTCTTGCCTTGTTCGCGGGCCTGTTCACGCAGTTCCGCTAGCTCGGTGCGGGCGCGGCCACTCACACGGCGGATTAAGTCATCCTTCCCGAACTGGGGAAGCTTGTCAATCTGGTCAACGAACGCGCTGGTTGTGACCCCGCCCCGAAGAATGTGCTTAGACAAGGACGTCATCCTCGCCGCGTCCGATCTGCAGCTCGCCGCTTTCTTCAAGGCGGCGGATGGCGGCCACGATCTTCTTCTGGGCCTCTTCCACGTTCTTCATCTTCACCGGACCCATGAATTCCATTTCTTCCTTCAGCTGGTTCACGGCGCGTTCGGACATGTTCTTATAGACCTTCTCGCGGACTTCTTGGCCAACCGCCTTGAGCGCTGTCGCCAGATCCTTGCCTTCGACCTCGCGGAGGATGGACTGTACGGCGCGGTCGTCCAGTTGCACGATGTCTTCGAAGGTGAACATCATGTTGCGGACTTCGTCAGCGAGTTCCGGATTCGATTCGGTGAGCTGTTCGAGAATGAGCTTTTCGGTGGCTCGGTCAACGCGGCCGAGCAGGTCCACGAGCGCCTTCGGGCCCCCGGCTTTGCTCAGTTCAGTGCTGATGACGTTCGAAACCTTCTTCTCCAGTTGCTTCTCCACCTGGCGAATGACTTCCGGCGGGGTTTGGTCCATCAGCGCAATACGAGCGGCCACGTCGGCCCGCAGTTCCTGCGGCAAGCGCGAGAGAATTGGCGCGCTCTGGCCAATGGGCATGTAAGCCATGATCAAGGCAATGGTCTGCGGGTGCTCGTCTTGGATAAAGCCGAGCAGCTGTTGCGGGTCCGCCTTCTTGAGGAACTCGAAGGGAATGACCTGCATCGCACTGACGACGTTGTTCATCATTGCGTCGGCCGCTTCCTCGCCAAAGGCTTGAATCAACGCCTTGCGCGCATTTTCCACGCCGCCTTCCGCGATAAAGTCTTGGGCCTGGGCGACCTCGTGGAACTCATCCACCACTTTCTGGCGGGTTTCCGGGCCAACCTTTTCCAGGCGGGCCATTTCGAGCGAAACCTGCTCAATCTGCTCCTGCGAGAGGTGCTTCAGCACGTCTCCCGAGAGCTTCGGGCCAAGCACGGCAAGGATGATCGCGGCCTTGCGTCGGCTCGAAAGATCCGGGTTGGTCCCCTTCTTCACGGCACTCATAATCTTCTCCTCAATGGCTCCTTAGCGGTCTTCCGAAATCCAAGATTTCAGCAACATGGCCACCGTTTCCGGTCGCTGGCGGGCGAGTTTCTTAATCTGTTCGAGCGGGAGGTCAAGACGCTTCTTGATGCCTTCCACGTCCACGTTGTCGCCGTCCGGGTCGAGGCCAAGGGCTTGCATGACTTCGCTCATGGTTTGCGCCTTGTCAATCAGTGCCGCCTGTTCGGCGGTGGCGGTGGATTTCAGCATTGCCTTGTCGTCCGCCGAGAGCAACTCCGCTTGTTGCGCGCGGGCGAGTTCCAAGACCTTTTGGTTCGGGCCACCCGGCATCAGGGCACTTGCACCCCCGCCCTCCACAACTCGCAGGGCGGCGCGGTGATCGTTCTTCACCATGCGCGCGGTGCTCTCATCCAGGGCCAGTAAGCCTTCGGCCGGGATGTAGTTCGTCACCGGCTTGGGCGCGGCCTTGCCAATCGCCTTGGTGAGCATGAAGCCCACAGCGAGAAGGGCGGCAATCGGAAGGAAGCTCACGACCTGCTGCATCGTCGCGCTGGACTTGGCGGAAGCTGCGGCCTTCTTCTGTTCCTCAGCGGTCGAGGTGTCGAACTTGGTGGCCGTGACGGTCGCCTTGGTCTCTTCGGTGTTGGTGATGCCCGAGGCGGCGTCGTAGGCCAGGCCGGTAAAGCCCGCCACGGCCTGTTGCACGGCCTTCACGTCTTCCACCTTCTCGGCGTCTACCAGCACAGTCACGGTTTGGCTCTTCACCGAACCCTGAGCGCGCTTGATGGTCTTGTTAATCTGGGTTTGCGGCACCACGGCGTAGGTGCTTTGCATCTCGTAGCCGCT
>DEIB01000055.1 GCA_002352215.1 Chthonomonas sp. UBA2785 | reverse complement strand
ACGATGGACCCGGCCATGGTGCAAGATGGCGACACCATTGACCTCCTGCAGCAGGTTTACGAAGGCCTGGTGGGCTGGGGGACCAACAACGAACCCGTGCCCTTGGTGGCCGAAAAGTGGGAAGTCAGCCCGGACGGCCTGACCTACACCTTCACTATCCGCGGCAACGCGACGTTCCACAACGGCAAGCCCGTGACGGCGGACGACGTGGTTTTCAGCTTGGAACGCGTGACGAATCCCAAGTTGGCCAGCCCGGTCGCCACGGCTTACCTGGACGATATCCAGGGTGTCGTCGAAAAGTTTGAAGGCAAGGCCGCCACGGTGAGCGGCCTCAAGAAGGTGGATGACAAGACCGTGAGCATCACGCTCAAGCGTCCGACCCCGTACTTCCTGGGCAAGTTCACTTACCTGGGCAATGCGATTGTGCCGAAGGACGGCACCCCCGCCGACACCACCATTACGGAGACGGCCCAAATGATTGGCACCGGTCCGTTCAAGGTCACGGAAGTGCTGCCCGAGCAGAAGGTCAGCCTGGCCGCCAACGAAGCTTATTGGGGCGGTAAGCCGGCCCTGGATGGCATCGAGCGCCTGGTCATTGGCGACGCCCTCACCCGCCTCAGCAAGTTCAAGAATGGTGAAGTGGACATGGTCAACCTCGAACGTCAGGACGTGGATGGCCTCAAGAACAGTGAGTTCAAGGATCAACTGGTGTATCTGGATCGCCCCGCGATTTGGTACGTGGCCATGAACCAGCTGCAGTACGAACCGTTCAAGAAGAAGGAAGTGCGCCAAGCCTTCGCGATGTCCATTAACCGTGAGCGCATCGTGAACGAAATTCTGGGTGGCATCAACCAAGTCGCCAACGGCATCGTGCCGCCGGGCGTGCCCGGCCACCGTGAGAACGCGAAGGTGCTGCCGTTCGACCCCGCCAAGGCCAAGGAAATGCTGGCCGCCGCCGGTTACCCGGATCCCAGCAAGATGCCGGCCCTGACGCTGACCTTCCGTGATGAGCGCCCGGACATCCGCCGCGCCGCCGAAGCGGTTGCCACCGACATCAAGACCAATCTTGGTGTGGATGTGAAGCTGCAGGCCATGGAGTGGGGCGCTTACCTCGACAAGCTCAACAAGAAGGAGCAGGTGTTCTATCACATGCGCTGGGCGGCGGACTACCTGGACCCGCAGAACTTCCTCAGCCACATGCTGGCCACCAATGCGCCGGAAAACAAGCTGGGCTACAGCAATCCGGAGTTCGACCGGCTCACCGGCCTCGCTGACCGCGAGATGGACTCCGCCAAGCGGTTGCCGATCTACGCGCAAGCGGAGGACATCATCCTGGATGATGCGGTGTGGGTGCCGATCTACTTCCAACGCGACGTGGAACTGCAAAGCCCGCGCCTGAGTGGACTGCGCGAGTCGCTGTTCGGCCACCTGCCGCACACGACAACCCAGCTGAAGTAAATCATGGAGCGAGTTCTTCTCGCGTCCGTGTTCGCTCGGCCCGCCTTTGGCCCGAACTGCCCTCTCAGCGGTTCGGGCCTGGGCTTACCTCTCACCAAGGCCATTCCTTGGCAAAGCTGGGGAGGCAATTCACCTCGCCACCCGGCGCGCGGTTTGCCACGGGTGCTGGCTATAGATGCCCCTCGCTCCGAAGGGCCAGCCGTCGCCCTCACCATCCTCGGGGTGTCAGCTCTATTCACCGTAGGGGTGCCGGAGGGCCAAGTTTTGGGACATTGGCGGCTTACTTTTGCCGATGGCCGCACGGAAGAACACAGCCTGCGCATGGGCGTGCATGCAGCGGAGGCCACCCATCTTGAACCACGCTCCCTCGTCACGGACGACGGCGTGAAAGTGCGCACGGTAGGCGTGATGGATGTGGGCGGGGAAGCCGTGAGGCTCGATCTCTTCGACATCCCCCTGCACCGCCCTGGGCACCTCCGCTCACTGGCTTTCCATGTGGAGGAAGCTGGCGCGAGCTTCTTGTGGTGCGATGTCTTTGTGGCGGTGGAACAGCCGATTGTGTGCCCGTTCCGCGGTCAAGGTGGGCGGGTTAGTATTGAAGAGATTGCCACCATCGTCCGCCAGCGAGACCCGGTGCGCCTCGAACGAGCCTTGGAGCAATTTTCGCAGGGCGTACTGCGTTCCAGTAACCTCGACGAAGCTAAGGGGCTTTCTCTCCTGTTTCTGGGGGCCATCTCCGCGGCCTTGCTCGAAACCGGAGCGCCCCGTTCACTCCACCTCATCCAACTCCAGGCGGCCCGAGAATTGGATGAACAGTCGAGCAAAGAAGAAGTGAACGCGAGCGCCATGAAGTGGATTCGGGGCGTTCTGGAGTGGCTCTTAGAGCCACTGAACCGAACACCGGACCCCATTCAGCAAGCCACCCGCATCATCAACGAGAATCTGGCCGAAGACATTGACGATAGTGAGCTTGCCCAGCGCGTGGGCCTGAGCACCAGCCATTTCCGGGCCAAGTTTCGCGCCCAAATGGGCCAGCCCGTCGCCCGCTACATCATGGCGATGCGCCTCGAGCGCGCGAACGAGATGCTGAAGACGGGAGGAATCCCTGTGCACTGCGTGGCCAGCGCCGTTGGATTTCGGACACTGCCGCACTTCAGCCGGTGCTTCACGCAGCGGTTCGGGATGAATCCGACGCAGGTCCGGAATAGTTCTGGTAAGGCTACGGGCTAAAGGTTTTCTAAAGATTGCCAAATATGGTGACCATGGGCCTTGCCCTATTTGCCACCATCTACATGGCGGGAGCGATTGCTTTCTATCTCGTCATGGCCGTCACCGCACAGCCGGAGCCGATGACCGTAGCTCATTTGCATCTCGTGGAAAACGATGTGCAAGAGTCCGAGCGTCGCGCGGCTTAACGACTCGACTCTGGCGAAACCAACTGCAGGCGCACCTGACCTTCGGGTCCGGTGCGTTTGTGCTTTTGGGGTGGCCTGGGATCAAGCGTCGGAGGATTCCGGCGGTAATCGATGGGCCGGGGTGTACGGAGAGAGTTTGCGCAGGCCCCGCATGTGGCTGACCAATCGCCCACTCAGAGTGCCCATTTCTCGGTTAGCCGCCCGCACCGTTCGATTGTGGAAACTCGCGACGTCATCAAGTTTGCGTTCCACTCGGGCGAGGGTGACGGGGTCACTGGCGGACTGTCGCTGCTCAATCAGGCGGTCAATCTGCTGCCAGGTGATGCGGGCTTCGCGCCGCCAGCGCGTGATGTTGTGATGTGCATGATGAAGGCCCGCCAAGGATAGCGTGATGAGAAGCGCGGCCGACAAAAACACACCCATTGAAGGAGCCTACGCCCCCAATCATGGGGTGGTTGCGGTTTCTTCGACTTTTTTGAGCTGAATCCAGCTTCGATCCACCCCGCCGGGGTCGCGAATCTCGAGGGTCGTGTCATTCACGCGGCGAACCTCGAGCGGGCGGAACTGGCTGACGGCCGAGGAACCCATGGATTCAATACTACGCCCCATTACTTCCTTCACATCAAGCAGGAGCCCGCCGTTGCCCGGCCGGAACGTACCCGTTGCGGGGAAGCCCGCCGAGGTGTAAACAAAGGTGCCGTCGGACTTGATCTCGACCTCTACGATTCGTAGTGTATTGGCGGTAGGCGAATCATCGCCCTTCAAAATATCGGTGCGCTCGCCTTGCCACTTCCCGTAAAAGGGCTTCGTGCTCGTGCAACCCCACAGCAGGCCCGCCGCCAAGAGCGCGATGAGAGATAACATCCATGGCATGGGCGCCATCACCCCCGATTTGTATCTCAGCATGGGACTCACCCACGAAGAGTACCGACTCTTGACGGAGCAAATGGGGCGTGAACCGCGAATGACCGAACTCGGCATGATCTCGGTGATGTGGAGCGAGCACTGCGGCTACAAGTACTCCCGCCCGGTGCTGGCCTACTTTGCCGAATACAAAAAGGCGATCGAGGGCGAGGGGCTGGAGAACGCGGGCGTGGTCCCCATCGGCGATGGCCTGGGCGTGGTGCTGAAGGTGGAAAGCCATAACCATCCCAGCGCGGTGGAACCCTACCAAGGTGCCGCCACGGGCGTCGGCGGCATCATCCGCGATATCTTCACCATGGGGGCGCGGCCGGTGGCCCTGCTGAACTCGCTGCGCTTCGGTTCGATCACTCCTGGGCAGGAAGATGAAGCGACGGTGGCCCGCAACCGGCACTTGCTAGAGCATGTGGTGGCGGGCATTGCCGGCTACGGCAACTGCGTGGGCGTGCCGACAGTGGCGGGCGAAGTCAACTTCCACCCCCGCTACAGCGGTAACCCGCTGGTGAACGCGATGTGCGTGGGCCTGGTCAAGACCGATGAAGTCGCCAGCGCCTCGGCCAAGGGGACGGGGAACCCGGTCATCTACCTCGGCAGCGCGACGGGGCGCGATGGTATCCACGGGGCCTCCTTTGCCAGCGTGGAAATGGACGAGGAGGGCGAAGACAAGCGCCCGAACGTGCAAATTGGCGACCCCTTCGCCGAGAAGTCACTCATTGAAGCCACTCTGGAAGCCCTGCAAACCGGCGCGATTGTCGGCATTCAAGACATGGGCGCGGCCGGGCTGACCTGCAGCATCACGGAAATGTCCGCCAAAGGCGGCGTGGGCATGGTGGTGGACCTGGACAAGGTGCCCCTGCGCGACCCCAGCATGACGGGCTACGAAATCATGCTGAGCGAAAGCCAAGAGCGCATGTTGGCGGTTACCCACCCCGGTCGCGAACACGAAGTCATTGAAGTCTTCCAAAAGTGGGGGCTACCGGCGGTGGTGATTGGCCACGTGACCGACGACGGTTGGGTGCGCATTACGCGACACGGTCACATTGAGGTCGAGATGCCCGCCGACATCTTTGCCGATGGCTGCCCGACCTACTACCAAACCCCGGTGGAGCCGGCGGCCTTCTTGCAGCGGCAGGGTTGGAATCCGGACGACCTCATTGCCCCGGACCTGAACCAAGCCTGGCTGACCCTCATGAGTCACCCGGACGTAGCGAGCAAGGAGAACATCTACCGGCAGTACGACCACCAGGTGCAGGCGCACACCGCCCTAGTGCCGGGCGTGGGCGATGCGGCCGTGATTGCCCCGGAAGGCACGAGCAAGGGCCTGGCCACGAAGATTGACGGCAACGCCCGCTGGACGATGGCGGACCCCTTTGCGGGTGGGCAACTGGCCACCGCCGAAGTGTGCCGCAACCTGGCCTGTGTTGGCGCCCGCCCGGTGGCTCTCACCGATGGCCTGAACTTTGGCAACCCGCAACGGCCCGAGGTGTTCTGGCAGTTTGAGCGGGCGGTGCGCGGCATCGCCGACGCGAGCGAAGAGTTCCGCGTTCCGGTGGTCAGTGGCAACGTGAGCTTCTACAACGAAACCAAGTACGCCGATGGCTCGACGCTTGAGATTCTGCCGACCCCGATGATGGGGGCGGTGGGCGTGCTGGAGCGCGCCGAGAACCGCATCGGCATGGGAGTGGGAGCGGGCAAGTATCAGTTGGCGCTGGTGCGGCCCACGGGCACGGAATACGTGCAGCAGGGCCTCGGGGCCAGCCTCTATTCGTGGTCCGTGTGCAGCACAGAAGACGGCGTGCCCTGTCGCCCCGACCTGGATGCCGAACAGGCCTTGCAAACGTGGCTCCCCGAACTGGTAGCCCAAGGCAAACTGGCCGCCGCCCATGATGTGAGCGATGGGGGGCTGGCGGTAACCCTCGCGGAGATGGCGATGGCCTCGGGGCGTGGCCTGATGGCGGTGCTGCCGTCGGCGGCGACGGAAGGTTTGCACCGTGCCGATGCGGTCGCATTTGGTGAGTTTCCCGGTTGGGTAGTCGTTGCTTATTCAACGGAAAACGAACAAGATGTGTTGTCCTCCTGCCCGGGGGCTTTGGCCATCTTCCCGATCGGCGAAATGAGCGAAAACTTGGATGTTGTCGTGCATATGGATGATCAAGGAACGACGCTTACGCAGCCTCTCGGCGAACTTAAGCGGGCCTACCACCAGGCAGGAATTCTCTAACCTTCCTAGGGGGATTACCAGTTTCCACGGGCTTTGGCACGGAACGTGCAAGCCATGGACTAAACTAGGGAGTCGCCCGCTCATTGGAGCTTAGGCGGAATCATTGTACAAAGATCATGTTGAATCGAATGGGTTGGAAGTGGCCGCTTGTTTTGGCCAGCGCGATTGCTGTCGGACCGGCCACAGCAAATGCGTTTACGCTTCAGGAAAACACCGTGCCGGCACCCCCGGTGGGAAACCGCGAGGCGTCGATGAAGGTTCGGGAAGCGATCGCGAAGTTTGAAGCCGGCGACCTCGCCGGAGCCATTGTAACGCTGGAGGAAACTCGAGCCAAGCATCCGA
>DEIB01000051.1 GCA_002352215.1 Chthonomonas sp. UBA2785 | reverse complement strand
CTGGAGTGGTGGCTTTACGGCCGGAAGAGTTAACCATGCGGTGGACTTCTCCCGAGTATCTACTTTTGCTCCCGGTTTTGGCCGGGCTGCTGTGGTGGTCGTGGCGGTTGGTTTCGGGCCTGCAGAAAGGGCGCAAGATCACGGCCTTTGTGCTGCGCGGACTCCTCGTGTTGGCACTGGTGGCGGCGTTGGCGGGGCCGCAATCTCGCCGGCCGAACCAAGGGGAAGCGGTCATTTTCTTGCTTGATCGTTCGGACTCGATTCAGGAACAAGAACGGGAACGGGCGCTAAAGTTCATCCGTGATTCCATCGCCGCGATGGACCCTGAAGACCGCGCAAGTGTGGTGAGTTTTGGTGGACGCCCCGCCGTGGAAGTGCTGCCCACCGGCCGGCCCTTGATCGGCGCGCCCCGCGCGCAACTGGATGCCCGGGCCACCGATATGGCGGCGGCGATCCGCCTGGGTACGGCTCTGATCCCCGAAGGAAAAGCTCCGCGACTGGTGCTGCTGACCGACGGCAACGAGACGCGGGGCGACGCTCAGCAGGCAGCGCAGGTGGCGGCCACGCAGGGCATCCCGATTGACGTGGTGCGGCTGGGGGTGCAAAGCGGCACTGCCGAAGCCTGGGTGACGGACGTGATTGTCCCCAATGAGCGGCAGGCGGGCGAACCTTTCCAACTGCGGGTGGAGGTGAACAGCACCGTCCGGCAAGAGGCGATTTTGAGCCTGGACCGGGATGGCAACGTCATTGAGCGCAACCGAGTCACGCTGAACGAGGGGCGTACAACCTTTGCATTTGACCAAAAGGTGGATGCGGCCGGATTCTTGCGCTACCGGGTTACGCTGGAGCCGGTGAAGGATGCCGACGTGCGCAACAACGTCGGGGCGGCCTTTGTCAACGTACGCGATCGCTCGCGAGTGCTCGTACTGCAAGAGAACACCAGCCGCACGGAACTGGTGACGGCCCTGCAAGAGGCGGGGCTCGATGTGCGCCTGGCGGGGCCAAGCGGGGTGCCAACCCGCTCCGAAGACATCCAGAACTACGACGCCGTCATCCTGAATGACCAAAACGCGCAGCACTGGTTGCCGGCCCAAATGCAGGCCCTGCAGACGGCGGTGCGGGAGACGGGCGTGGGCCTCATCATGGTGGGTGGTGAGGATTCGTTCCTAAGCGGCGGTTGGTACCGCACGCCCATTGAGGAGGCGCTCCCGGTTTCGCTGGACGTGCGCCAGCGTAAGACCTTCCCGAGCACGACCGTGCTCATCATTGCGGATGCCAGCGGCTCGATGAACGCCGTGGAAGACGGCCTGCGCAAGATTGAGTTGGCGGCGCGTGCCGCCGAAGAAACGGCCAAGCTGCTTTCGGCGGTGGACCGGCTGGGCGTGGCGGGAAGCTCCGACCAGATCGACTTTGTGGCCCCGATGCAAGAGCTGAAGGACCGCAATGCGGTGATCAACAACATTCGGCGGCTGGACACGGGCGGCGGCGGCATTTATATGCAGCCGAGCATGGAATTTGGGGCGGAGAAGCTCCGCGCCGAAGACACCAAGGTCCGCCACCTCATCATCCTGGCCGATGGCAACGACGCCGACGAACACGGCACCACCCTCCAGCTGGCGCGGCAACTGCGGAGCGAGAAGATCACGACCACCGTGGTGGCCATCGGCGACGGGAAGGACGTGCAGTACCTGGAGCAGCTGGCCAAAGCGGGTGGGGGCAACTACTACTTCGTCACCCAGGCCCGCAAGTTGCCCGCGATCTTCACCCAAGACGTGGCGATGATGTCGCGTTCGGCGATTGAAGAATTGACCTTTGTGCCGCGCGTGATGCCGGGCGAGGAAGCTCTGAACGGGATTGAGCCGAACCAGATTCCGGCGCTCTTTGCTTACAACCTCGCCGAGCCGCGCCCCTTGGCCCGTACCAGCATGAAAAGCACCAAGGATGACGTGCTGCTGGCCTCGTGGCGCTACGGATTGGGGACGAGCTACGCCTTTACCAGCGACGCCCAAAGCGCCTGGGCGCGCCGGTGGGTGGGCTGGGATGGCTTTGTGCCGTTCTGGTCGCAGATGGTACGCGCGGCGGTACGGCGCGGTACGACCAACGATTACGACATTCAACTGCGGCAGGATGGCGGCGTGGCGCGGGCGAGGATTTTGGCGCGCACACCAAATGGTGAACCAGCGCCGGTCCAGCCCGAGGACGTGCGTGTGAGTGGCCCGAACGGCACCACGGTTTCGCCCGAAGTCATCCAGGTCGCGCCGGGAGAGTATGAGGCCGTGTTCCCGGCGGCAGATATTGGGAGCTACATTGTTTCGGTGAACGAGCCCACCGCCGCGGGGGCGGCGAGCGTGAGCACCAGCGGTCTGAGCGTGCCTTATCCGGCGGAGTACCGCTCGTTCCGCCCGAACGATCCGTTGCTGGAATCCATCGCCAAGACCACCGACGGCCAGATGCTTACGGATGCGCGCGGGGCGTTCCGCCCTTCCACCAAGCCGGGAGAATCCATCCGCGACTTGTGGGCGTGGTTCCTCGCCTTTGCCCTCGCGCTCTTACCGATTGACATTGCGGCGCGGCGTTTGGTGGTGCCTTGGAATGAGCTGACGGCTTGGTTCCGGCGCCAGCGAGGCGAAGAAACGGCCCCCCGCCCGCAAATGGATCGCCTGCGGGCCGCCAAGCAGCGGATAACGCCCCAAACCCCTCGTTCGGAGAGCCCTGTGACCCCGGTTCAGCCGCCCACGCCCGGTCCGGCGGCAACCAAACCGGCAACCAAACCGGCGGCGCCCGCCGCCCCGCGACCCCCCGCCAATACGCCGCAGCCGGGGGCAGGCAATCAGGAACTGGCGGAGAGGCTGGCCCAACGCCGCCGCGAGCGGGCCCAACGCCAGCAAAAAGACCAGGACAAACCCTAAAAAGTCAGTGAAACCCGCCGATGATTTAAAGAGAGTGAGTGTCTCTCAACTCATTGGTGCTTGATGGCGGAAAGGCGGCGACAAGAAATTTGGAATCGAATCAATCGGATCGGAGTCTCGTTACATGAGCTGGCCGATGAGATTCAGGCCCTGGCTGCCGAACTGAAAACCGAAGAGGGCGAGGATTTTGCCGAGTTCTCGATGGACGATTTCACGCGAGATTTCGCGCACGCTTTGCAAAACATGGCGGCGGATGAAGAGTCCGAGTGGTCGAGCCCGTCGTCCTTTAGTGACGATGATGTCGAAGAGGAACAGCCCATCGCGACCGAAGAACAAAACTGGGAGCCAGTGGGAGAAGGTCTGGCCTTTAGTCAGGATGACCTGATTGCCGCGCTCGCCGAAGTCAAGCCCGAAGCCCCCGAAGCACTGGCGGAGGAACCCGTGGCCACGGCAGCCCCGGAAGAACAACCGGTCGCTACCTCGGTTTATCTCGCGGCCCCCGAGAACGAAACTCAAAGCATTGACGACATCCTGGCGACTCTAAAGCCGAGTGCTCCGGAAGTAGCGGCCGAAGTCGCCACGACCCCGGTAGCTGAGGTTGCCGCAGCTGAGCCGGAACCCTTGGCGGATGCCGTGATGAGCGAACTCGATGAAGCTCTCAATGCGGTGAACGAGGAAGTGGAAGACACCTGGACCGAAGTGAGTGCCGACGCGCCGCTGATGGCGCAGGACGAACTCGCGGCCGCGCTGAGCGCGCTGGAATCGGGCACTGACGAGCCCGCCGCCGCCGAACCCAACGTGATTTCTCTTGAGGAGGCGTTTGCCGAGGGCGAACCGGAACCCGTCGAAGATCCCAAGGTCATTGAAGAAGAACTCGCCTTCGAGCCGGCCCCCGCCAAGCCTGCGGCCCCGGCGCCCAGTGACGGCGGCATGATCCTCTCGGAGGACGAGATTGCCGCATTGCTGGCCGAAGCCCAAGCCCGCGCCGAAGACGTGGACGAAGAGCCGATCTTTAACGAGAACGGGGAGATGAACGAAACGGCCCGGTTTATGACCGAACTTCGCGGTGAAGCCCAACCGGAGGCTGCCCCGGCCGCCGCTTCTGCTTCTACACCAAGCTCGACCAGCGGCATCAACCCGCACGCCGTGCAGAAGGTGCCCGCTTCCTTGGCCCTTTCCGCGCTCGCCATGCCGGTGGAAATTGAAGGCGACCAGATCGTTTTGCACGCTGCCGTTCCGCTCGACCAGATTGGGATTGCGATGATTGGCCAGGCCACCGGCCTGAAGCCCAAGATCATCGAGAAGCCGCTGCCTGAAGTCTTAGAGCAGCTCCGGCAGAATTACCAGGATCCGCACGCGCCCGTTGAGGCAGCCCCTCGCCTGACCAATATCTCTTAGTAGGGTTTTCTCAAAATGGCTGGTCATTGTTGGGCCGTTACCAGCGGCAAAGGGGGAGTAGGCAAGAGCGTGATTGCGCTCGGGCTTGCTCAGGCATGGCGCAACGAAGGGAAGCGCGTGTTGCTGGTGGATGCCCATACCGGCATGGCCAACCTTGACGTGCTGATGGGCGTGAACCCGACCGTCGATTTTCTGCAATGGCTGGGCGGGGCCGCACCGCAAACCGTGAGCGAGGGCCTGGACTTTGTCGGCGGCGCTTCGGGCTGGCAAGAGTGGAGCACCCGTCAATCGGACGCCCTGCAAACCCAATTGAAGGAACGCCTCGCGGCTTTGGATTACGATATGGTGGTGCTCGATACCGCTTCGGGCGTCCATCCGCATTCGGTAGCCATCGTCGGCGCCGCCGATACGGCCTTGCTGGTGCTCACCAGCGAACCCACCTGCGTGGTGGATTCCTTAGTCTTGCGCCAGGCGGCCTTGGCGCCCGAGAATTGGCGCGCGGTGTTGAACATGACGAGTCACCGCATGTTTGGTCCGGCGCGACTGAAGGTGAAGCAGGCCTGGGCGCACGCTTTGAACGAGGAACTCGCCGTGATGGGGAACATCCCCACCGATCCGGCCGTGCTGGAATCGGTGCAAGTGCGCACGGGAGTGGTCTTGCGTTCGCCGAAGAGTGCGGCGGCGCAGGCGCTTGTGAACCTGGCGAAGGTGCTGCCGAACGAGCCGCTGCGGGCAGATTCACAAGCCGATCTCATTGCCCACATTCGAGGGGCGAAGTCCGGGGTCGCTCCCACCGAAACTGCGACCGACCTGCCTCAGGCAGCGTAGCCTCCATCGATTCCTGAAAGGTCAAAGCCCAGAGCGCGCTTCGCACTCTGGGCTTTTTTGTGACTGGGCTTTTTTGTGACTGGGCTTTTTTGTGACTGGGGTCTTTTGTGACTGGGGTTTTAGCGGGCCGCCCGGTGAGTCGGGGATGACTTGAGACAACCGATTGCAAGAGAAGGCTTGCCTGGGTTAGGCGGCCTTCTCTTCCAGTACCGTAGCGTGGGTTACGCGGTTACGGCCGGCATTCTTCGAGGCGTACAAGGCTTGGTCGGCCGAATTGACAAAGGCGATCCGGTCGTGGCAGGAGGCAGACGTGCAGGTCTCGACCCCGACCGAAACGGTGATCAGCCTATGCGTCCAGTTGTAGCTGGCGATGGCTTCGCGAGCTTCTTCCATGATGCTGATCGCGTCCACGGCCTTTGCGTCAGGGAGCAGCACAATGAACTCTTCGCCGCCATAGCGGGCCACGGTGCCCCGGTTGCCGATGGCTTCCTTCAGGATCCTCGCCACGCTTCGCAGGACTTCGTCACCCTCCAGGTGGCCAAATGTGTCGTTGAACTGCTTGAAGTGGTCCACATCCAGCAGCGCCACCGAGACCGGCACCGTCTTGGCTTGCGCGGAATCTAGTTGCTTCTCTAGCTCTTCCTGGAACCGGCGATGGTTCATCAGGCCGGTCAGGCCATCCGTATCCGCCAGCTTTGTTAGGCGTTCGTTCGCCGTCTCGAGTTCAGCCGATCGGGCTTCCAGTGCCAACTGCGTCTCGTTTAGCTGCGACATCTGGAGCATGATGAATTCCTCGGCCTGGCGTCGGTCGGTGACGTCCATGATGAGGGCCACCGCCGCGTAAGGCGTCTTGGCGTTCGGCAAGAATATCGGCTCGGCGTTGACTTCGAGCCACTTCACTTGGTTGCCATCGTTGAGGCCGATAATGACGTTGTGGACCCCTCTCGCCTCCTTGAGTGCGATGACCGTGGGGAACTCGGAGGGAAGGAAGGGGAGCCCTTCTTCGGTAACGGCCTGCGCCAGGATGCTCTCGAGCTTATCGCCCAGGAGGTCAGAAAGCTCGACGTCAAACATATCGGCTGCCTGAGGATTCGACATCCGAATGTTTCCATTGCTTTCTTGGAGCATGAACCCTTCGCGGAGAGCGTCGATGGCCGAGCGGAAACGAGCTTCGCTCTCGATGACTTGCTGCTCGGCAACCTTCTGTTCGGTGATATCAGTGACCATCCCGATCATACGCAGAGGACGGCCTTCGAAGTCGCGGGCCACCACTTTGCCCCGGTCGTGGCACCACAGATAGTGGCCATTGCGGTGGCGCATACGGACGATGGTGGAGAGCATCTCGGTATTGCCCTGCAGATGAGCTTCGAGGTCGGAGAACCACGCCGCCCGGTCTTCGGGGTGCATATGAGTCTCCCACACCTTGAAATCGTCGGGAAGCTCGTCCATCGCGTAGCCGAGGATGTTCTTCCACTGGCGTGACAAGAAGAGCGTGGAGTCGGCAATCTTCCAGTCCCACACCCCGGCCCCGGAGCCTTCGAGCGCGAAGTTCCAGCGCTGCTCCGATTCGGCCAAGCGTTGCTCGTTGTGCTTACGGTCGGAGATGTTGGTGAACGTTCCGATGAAACGGCGGGGTTGCGAGCGATCGTTCGACTCGATGATTTCCCCGGTGATCATGAACCACTCGTAGGTGCCGGCCTTGGTGCGCAGGCGGTGTTCGTGGCGGAAGACTTCCTCGCTGCCCTTCAGGTGGTCCTTCAGGTTGCGTTCCAGCCCGACCTTGTCCACCGGGTGGACGAGATTGAGCCAGTACTCTTCGCCATCTTCCACCAAGTTGGCGTCGTAGCCGAGGAGGGTGTTGAAGTCGAACGAGAGGTAGAGCTTGTTCGTCGTGAGGTTCCAGTCGAATACGGCCGACTGGCTGCTCTGCAGGGCCACGTTGAGGCGCTCCCGCGAGACCACGATCTGCTGCATGATGGTGCGGCGACTGGTGATGTCATCTTGGATGGCCACCCAGTGCGTCAGCTCGTTATCCTGGTTGTACACCGGTGTCATGCTGAAGTCGCTCCAGAACTCCTCGCCGTCCTTGCGCTCCATGCGGAACTCACCGTAGTAAGACTTCTGCTTATCCAGCGCAAGATTGAGGTCGCCCCAGCCTTCTTGTTCGGGGATGAAGAGAGAAGTGAGAAGCTTGCCGTTCGGTCCGGTGAGTTCGTCGGACTTGTATCCGGTCATCTCTTCGTACGCCGGGTTGGCAAAGATGATGCTGCGATCCGGGCGAGCAATGACCACACCGCTGCCACTTTGGGCAGCCACAACGGAGAGAAGGCGTAAGCGCTCTTCGTTGGCCCGTTTGTCGGTGACATCTTCGGCCGAGCCGAGGATTTGGGTGACATTGCCGCGAGCGTCTCGCACAAAGACGGTTTCCTTGGTGCGTACCCATCGGTACGTGCCATCCACCCGTGCCATCCGGAATTCGATGGTGTGAATATCTTGGTCCGAACCAACTCGGACCTCATCGTAGTGCTTGCGCACCAATTCCAGGTCCTCCGGATGAACGAGTTCAAGCAAGGTCGTCCCGCGTTCGTTCATCTCCTGGACGGAGATGTTCAAAAGTTTGGCAAGCTGACCATTCGCATAGCTAATGGAGCCCGTCGCGAGGTTCAGAACGTAAGCAATCTGCGGGCTGCTCTCCATCATGCGGGCGATGAGGTTGCGGCTCTCTTGCAGGCCGAGTTCGGCCTTCCGTCGCTCGGTGAGGTCGGTCATAGCCGTCAGAACGCCGGTGACCTGGCCCTGCATGTCCATCATCGGGATGGACTGAACGGTGATCCAAAGCTGCTGGCCGTCCGGGCCGGAGATTTCGGCTTCCTCTTGCGTGGACGCGAAGCCGGCGGCGGCTCGATCAAAGTGGCGGCGAATGAGGGCGGCGTCATCCCCGTGGAAGATCTGCTCCCACGGCTTGCGGGCCACGGCCTCGGCCTGAGCGTATTGGAAAAGCTTTTCGCAGGCGTGGTTCCATTCAAAGACCTCACCGTTCGGGCGCATGGCAAAGCACGGCACCGGCAGACCGGAGAAGATAGACTGGAACTGGTTGGCGTTGGCTTTGTACAGCCGGGTGAGTTCCTTGAGGTCGCGGCGTTGCTCTTCGGCCAGGGCAGTCTGCTCACGCAGCTTGATGTTTTGGGTTTGCAGTTCGGCGCGCTGGACTTCCACGCGCGAAACGGCTAGCTCGTGCTCTTGGTACACCGCACTGAGCTTGCGGGCCATGGGCCGGGCAAACAGGAATGTGCCGGAAACCGCCGAGACCACCGAGCCCATAAGCAGCAGGATGGTGGTGAGTTGTTCTTGCTCGTTCGCCTGGACCAGGAGTTTGGTCTCGTATTGGGCTGCTTGGGTGATTTCGTACTGAATGCGGCTGGCGTCGTTAATGAGCCAGATACGCATGCGCTCGTCCAGGGGGGCACCGGACTTCCATTCCGGGCTTCGCCGTAGCTTTTCGAGCGTTTGCGAGAGGGTCGAAATCGCCGCTTTGGCTTCCGTCCTGCGTTGCGAACGCTTGAGGTAGGCCAGGCTACTCTGCAGATCCGCAAGGTGCCGTTCCCGGCCAGCCTTGGTGAGGGCAGATTTGCCGCGCGTATCTAGGTCAATCAGGGCCGTGATCGAGAGGTTGATGCGGGCCGTCGCGGTGAGTGCGCTTTGTTGCGAGAGAACAGAGGACCCCGTGTCCTTGGAGTTGGACGTGGTGAGGTAGCTCGCGAGCTGAGCGACAGTGACGAGGCCCAACAAGACACAGAGCGCGTAGACGCTTTTCCACAGCAGCTTCGTTGCTGTATCCCGCTTCTCTCCCTTCTTGGCCCTTGTACGTCGCGACATGCGTGATGAATCACCCGGGGTTGTGCCCCTTAACATTTTCGGGAGGAACTCCCCGTACAATTAGTCCGTGGAAGCTACAAGAGGAAAAGTGTTTTCGCGTCGGGCTTTCACGCTAATCGAGTTGCTGGTGGTGATTGCGATCATCGCCATTCTGGCGGCGATCCTGTTTCCCGTTTTTCAGCGGGCCAAGGCGGCCGCCAAGAAGACGGAAAGCCTGAATCAATTGCGGCAATGGGGGGTGGCCACGGCTCTGTATTTGGCCGATGAGGATGACCGTTTTCCGGACCGGCGTGACCTCAAATTAAGCCATCCTACAGGCTGGAAACCGTGGACGGGCTGGCCCCCGAGTGACCCCCGGGGGAGCTGGGCGGTGGAGTGTTTTGGCCCCTATATGGGCAACCGTGAACTGGGCTGGTTCCGAGCGGCGGGAGAAACCTTTGGCAACGCGATTCAGGTCCGGCAGGATACGCCCGATGGGCGCCGCACGAACCTGTGGTGGTGGCGATTTGATCAAGCGGGGACCACGGTGGCGCTGGACAACGGATGGGGCAAGAGCCCTGACTCCTTGGTGGCCGACCTGATCGAGGCGAACAACCCGTTCATCGGGGTGCCGGAAGGCGTGGCCGATGTGGAGTTGGCCGTCGAGCCTTACTTCCCGCGCACGACCTCACCAAATCCTTTGACCCTGCGGGGCAAAGCCGTGCACTTTGGCGGGCGCAACCGATTGTTCTTGGATACGCACGTCAAGTTCTTGCGCGACGTACGCACGAATCCTTGATTTAGCCCTTCCGAGCGAATATCTCGTCCACGATGAGGGTAGCGGCGGTGGGCTGAGCCAGCGATCGGCCAATTTCACCCATCTTGGCGAGGCGTTGGGGCTCGGCGAGGAGTTCCTGCACCGTTTGCACCAAGTCCTCGGGCGTGCGGCAGATCTTGCCTGCGCCGGTTTCGTCTAGGAATTCGGCGTTACCTTCTTCTTGTCCGGGGATCAGCAAGGGCCAGTAAACAATGAACGGGCAGCCTACAGCCAGCGATTCGCAGGTTGTCAGGCCGCCGGCCTTGGCCACCATCATGTCGCACGCTTGCATCAGCGTGGCCATTTCCTCTTGCTCCACGTGGCCCTTCACCACCACGTTGGGCAGTTGCATCTTGTGCAGGCGGCGGCGTTTGCCGTCGTGGCGTCCGCAAACCGTGATGATCTTCGCGCCAATCTTGCTGAGGGCTTCGGCGGTTTCGACCAACGGACCACCACCAATGCCCCCGCTGGTGAGGAGGATCATTTGGTCAGCGGGGGAGAGGCCGAGCTTTTGGCGGGCGGCTTCGCGGCCCATGGGCTCGGCAAATAGTCGGTTGATGGGGATACCCGTGACGACGGTTTGGCTCTCGCTGCCGGGCACGCGCTGGGCCAGGATGTCCTTGGTCCATTGCCCGGGGACGAGCCACAAATCCGGACGACCACGCAGCCACATCTTGTGGGGGTAGAGATCCGTGACGACCACGGCCACTTTGAAACCGAATCGCTTGCGCAGCCGCTTAAGTCGAGGTTGGGCGACGCTATGTGTACAAATCACCCAGTCCGGTCGCAATTCATCCAAAACCTTGGCCAGAGGCAGGGTGCAATAGTGATCTAAGAACGTTTGGACGTAGTATTCGCTCGAAGGCTTGTCGCTCCGCCGATATAGATAACCCCAGGTATCCGGACTTTGACGGACTAACATCTCGTATCCGTTCTTGAACCACTTGCGGAACGCCTTGGGGGTGTGGTCCAGCACGTCAATCACGGGCGCGGTCATCCCTCGGGATTCGGCTTCTTCTCGGATGGCGTGGGCCGCGCTGATGTGCCCGTTGCCCGTAGCGGCGGTGAGGATGACGATCTTCACGCCATTCCCCCCCGGCGGAGGAGGAAGTACGTGCGGGCGCGGTGATAGCGTTGGAGAATTACGAGAAGCATATCGATGGTGAAGATAAGAAAGACATAAACCGCGCCGTACCAGAGGCCGTGCATCAGCAAGCCGACGATCGGTGGGACATTGAGGAGACCTGAACTGAGGTGAAGGAACTCGCCGGTGCGAGTGCCACGCTCGAACTGAATGAGGGATTCGCGGCTGCCCGGGTCGAGGTACTGCACCGGCCCTTCCGAGCCCTCTTCTTCCCGCGTCTTCTGAACGTAGGTCTTGGTGAGGTCGCGGATCCGGTCCATGCCCAGGGCCTTGAACAGGCGGGGCGTTTCAAATTTGCGGGGCGTGTACCACCAGTGGTCCACCACGTCATCCGGGGTGGAGCCGCTGCTCTTGTCAATGCCGGGTTCACCCTGGGCGTCCGGGTCGGGCGTGTGGACGATGCAAAGCGCCCGCTTGTACCGCTCGGTGAGTACGCAAAGGGCGTGGAAGATGATGAGCGGCACCAAGACGAACGTTGAAAGCCAAACATCGCGCCACAAGCCCAACGTGGCCGGAGGAACATAGAGCAATCCGCGGATGAGATTGGCAATTTCGTAGTAGCGGGCGTCGTTCTTGGTGCGGTGCAGCCATTCGCTGGCCACCGCCTGGGGCTGGGTTGCGGGCGGGAGCGGGGCGCCGCCGCCGAGGCCCACCAACCAGCGGTACATGTGCCGGATGCCCAAGCGCTCGTAGAATCGCCCACTTCGCTCGAACGAACGAAGTTGGAGGTAACGGTCAATGCGACGCGACCGTAGGGCGAGGTCGGGCTGGCTCATGGTGTCGTTACGGCCGGAGGATTTGCACCATTCAGAGTGTCACTGTACTGCAAGATACGCAGGTTGCCCGCATCATCTTCGAGCACGAACGTGCAGTGGTCGGTCCAGTCGCCCGTGTTGATGTAATAAACGCCGTTTTCAGCAAGTTTGAGGGCAGGAGCATGAATGTGTCCACACACTACAGCGCTGCAGCCCTTCTCGGCGGCAAACTCGCTGAGAGTCTCTTCGTAGCTTGCCATCTTTTGCGTGATGCGCTTCACCATCTTCTTCAGCCGGCGCGGGAGGTCATTCGGAGGCCGGTTGGTGAGATTGCGCTTTTCGTTGGCCGTGCGTTGCCATACCGTGACCTTTTCGTGAATGAGGGTGCCGAGCAGAGGCAGCACGGTGGACTTGTTGACACTGGAATCGAACTGGTCTCCGTGGATCACCATCACCTTCTGGCCTCCCACGGTTTCGTGAATGATGTGATCCTGGATGAGGATGTTACCGAGCTCGATTCCGGTCACCCGGCGCAGGAAGGAGTCGTGGTTGCCGGGCAGGTAGTACACCTGGGTGCCGTGGCGGGTTTGGGTGAGGATGGCGCGCAGGACGTTGCTGTGCTCCTGCGTCCACTTGCCCTCTCGGTTGGCCACGTAGCCATCAATGATGTCCCCGATGAGATAGAGCTTTTCACACCGTAGCCGGGCCAAGAAATCAAGGATTGCCGTGGCGTTGCAGGCCGCTGCTCCGAGGTGAAAATCGGAAACGAAGGCAGCCCGGGCTTCAATCAATCGGTCGCCACGAGATTCCACCATGAGGGGTAACTGTCTATTATGGCGGCCCGGCAAGTTTCAGGGCCGGCTGAGGCGGGTATAGAGGGCCTGCATGCGGGCCTCTTCGGCCTCGGTGGGGCTGGGCGGGCCGAGGTTGGCGAGGCGGCGGGCCATTTTGCGCTCGAGCTCGTAGATGGCGCCGTAACCCAAGTTGACGAGGCGAGACTCCAGGCTGCCCCCGCACCGCTCACTGTC
>DEIB01000024.1 GCA_002352215.1 Chthonomonas sp. UBA2785 | reverse complement strand
ATGCGAACCCTTCGCCAAGACGCCCTCACCAAGGTCATGGACGGGGTCTCGACGGTCGAGGAAGTGCTCCGCGTCACGCCGAATGAAAGTCAAGAATGAGCGCTTACCGTTATAAATTCGTCTCACCGGATGGTGAAACGCATACGGGTCAAGTCCGCGCCGAGAGCGTAGACCAAGCGACGCAAGAGCTGAGCCAGCGTGGGCGCGTGATTAGCATTGTGCCGCTGCTTGACACCGCTCAGCCGCTAGAAGAAGCCGAAGAAGGCGCAGGCGCCACTCCGGGATTTCTCAGTTCACTACGCAAGAAGAAGACGAAGACGGAAGATGTGATCACCGTCTTGCGCAATCTTGGCGTCATGGCCGAATCCGGCGTCCCCCTGAAGGAAGCCCTGGAAACGGTCTCGCTCGAAGCCGGTACGCCCGATCTCACGGAGACCATCCGCGACATTAAGGATCGCGTCATCGGGGGATCTGCGCTCGGCGAAGCCATGCGCGAGCACCCCAAGATGTTCAACACCCTCGCCTGCAACATGATTGCCGTGGGCGAAGAAGGGGGCAACCTCGACAAGGCGCTGGGCTCCGCCGCCGAGCAGATGGAGCGCTCCGCCGCCATGCGCGGCAAGGTCATCAATGCGCTGATCTATCCGGCGATTCTAACGGTCGTTTCCTTCCTCAGCGTGATCTCGCTGGTGGTGCTGGTGCTGCCGCAGTTCGTGGAAACGTTCAAGCAAATGGACATCGAGCCTCCGCTAATGACGCGGATGCTGATGGCCTTCGGCAACCTCTTCCGGCTTTATCCCCTGGTCACTTTTGGTGTCTCGATTGCCATCTTTGTGGGGGCCAAGCTCGCCTGGAAGCGAGAAGATGTCCGCCGGGCGGTTCTCGTGTTTGCCCTGCGCATTCCTGTGGTGGGCGAGCTCATTTTCAAGGTCGCACTATCCCGCTCCATCCACACGCTGGCCGCCCTCACCGGGGCCAACATCCGCTTGGTGGAATCTCTGGAACACGCGGCGAACGTGGCGGGCTTGCCCAGCCTCGAAAGCGCCTTTTTGACGGCCCAGGATGACCTACAAAACGGTCAAACCTTAGGCGAGTCCTTGGCCCGCACCGCCATCTTGCCATCCACGCTTGTCCAGCTCATTTCCATCGGCGAACGCACCGGTCGCCTGGCGCCCCTGCTCGACCGCGCCGCCCTGCAGATGGAGAACGACGCCGATGCCCGCCTGAAAGCCGTCGTCAGCCTTTTTGAACCCATTCTCATCGTGGTGATGGGCGGTGTCATTGGGATGATCACCCTATCGATCATCACCCCGCTCTTCAGCATCATGCAGAAAATCTGAAATTGAGGGTGGACACTAAGAAATCGCAAAAGCTATGCCGAATATCTTTAATGTGACTCGGACGCGGCTCGCAGGCTTCTCGCTTGTGGAAATGATGGTGGTGGTGAGCATCATTGGGATTCTCACGGCCATTGCTGTACCTAAGTTCAACGATATTCAGCGCAAGAGCCGCGAATCCGCGCTCCGCACCGACCTCCAGGTCTATCGCAGCGCGATCTACGTCTTCTACAGTGACACCGGACTCTATCCGTCCACGCTCAGCGACTTAGCCGCTCGAACGGCCCCTAGCACGGGGCTGAATGCGAATGGTGCGACCCGCAACCTGGTGGACACCTCTTGGCGTGGTCCGTATGTGGAAGCCGTCCGGTTCGATCCGGTTTCGGATCAGCCATTTTTGTACTCCACGTCATCGGGTTCGGTGGGCGTGGTTAAGCCGTCGGCCACGGGCAACGACTCGAACGGCACGCCCTTCGCCGATTACTAAGCTCCGCTCTCGTTGAGCTTGGCGCGGACGGCTTTCAGCGCCGCTGCGCGCACGGGATCTTCGCTGCTGGTCACGCGTCCTGTTTCCCGCACATCCGGCTCCAGGGGCTGCTTCTCCAACCGTCGTCCCTTGGTCGTGATGTAGTCACTCACCGGATATTGCAGTGAGAACCCATGCGGCAATCGGGCATTCACACTGGCCAACACGGCCCCCGCCGAGTTCGATCCCACTAAAATGGCGTCGGCATTTTCCTTCAGCGCGGCGGCCGTAATCTCGCTAGCGCTCGCCGATCCCCGGTCAATCATCACCGCAATCGGGCCCTTGAAGGGATCAATGCCCCGCGGCCGGGTGCGGGCTCGCGAAGTCGTCCAGGTCGCCACGCGTCCCAGGTCAACCTCTTCGTTCGGATGCGCCCGCTGCCAATCGGAAACGATGCGGCGGCTAAGGAACACGCCGTATTCCGTATTCGGCGGCAGAATCAACGAAAGCAGGTGGTTAAGGTTGCTACTGGCCCCCCCGCCATTGCGGCGCAGGTCCAGGATCAAGCCTTTGGCCTCTTCCTCGTGGGCTTCCTTCATCAGCTTTTCGATGTTCTCTCGGCTGTAGCCATCGGAGAACGTCGGTACGCGTAGAACGGCAATCTCTCCAACAATAGTAAGCGTCTCACGGCGGGGCGGCGCCTCTTGCACTAGCAAGAGAACGTCATTGACCGAGGGCAAGCTCGGCACCGAAGCCACGCGCCCGCTCCCCGGAGACAACCGAATGTGGCTGATACCGTAGGTTCTCAGAAGGCGATTGAGGGTAGCGGTGAAAGCAGCCGGAGTTGAGGATCGCTCCACCATGTCGGATTCACGACGCACCAATTCGGGCCAGGTTCCGAAGTCAATGTTCGGAACGAACGCACGCTCAACCAGCGTCTTGCCAATCGCATCGATGACCTCTTTCTTTTGGGTCTGGTTCAGCGTCGGGGCATCGTTTTGGGCGTGAACCAGCATCATGCCGGCGGCAACAAAAACGGCCAGTGCGCTTCGGAATCCCTTGGCGTTCATCATTCTTCCTGGTTATACGAATGAGGAGCCGTTCCCGGCTCCACACCCTACAATGTCCAGGATTTTACTCGCCTTGGGCTTGGCTGTACGAAACGACGCCGTCGAACTTACAGAGTTGCTCCGTCTTCACAAAATCAACGCCCGCTGCGGCAAACCGACCGAGCAGTTCCACCACATCCGCACTGCTGATCGTGCCTTCGGTGGCCATGAAGCGGCAGCGCCAGTGGTCCACGACCGCCGTTTCGGGGAAGCCGTCCGGCCACACCAGCACGCCTCGATTCGTCACCAGCCGTAACTTGGCTTTGCCGGTGGAGAGTGCCGCGATCTTGTCGCCAAAGGCCTGCTTGTCCGTGCTGCGGTCGTGCACAAACACGTCGATACCGACCACTTCCTTCTTCCCGGCCGGTCGCCGTTGCAAGCGCGGCACCGGTGAGCACACGTTGCGCTCCTTGTCGTACTCCACCGCCGCGAGGGTGGTGGGGCGCTGCCCCACGCGGGCGGCCACGGCGTCGCCGAACTCCTGGGTGCTTACTCGCTTTTGGCTCACGCCCTCGCGGTAGATGTCCGGCGTGTGGATGCCGTCTTCCAGCGTCTTCAGCCAGGCGTTGTGCACGGTCTCGGCCACTTCCGGCTGACCAATATGCACCAGCATCTGCACCGCGCCGAGCAGCAGGCCGCTCGGGTTGGCAATGCCCTGCCCCGCAATCATCGGCGCGCTGCCGTGGATCGCTTCGAACATCGCGCACGATTCGCCAATGTTGGCCGAGCCGCCCAGCCCCACCGAACCCGTAATCTGAGCCGCAATGTCGCTGATGATGTCGCCGTAGAGGTTGCTCGTCACGATGACGTCAAAGATCTCCGGCGTATCGGCCAAGCGGGCCGAACCGATGTCCACGATCCAGTGATCCTTTTCGATGTCCGGATACTCGGCGCCGACCTCATCAAAAATCTTGTGGAACAGGCCGTCCGTCAGCTTCATGATGTTGTCCTTGCTAAAGCACGACACCTTCTTGCGGTTGTTGGCCTTCGCGTATTCAAAGGCGTAGCGGACGATCTTCTCAGTGCCCGGCTGGGTCACCAGCTTCAGGCTTTGGTAAGCCTCGTCGGTCTGCCGGTGCTCAATCCCGGCGTAGAGGTCTTCCTCGTTCTCCCGGACGATGACCACGTCCATCTTGGGGTGCTTGGTCTGGATGATCGGGTAGTAACCCACGCACGGGCGCACGTTGGCGTAGAGGCCCAGCGTCTTGCGCACCGTGACGTTTAGACTCTTAAAGCCGCCCCCCTGCGGTGTGGTGATGGGCGACTTCAAGAAAACCTTGGTGCGGCGGAGCGATTCCCAGCTGGAATCCGCAATGCCGCTCGATACGCCCTGGTTGTAAACCTTTTCGCCGATCTCAATGGTCTCGATCTCGATGGCGGCGTTGGCGGCCTTGAGGATCTTGAGCACCTCGGGCATGATTTCCGGGCCAATGCCATCGCCGAACGCCACTGTAATCGGAACCTTTTGCTCCATGGCGTTAGCCTAGCCGATGACGGCCCGGAATTGGCAGAGATTTAGGCTTTCAGCCGTTCCGCCATTTGCAAAAAGGCGGTGATGGCCCCATCACTCAGGGCTTTGGTTCGTTCGTTGGCCAGTTGCCCATCGGGGCCGTAGGCGCTCAATCCGCCACCCACACTCACCTGCTGCGGCACCGTGATCGCCATCACCTCGTTCAGCACCTCGCGCACCACGCGCAGGGCGCGCAGGCCACCGAGTCCGCCCGGCGAGGCCCCCGCTAGCATTACCACCTTGCCCGCCCACACGTTGGCCTGGCCGGTTTCCTGGTCGGTGCGGCTGGCCCAGTCAATCGCGTTCTTGAGCAGAGGCGTAATCGAAGCGTTGTATTCCGGGCTCGTAATGACCACGGCATCGGCCGCCAGGATCGCCGAGCGCAGCTGCAGCACTTCATCCGGCAGACCGCTTTCGGCTTCCAAGTCACCGTCGTAAAGCGGCAGCGGCACTTCCGAGAACTCGAAAGTCTCCGTCTGGTGGCCCCGGGCTTGGATTTCTCCCAGCAGGTACTTCAACAAGTGGCGATTCAAGGATTCTCGCCGCGCACTGCCGGCCAGCCCAAGGATATGCATGGTCGTATTCTACGGTCTCAAAGGCCGCGTGGTCCCGCCAGCAGTCGCAATCCGTTGAGGATCACGATCACGGTCGACCCTTCGTGCCCAATCACCGCGATCGGCAGCATCATTTCGGCTCGTCCGGGCATCAGGGCACCCCACAGCACGCTGTTGAGCGTCAGCAATCCGATGATCACCCCCGCAAACACCAAGTTGGCGCGGATGGTGCGGCGCGTGGCCGAACCCAGCGCCATCAGGTCCGAAATCCGGTCCACCTTGTCGTCCATCAGCACCACATCGGCGGCGTTCAGCGCAATATCGCTCCCCAGGCCCCCCATGCCAATGCCCACGTGGGCGCGGGCCAGGCTAGGCGCATCATTCACCCCGTCGCCGATGAAGGCCAAGGTCTGCCCCTTGGCAATCGAATCGGCAACCAGCTTCTCCTTGTCCTGCGGCAGCAAACCGGCGTGGACTTCATCAATGCCCACCTGGGCGGCCACGGCGTGGGCGGTGGCGGGCTGGTCGCCGGTCAGCATCGCGATGCGCTTGATGCCCCGCGCGCGCAGCTTGTCCAGGGCCTCCCGCACGCCGGGTTTGGGCTGGTCGGCCATCGTCAGGGCCGCCCACTGCTCGCCGGAGTTCAGGATCGCGATCGTTTCGCCCCGCTCGGCAAACGCCTTGACATGCTCCTCAAACTCGGCCGGCATGTCGTCAAAGAACCGCCGCTGACCAATCCGCACCACCGAGCCTTGCCACTGGGCTTCCACCCCTTTCCCGGGCACGACCTTGACGTTTTCCACGTTGGGCAGGGGCAATTCCCACTCGTTGGCCTTCTTTACAATGGCCGTGGCCAGGGGATGCGTACTGTGCTGTTCCAGCGCGGCCGCCAGGCCCAGCATCATGCGCGCGGCCTGGCTGGGGTCTTCGCCCGGGTGCCAGCACCCCGCGTCGTCTTTGCACACTCCCGCTCCCACCAGCGCCGGGCCGCACACGCAAATCTCGGTGAGAGCAAATTTGCCCTCGGTGAGGGTGCCGGTCTTATCTAAGAAAACGGTGTCGATTTTGCCCAGCGTCTCGATGAACTCTCCGCCCCGTACCAGCATGCCGCGCTGCGCCGCCCAGGCCAACGCCGAAAGCGTGGTGGCCGGGGTGCTGATGACCAGCGCACACGGGCTGAGCGCCACCAGCAAGGTGAGCGAAGCAAAAAGCGCCGCCGGCGGAGCCTGCCCCACCGCCAACCGGATGCCCCAACTGAGGAGCGCCGCCCCCAAGACAAAGAACGTGTAGCGCTGGCCAAACCACTGGCTGATGCGCTCGCCGCTGGCTTTGTTCTCCTGGGCGTCGTGGACCAAGGCCACCACTTTCTCCAGCATCGTGGCCCCGCTCGCCGCCGTGACCCGGATCGTCACCGTGCCCTCGAGGTTCTGGGTGCCGGCCAAGAGCCGATCCCCTTCCCGCTTGTCTACCGGCCTCGCTTCGCCGGTCATGGCGCTTTCGTCCGCTTGCGTCACGCCTTCGACAATCTCGCCGTCCAGCGGCACGCCCTGGAAAGCCGGTACGCGCACCAAGTCGCCCACCACAATTTCCCCGACGGGTACACGGGTTTCGCCATGGGCATCAATGCGGATGGCCTCGTCCGGCCGGAGCTTGATCAGCCCTTCAATCGCCGACTTCGTCCGCGCCATGGCGAACTCTTCCAGAGTGCCCGCCAAAGCAAAGAGGAAGAGCAAAACCGCCGCTTCGGTCGGGTGGCCCACAAAGATGGAGCCCGCCGCCGCCAGCAGCATGAGGATATGGACATCGAATTCCTTGCGACGAAGTGAATCCCACCCTTCTTCCAGGGCGTGAACGGAGCCAAAGGCCACCGCCAACCAAGACGCCCACACGGGGCCTCCGAAAATGGCTACCGCCAAGCTCACACCGCAGAGCGAAGTGAGAACGGTATGGATGCGGCGATCCATACCGTTCAGATTAGCCGATTAGCTCGTTTCGGTCGGGGATGTTCCGGATTCGACCGCTTCGGCGGGCTTGCGCATGCGCCCGAAGACCTTGTAGAGGTCGTCGAAGATCGAATACGAACACGGAATGACGAGCAGTGTCAGGAACGTGGAGAGCAAAGTCCCCCCGATGATCGTGATCCCGATGGTTTCTCGGAACTCCGACCCCCGCCCAATCGCCAAGGCCACCGGCATGAGGCCGACCAGCAAGGCGATGGTGGTCATCATGATCGGGCGCAATCGCGTCCGGCCACTTTCCACCAAGGCGTCGTACCGAGGCAGACCCCGATCGCGTAGCGTGTTGGTGTAGTCCACCAGCAAGATCGCGTTCTTACCCACGAGGCCGATCATCGCCACAATCCCGATCATCGCGATGATGTTCAGGGTCGTGTTCGTCAGCATCAAGGCCAGCAAGGCCCCCACCATGGCTTGCGGCTGCGCCAGCTGAATCACGAACGGATACAGCAGGTTGTTGTACAGCGCCGCGAGCACGAAGTAGACCAAGATCACCCCGAAGAAGATGGCCCCGAAGAGGTAGCCCGTCTCCCGCTGCTGCGCGTCGGCTTGGCCCAGCGGCTTGTAGGTCACGTTCTCGGGCACCAGATTGCCTTCCTTGATCAGCCGGTCAATCTCGGCCTGCACCGAGCCCGCCGCGTAGCCCGGCAACAGGTTGGCCGTCACGCGCACCTCCGGTTTGCGGTCCACGCGGTCGATCTTCGTCACGCTCTCGCCCACCTCGATTTCGCTGATTTCACTCACGAAGATCGGGTTCCCGCGCACGAAGGTGACGGGGACCTGCCCGAGCAAGGAGGGATCCGAGCGCTCGACTTGGTCCATCATCACTCGCACGTCGTACTCCAGGCCATTTTCGCGGAACTTCACGTCCTCGTTGCCTTCGTACAGCGTGCGCAGGGCACCCCCGAGTTGCTGGGTGGAGATGCCTTCCAGACCCTGACGAGCCGGGTCGGGGATCACACGAAGCTCAGGCTTCCCGGGTTTCGAAGAGATATCCGGTTGCACCACGCCCTTGATCTGGCCCGAGGCCAGCAGGTCACGCACCTTGATCGCGGTCGAAAGGGCTTCCTCGCGCTCATCACTTTGGAAGCTGAGCTGGATCGCTGCACCAAAGTCGAAGCCGCTCGAAACCGCCACCTTCACCGTTGCCCCCGGCACTTGGCCAATGCGCTCCAGTAGCTGCGCGGCCACCGTCGTGTCCGGGGTATCGCGGAGGGGTTCGTAGTGCTTGGCCCACGGGAGCTTGTCTAGCAACGCCGACTTCTCCCACAGCACCACCTGGGTCCGCGCCACGTTCGGAGCCTGCGATCCCGCGCCGAAACCGCCCGAGGCCGTCGAGCCCAGAGTGGTGTAGACGTAGTGGATGTCCGGGTGGCCCATCAGGCGTTGCTCCACCTGCCGCACCGCTTCACTGGTGCGCTCCAGGCTGGCATCGGTCGCCATTTCGATGTCGATGTTGATTCGCCCCACGTCACTCGGCGGCAAGAACGCGAACTTAAACACGTCGTCCCCGCCCTTGTAGTAGTAGCGGTAGCCGTAGCCCGCCCCCGCCGCAATCGGGAAGATCGCCGCAAAGGCTAGGGTCTTGCCCAGGATGCCCCAGGTGCCCCGATAAGGCTCTTCACCCTTCACTTTTCGCACCTTGTTGCGAATGAGGTTGCCGATAAAGATCAGCAGACCAAGGATGATGGTCGGCTGAGCGAGGCCCATGCCACGCTGAACCGCTTCCATCCAGTGCTTGCCTGGATCTTCCGGCACCAGCACCGTGCTTCCGCCAATGAACGCAAACGTCGCAAACAGCGCCGCAAAGCCCCCACCGAACACCGTCCAGCGGTGATCCAAGGACCACTTCAGCACATTGGCGTAGCGGTCGGCAAAGCCGTGGAAGAACCGGTTGAAACCGCGCGCAAACGCCGTCTTCGGATGCTCCGGATCCTCCCCTTCCTTAAACCAGCGCGCGGCCAGCATCGGCGTGACCGTGAACGAGACGATGAGCGAGACCAACACACAAGTGGCGTAGGTCAGTGCCAACGGGCGATAGAACTGCCCCACAATGCCGCCCATAAAGGCGATGGGGAGGAACACGACCACGTCCGCCATCGTGATGGCGATGGCCGCCGTCCCGATTTCGTTTCGACCATTGACGGCCGCATCAAACGGAGACTCACCCATTTGCAAGTGCCGATAGGTGTTCTCGATGACGACGATGGCGTCATCCACCAACACCCCGACGGCCAGGCTGAGGGCCACCAGCGTCAGCGTGTTCAGCGTGAAGCCGAACAGCTTGACCATGATCAGCGCCGCGAAGATACAGATCGGGATGGCGATGGAGACGATGAGCGTGCCGCGCCAGTCGTGCAAGAACATGTAGGTGACGAGCATCACCAGCACGATCCCGAATGCAAGCGCGAACTGCAGGTCGAAGAGGCTTTCTTCGATCTGCCGCGAGACGTCCAGCGTCGGCAAGAACTCTATGCCGTACTTGGCCTCGATCTCGTCGAGCATCGAAACCTTCTTGCGGGGCAGCGGCTGACGGATGGCCTTGCTGATTTCCACTGCCGTCCCCTCCTTGGCTTTCAGGATCGTCACGGCAACCGCTTCCTGGCCATCCAGCCGGAAGTTGGTGCGGCGCTCGGCCACGGTATCCGAGACCGTCGCTACATCCCCCAACTTGACCTGATTCGAGGTGGCATTGGGGTTCGAAGGATCCGACAGTCGAACCGAGAGATTCGAAATGTCTTCCACCGTGTCGGCCTCACCCAAGACGCGCACGTTGAACTCGCGCTCCCCGTTGGTCATGCGGCCGCTGGGCACGTTCAGGCTCGCCGATTGCAGGGCACGCTGAATGTCCAGCACGCCCACGCCGTAGCGCATCATGTCTTCGATCCGCAGCCGCACTTGGATTTCGCGGATGTCGCCGCCGGCCACACCCACCGAACCCACGCCCGGCACCCGCGAGAACTCGTCCTTGAGCTCGTTATCGATGATGGAGCGCATCTCCACCGGGCTCAGCCGGTCGCTCTTGGCTACCAGCGTCAGCACCGGGTCGGTGCCGGTGTCCACCTTGCCCACAACGGGGTCTTCGGCGTCCGTGGGCAGGTCGCGCTTGATGAGGTCAAGCTGAGTCCTCACATCGTCGATGGTCTCGGGCACGGAGGTTCCGATTTCGAGCTGAATCACGACGATCGAGACCCCATCTTGCGAGGTACCGGTGATCTGCTGGACCCCCGAAATCCCGCTCACGGAGTCTTCAATGCGCCGCGTGACGAGGTTGTTGATTTCGTCCGGACCCGCCCCCGGGTACACGGTGGTCACCGTGATGACCCCGAAGCTCACGTCCGGGTTGAGTTCCAAACGCGTGGATCGGTAAGCGATGAAGCCCATCAAGAAGATGGCCAGCATCGCCATAAACACCACGACCGGGCGCTTAATGGATGTGATCGTTAAGCCCACGTCGGATTACCCCTGGTTCGCCTCGGTGGCCGGCTTGGCTTCGCCTTCCGATTCACCCGGAGCTTCTTTCTTCACCGGGTCACCCGCGCGCACCTTGTTGCGGCCTCGGTCAATCACTTCGGCGTTGGTCGGCAGGCCATTGACTTGCACCCGCCCCGCTTCGCGGACGCCCAGGGTCACGTTCACGCGGACGGCCTTGTCGCCCTCGATGACGTAGACGTAGCGCTGGGTGCCCTCCGACATCACCACCGCTTCCGGCAACGACACCGCATCCTTCACCGAGGTCGCCGTGACTTCGCCTCGCCCAAACATACCGGGCTTGACGCTGTTGGGCGGGCTCTTCACCCCCACGCGAAGGCGGAAAATGCGGCCCACTTGGTCAGCTTGCGGCTCGATGGCCTCGACAATGCCCTCCAACTCCAAGCCCCGGATCGCGTCCACGCGGACAATCACCTTCGAGCCCATCGGGATCTGAGCGAGTTGCATCTCGGGCACTTCCGCCTGGAACACCAAGCCGCCGTCGCCCACGATTTGCGCCACCGGGGCACCGGCTCCCAACATCGAACCGACCGAAGCCGGCACTCCTTGGACCTTGCCCGCGTAGGGGGCGCGAATCGCCGTGTCGTTCAGCGCCTTGCGGGCAATGCGCACCGACTCTTCGGCCGCTTGCAACGCGGCCCGAGCCGCGTTGGCCTGGTCCTGCGGGATCAAGTCAAGCTCCTTCTGCGCGCGCTGGATGCGGACGTTCTCTTGGGCGGCCTTCACCGCTTCCTCGGCGACCCGGATGTCCTCCGGTCGCACCGCATCCCGCACGATGTCTAGTTGCTGCTGCGCCAGTTCGTAGGCCGCCAGCGCGTTTTGGAAGCCATTCTCGGCCCGCTCATAGTCTGCCCGGGCAATGGCCCCTTGGCTGTAGAGGCGCTCCGCGCGGTCTCGTGCCGCCTTGGCCGTGTCGAGGTCACTCTTGGTGCGGCGCAGGTTGATTTCCGCTTGGTTGCGCTCTTCGCTGCGCGCCCCGGCCAAGGCCTTGGACAATTGGGCTCGAGCCTGCGCGAGTTGGGCTTCAGCGGCGGCCAAGGCCGCGCTGCTCACCTTCGGCGTGGTCGCCGCGCTGCGTAGAGCTTGTTGAAGCTGGGCGCGCGCCGCGTTGGCTTGGGCAATCGCCTGTTGCAGGCGCGCGGCGGCGTCTTGCGATTCCTGCACCGCAATCACCTGCCCCGCCCGTACGGCACTGCCTTCTCGGACAAACACCGAGGTGAGCCGCCCCGGACCGGAGGCCCCGACGGTCACCACGCGGTTGGTGGCGAACTTGCCCGTCACCGCCACGATGTCGGTCATGTCCTTCCGCTCCGGCGTAATCGTCGTCACCACCGTGACCGGGTTCGAAATGATCGCTTCCGTCTTCTTCGCTTGCTCCTGCGCTTCCTGGTCGCGGCAACCAACTTGAGTCACCACCAATGCGAGGGCCGCCAAGCCCACGCTAAGACCTCTTGTCCAAGTTTTCATGATTGATTTCCGTTCGGGTTGGCATCCGCAGCGGGCGCCGGGGCGGGAGGCTCGGTGGCCTCAGGGGTGAGTTCGTCGGTGCCAAGTGCGCGTTGCAGTTCGGCTAAGGCAAGTCGTTGGGCAAAGCGCGCATCGGCCACTCCGGCGGCGGCGGCCCGTTCGTCGTTGATGGCCACGAGCACGTCCACCAGCAGTCCGGCGCCCTCGTCGTAGCGGAGGTTGGCCAGCCGCAGGGCTTCCCGGGCGAGGGTCAGGCTGTTTTCGGCCAGCACCAAGGAGGCGCGGGCGCTGTTGAGATTCGACAGTGCGGCCCGCACTTGCAGCACGATCCCGAGCGAAAGTTGCCCCTTCGAGATCTCCGCGTCCACGGTGTTCGCGCGGGCGGCGTCGCGATTGGCGCGGCTGCTACCACTGTCGTAAAGCGGGATGCTGAGGTTGATCAGCGCGAGCGTGCTCTTGCTGTCCGAGCTTCCCCCCGTCCCCACGATGTAGGTTTGCTGCGCGCTCAGGGCCAGCGTCGGCGCATAGAGCGTCTTGGCTTGGTCCTCCAGGGCCAGGTAAGCCTGAATCTGAGCCGACGTAGCATCCAGTTCCGGCCGCTCTTTCAGGGCCCGTTGCACCAAGGCTGAGTCCTCGGCCAGGGCGTCCGTCATCGCGGCGGGGGCTTGGAGATCGAAACTGGTCTCGTCATCCATGCCCATCAAGTTCATCAATGATCGCTTCGCTAGGTCGGCCGCGAGTTGGGCGTCCACCAGGTTCCGGTCGGCTTGCACCAGAGTGTTTTCGAGGCGAAGCACGTCGAATTGAGGCACGGAACCCGCATCGAACATCACCTTCGTCTTGTCCAGCCGTTCGGCAATGCTCGTCCGCACGGCCAGTTGAATCACCACCAGTTCCTGCGCCCGCAAGGCTTGCAAGTACGCACTGCGCACGTCTCCGCGCACGCCGTTGGCGGCCACCGCTTCGCCGACCTTCGAGGCCTCGACGAACCAGTCGGTCGCGCGGATCCCGGCTCGAATGCGGCCACTGATGTCAAACACCTTGCTCGCACTCACCACCAACTGATTGAAGGTGTTCACGCGGCTGCCACCGCCCGTGTCGCCGGTGCCGCCGTCCTGGCGTGTGCCCCCGGTGGTGCCACCGAAAGATCCTCCGCCCGTGGTCAATCCGGCCGTGCCATCAAACCACGCGTAGCTGCCCGAAAACGAAGCACTCACGCCTAGGGCCGCCTCGGCGGCGCGGCTTTGAGCTTCGGCGCGGGCCGTGGCCTGTTGCGCGCGTTGCACGGTAAAGCCTTCGGTCAAGGCCACCGTCACGGCTTCGTCCATCGTCAGCACGCCGTCATCCAGCGGACCGGCCGGGGCCGCCTGGCTCATCGCCACCGCCAGGCCCATGGCAATCCAGTTCATGGCGTCTCCTCCTCGGCTTCCTCTTCCTGCTGGGCTTCCATCGCCTGTTCAATCATCGCGCTGAGATAGCCCACCACCTGCTGCAAGGCGTTCACCTTGGCGACCATCAGGCCATCGACCTTCGGGTCCTTGCAAATGATCAACTTGTCGCCGGGCTGAATGTCCAGCATCTGCCGGGCTTCGGCCGGGATTACGATCTGGCCGCGTTCCCCCACCCGTACGGTGCCGTAAAAGCACGAATCCATCCACTGCTGCGGATCCATACTCCAAATCATACTTTTCATACATTGACCACAAGTAGGCCCTTGCGCAAAATTGCGCCGGAGTCCGCAATCTCACGCACCTCGGCCAAGACGCACAAAAAACCCCCTGGCCGAAGCCAGAGGGGTTCTCATCGAATCGAAACCGGAGTTCAGACCTTGGGCGGGCGCGGAGCGCGCGGCTCGTCCTTCAGGTCCACCACCACGAACGGCAGCAGGGCCATTTCGCGGGCACGCTTCACGGCCTGGGCCACCATGCGCTGCTGGCGGGCAGTGTTGCCGGTGGAGCGGCTGGGAAGAATCTTGCCGTGCTCGTTCAGGAAGCGGCGCAACATGGCCACGTCCTTGTAGTCCACCACATCAATCTTGTTGGCGGTGAGGAAGCTCACCTTGCGGCGGCGGCGCAGGCGCGCACGGGCTTCACCCGGTCGCCCTTCCGACATGTCAAGGCCGCCTTGATCGGCAGCGGGGTCGGCGGCATCATAGGCCGTCGGATTGTTCAGCGTCTTGTCTTCGCTCATGGAACCTCGCCCTCGTGGGATTGAGATGATATCACACTTGGCCGACTGGCCCCCGGACCCCACCAAGGCCCCGGCCCTCTCAAGGTTACGGGCAATCCCCGTAGCCTTGCCCGCGTAAGCATGACGGACTTTGAGCCCGGAGCCCTCACCCTGGTACTTCCATCACTACTCACAGAGGCAGATCCGGGGAACACCTCTCATGTCGGACACCGCCCGGTTCGACAACAAAACAAGCCAAGACCCAGGGGTGGTCCGATCTTCGCCGGTCGGCCACCCCCTTTCCTTTTTCTAGCCGCTATGGCGCGACGGCCAGCCACTCATTCCAGCGGGTATCCGCCGCCCATTTGAGGCGTTCGTAATCCGGCCGGAGGCTGGGGTACAGGTCCTTGCCCATGAAGTCAATCGAGACCCCTCGGCTTCCCGCGCTCTGGTTGTTGTGGCCCTCATGGATGATCGCGTTGTTGGCCGCCGTGATGACATTGGTCGCCGCTGCCTTCACGGGGGCTGGCGTGCCGGCTTCCGCGTTCAGGCGAGTGCAGATGTCAATGAGGTCACGGTACACGCGGGTCGAATTCGGACTGTAAGCCTGCGCGTTGGCCCGGATCAGTGGCGCGATGGTCTGGAGATTGGCTTCCTGCGCAATCAGGTTTGCGGCCAGGATGTCCACCGCCGTCGCCAGCGCCGGCAGGCGACTCGTGTCAATCACGCTTTGGGTGATCTTGCGGGTGGCGTAGGGCGGGTGGTTCACCATTGCCTCCACAAAACCAAGCGTCAGGTCCGCCGTGGGCGCGTCCGGATTGTCCCGGAATCCATCAAACACTGCGTCGTAGGGGTAGCCATCCGCCGGGGGGCTTTCCTCGCTGCCCACCACGTAACGGGCGCGGTTGCGGGCTTCGTAGGCGACTTCCACCATCTGCATCAGGCTTGCGTCCCAGGCCAGGATGTCGAACACGTTGGAACCCAGCGCTTCGTCAATCTCCCAAGTCTGGATGCTGGTGCCGTATTCGTCGTCATAGCTAAAGCCGCGCGTACCGCCTTCTTCCAGGTTGCTGCGCTTCCAGCCATTGCCGTGGTTCCACACCACCAGGCAGTAGCGGTCGGCCGGATAGTTGGCCTTGCCCCAGGTGATGAAGTCGTTGAGGGTTTGCGGGTCGCCCATGTCGAGCGGCTGGCCGAGGCCGTTCACCATGTTGTTCTGCACGAGTTCACTGGCGATGTTGCCCGTGGTGTCGTACTTAACCAGATACCGGCGCACGCCGTCGAAGCTCGAACTCGGGAATTGGTCGCGCGACTGCTTCCACTGCACCACAAAGCGGACGTCGGGGTTGTTCGCCACCCGCTCCATCTGGTTAACGTTGAGGTCGCTGGCCTGGAAGAGGTCATTCGCGGCATTGATGTAGACCAGCACCGTCCACTTGGTGCGAGTGATGACGAGATCCTCGACGGTCACGCCCATCGAACCGCTCAGCGGCCCCTCGGCCCAAGTCGTAGTGATATTGGCCGTGCCCGCGTTGACGCCGGTGACGACGCCCGCCGCGCTCACTGTAGCCGTACCCGTGGCGGAGCTCGTAAAGGAGATCGAACCCGGCGTGACAAAGCGCGCCGAGCCATCCGCCGCCCACACCGTCGAAACGATGCGCCGCACGGCTTGCTCCTTCAGGGTCAAGCTGGTGGGGTTGATGCGAACGGATTGCGCGGACGTGCCAAACGATGTATTGGCATTCACCGTGTTCGAGCCCGTGCCGCAGAAATCCAGCACCTGGCTGGTGGTACCGAGTTCGGTGCCCGTGCCCCCCGCCGCCGCAAACAGCCGCGCGCGGAGTTCATAAACTCCCGGCGTCAGGCTGCTGGCGATGATCTGGCCGGTGGATTGACTAGCGCGGTCCAAGCTTTCGGTGCGGATCACTTGGCCATTGGCATCCAGCAGTTGCACAACTTGGCTGGCCACCGAGGGCGACGAACCCCACGTCGTGCGGTAGTTGAGGGTGCCGGCCGGGGTGCCCGCCGGGCAAATGTCACCCAGTTGGCGGGTGCCACCGCCCGTTGCGCCACCCGTGGTGACTCCACCACCGCCCCCACCGCAACCAAACAGGAAGGTTGTCAAGGCCGTTGCCGCTATGATCCAGCCACAAACTCGCATTTTCAAGAGGATGACGCATTTCCCCCTGTCATCGTTCTCATTTGGCCTCTTGTTCGGCCTGATTTGAACCGAAAACTTATGTAACGAGTGCCTGAGTCCCCCCTCCCCAATGAACTGAAGACGGCACTGGAAAGCGCCGGCCTCTCCGTCCACAAAAAAGATTGGTCCGATTACGGCCAGGGATTCCCCCTGGAAGTTCACAATGCCGACGGCGACACTCTCTCGCTCAGCCTCGATTGGGCCATGCTCTTTTCCCGGTTTGACGAAGGCCAGATTGGTGGAGCGGTGATCAAAGACACAGGCGAGGTCACACAATCCTGGGGGTTAGCCCGCCGCGTGCCGGCGCTGGCCAAGGGGCAGAACATTTTTGAGAGTCCGGTTGGGCTCTTGGCCGAATCGGTGTTCCGGGGCTTCCCATCGCACTTGTTGCTGAATGGCGTGCGCCTGCTGGGAGCGGGCCTGCCCGCCCACGACCCCACCCACCTGCTGGTGCTGGTGGTGGAAGCCGCCGAAGAGTACGACGCCTGGCGCAAGGCCAGCCTGAGCGAGCGCAAGGCCGACGCCCTCAAGCGCATTGGCAAGGCGCTGAACATGAATCAAACCCAGCAGTCGCTGGCCGTGGCCGCTACGCACTCCATCGCGTCCGCCGCTGAGCTCGCGGCCGTGATGCTGTGGACGTACAACGAGGAGCAGAATGCCCTGGAACTGGCCGCCAACGTAGGCGCCAACCGCCAAGGACTGCAGTTCTTCGGGCACTTGCCACTAAGCGACACCCCCAAGTGCCTCGCCGACCTCGTGGCGACCCAACGCAAGTCCATTGTGCTGGCCCAAGCCGAAGATTCGCCGCTAACCGCCGAGATTGAAGCCAAGATCTGCTACTTGCCGCCCGGCGGCCTCGTGGTGCACCCGCTTATTGTAGGTGACAACCTGCTCGGCGTCATCGAGTACGTCGGCCGGGCTGACGATACAGCCTTTGCTGATACGGTGGACCTCTACCAGACTATCAGCGAGCACCTCGCCCTCGCTCTACACAGTGCGCATCTGTTCGAAGCATCCGAGCGCCTGGCCCGGCATGACCCCCTCACCGGGATTGCCAACCACCGCGCCATGCAGGACTTCCTTGCGAAGCTGACCGAGAACCGCAACAAGTCCTCGGTGGGGGTGCTGATGATTGACGTCGACCACTTCCGCAAGTTCAACGAGGAAGAGGGTCACGACGCCGGTGACGAAGTGCTGCGCCTAGTGGCCCGCACGCTACGCGATCAGGTCCGGTCACACGACCTCGCCGCGCGCTACGGCGGCGAAGAGTTCACCGTCATCCTGCCTGACCTCGACCAGAAGCGGACCGAGGAAACCGCAGAACGCCTGCGCGAGGCCATCAGCAAACTGCAGTATGTGAACGCCGCGGGCCAAACCCGGCAGGTGACGGCCAGCTTCGGGGTGGCCAACTACCCTGAAAATGGCAACACCCCTAGCCTGGTGCTGAAAGCCGCCGACGTGGCCCTCTATGAAGCCAAGCGCAATGGCCGCAACTGTGTGGCCACCGCCGCCCAAGCTTCGCCGCGCCCGATGGAAATCCGGCCCTTCGATCTCTCGATGATCCGGGGTTACGTCTCCGATGCGGCATTGGCTGAATGTGCGACGGAACTGGAAACCTTGCGCCGCGATCTCGTGGCGCTCCGGCTGATGGAAAAGTGTGGCATTGAAGGCATTGATGCCCTCACCCGGGCCTTCGCGCTGATGATCTTGTTGCCCGAGGAGACCCCGGAATGGGCGCTGGACTTACCCCATGATTGGTCGGTGGCACTCAACTTGGCGCGGGCCTTGGTCCACGCCGGACCGAGCAGCCGGGACTACCTCCGGGCCGGCGCGACGGTGTGGAACTATCGGAAGGGCACGAATTCGGGGTACTTGGACCCAGATTTCGTGGCGATCCTGGCCTCACAGCCCGAAGCGGCTTGAGGACCACCAACGAATTGAGGCATAATCTCGATTCGCCCCACCGTTGGAGGTGTTTGCGTATGTATGCGATTGTGAAGACCGGCGGAAAGCAGTTCAAGGCCGCCAAGGACGAAGTGCTCCAAGTTGAAAAGTTGGAAGGCGAGCCGGGCACGAAGATTGAACTCGACGAAGTTTTGATGCTGAACAACGACGGCAAAGTGACCATCGGGAGCCCGTTTGTGAAGGGCGCCCGCGTGAAGGCCACGATCATCCGTCAGGGCAAGGCCAAGAAGATCGAAGCTTTCAACTACAAGCCGAAGAAGAACGTGCGCAAGCACTGGGGCCACCGCCAACCGGTGACCTTCCTTCGCGTTGACGAGGTCGTGGCCAAGTAAGCCCGATCCCAGAGGTAATTGAGAAATGGCACATAAGAAGGGTCAAGGTTCATCCAAGAACGGTCGCGATAGCAATTCCCAGCGCCTCGGCGTGAAGCGCTACGCGGGCGAAATCGTCAAGGCTGGCAGCATCATCGTTCGCCAGCGCGGCACCAAGTTCTACGCCGGCGCCGGCGTGGGCATGGGCAACGACCACACCCTGTACGCCATGGTCGGCGGCCAGGTGAAGTTCGAAACGCGACGCAACCGCAAGTGGGTGTGCGTGTACGAACACCAGACCGCGTAACGGTTATCAATCGCAATCTGAGTCGCCTCTCGTCCCGCCGGACGAGGGGCGATTTTCGTTTTGGGTTCTTTGGTTGGTCTTAAACCAGGCCCGCGCGGAGCAGATCCTTCAACACCAGCAGCCCAATCGGGCGCTCGTGATACACCACCGGCATCTCGCCGATCTTGCGCGGATGGTTCTGGAACACTTCCAGTGCCTCGAACGCAAGCATGTCCTGCTCGATGGTGCTGGGCGAGGGCGACATCGCGTCCTTGGTCGCCGCGGTTCGGGCATCCTTCCCGCTCAGGAAGAAGCGGCGCAGGTCGCCGTCACTCACAAACCCGGTCAGCCGTCCGGCTTGGTCCACCACGCACGCCCCACCGGAGCCCGCGCGCGTAATCACGCCCATCGCTTCCAGCAGCGGAGTGGTCTCGCCCACAATCGCCAGGTCATCGCCGGTGCGCATGGTGTCGGCCACGCGCAAGGTCAGGCGGCGGCCCAGCGCCCCCGCCGGGTGGAACTTGGCAAAGTCTTCGGGCCGGAAGTTCCGCGCCTCCATCACCGCCACCGCCAGGGCGTCACTCACCGCCAGCATGGCCGTCGTGCTGGTGGTCGGGGCCAGATTGTGGGGGCAAACTTCGCGCTCCACGTTCACGTCCAGCACCAGGTCGGCGAGGTGCGCCGCTGAGCTCTGTCTCCGCCCGGTCATCGTAATCACCCGCGCCCCGATCTGCCGGAATGACGGAAACAGCCGCACGAGTTCATCGGTTTCGCCGCTGTAGGTGTAAACCAGCACCAGGTCCTGCGCCGTCACCATGCCCAGGTCGCCGTGCACGGCCTCGGCGGCGTGCATAAAGACACTCGGCGTGCCCGTGCTGCTCAGGGTTGCGCTGGCCTTGGCCGCAATGTGGCCGCTCTTGCCCACGCCGCACGTCACCACCCGACCCTTGCACTCGTGCATCCAGGTCACCGCCAGGGCAAAGGCATCGTCCAGTCGGTCGGCCAGGGTCGTCAGGGCGCCGGCTTCGTCCCGCAGCACCTGCTGCAGGCGGGTCAGGTGGTCAGTGCTCACGGCGCGGCGTCTCCCTTGTACTGGTGCAGCACCGTGCGGCCAAACAGGCTGCACGCCCATTCCACTGCTACCGCGGCGGTTTCGTTGTTCATGTCGGCTAGGGGGTTCACTTCCACCAAGTCCAAACCGACCAAACGATACGGATTGCTACTGCTGGCAAACTGGCGGCAGAACCTCTCCGCCACCAGGTGCCCTTCGCGGTAGGTCAGTCCGCCGCGCACCGCCGTCCCCGTGCCCGGGGCGTAGATCGGGTCCAAGGCGTCCACGTCAAAGCTCAACCACACGTTCTTCACGTTGCGGGCCGAGAGCCAGGCTTCGAGCTCATCCATCACATTGCCGATGCTCTTGTCGTCAATCTCCTGCATGGTGATGGCGCGCGCCTGCGGGATGTTCATCAGGTTGGCGGCTTCGCCCGGGTCCACATCGCGCAGGCCAATCCAAGCCACAGCCTTGGGCGTGTACTCCGGCATCACGGTGGTGAGAATCTGCTGCCACACAATGTCGAGGTCGGCGCGGCGGGCATCGGGGATGTGTGGGTTCGGGGCGTCGTCCATCATCCGCAGGGCCGCGGCCAGGGGCATGCCGTGCAGGTTGCCGCTCGGACTGGTGGCAGGAGTGTTGAGGTCCATGTGCGCGTCAATCCACACCACGGCCAGGTCGCCTTCGGTGGCGCGCAGGGCCCCGGCCAGCGACCCCATGCTGAGGCTGTGGTCCCCGCCCATCATCAGCGGAATGTGACCGGCTCGGATGCTGGCTTCCACCCGCGGGGCCAGGGCTTGATAGGCGCGGATGGCCAGTTGGGCGGTTTCGGCCCAGCCCGGCAGCGGGTGCGTGTCCAGCGGAATCGTGTCGCCGCTATCCATTACCTCGTCCAGGCGGGCGAGGGCCTCGGGCATGCCCGCCATGCGAAGGGCGGCGGGGCCTAGCCGGCTACCCGTGCGGCGGCCGCAACCATCGAAGGGTGAGCCAATCAGCTCAATCATGCCCTTGATCTTACTACCGGGCCCGAATCCAGAACCGGGAGGCTCGGTAACCTCGCCCCATGAGTTCGCGCGTCGGGGTCTTGGCCATCCAGGGGGACTACGCCTGCCATATGCAAGTTTTTGCCGGGCTGGGGGCCGAGGTGAGCGAAGTCCGCACCCCCGAAGACCTCGCCCAGGTAGACAGACTGGTAATCCCCGGCGGTGAGAGCTCCACCGTGGGCAAGTTGCTGGAGCGCTACGGCACTGGGGCGGCCATCCGCGAGCGGGCGGCGGCGGGCATGCCGATTTGGGGCACCTGCATGGGCATGATCATGCTGGCCAAGCGCATTGAGAACCGCACCCAGTACGCGCTGGAACTCCTTGACATCACCGTGCGCCGCAACGCCTTTGGGGCGCAGGTGCACAGCTTCGAAACCGAGGTACCCATGGCGGGATGGGATGAGCCCCTCACCGCCGTCTTTATCCGCGCGCCCATCGTCACCGAGATTGGCGCAAACGTTGAGGTGCTCGCCCGCTACGACGACAAAATCGTGGCCGTGCGCGAGGGCAAACTGCTGGGCACCAGTTTCCACCCGGAGCTCACCGACGACACGCGTTTGGCCGCTGAGTTTCTGACCTACTAACCTCGCTCCGCAAAAAGAAAAGAGCCCGGCTCCGTGGGGGCGGAAACCGGGCGTTATGGGGAGGAATGAAGCACTAGAATGACAATCTTAGGACGCGACCCCGCGCCGCCATGTTCCAAGAAATCCTCAGAATTCTGAAAAATTCTTAGCGGCGCCGGTAGATGCGCTCTTCGTCCGGCCCGTGAGTGCGGATTTCGTCCGGCTCGCCCAGGTTCGGGTCCGCGCCGCCGTGCCACGGGATGCCCTCGCCCCACTCGGTCGGCGCCACAAACTGGTGCAGTTCATCCCACGCCCCGGCCCTAAGAAACTCACCCAGAGTGAAGGCCCCGCCCTCTACCAGCAGACTGGTCACGCCCTGCGCCCAGAGATGCGCCAGCACTCCGGCCACACCACCCCGCACTTCCTCGCGCAGCCACATCACCTCGCCCGGCGACTGAAAAACCTGTTCACTCCCGCTGAGCAAAGATTGAGGGTCTAAGACAATCTTGGTCACGGGCCGCCCCACGCCCGGCACCCGGGCATCCAGGCGCGGGTCATCCGCCAGCACCGTCCCCACGCCTACTAGTACCGCGCCCATCTGCGCGCGAAGCACGTGGGCCGCCAGGCGCGCCGCCTCGCCCGTGATCCACTTGCTCGTGCCATCCGGCCGGGCCAAGTAGCCGTCCTGGGTGGTCGCCACCTTCAGCATCACGTAAGGGCTTTGCCGACGGGCCGCCGTCAGCCACACCCGGTTCACGGCTTCGGCCTCGGGCAAAGAGATCTGGTCCACCGAAACCCCCGCGGCCCGCAATGCCTCCGCCCCACCCTGCGCTCGGGGGTTCGGGTCGGGCACGGCGTAAACCACCCGCGCCACTCCTGCATTGAGCAAGGCCATGCTGCACGGCGGCGTGCGTCCGTGGTGGTGGCAGGGCTCAAGCGTGACGTATGCCGTGGCCCCCTGCGCCCGTTCACCGGCGGCCGCCAAGGCCACGACTTCCGCGTGCGGTCCGCCCGCAAAGGCGTGGAACCCCTCACCCACCACCTCGCTGCCGCGCAAAATCACGCAGCCCACGTGGGGGTTGGGGGCGGGATATCCCCCGGCCGCCAATTCGCATGCCCGCTGCAGGGCTTCAAGGTCCGTCATTCGCTTCGGTTCGCCCGGTTCTGGTGGTCCTTCAGCGAACCTTCAATCAGATTCTTCAGCGCTTCGCGTTCCCCTTCGATGAACTCCACCCGGGCCTGCCGCGCAATCAGCATGGCGCCCCACGCCGCGCCCAGCCACACCATGGCCGTCAGGCTGAAGCCCACCAGCAGGCGCTGGCCATACTGCGCTTTCACTCGGGCCGGTGCATTCTGCGGGGGGACATCGCGGAACTGCAGGGCCAACAACAGCAACCCGGCCAGGCCGGTCACCACCAGGGCCGTTACGATGATTTTGAGCCGCATGCGTATCTCAATCTCTCCACGCCTTCGGCGATACTCGGGGCCCGCATCAAGTAGCTCCCGGTAACAAAGGCGGTCGCGCCGGCATCGGCCAAGTCCACAATCGTGTCGTGGTCCACGCCGCCGTCCACATGGATTTCTACGTCCGGTCGCCAGGCCCGGATTTGCGCAATTTTCTCCAAGGTGCTATGAATGAGCGATTGCCCACCCCAGCCCGGGTTCACCGTCATCACCAGCACCGCATCCGCCAGGTCCAGCACCGGATAGATCGCCTCGGCGGGAGTGCCGGGGTTCAGAGCAATGCTCGCCTCCAGCCCCCGCGACTTCAGCTCCTGCATTAAGCGGTGGCTGTGGACCGTGGCCTCTACGTGGAATGCAATGCGCTCGCACCCGGCCTTGTGAAAGGCATCAAAGTGCAGCTCCGGCGTGTGCGTCATCAGGTGGACATCAAAGGGCAAAGTCCCCTCGGGCCGCAACGAACGCACCAAGTCCGCCCCGAACGTGATCGGCGGCACAAACTGGCCGTCCATCACATCAAAGTGGATCCCGTCCACACCCGCCGCTACCATCGCGCGCACCGCCGGGCGGAATTCGGCCGGATCGCAAGATAGGATGCTGGGCGTAATGCGCATAGCGGTTAGCGACTCCTGGGCGTAGCCTCACTCGCCGTCTTGGTCTGCTGCGCCACAAACTCGCCGTTGTAGAACACGCGGAATGTCGCCTCATTGCCCACGCCCTCCGCCGTCACCGTGATGTTGTCCCCGGGCGCGTGCTCCTTCTCGTAGACCATGCGCGTGCGCTGCTCGTCGGTTAGTTCCACGCGTACCAGCACCTTCTCGGTGAACTCCGTACTCAGTTGGAACTTGGCGGTGTATTGGTAGCGCTGGGACATCGAGTTATTGGAGACCCGACGATCGCCCGCACTCAGCGTGACCACGACGCGGGTATCGCGGCGCACCTTCTTCCCTTGCTCCGGCACCATCGAGACGATCATGCCTTCGGCCAGGTCCTTGCTCCGCACGCGGTTGGGGGATTCTTCCAATGTCAGTTCCAGGGCGTCCATCATGCTGCGGGCTTCGGCCATCGTCCGGCCTCGCAGGTCTGGCAGTTCCACCACGTTGCCCCCGGCGCTGAGTACCACCCCTACCGTGGAGTTTTCGCGGGCATTCTTCTTGCCTGCGTTCGGGTCGGACTTGATGACACTACCGCGCGGCTGGGTTTCGCTGACTTCGCTGCGCACCACCGCCATGTTGAGCTTGGCTTTCTTGAGCGCCGCTTCCGCTTCGGTGCGTGACATCCCGACGATATTCGGCACGTCCACCAGCGGCGGCTTTTGCGAGTTGAAGAACAACCATCCGCCCACGGCGGCGAAGGCCGCAATGGTGCAGAGCAGAACCAAGGCGGTGAGACAAGCCGGGGCGCGATCGGGATCTTTCACTCGCTTCGCCTTCACTTTAGCCGGAGCAGGCTCGTTGGATGTAGCTCCCGGATCGGACCCGCGCTTTGGCTGCGGATTGGCGACATTCAGGGAAGGGGCCACGGCCGGGGCCTCGTCCATATCCTGGCTGACCGTGGGGCGAATCGGCCAAGTAAGCGGTCGCCCAAATCGCAGGGCATCGCTGAGGCTCTTCAGATCTTGCTGGAGCTCGTTGACATCTCGATAGCGGTCCCCCGGAACACGATTGAGGCACCGCTTCACCAGTTCTTCCAGCGCCGTCGGGACAGAACTATTGAGTTGACGCACCGGTACCCAGTCCCCAGCAGCTTGCTTCGCCGCAATGCTGGTGGAAGTATCGCCGGGGAAAGGCAGCCGTCCGGTCAGCATCTGGTACAGCAGCACACCGAGCGCATAGATATCTGTGCGGACACTGGGGACCGAATCGGTCTGCAGTTCCGGCGCCATGGAGGGGGCCATGGTGCGGTACACCGCGCGGCCGATCCGCTCGCTGGCCCCGTAGGCTTCCCAGAAGCCACCCATCACCAGCTTGACCTGGTCTTGCGGCGTACAGAGCACGTTCCGAGCGGCTAGGTCGCCGTGGATCAGTCCACCCTGGTGCAGGGCCAGCAGGCCATCGCAGATCCCGATGGCGATTTCGAGTGCGACCGAGACGCTGAATGAAGACAGTCGGCGAAGCCGATCTTCGAGCGTGACCCCCGGAGTGTGCTCGCAAACCATGAAGGCCGGGACCTCATCCCGGTTCCAGTTGTAGATGCGCTCAAGGTGGGGACTGAGGACTCCCAGTTGCTTATCTACGACCTGGCGGACTGCACCCAGAAACTCGGTTTCCAAGTCCAGGCCTGTGCGCAAAGCCCGCACGGTGACCTCGCGATTGGCCACGCGGTCCAGCGCCTTATAAGTCTCAAAAACCGGCCCTTCGTCGCCCTCTTGCAAGAGCTCGTAGCGCCCACCCAGCACCGACCCGATCATGGGTTCGCAGACTCCTCTTCGGCGGGGACTTCATCCGACGGGGACTTGGCAAAGCCGAGCGCAATGCCCATGATAAGCAGCAAGAGCGCGAGACTGCGAACGGTAGGCACATCGACTTGTGCCGCGTATTGAGCAGCGGTGCCGTTAAAGAAGTGGTACTGACTGGCGGCATAGCCCAGCCCCAAAAAGAGGGCCATGAGCAGGACATATCCGTATCGCAATCGTTCCATTAGGCTTGCAGGGCTAGGCGCACCACGCCGGGCGTGACGTCTTTGTGCAGTTTACACGCCCCGTAACCATGCAACAGAGCCAAGGCAAGGTGAGTGCCCTCGGCCTTCTTATCCTTTCGCATATAGGGCAAGAGGTCGTCTACGCTGACTCCGGGGGGGAGGGCGGTGGGGAGGCCATGGGCTTGGCACATTTGGGTGAGTTCTTGGGCGGTCTCGTGGGGGATGAGGCCCAGGTGAGCGCTGAGGCGGGCCTCGGCCACCATGCCGATGCTGACGGCCTCGCCATGGACGAAAGTTTCGTAGTTCGTCAGGCTTTCCAGCGCATGACCAATGGTGTGCCCAAAGTTGAGGGTGGCGCGGATGCCGTTCCGTTCGAACTCATCGGCTTCGACGACTTGGGCTTTGATCTGCACGCTGGCTTGGATGATTTCGGGCAGGCGGGGATCGTGAGCGTTAAGGACCGGGGTGCGGAGGGTCTCAATGAGCTCCGGGCTGGCGATCCAAGCCGCCTTGATGACTTCGGCCATTCCTGCCCTTAGCTCTCGTTCGGGAAGCGTGGTGAGGGCATCGAACGGCACGACGACGGATTCCGGCGGCCAGAAGGCACCGGCGAGGTTCTTCCCTGCGTCCAGGTCCACGCCGACTTTGCCACCCACACTGCTATCGACCATGGCAAGCAGGCTGGTGGGAACCTGGATGACGGGGACGCCCCGCATATAGCTGGCAGCCACAAAGCCCGCAAGGTCGCCCGTGACGCCCCCGCCCACGGCCACGATGGTGGATGCCCTGAATGCGCCCAAGTGGGCAAGTTGCTCGTGCAGTTGGCCGGCCATCGCCCAGGTCTTGCTGCTTTCACCAGCGGGGAAGACGAGCCGGGGAAAGGCTTGAAGATTCTCGGGGAGCAAGCGCTCCACATTCGAATCCGTGACTACAATCGAGTTCTCCGGGAGGTGCGCTGCCACATCCGTCCACTGCCCCCAGTGCACCTGGTACTCACCCGCGTGGTGCTTCACAGTGAAGGCCATGCGCTTGCCTCCATCACATGTCGGGCGACGACTTCGGGCTCCTCATCGCTCACATCGACGATAATGTCCGCCTGAGAATACAAAGGTGTGCGGGCATCAAGGATGGCCTGCACGCGCTCGAGCCAGTCGTCGTGGACCAGGAGAGGGCGCCGCATGCGGCCCCGCTCGAGTCTCACGGCCAGCACTTCGAGGCTCGCTCGCAGCCACACCACTTTGCCACGCCGCCTCATTTCGGTCCAGTTATCCTCTCTCAGCACAACCCCACCGCCGGTGGCAATAACACAGGCTTCATTCGGAAGTTGGCGGAGTTCGTTGGCTTCGTGATCGCGAAACGTTTGCTCCCCCAGTCTTTCAAAGAGCCAGGGCACCGTGTGGCCCAGGTTACGCGCAATCACTCGGTCGAGGTCGTGAAACGGAACCTCGGCCACCTCGGCAATGGCTCGCCCAATCGTGGATTTGCCGCTGCCCATCATGCCGACAAGGATGAGGGATTGCATCTAAAAAAGGAAACGGCCTCCGGGATACCCCAGAGACCGTTAGGTTCAGTGACCGAGGCGGGACTACGGTCCGCCGAGGCCGTTCTCATCGGCCGCCACGATCTTGGGCGTGACGAAGATGATGAGTTCTTGCGTGTTGTAGGACTTGTTTTGACCGCGGAACAGGCGTCCGATGATCGGCAAGTCGCTCAGCAGCGGGATGCGGCTGGTGGAGACACGGTCTTGCTTACGGGTGAGGCCACCCAGAGCAATCGTTTCGCCATCCTTCACCGTGGTCACCACGGCCAGACCTTGGTTGAGAAGGTCAGGGATTTCCGTGCCGTCCGGGCTGCGGCGGATTTCACCGAATTCCGACACCTGCGGGGTGAGGAACATGGTGATGGTGCCGTCGCCGTTCACGCGGGGCTTCACGTTAATGAAGGTGCTCGACGTGATCGGAATCGGGTTGAACGTGGTGGTGATCCCACCGGGGCCGTTCTGCGTGGTCGCCGAGAAGATCGTCGTTTGGACCTGGCTGAACAGGAACGCCGGTTGGTTCTCCAGCGTGCGGACGATCGGGGCGCTCACAACGCGACCGTTACCTTCGGAGAGGAAGGTGCGGAGGCGCGTGGCCACGTTGCCCGTGCTGTAGTTGATGAACACCGGGTCGCTGGTTCGAGCGAACGAACCGGGACGGTTACCGGCGAAGATCGTGCCTCGGGTGTAGAGCCAGTCAATACCGAGCGAAGTTTCCAGCGAGCGGGAAGTCGTCACGAATTCGAGCTTGATCAGAACTTGGCGCGGGGCCACGTCCAGTCGCTCGATGACGCCACGGAGTTCGCTGATCGCATCGGCCGTACCGAAAACGAGGAGGCTGTTGGTCGCCGGGTCCCACACAACGCGGTCGATGCCTTCGGGCACCAGGCCCGTTCCGCCTTCAAGACCGAGGTCGAAGTTACCGCCGCCGCCTTGGCCACCCTGGCCGCCGCCGCCACCGAAGTTGCCGCCGCCTTGGCCGCCGCCGCCACCGCCACCCGGGATACCCTGGGGTGCCGATTCACCCGGAAGGGTGATCGAATCAGTGCCGCGAAGCGGAGTGCGCTGATCGTAGACCGGTTGGCCGACCGGAGCCACAGTATCCGGGCGCGGAGCCGACTGCATGCCTTGGTTCGAGAAGCCCAGAATCTGGTTCCCGAAGTTGAACATGTCGTCCCAATCGTTGTTGCGGAACTGACCTCGCGATTCGGCAAGCAGGTGGAGCAGATAGTCCGCACCGAGGTGGTTGGCGGCAATGCGCTCAATCACGACGGGTCGCTTGAGAATCGGAGCCAGATTGGCCGCCACGGTGGTACCACCGGATTGAGCCGGAGCCGAGCCGGGGCGAAGCACCCAAACGCCGCCCTCGTCCTGGACCGCATAGGCACCCGCCGCTTCGGCGATGTACTTAATCGCTTGTTCGGCAGTCGTGTCCTTGAGGGTCAAGGAGATCCGCCCGTACGAGTCGGACGGGCGAATGACGAAGTTCATTCCGGTCTGCTCACCCAGGGCGCGGACCGCCGCCTCCAGGGTTGCATCCTGGAGAACGACGTCCACCTTACGGGAGAGCTGACCTTGGGCGAGAAGTGACGCCGCAAGAGTCACGGCAGCCAACGCTGTGCAAAGGAATCGCATGTTCATGAAAGGGTCGTTAGTTGTCGATATGATATGGGCTTATCTCGAGCCGCGGCCACCACCGCCGCCACCGAAACCACCGCCGCCGAAGCCGCCGCCGC
>DEIB01000043.1 GCA_002352215.1 Chthonomonas sp. UBA2785 | reverse complement strand
TGGGACGCCACCGGCGGCCAAATCAACACGCGCTTTAACGTGCTGTGGAACCAGTGGAACACGCTGGGCCTCCCCGGCTTGCCGCGTGAAGACTACGCGAAGCGATTCCTCGACCTGCGCCTGGCCACCATGCCGGACGGTACGGTCGGCCCGCTGCACCCGACGCTCGGCTTTGGCCGCGCGGCGATCGTGCCGGGTAGCGAAATCGTGATTGGTCCGGACCAACGCCCGGGTACGACCTACGGTCGGCCGGTGCGCTACACCCGCGTGACTCAGCGTCCCGTGGGCCCGAACCAGTACATCATCAACTACGTTCACCAGCGTGAGCCGGATTGGGTGGCCCTGGGCGTGATCACGCCCGCCGAAGCCGCCACGTTCTACAACCCGAGTAACTACGTCGCTACGGATGTCCGTCAGGTCCTCCTCCAAGCGGCCTACCGCGCGGGCTACCTCGAGTTGAACTCGAACAAGAACGAGCCGCTCCCCGCCGGGAACATCTCGGTCAGCTACCGCTTCCAATTTACGGAGCCTAACGACATCGTGGCCGTGGATTACGACAGCTCGGAAGTGATGGAATTCGTCTTGACGATCCGCAACTACCCGCAGTCGAATAACCCCGAACCGCAAAGCATTACGCTCAAGGGCACGTCGGACGTGCGCAACTTCATCCGGTGAGACGAACAAGGAACATGAACTCCAAACGGACAATGCATCCGAACCGCGAACAAGGGCAGACCCTTGTCATTGCGGTGATCATTCTCGGGATTCTTTTGATCCTGGGGACCGCCTTCGCGGGAATCGTTTCGCGGAATATCACCGAAGCGGGTCGCGCCGCTCAGCGCACCGTTGGTACGGACCTGGCGGAAGCCGGGGCGCGCCTGGCGCATACGCAGCTGCTGAACAGCGAACTGGGCGCGGACTGGCGTCCGGCCCTGACCCCGCCGAGCGTGACGGGGGATGACACCCGCGACCCCGACGCGCTCTATCTGCGCCCGGCCTCGGCGATCCCCTGGAGCGCCACGATGGCCGACAACGGTGGCCCCGATGGTCTGGGTGCCTATAGCCGCGTGTTTTACGAAAAGGGCCGTGTGCTCGTCCGAGTGCGTTACGCCCCGGGCGACTTCGGTGCCGTTGGGAACCCGACGGGTCTCCTGCGGGAACCGGGCCTGGCGCAAAACCTAATCGTGATCGAAACCGTGGGTCGCCCCGGCAGCATCACGACGAACGGACGCATTGACCCTAGCCGTGCGCTGAGCGAGTCGATTCAGATTCAAAACTACGCCTCCGTGGCCGCTCGCGATGCCGCGCTTGGTCGCCTGAAGGCGATTGATGTGGGCTTTGCCGACACCAAGAAGCTGATGGCTTTTGCGAGCATCGGCCTGCTGGAACACGCGCGCTACATCACCAACAAGTTCAACGTAAGCAGGGCCGCCGAAATCGGCTTCCCCCTCGCCAGCAACAATGCGGCCGCGCCGGTCATTGACCAAGTGGGCCTCAACGTCGAATACGGCGGACAGCTCGTGGGTTACGATGGCGGTGGCACCCCGCAAACCAACTTCAGCACCTACGGTACGGGCGCCCCGGGCGCGGTGCCGGGTGCCAGCTCCGGCTGGGCGAACGTGCCGGGCGGCGGCTCCCTGTGGAGCAACGCGGACCTGACGATCTTTGGTCAGAACCGACTCATCCTCAACTCGGGCCTCGGCGAGCGCTGGGCCGTGGCGGGCGAGATTCGCCCCGCCAACAACCTGGCTTCGTTCCTGGTCACGCGCTATAGCTACGATCGCGGTGGCGACCAGTGGACGCCGACCTGGAATGCCGTGAACACGGCCGCGACCCCGGTGGCCATCGGTGCGAACCAGCTCGATAGCCGGTCGGTCAACTTCTCGACGGTCGGTTCGATCGTCCGCGACGCGTTCACGACCCCGGATAGCGAAGGCTTCCCGCGCGCCATTGGCCGCAAGGAACCCCCGACCACCCTGCGCGTGGACCCGCAAACGGGCCAAACCCGCTACGTGACCATGACCCGTAGCAGCGGGGCGTTCGTCAACGGGCGCAACATCGGTCGCTTCGGTCTGGGCCGCAACATCTATGTGGACTCGCCGGAACGCGGCAACATCTCGGATGACAATCGCTCCGACTTCGGTGCGGTGCGCAACCTGCCCAGCGACTGGCTGAACCCCAACCGTGCGGAAAGCAAGGGCTGGATGGGGCCGTTCTACGTGCCCATCGCGCCCTACCTGCGTCTGCGCCCGGATGGCTTCGAAATCATCCGCGACAACCGCAGTGCCAGCCCGGTGTGGCGCAACGCCAACGGTGGCAACACGGGTTCCTCGATCGCTCGCTTCCGCGTGCGCTCCGTGGAGTACCCGGTGGGCAGTGGCGTCTTCCGTCCGTTCATCCTCAACAGCATTCAGCACGCCGCGCTGGTGTCCCTGCCGGCCGTTTCGCTCTCCGATGCGGACTTCCGCAATAACGGCCAGCCGTTTGATGGCGTCATCTTCTTCGAAGGTGACGTGCGAGTCCGGGGCGTCATTCCCACGGATCACCAGCTCACGGTCGTGGCCGACGGCACCATCTACATTGAAGGTAGCGTGACCAAGGGTGTGGTGCAAGAGAACGGCGCGACGCTCCAGCGTCCGAGCCGCTCCGCGATTGCCCTGATGGCCCGCGACCACATTGCCGTGAACACGACGATGTTCTTTGGTCCGGCCCCGGGTGAAACGGTGTCCGCCAAGAGCGCGAGCCCGCTGCCGGAAACCCCGAACCCCTACGAACTGGTGGTGGGTGCCAACGAAACGGCAACGATGGAAACCGAGTTCCTGCTGGACCCGGCGGCCAACCCGAACAACCCGGCGACCTGGCGCACCTATGCCGAAACGTACGCGGATGCGGGTTCCGGCACCAACTACGGTAACTGGCTTCTGACGCCGACGGCGGCGGATGACAACGGTCCGGCCTTCTTCGCCATGGACTTCGCGGCCCAGCCGTTCGCTTCGGCGGCCGGTGGTAGCTGGCGCAGCATGCTCTTCCCGACCACGCTGACGTTTGGACCGAACGTGTTCACGCACAACGGCGCGACCCCGTTCTTTGCCCCGGCGGCGAACATCCCGATGCATGGTCACACGGATCCGGCCCGTAACGCCTTCCCGCGCTACGAAGTGCTGCGCACCCCGCTGTACCAGCCGGGCGGCTCCTGGGCGGGCTACAACCTGGCCACGCGCCTGCTGGAAAGCACCGCGGGGAACCCCGGTGGCGACCTGCAACTGGCCGTTAACGACCCGACGTTCCTGCGATTCCGCTTGAACGGTCCGGGCGGTACGCCCAACAAGAATCTGGTGAACGGCCGCACGGTCATCACCCCGCATGACATCCGCATCGAAGCGGCGCTCTACGCCGAAGAAGGTTCGTTCTATGTCATTCCGGGCGATTCGTTCAACGGCAACTCCGCCGATACGTTTGCCAACTGGCAGACGCTGGGCGCCACGAACGACGAGCGCAACGAAAACCGATGGCGCGCCTTCGGGGTCGATCCGACCACGCCGTTCTACGGCGAGCCGGTGGCCGTGCGGGTGAGCATTCGCGGCAGCCTGAGCGAAAACATGCCGGCGCCGATGAGCGACCAGATCAAGTGGAAGGCCAAGTGGGGCTGGATCCCGGGCCAAATCGGCTCGAGCGGTCTGCAGATCCCGGCGGCCTGGGTCAACGAATCCGGTGCGCAACCGGGCTGGTTGACCGTCCCCAACTTCTCAGTGAATTACGACCCGGTCTTGGGCCGTGGCCAAGTGGCGGGGGCCCCCTTGCGGGTCAACGAAAACGGGCAACCGTTGCCGCCGATGCCGCGCCTGCCGGTCAGCCCAACTCTCATGTACTTTGGTGAGGTGAACCCCTAATGCAATGGAATCGATTGGTGTCAAGTACGGCCATCCTGGCCGTCAGCCTGGTAGCGTTCGGTCAGCCGGTCAGTTACGACCGGCGGACCACGCCCATTCGTGCGGGGACGTTGCTCATTGACAACCACCGCTTGGGCGGGCTGGGGGGACCGGTCTATCACGGTTCGCCGAACCTGTTCTGGATCCTGGACAACGATGCCAGCACCAAGCCGGCGGGGTGGAGCTTTGTCAATCCGCTGGGCCGCACCACGCTTTCTGCTTCGGATGCTGCACGCTGGTCATTGATTGACCCGGCGACTCCGGTGGCGGGCACCCAGATGGCGAAGAACAATGCGCCGTACTGGGAAGTGCCGCTCTCCAGCGTCTCGGACGAGGCTCTCAGCCAGTTCGACATTCTGGTGATGAGCCCGCGCCAGGGCTATGCGATATCGGGCCGCGAGCGCGAGCGCCTGCGCAACTACATTGACCAAGGGGGCACCCTCTGGATCGACAACTTTGATACGAGCCAGCCGGACCCGGTGAGCAGCTATCCCTACGGATTTGAGCTGAACCCGTCGATCGGTCCCTTCGGGGCGGACTTCAACCACCCGCTCCTCAGCTCGCCCAATCGCCTGAACAATACGGACCTGGCGGCGATGACGAGCTCGACGCTGCTGGCTTCAACGCCGGTGGCGCCGATCGCCCTGCAAGACTTGCTCTACGCTGGCCACGTGGCCAATAGCGCACGCTTCTTGGCGGTAGCAGGCTTCAATAACGGATCCACCATTTCGGTGGCCCGCCTGGGCCAAGGCGCCATGGTCGTCACGACCGGAAGCATCACGGCCACCCTCAACCGGGGCCGCAACCCAGCTACGGGGGCCGTGGACTTCAACAACTGGCGTTACAACAGCTTCGGCGCGGTGCAAGATGCCGGCTACCGAGGTGCGATCAAATTTGCGCTGAACGTGGTGGCGCTGAATAGCGACTTCAACGGCAGCCGAGGCGGCAGCCGCAACACGGGGGCCAGCGCGGTCAATATCAGCGCACCTCTGCTACGCCAATTCTCCGAGGATTTCCCGGGTGGTTCGTTCACTCCGAGCAATCCGCCTTCGATCGCCGGAGGCTATATGGTTACGACCGATGGCAACGGCATCCAGGCCTTTGACGCGCGCACTGGTTACGATATCAATCGCGACGGGAACAAGGACGATGGCGTCGAAGACCCGCTGAACGCACAGGGCGACCTGGTGTGGGAAGTAGTGGGCCTAGGACGCACTTCGCCCGCGACGATCGTGGAAAACGGGGCGACAACGCTTACCAATAGCTTTGGCAACCTCGCCGTTTGGCAAGTCTGGGTCACTTTGGGCACAGGCCAAGTCAACGTTTACGACCTGGCGACGGGCGATCTCGTGGCAACGGTGGCTCCGCCGACGCCGAGCCTTGCCGATCCGGATGGACCCTACGCGCCGACGATTCACGAAAACGTAGTGGCGGTGGCCGATACCCGCGCCAGCGACCAAACCGGCCGCGTGTGGTTGATTGACTTCAACACGGCGACCGCCATCAACATTGGCAACCCGTATCAAATCACGGCGGCTCCGCGCTTGAAGCAGCCTAGCGCCAGCCCCACGATCGGTTACATCCCGATTCAGGACTCCTCGGGCGGTTTGGACCGCGTGGTTTACGTCAGCACCAAGCCGAACAATTTCGGCGTGCCGACGCCCGCCGGCCTCACTAGCATCTGGTTGGGCGCCCGCAGCGAGCCGCCGATACAGCGCCGCGTGCTGGGGCCGTTCATCAGCCTCTCCACCCGCGCTAGCCTGCAAGGGCTGCCGGTGGTCATTCGATCTTCGGCCCTTCCGGCATCGGAACTCGGCCTCAAGGTCACCATGCTGTTCCCGGATGGTTCGACGTTCTCGGATGCGGGAATGGCCCAGTATCTGAACGGAACGGTCACCCAGGGCGCGAATGGTGAAATCCGAGTCGGCCTTACGGGCCTCAACCCGTTCGCTCTCGACCTTGATGGCACGTCCACCCCGGGCAACCCGGCGGACGACATCGGGTGGCGCATTGACTACACCGTGGACTGGGGTCAGGCGGGCGCCTTTGGCGGCGTCCCGGCCGATAGCTTCGTGCGTGGCAACCTGGAATTCCCGGACGATGCCTCCAACTCGCGGCGAGTCCTCGGGGCTCCGGTGCTCTCGGCCACGGGCAACGTGATGGTGAACACTTCGGCAGCAGCCGGTACCACCGGCGGCACTTTCTTCAACTTGAAGGAAGTCGGACGCGGCGATTTCCGCCTCGTTTACCGCTGGGATATGTACGACTTCCACTCATACACGGTTAACGGTGGCACCACGGTCAACTTCCCGGCGACGTTCATGGACTATGAAGGTCTCCTCGAAATCATTCCGTTCTTGATCCGCCCCATGCGCCAGATGAACCTGGTGGGGAACCCGGTCATCAAGGGCGACACCGTGTTCATCACCGCGCGCGGCACCAAGACCATCTTTGGTCCGGGCTCCGATGCTCACTGCACGATCTTGGTCGCGCTGGAAGCCGATCCGGGTCCGCTGGAGTTTACGATCACGAGTGCCTTGCCCCAAAATGCGCAGCTCACTCTGCGCCAGCAAGACATTTCTCGTAGCACGAACAAGTCGATCCCCGAAGTCTCGAGCGTGATTGCGGGTGGCCAGTTCACCTCGCAGCGCCAGAGCGACGGCACCACGCGCATCACGCTGGAATCAGCGATGAATGTGCGCGCGGGACGCATTTTGGATTCGATCTCCTCGAGCCTGCCCGTGACTCTGGTGGTCAACGGCAGTCAAGAAACAGTGATTGAACCGGAAGCTCTCTCCGATGATTCGGCGGCGGGTTACGTCACGGGTCTGGCGGCGGGCCGCTTTAGCCCGCTTCGCTGGTACTCGGTGATGAACGGTCTGCGTGCGGACACGGGTCCGGTCCTCGCGGGCCAAACCGTGTACGTGGGCGGTGCTAGCGTTCTTCCGGGCTTGCTCACCGTGGGCTTTACCTTCCCGCTGACTGAAAATGGTCTCCTCTTCGCCTTTGATGGTGCGGTGGCCAGCAACGATCGCTTCCTGCGTTCGGCAGAAAGCTCCACTTTCCCGCCCGCTTACGCTCGTAAGCCGTGGATGACGCAGCTTTCGGCCCTGAACCCGACGGGCGCGCTGGAACAAGCGGAATCCATCCGCTGGCCGCAAACGCAAGGGATTCAGAGCTTTGATGACCTGCGCGTGCGACTGCTGCAAGCGGCTTTGCCGTACGACCGAGTCTTCGGTTTGGCGGCTGGTAACGGCACGCTGGGCGTAACCTCCTCGCAGGGACTCTTCGCTTATCGACGAGCCGACTTCACGGTGGCCGACCGCGGCCGCGTGGGCCGCTTCGACGGCGTGGGTAACCCGCTGTGGGCAACGCTCTCCACCCTCAATACGGGTTCGCAACAACCGGTTGGTAATGCGGGCCGCGAGGTGCCGCTGAGCGATCCGTGGCGCGCCTACCCACTCGGTGATGGTACGACCCTGGTGGCTGACTCGGGCAACAATCGCGTCGTCCGCATGGACGCCTCGGGCCGCGAAGTCCGCACGATCCGCCGCATGTTGGTGGACCAAAACTACATTCCGGACGGCTACGTGGCCACGCAGACGACTGACCTGCGCACGCCGCGTGACGTGGTGACCTTTGAGCAATCGGTGGATGCGGCGAACAACCCGTTCAGCAACCCGCAACCGCGTGAGCGTTGGGTGCACTACCTGATCGCCGACACGGGCAACAACCGGGCCATCGAATTGGTGGACCGCTACGCTCAAGACCCGGTGACGGGTCGCATTGGCGATGTGGTGCAATACAACGCGCCGGAAGGCGTGCAACGCGCCCTCGGCGTGCTCTACTGGCACACGCCGGAAGAGCTGAGCGGCAAGCGCTTTGCCTATAACTCGATTGGCCGTGTGACACGGGGCACCGGGGTGAACCGACGCGTCGTGGTGGCGCTGGGCTTCGGCCTGGTGGAACCCGGCCGTGCGGGCTTCGGTCTCGATGCGACGTTCCAAGCCAACGACACGAACAGTGGCAACGGTGGCCTGGTGATCTACGACGGCACGAATACCGTGGTCGTAAACGAGTTCGAATTCCCGACCATCAATGCGAACACGTTCCTCGGCCCCACGGGGGCTCCCAATACGTGGAACTTCAACTCGCCGCCGGCGGCAATCCCCTTCTTCATGAAGAAGATGGCGGGCCTGACCTCGGTCACTCTGCGCTATGCCACGATTGGTGGAAACGACCAATTGACCGTCATGGTCACCGATGCCACGGGGGTTTACGAAATCTTCCAGCCGGACCCGGTAGGGACGCCCGATTTCTGGCGGGTGGGTTGGATGCTGCCGAACCAGGCCTACATCGGCATGCGTCGTCCGCGTGATGGCGCCGAATCGCCGACTCCGATTGCCGACATTAGCACCGGTCAGCTGGGGAACAACCCGCAGCAGTTCCGGCCGTTCTATGCTCGCCGATTGGACAGCGGTGACGTGCTGATCGTCAATGGCTATGCGGGTTCGACCCGCACGGGTGCCCTCTACAACGGCGAAGTTGTCGTGGTGGATGGAAACGTGCCTATCGCTCCGAACATGCCTGGCTACAGCACAGGCCGTTATAACCTTGGCTTCAGTTCGCTGAGCGTCAAGTTCGAACTGCCCCCGGTGCAGGGCATTCGCGGCATCTCGAACCCCGTGTTCGCGGAGACCGACTGATGGCATCAAATAGTGAGTTCGCAATGAACGATTGGAAGAAGAAGTGGACGCGTTGGGGGGCCGGAATGGCCCTTCTCGCCCTGACGGGCCTTGCCCTGCCTCAGGACTATCAAGGCCTGATGAGCACGTCCGGTCGCTCAGGGTTGCCGAGCTTGGCTCCCAGCACGCCGGGGGCCACTTCGAGCCAGGTCTATAACGACTTCGGTCGCGGCTTCCTGCGTTGGTGGGATCCGGCCGACCTCAGCCGCATCTCCATCGATAACGATGAAGCGGGCGCGGCCGGGGTGCCGCTGGCAAACTGGAACCAACCGCTGCCCACCACCCTGGTGCGCGCGAGCTTTGCCGTCATTGGCACGGGTCCGGCGTATCGCTACGCCACCACGCAGGCCGCGACGAGCAACACCGACCCCACCGCCGGGGCGACCTCGACTTATACCTGGAACTTCACCGGCCTCACCGCCGGCCAAGAGTATGAACTCCGCGTGAACCTGCCCGTCGGTCCGACCGACCTTGGCGGCGGCGCGCCGCTGAACCTGTGGTTCCCACAAAAGTATTACGTCTACCGGGTGACCGGGGCCGTGGGTGGCGCCGTCACCGATGTGGTGGACGCCGACCTCTTCAATGGTTCGGTGCGCCTGGGTAACGGCGGGGCCGACACCAGTGTGGTGTTTGTTCCCACCGGAACCACGCTCACTCTCACCCTTTACAACACCACCCCGCGCCGACCGGATGGCGGATTCCGCGATCCGAATGCGCAGCCGGGCCAACAGCTGGTCTACGCCGACGAAGCTTCGCTGAGCGGAGCTGGTCCCCTGGCCGGGCGCTACGTCGCCCAACCAGTGGTGCACGAAGTCCAAGTGAACCCGCTGGGTGGCGCGCCGCAATACCCGCGACGCGTCTTTGCCAGCCGCATCGAAGAATCCTTCCTCGGCGCGCTCAACCGAACCTACAACATGGGCGTGGTGACGAGCTATACCTACGACAGTGAGCGCGTGGACCTGCCGGGCAACTTCGGCGAACCCAGCATCGCGTGGTCGTGGCCGGTTCAGCGCCCGCAGAATAGCAGCACGACGGAACGGCAACGCTACGCCAATGACCTCAGCACGTATGTGAGCGGCCCGATTCCGGCGAACGTCGGCATTCGGCGCGGCGACCAGCGTGTGGTGGTAGACGACCTGAACGGGGGAGCCACGGCTTCGCCGCAGTTCGCTCCGGCGGGTCCGGGTGTGCTGACGGGCTTCTACGGCGTCAACGCGCAGATTTCTCCGGTGGCAACTGGTCCGGGCACCCTGGGCCGCGTGGCTTACTTCCCGACCCTACGCCCGGCGACGTACCAGGTGGATGTCTTCATCCCACCGGTGTCGCTGAGCCCCCTCGCGCGCAACGTAGACATCGAAATCTATCAAGGCGCGACCCTCATCGATACGGTTCAGATCGACCAGACCGCCGCTTCGGGGTGGGTACGCCTGCCTTCGCCGGGGGCCCTGGGCTACACCAGCCTGCTGACGCAGCCGCTGAACGTGCAGATCATGAACTCGTCGACGGGCGACGCCGGCCGGTTTGTGGTGGCCGACGCTGTGCGCTTCGTTACGCAGTCCGACCTCAGCATCTCCAGCACTCCGCTGGCCCGATTCACGCAAGTTCGGGCTCCGGGCCTGGTGAACCGCGACGTCATGATTGTGGCGCGCGAAAACGGCACCATCGCCGCGATTGACGCCCACGGGGAAGTCAACACCGGCAACGCGCCGCAGACTTACTGGACGTACCCGCGCGAAATCCCGGCGGGTGACCCGAACGACGACACGACCCAAGACGGTCCGGACCGCATCGCCGAAGCCCCGACGGGCTTTGACGCGAGTTCGCCGGCCGTGGCCAACATTGCGGGTCAGGATGCGCTTTACATCACGGCTCGCAACGGCAAGGTCTACTCGCTGGATATGGCGGGGCGGGGCGATGGCTCCACCACGCGCCGCTGGACGTGGCCGAATGACTACGACCCGACGAACCCGACCCTGAACCATCAACCGGGCCTCCCGGTGGCTCCGGGCCAGCAGTTCGGTTCCGTGGCGATTGCCAACGCCGGCATTGGCGACCTCGTGGTTGTCCCGACTCCGGAAGGCCGCGTTTACGCGCTGGACGCCGTGGGCAACACCACCACGCGCACCACCACGGTGCAGTGGACGCAACCGCCGCTGGCGGGCACGCCCTATGGTCCGATCGAATCGGCGCCGGTGGTGGACCAAGCCAATGGCCGCATCTACGTAACCTCGGCCCGAGGCCAAGGGGCCGGTGATCTGGCCTTCGGCCGCGTGACGGCCCTGGATATGAACACGGGGGCGGAGCTGTGGTCGGTGACCAACACCACCGTCGGCACCACCGTGGACTTCGGTGCCTTTGGCAAGGTGAGCCCGCTCTTTGTGCCGGGTTCGCAGATCACGGGTCCGGGCGGCGCATTTGTCGGCCAAGACATCTTGTACGTGATGGACCAGTCCGGTCAGTTCGCGGCCCTTGATCCGGCCACGGGCAACACCCTGTTCCGCACGTTCGAATTGGCGGCCGCCGGCGGCGGGAACATGACGTTCCTCTACGGCACGGTCTTCAACAACGTGGGTGCGCTCCAAAACGACGTGCCCATGGTGATGGTGCCGTTGAGCACGGGCCGCATTGTGGGCCTGCTGTGCGACGGCAGCGTTAACCGCCAAGGCAACCGATCGGTGACCTCCACCACGCTCACGGGCACGATGAATGCGGGCCTGGCGGCCGGTGGCTGGCAGACCGGGGACCCGCAATCGTGGATGTACGCCAACGACGAATCGGGCTTCCTTTATGCCTTCAACTCAATTGATGACTTCAATATCTTCGGCCTGCGCCCCGGGATTCCCCCGGCGAACCAGGACATCAGTGAGAATGACCCGGACTTCGAGAATCTGCGCGATGCGATTCAGCCCGGCAATTTCAACCTGATCACGCCGCAAGACTTTGAAACTCTGCAGCAGGCTTACGAAGCCGGCACTCTGACGCAAGCGCAAGTGGACGCGGCCAAGGCCAACGTCACGCGCCGCACGTTCGAGTTCGGGGAAACCCTGCACGTCATGATCGACCAGCTCCCGGTGCTGGGTGGCCAGCCCTATACGGTGCAACTGCGCCACCAGGGCAACGCCAACGCGAGCAACCAACGGGGCCTGGCCATTCGCCAGATCGTGCCGGGCGTCTATAACGCCGGGACCGACCGAATCGTGCTGGAGCAGATCCCGCTCCTGCCCACGGGCGGCCTGAGCGTGGTTTCGGGCAAGAACTTCTTGCGAGCGCGAGCGGTGTTTACGGGCAACGCGGCGGGCTCCGGTCCGGAAGTTGCGCTTCCCAAGCCGGCCATCCTCCCGGTCGACCCGACCTACGATTACATCGTGGCGAACCCGCTGGCGATTGCGACACTGAACAATGCGTTCGGCGTGCAGTTCAGCGCGGGTCTCAGCACCGACGTGACGCAACCGCTCGTGACCCGCAACGGCACGCGCGGCACCGACCAGTTCCCGACCGGTACGGCGTCTGACCTCCAGCCGCTGGCTCCGCTCGGTGCGGTCGGCCCGGCCAAGAATGCCAAGGGCGACGTGGTCGGCCACGGCACGCGGGGCCTTGGTGAGCTCATCGCCACGGACCGCAGCCTCTTGACCTTGCTGTTCGGCCCCACGCGCGGCCTGAGCGGCGTCAAGATGGCGCCGGACGATACGCGTTGGCGCAACGATGGCTCGCCCACGGGGGGTGTATTCCGCCCGCTGACGGCCAACGCCGGTGTCAACTACCTCAATATGGAGGACTACCCGGTCTCGAACCCGAACCGAAGCCTGGACTACCCGGATATCCGCCGGGACAACCTGGCCGCGGCGAAGGAGATCAACGGGGAAACCGAAAACCCGCTGTTTGGCAACGGCGTGACGCTGAGTCCGCCCGCCTATACGGCACCGAACTTCACGGCCTACCGGTCCACCGACTACAACAACAACACGACCCTGACGCGCACCCTAGCGCCGACTGAGTTCGACCTGTTCTTGGACGTCCCCAACTACCAGCCGCCCTCGGCGATTGGTTACCGGGGCGACCACGTGGTCTTCGTGGACAACGGCAACCGCACGGGCTTCTCGCCGGCGGCGCAGTCCTTCCGCAACTTCTTCTTGCAGTTGAACGTGGCGGTGGACCAGCGCGTGGCGATGGCAACCCCGACGGTTGACCTCGGCGCGATTCCGACCGGCTCGGGCTTCAAGAATGGGGCTGTGGCGGCAAATAACTACCCGTGGGCGGCCGGCACCGGCTTCACGCCGTGGAACAACGAGTTCAACCAGAACCCGTTGGCGCCGCTGGGTGGCTTTGCCTCGCACGACCAGTACGAAGCCGTGGGCGTGGTCAACGAAGGCAACGTCAACCTGCTGAACCTGCGGGTCGCCAAGATGTTCACCGATGCGGCAGGTCCGCGCCCGGTGGAAATGTTCGGCACCAACCTGCAAGAAATGGGCTGGTTCGATGCCGCGACCATGGTTATCAGCACGCTTGATCCTCGGTATGCGCCCTCGCGGCTCATCCCGGTGACGGATGCGGGCTCGGATACCCTCGGCCGCGTCATCCTGCAAAAGCCGCGCCCGGGTGATCCGGGGCCGACGCGCCTGAGCATGAACCCGATTCGCCGCGCCAACCCGTTCCTGCGGGCTACGCAAGGCGTGCTCTATAACCCGGCGACGATCCCGAGCATTGATGCTCAGGTCTCCACCGCCGTGCCGTTCGGGGCACCCTCGGGTCAATACACGCGCAAGATGTACGTGTTCGAAGACGACGTGACCAACAACATCGCCGACCCGGTGAGCGGTCTCACGCTGCCGGTGATGGCGACCACGGAAGTCTTCTCGCAACCTGGCTTTACGTTCTCCTTTACGGTGCGCGAAGCTCGAGTGACGAACACGGCCACGACGAAGGGCTCGACGATTGTGGAGCGCTTGTTCAACACGGCGCCGAACTTCCAGTGGACTAACACCCACCCGTCGGTCACTCGATTCCTGGATGGATCGGTGTTCCTGGCGTGGGCGTCGAATCGCAAGGACGTTGGCAACAACCCGGCCTTCAACCCGGGACCGGTCAACCCGGCCAACCTGACGGTGGCGGATACCTCTCGCATCTATGTGGCCAACACCACGCCGGGCGCGACGAACTATCCGGGCTACACGGAATCGCCGATGCGCGACTTCATGGACTTCCTGTCCGTGCCGTCGTTCATGCAAGACAGCACGGGTGTGGCGTTGCCGACGGCACCGGTCACTACGGTGCTGCCGGTGCCGACGGGCTTCACGCTGAATGCGGCTTCGGCCTCGTTCGATGCGGCGGCGTTCCCGTCTTCGGGTCCGCCGGCGAACCGAATCCCGCTGGCCTACCGAGGTCGCGGTCAGTTCACAGACGGCGCGGGCAACACCCGCAACGGTAGTTGGATTGTGGTGGAAACTCTCGATCGAAGTGGCGCAGGCTTGACTTCGGCAGGAATATCCACGATTCCGGATGACCCGCTCACCGAAAAGTCACGACCGAGCATCGTTCTGGGCAACGGGTTCCCGGTGGTCTATTACATGACTTCCAGCAACAACGGCGCGGCCCTGAACTTCTCGATCCTGACGGGCGTGAACTACTCGGCTCCGGTGCGCATTGAACTCCAAGACGTGTTCAGTCAAGTCGGTGGACCCTCCGTCACTACGCGATTCGTTCAAGGTCAACTTCGACACGAAGTGGCGTTGACGGGCGTGGTGCGCGGGCGACAGAACTCCGACGTGTACTTCGGTCAGATCGCAACCCGTCCGGGTGGCGTGCCTGACTTCCGCGGTGGATTCCGTCCGTACAGCACGCGAGTCGAGCGCATCACGCTGGACCGCAACAGCGGCAAGTTCTGGGCGCCCGGCATCCTTTGGAGCCTGGACCGAGGCGCGATCACGCCGACGAATGGCGGACGGATTGACATCTTCCGCCGCGATAACACCGGCGCGTTCGTGTCCATCCTGGATCCGGCGGGCGACTACACGGGCGACCGGGAAACCGGCCTCGTGAAGGCGGACACCGTCCTGGGCGGGGAAGTCTTGATTGACACGCGATCGGGCAGCGTCACCTTCAGCGGCGCGACGATCCCGAGCAACATGGCTCTGTTCGTTCAGTACCGCCCGACCCTGGTGCGTGTGAACGCGATCAACGGCGCGAACTACCGCTCGGTGGCTTCGGTGCACGACTCTCGTTCGCCGTCCTACCAGGTGTTCCCGCTCAACCCGCAGCGCAACCGCACCGCGGAACTGACCTACTGGCGACAGCCGGGTGGCACCCAAGCCGTGCCGGGCGATGCCATGCGCATGGACCGCACCACCCTGGGCGTAACCCGCACCAGCAACGACGGCACGGGCACGACCCGACCGTACACCTTCACCCTGCGACCGGGTGTGAAGCTGCCCACGGACATTGCGACCGCGCCGGATGGCACGCCGCTCTTCGTGCAGGTGACCTTCCCGGGTGCGGTGCCGTTTGGTGAGCGATTCCATCAGCTCGATCCTTCCGCCGGAAAGATCTACATGATGGGTGGCGCCGAAGGCCAAACCGTGCAGGTGACTTACCGAGGCGTGGACGCCACCGGCAACGTGCTGGCGGCCAACATCACGGTGGACCTGGTGGTGGAACCGTTGCTGGAAATGGATGAAACGGCGGTGCCGATTGACCAAGCTTTGGGTGAAAGCGCGCTTTCGCTCGGCCTCGATAACTTCGGGGTGGCTGGTCAAGGGCGTCCGAACCTGATCTGGATGGCCTGGGCGAGCACCCGAGCCGGAACGCCGGACATTTACATCCAAACGTACGGTCCGCGCTACGCACCGGTTGTTCCGGGTAACTAAACCGGTCCAATCCGTATCAAAGACGCCGAGAGCCACGCTCTCGGCGCCTTTGTTTTGGACCTAGCAAAAACGCGGGTGTCAGACATTCCGGTCAAGTTCAGTTGACACTAGTAGAATGGCTGTGCCAAGATTCAATGTCGCGCAAGAGCGGGCGAACGAAAGTCTCATGGCGAAACGTTACTCAAGCGTCGTAGGAATCGACGTGGGCAGCCACTCCATTAAGGTGGCTGAGATCCGATCTCAGGGTGGTCGACCGGCGATCACGGCCCTCGGCATCATTCCCACTCCGATGAACACGGTGGACCAGACCGGCATTCTCGACCCCGAAAACGTGGGCGCGGCAGTGCGCCAAGTTTGCGCCGAAAGCGGTGCAGGCATTGCCGAATCCATTCTCAGCCTGGCTGGGCAGCAAAGCATCCTCGTCCGCACTCTCGAAGTGCCGCGAATGAATGAAACCGAGCTGCGCCAGCACATGGACTGGGAAGTGCAGCGAAACATCCCGTTTAGCGAAAGCGACGTGGAGCAAGATTTCAAGGCCTACCCGGCCACGGACGCGGCCTCTCAGAACCTGGACGTGGTGATGGCCATCAGTCCGCGCTCCGCCGTAGAAAATGGTGTGGGCGTGATCAAGAAGGCGGGCAAGAAGCCGGTCGCCTTGGACGTGGAGCCGCTCGCCCTGGCGCGGGTATTGGCCACGGCCTATGCGGGCGATATCGCCGGCCAGTCGATCTGTGTGATCGAGATTGGCCACCGCACCACTGCCATTAACATCTACAAGGACGGCCAGTTGATGATGCCGCGCCAAGTGCCGATGGGTGGCGAAATGTTTACGCGCGAAATCTCCGAGCGCCTCGGGGTTTCGATGGAAGAGGCCGAGCGGCTGAAGATCCAAGAGGGCGAGATTCCCTCGGGTCCGGCGGCTCCGGCTTACAACCCGTTCGATGCGGGAGCGACGATGGCGGCATACAATCCGTTTGCGGAAGATGCGGCCCCCGCTGCACCGGAACCGACGGAGGAAATGGCCCCGGCCCCGGCCCCTAGTGCGGGTGGTGACATGCGCGTTTACAACGCGATGGCCCCGGCCCTGGATGAACTGGTTGCCGAAATCCGACGATCGGTGGACTACTACCGAGGCAAGGGCGGCGATGTGAATCGCCTGTTCCTTACCGGTGGTGGTTCTAAGCTCCGTGGCCTGGCTCCGTTCCTCGGGACGGCGATGGGCTTGAATGTCGAGATGCTGGAAAGCATGCGCGGCATCTCAGTACAGCCGAAGTCCATGGACCCCAATATGGCGGAATCCATGCAGGCTGACTTCTCGGTGGCGGTAGGGAACGCCCTTCACATCTTCTTCTAAAAGGTACAGGACTGACGAATGAAACTCAATTTGCTTCCGGCAGAGGCCTCCCGTGGCAGTATGCGCCCGTTGCTCATCGCAATGGGAGCGGTGATTGCCCTCGGTGCCATTGCTGCATCTGTCCTTATGATTTCCCACGCCCGGGGTCAGCTGGCCAAGGCGCAGGAACGTGCCCTGGCTCTCGAAGCGCCCTACCAAAAGGCGGTGGCGATCTCCAATGAAGCCGACACGGTGATTGAAAGCGCGACGGACATCGACCGCAACCTCAAGCTCGCCAATGCAATGCTGGAACACAATCCCAAGCACATGCGCATGGCCGACGAGGTGCTCTCCTATGTTCCGAGCTTCTTCCGCGTGACGAACTACACGGCGGCTTCGGTGAACGAAACGACTTCGGTGGTCACGCTCACGGGCGTGCTGCGCTCCAAGAGCGAATACAGCATGATGCCGATGGCGCTGCTTCGCATCCCCGATGCGATCAATGTAACCCGGTCGGGGTATGTGAGCGTCGATAAGATCGTGCCTGCTCTGACCGAACTTGACCAAGTAGGGACGCGCCTGCGACCGGGCGAGGCCCAACACCCGAGCGATCCGTGGGAGCACTTCCAGGCTCACCTGCAAGAAGCTCAAGAAGAGCGCCGCTCGGGCTTTGAGAACGTAGGCGGCTTTGGTTCCGGAACGATTGATCCGCGCGGCGCCATGCCGGACTGGTCGATCACCACATTTACGATTACGATGGCTCGCAATATGCAAGCTCCCGACCCGCGCGCAACTCTGGTTGCGGGTGGCGCGGCTCCGGCCGCGGCAGCGGCGGGTGGAGCGGCTCCGGCTCCGGGTGGACGAGGTGTCGCTCCTGGTCCGGGCGGGGCTCCGGTCGGTGGACCGGGCACGCCAATTGGTGGCCCTGGCACACCGCAACGCGCCAGCGGACAGATTGCTGACAACCCGGGGGACCTCTAAGGAGGATAGACAAAACGCATGAAACTAAGTGCATGGGTTTGGCCGATTGTGGGGCTCGCCGTGGCGATCGCCGCATTGAGCTTTGCCTTCTTTAAGGAATATCAACCGAAGATGCAGTCCGCCCGTAACTGGGTGGCCTACGGCGACGCGCTACAAACCGAAGCGAACAAGATTGATCGTGCCGCCAAGCGGCGCCAAGCGGCGATTGACGAGGTCAAGCGCATTGGCAGCGAGTGGCAGACGGTGGTGGAAACCAAGACCCCTCCGGGCAACTTGGACGACGGCGGCATTAGCCTGGCCGTGAACCGCTGGACGCTGACGGTGCACGCACCGATCTTTGCGAACCGCCTGCAGAGCCAGGTCAATCGCCAAGTGAAGCGCGGTGGCGTGACGGTCATCACCGGTCCGAAGATTTCGGAACCGCCGATGGATGCCAACGCGATCCTCTCCGACTATTTCAACTACCCGGCGATCAAGTTCCCGGTGGTGATCTATGAAATGGGCCCGGTGACGGTGCGCGGCACCATGAACCAGATTCGCGAGAACATTCGCGGCTGGGCGGCCATGGACAACTATTTGGCGACGACGGATGGCTTGACCATCAGCGGAACCTCGCCGAACCTGACGGCCACCTACAACCTGGTGGTGGTGGGTTACATCCGCGGCTCTGAAGTGGCCCCGGTGGTGCCGGAAGGCAACATTGGCGTCCCCGTGCAGAGCGGTGCCCAACCGGCCGCTGGTGCGGGCGGTGGTGGTGCGGTACCGAGTGGCGGTGCGGCTCCGGCCCCGGCTGGTGGTGCGGGTGCGGCTCCGGGTGGAGCCGGCGGTGCGCGCCAACGACCTGGACTTAGCTCGGTGAGTGGATAAGTGAAGACGATGAAACGCAATCAACCTTTTTCCATCCTGGCCGTAGGAATCGGCCTCGTGATGGCGGGCTGCACTCCGATCCCGATGGAAGAAGCGGTGATCCCGCGCACGCCGACGGATCCGGAAAAGCCGGCGATCATCGCCGGAGCAGGCTTGCCGGTCAACAACCCTGGCCCGGAAACGGCTGCCAAGGTGAAGGAAGACAGCATGGCCAAGTACTATCCGAATCGCTCGGACGTCTTTGCCCTGCTTGCCTCCGAGCGCACTTTTGATCGCGACCAAATGGTCGAGCGACTTCTGAGTGAGGGTGGCGGCTTTGGCCAATACTTCGAACTGCCGGAAGAAGAGTCCGAAGCGCCGCCTCCGGCCCGCTTGCCGGTGCCGCAATGGCGCCTGGCTGGCATTCTGCTGGCGCAGAACGGGGTCGTTGCCCTGGCCGAGGTGAACACGGCCCAAGGACCGGCTTTCATTGACCTTCGACCGGGAACAACTTTTGAAGTCAACGGAGCGACCTGGCAGGTCATCCGATTTACAGAAACGGAAGTGACCGTGCTGCGCGTGGGTTCGGACCAAGTGGAAGTGATTTCGCTAGGTGATGGATTCAACCGTGGCGGCGGTGGCGGTGGTGCCCAAGGCGGCGGCGGTGGCCGACCCGGTGCGGGTGCCTCTGGTGGACCTGGAGCGGCGAGCGGTGGCGCTGGCGGCGTAACGGGGCAGGAATAATGCGTAACTCGTCGGGTAACGTAAGCGTTACAAACAAAGAAGGGAAATCTTCTGACTATCGAAAAGGGAACAAGAACATGAAGCGAATCGTAAGCAGCATGCTCGTGATGTCACTGAGCTTGGCGTTGGTGTCCGCACCGGGTCTGGCTCATGCTCGCCAAGATGATATGGCGAACAAGAACGTCTCGAGCCTCGAACTTCAAGATGCGGATGTCCGCGAAGCAATTCGGGTTCTGTTCCGAATGGTTGGCGCTGACTACAGCATTGACCCGGCCGTGCAAGGCCTCATCCAGCTCAGCGTTAAGGATCGTCCGTTCGAGACGGTGCTGCGCGCCATCCTGGACCAAGTGAATGCGACCTGGCGCCGAGAAGGCGGGATCTACTACATCACGCCGAAGCGCGATGAAGCTCTCCCCGGCCTGCCGGACGTACCGGACGTACCGCAAGCGAGTGGCACGACCTGGGCGCGCATTCCGCTCAACAGCATTGACCCGGCTCTGTTGGCCGTCCTTCTGGGTGCCGACAGCCTGCCGAACCTCGCCAGTGCCCAACCCGAAAACAGCACGCTGGTTAGCGGCGGCATGGGTGGCGGCGGCGGCTTCGGTGGCGGTGGCGGCGGCTTCGGCGGCGGCAACGGTGGCTTTGGTGGCGGCGGCTTCGGCGGCGGC
>DEIB01000041.1 GCA_002352215.1 Chthonomonas sp. UBA2785 | reverse complement strand
TCGAAAACGAGGTCGTCGGCCACCCGCCACTGCTCTTTGGGCACCTGCGATTCCGGCCGAATCTTGCTGAAGTGGACAATGGCCGCATCCAGCCCGACTTCGCGGCATCGATCGAGGAAGACACTATTCAGCACCGCGCGGGCGACCGGCTTGAGACCGAAACTCACGTTGCTGACACCCAGAATGAAGTGCGCCCGGGGGATGCGTGCCTTGAGCTCGCGGATGGCTTCGATGGTCGCTACGCCACTCGCGCGGAACTCTTCGTCGCCGCTGGCGAGGGTGAAGGTGAGGCAGTCAAAGAACACGTCGTGGTCGGGCAGGCCGTATTCACGGGTCATGGCGATTATCCGTTCGCCAATCGCGATCTTGTCCTCCACCGTCTTGGCCATGCCTTGCTCGTTGATGGTGAGGGCCACCACCGCCGCCCCGTATTTGCGGCACAGCTCCAGCACCCGGCGGGTGCGGGTTTCTCCGTCTTCAAAGTTGATCGAGTTGATGATCGGCTTGCCCGCCAGGCGTCGCAGAGCCACCTCCGCCACGTTCAATTCCGTGGTGTCGATCATGATCGGCACCGTGACGTGTTGGTTGTAGAGCATCAGCAGCCGGTCCATGTCGCGGGCTTCGTCGCGGCCCACGTAGGCGGCGCACACGTCAATCATGTGGCTGCCTTCGCCCTCTTGCTCGCGGGCCATTTCCACCAAGCCATCCCAGTTTTCGGCGGCGAGCATCTCGCGGAACGCCTTGCTTCCGTTGGCGTTGGTGCGCTCCCCGACGATGAGGAAACTGTTGTCCTGCTCAAAGGGCACGAACTGGTACAGGCTGCTGCACCCACGCAGGGCAAAGGCATCGCTTTGCTCCGGTCGTTGAATCGAGAAATCAAAAGCAGGGAAGTGGCTTTGCACCCGGCGCCAGTGCACATCGGCGGTGTGGCTGGCCCCATTCAGAGCCTTGGCGACGGCCTCGATGTGGGCGGGGGTGGTGCCGCAGCAACCTCCCGCCAGGGCCACACCGAATTCCTCCACAAACTGGCGGTGGTAGCGGGCAAGTTCGTCCGGCGTGAGCTTGTACATCGCTTGGCCGCGCTCCATCACGGGCAAGCCCGCGTTGGGCTGTACGCTGATGGGGCGGGTGGAGTTTTGGGCCAACGTGCGGATGTGCGGCATCATTTCCAGCGGGCCGGTGGCGCAGTTCATGCCGATCGCGACCACTTCCGGGAAGCATTCAATCATGTTGATGGCGGCGAGCATCTCCGAGCCCAGCAGCATCGTGCCGGTCTGCTCCATGGTCACCTGGACGATGACGGGCAGGCGCACGCCGGTAGCCTCCATGGCCTCGCGGGCGGCCACTAGGCCGGCCTTTACCATCAGCAGGTCCTGAAGGGTTTCTAGCAGCAGCACGTCCACGCCTTCTTCGATGAGGCATCGGAAGGCGAGGGTGTACGTTTCCACCAGCGTGTCCCAGGTGGTTTGGCCAAGGCTGACGAGCTTGGTACCCGGGCCGAGCGCCCCCGCCACGTAGCGGCGTTTGCCATCTTTGGCCTCGGCGGAGCGGGCGGCGGCCACGGCAATGCGCCCGGCGGCGCGGGCGAGCTCTTCCACGATCTCCGGCGCATCGAATTCGGACATCACGATGCTGGTGGTGCCAAAGGTGTTGGTCTCTACGATGTCGCTGCCAGCAGCGAAATACGCCTCGTGGATGCCCTGGATGAGTTCCGGGCGTGTAAGACAGAGGAGTTCGTTGCAGCCCTCCAGAGGCACCGAACCGAGCCGCTCCCGCACGATGCTCAAGTTCGCGGAATCAAACGGCACCGCATCCAGCGAGAAGTCGCTCAAGGGGGGCGCGGCGTTCTGGATTTGGGTGCCCATGGCCCCATCCCAAATCATCACGCGTTCTTGCAAAGTGGCCAAGAACTCGGTGCCGCGCGAAAACATATCTCGGTTATGGCCCCGTGGCGCACCGGACCGCTGGGACGCGCCTCGGTACACTCACAGGAATGCGCATTCGGCGGATGCTGGAAACCTCGGAACCGTGTTTTTCCTACGAGTTCTTTCCGCCGAAGACCGAGGCTGGTCTCCGGAAGCTTTACGGAAGAATCGAACACCTCAGTGAGCTAAACCCTTCGTTTGTTAGTGTGACCTACGGTGCCGGTGGCGGGTCCCGCCAAAGAACCGTAGCGATGGCGCAGCACATCAAAAAGGAAATTGGCATCGAGGTCCTGGCCCATTTGACCTGCGTGGGTCACACCCGCGCGGAACTGGAAGAGCTTCTCGATGAACTTGTGGACGTGGGGGTGGAGAACATCCTGGCCTTGCGTGGCGACCGCCACGATGAAGTGCCAGAGGGTGAGCTGATCTACGCCCGTGAACTGGTGGCCCTGGCCCGCAAGCGACACCCCCACCTCTGCATTGGCGCGGCGTGCTACCCCGAAACCCATCTCGAATCCCCCAGCCCCGAGCACGACCTCCGTTGGACCAAAGAGAAAGTGGATGCGGGCGTGGACTTCCTCATCACCCAGCTGTTCTTCCAGAACTCCAGCTACAGCAAGTTCGCGATGCAGGCCAACGCCCTGGGGATTGACGTCCCCATCGTTCCGGGGCTCATGCCCATCACCAACGTCAAGCAGATCGAGCGGTTTGCGCGGATGTGCGGGGCGCAAACGCCGGCCGTGCTCTTTGATCGCCTGCGCAAGTGGGAGCACGATGAACAAGCCGTGATGGCCCTGGGCATGGAATGGGCGATCCAGCAGGGGCGCGAGTTGCTCAGCTTCGGGGTGCCCGGGCTGCACTTCTACACTTTGAATTCCTCCCTGGCCACTCGGGTCGTTCACGCCAGCTTGGGAGGTCGCGGACGCTGGTCCGCCTAACGAAATTCTATGCCTGAAGACCGCAACGTCACTTACGACCCGCTGGTCGCGTTCATGGCTCTGTTCGAGAATGTGCAGGCCGTGTCGTCGCAGCAGGACCCGTTTGAAGGTCTGGGCATCGAGGAGCGCCTGAAGCTCCACATCGTCAACGGCATCAAGAAGAAGCTTGACGGTCACCTCGCCGAGGCGATGGAAACGTACACCCCGCTCCA
>DEIB01000030.1 GCA_002352215.1 Chthonomonas sp. UBA2785 | reverse complement strand
CGGGGCCGAGGTGTGAACGGCAAGAAGTAAGGCTAGCATCCCGCCCCATTATGGCGACCGCCCGAGTTATGCAAGAATGGAAACGGTTTGGCGCGGGATTTTTGGGCAGAACGAGGGATCGCACTCGGCGAAGAGCAAGAAATCCGTATCCCCTTGACCCGTTCGTACAGCGGCGTCAGTCTGGAACTCCCCATCGTGGTGCGGCGGGCCGCCGAGCCCGGCCCCACGGTCTTCATAAGCGCCGCGGTGCATGGCGATGAGATCAACGGCACTGGCGTGGTGCAGCGCCTGGTGGTGGACCCGCCCTTCACGCTCAAGCGTGGCACTCTCCTGCTGATTCCGGTGGTCAATCTCTTGGGGTTCGAGCGGCACGACCGGTACTTGCCGGATCGCCGCGACCTCAACCGCTCTTTTCCCGGCACGCCCACGGGGAGCTTGGCCAGCCGCATCGCCCATGTGGTCACGACCGAGATCATCGAGAATTGCGACTACGGGATTGATATCCACACGGCGGCCATCCGACGCACCAACTTCCCCAATGTGCGTGCCGACCTGACCGACCGCCGCACCGCCGCTTTTGCGCGCGGCTTTGGGGCCGAATTGTTGCTGAGTGGGGAAGGGCCGGACGGCAGTTTGCGCCGCGCCGCCTGCGAGCGGGGTTGCCCGACCTTTGTGGTGGAAGCCGGCGAAACCTGGAAGGTGGAGCCCGCGATTCTGGAGTTTGTAACCCAAGGGATCACGAACGCCCTCATCAAGCTCAATATGGTGGAAGGGGAGCGCGTGCTGCCGTCGTACCGCATCGAAACCGACACCACCAACTGGGTGCGATCCCAAGAAGGGGGTTTCCTCCAGTTCCACGTGGCTCCCGGTGACTTGGTGCGGCGCGACCAGCCCCTGGCCACCAACCGCGCCCTCACCGGGCGCGTGCAAAACACGATTGTCAGCCCGGTGAACGGGGTGGTCGTCGGGATGACGACCATGCCGAGCGTGGCCCCCGGCGACCCGGTGGTCCACCTGGCGTACTGCCGCCGAGGGGAACTGTTGCGGGTGGAGAAGACGCTGGACGAACTCTCGGACGACAGCCTTTACGAGCGGCTACGGGGCGAGCTGGCCACCAACGTCACCGTCGTGGACTGGCACGACGACTTTGTGGTGGAAGAACTCCCCACGGAGCCAAGCTAGCCTCGGCCGCCACCCAAGCGACCACCGCCAAGCCCGGGGCGCGAGCCCCGACCCGTTCGGGAGTCCGGATTCGGATCGGGCTGCCCGTAGACCCGGGCGATGAACCCCACATCGCTCCACCGAGGGTCGCTGAGCAGCGTGGCCTGGTGAACAATGACGAGCTTCTGACTCGGCACGATGTAAAGGCGCTGGTTGCCGGCTCCGGCGGCCATGAACATATCCTTGGGCACCCACGGCGCGGCAAATGGCGCGGCATTCACGGGCGTGCCCCCGCCGGTGGCGGGCAGGCCGAGCCAGCAGGAGAGGCCGTAGCGCGGGTTGCTGGCGGCCGGTTTCACCAGTTCATCCCAGAGATCGGCGGGGATGATGGATTTGCCTTCCCACTGCCCGCGCTGGAGGATGAACTGACCGTAAGTTGCCCAGTCGCGGGCGGTCATCTGGCCTCCGCCCCCCATTTGCGGGCGCCCGTCATCGCAGCGCGTCCACTGGGCGGAGATGCCGAGCGGCTTGAAGATTCGGCTGGTGAGGTACGCCTCGTAACTTTCCGTCTTCAGCACCGCCTCGATGACCGCACCGAAGGTGTTGAACGGGGCCTGGCCGTACTGGTACTTGGTGCCGGGTTCGGCGGTGAGCGGGTCGTCCAGCACGCTTGCCCAACTGGGGCCGCGCAGGCCGCCACCGGTGGAGCCGAGGCCCGATTCGAGGCTCAGGAGTTGCCGGATGGTGGCCGTGGCCTTGTTGCCTTCGCGCCATTGCGGAAGGTATTTGCCCACGGGGTCATCCAAGTCAATCAGGCCGTCGGCCTGGGCGGCCAGAGCCACCACGCCATTGAAGGTCTTGGTGCCGCTGGCGAGAGGATTCACGCTGCGGGCATTGTTCGGGGCCTTGTAGTCCTCAAAGATTGTCTTCCCATCGGCCACCACGATCATGGAGTGCCCACGCCGCTCGGTGGAATAGCTGAAGGCCGCCTTCATGTCCTCCGCCTTCGGCACAAACGGAGCCGGGGCGACCGCCGCCGCCATGAGCAAATAGCTGAACATACGAGAAGTGACGAGACCCGCCTCCGATTGTTTAGCGGGTCTCATCTTCCTGGTGGATTCGCGGGTGGATTAGCTGGCGGCCTTTTCCTTCGGTTTGAACTTAAGGATGGTGCCGTTGATGCAGTATCGCAGTCCTGTCGGCGGCGGTCCATCTTCAAACACGTGGCCGAGGTGGCCATCACACCGGGCGCAAAGTACTTCGATACGTCGCATGCCATAGCTCATGTCCAGGCGGTACCACAGGTTGTCCTTGTTGTACGGCGAGGTGTAGCTGGGCCAGCCGGAACCGGAATCGAACTTCTCGGTGGCATTGAACAAGGGCAGGTCGCAGCCCACGCAGTGGTAAGCACCTTCGCCCTTGGATTCGAGGTTCACGCCGCAGAACGCCGGCTCCGTGCCGTGGTTGCGCAGGATCTTGTACTGCTCGGGGGTGAGCTTCTTCTTCCACTCGGCATCCGAGAGGATAAGGCGGTCTTCGCGTTCGGGCGGCGTGGTGCGGAAGGTGAGGCCCGTGGCCGGGTCCACTTGGGAGGTGTTCATGATTTGAGAGGGCGATTGAGGAAGACTGCCGCGCACGCCATTGATGGCGAGACCGGCGGCGGCCGCCGCCGCCATGCCAAGCGCGATGCACTTGGTGATGAGATCCATATCTGTATCAACGTTACCAGCAGTGAATTGGTGCCAATCTTCGGGTCTCGGCCCCGGGCCAAGGGGTTACACTGAAGGTATGCGCGTATTGGTGGGAATCAAACCGGGCTCCGATGTGAACGCGGTCCTGGCGTGGATGCAGGCCTTGGGCTTCTCCCGTCCGGAGATCGAAGTGCAAACCGTGGCGGAGCCCATTGCCTTCAGTTCCCCGGCGTACCTGGGGGCGGGGGCGACGGTGCCCGTCGAAGTGATTGAAGCGCAGGAATCGGCAGCAAAAGCCATTGCCGAATCGGCGCGCCAAGTCCTGGGCGCCAGTGCCGCTACCATTGCCTACGGCGACCCGGCTAGCGAACTCCTGGCCCGGGCAGAGGCGACGCAAGCCGACCTGGTGGTGGCACAGAGCGAGCCCAAGTCGTGGTTCAACAACATGTTTATGGGCAGCGTGACGCGCCGCCTGGCAATGGAAGGCGACACCAGTGCCCTGCTCATCAAGTCGGCCCCGGCGGAAGGGGAACATGTCGCCGTGTTTGCCAGCGATCTGAGCCCGTATAGCCAGAAGGCGTGGCAGCAGTTTGTGCAGATGCAGGCCCGGGGGTTGCACAAGGTTTTCGTGGTGACGGTGGTGGACGCGCGACCGGTGGACTTCGGCCCGCTGCTACCGGATCCCACGCCTTTCATGCCGAACTTGCCGGTCTTGGATCGAGACGCGTTACTGCAACGGCTGAAGGAAGCCTGCCCGGCCCCCGACGGCATGAACGTGGAGCACGTGATTGTGGACGGCACCCCGGCGGAATCCCTCGAACCCTATATGCAGTCCGTGGGCGCAGACCTGCTGGTGCTGGGCGCGCAGGGGCACACCTGGGCGGACCGAGTGGCCATCGGCAGCGTGGCGCTGCATATGACGATGTGGGGGCGCTCGACCCTCTTGCTGGTGCGTCCGCCCGCCGGTTCATGACGGCATCCCCCGCTCCGGATTCCAGGCGCGCCCTCGCGCTCGATGCCCTGCGGGGGCTGGCGCTGTTCGGCATGGCGCTGAGTGGCATGATCCCGTTTGGCGGGGTGCACGATCGGCACTTGCCGGACTGGATGTATCACGCCCAGATTCCGCCGCCCGCGTACAAGCTCGACACCACGCGCTACGGCCTCACGTGGGTGGATCTGGTGTTTCCGTTCTTTCTGTTTGCCCTGGGCGCGGCCTTGCCCCTCGCCCAGGCGCGCTACGCCGAGAGCGGAGCGACAGGGAAGATCTGGGGGCGGGGAGTGGTTCGATACCTTGCCCTGGCCATGTTCGCCTACGTGGTAGAGCAGACCAAGCTCGGGCGGCTGCAGCAGCCCGGGCAGCCTTACACGGTGCCGCAACTCTTGACCTGCCTTGGCCTGTTTGTTCTGATTGCGCTGGCCTGGGGGCGTTGGCCTCGGGGCTTGCCAGCGTGGGTGAACCCGATATCGCAGGGGGTGGGCGTCTTGGGCTTGGCGGCGGTGATTTGGCTGTACCCTTGGCCGGGCGGCCCGTTTGGATTCGCACGGGTGGATGTGATCCTGCTGGTGCTGGCGAACATGGCGTTTTTCGGCACCGTGTTTGCCTGGGCCACCCGCCGCCACCCCGCATGGCTGTGGGGCCTCACCTTGGCCGTGATGGTGCTCTTCACGATGGTGGCCGAAGGCTGGGCTTTCGGTCCGCAGCTCGGCGCGTGGACCCCGCTCAAGGAACTGTATCAGTTCAGCTACTTCAAGTACCTCGCGATTGTGCTACCCGGAGTGTGGGCGGGTTCGTTCTATCTCCAAGCCACGCACCGGGAGCCGGTGGATGGCTGGGGTGTGGTGGCGGTGGGGTTGGGCTTGCCGACCATTGCCTGGGTGTTGCTCTTGGATGGGCGCGATTGGTCCAAGACCGCTTTAGCGATCCTCGCCTTAGCCGGGATTGCTTATGCCCACAGCCTACCGAGCGACGGGCGCATCCGGGCGTGGCTCCGTGCGGGCTGCATCTGCGTTTTGGTGGGATTGATGTGCTTACCGCAGGGTGGGGGCATCCGCAAAGACTGGGCCACGCTGAGCTACTTTCCGATGACGGCCGGGTTGAGCCTACTCACCCTCGCTGGCCTCGAAAGTCTCGCCACCATGCGCCCCGCCTGGGTGCGCCCGCTGGCGCTGGCCGGAATGAACGCGATGCTAGGCTACGTTGCCATCACGCACTTGGTGCCGGCCTTCATCCGCATCACCAAGTTGCACGACGGCATCGGTTGGGTGGTATGGGATACACCCCTCCGCGCCCAAGGGCTCGAGATCATGACCGTATACGGCTTTGGGCAGGCCGCTTTGGTGATCGCGGTGGCGGCGCTGGGCACGCGGTTCCAGTGGTTTATGCGAAGCTGACCGGGCGCGGGGATTAGTCCGCGCGCCGGAACCAACCCGTCTTGAGATACAGCGCTTCCGGGAACTGGATCGGGGCCGGGTGGTCAATATCCTGGATCGTCATGTGCTCCAGGTTCAGAATCACGTGTTGGTCGTTGGCGGCCAGGCGAACCGTATCCACCAGCATGGGTAGCGACATCTGGTACGTACACGCGCTGACGATAAGGGTGCCACCGGGCTTAAGTGCGGGGAGAGCATGGTACGCCAGCTTCCAGATTCCCCACTTCAGCGAGTCGCGCTTCTCGGCCGTCTTGGCGATGGCGGGCGGGTCCAGCAGAATCCAATCGTAGGTGCCGGGGGCTTCGCTGGGCAGGAATTCGAAGGCATTGGCTTCCACCACCGGGAATTCGAGCCCGTTGAGGGCGGCGTCGGCCCGGGCCGTGTCCACGGCGAGCGGGTTCATGTCCACGGCGGTGGGCAGGGCCCCGGCCCGAGCGGCCCGCATCGCAAACGCCCCGGTGTAAGAGAAGACGTCGAGCACCTTGTCGCCGGGCTTGAGGGCTGCTTCGAAGGCGCGGCGAGTTTGGCGCTGGTCAAGGTAGAAGCCGGTCTTGAGGCCTTCCTTGATCAGAACGGTGTGCTTCAGGCCGTCCTCGTGCATCACCACGGTCTCCGGAACCGGGCCGAGCAGCTCACCGGCATGGGGGCTCAGGCGCTCTTCGTTGCGCCCCGCCATGTCGCTTCGCTCGTACACGCTCGCGGGCTTGAGAGCTTCGAGCAGAGCGGGATACCAAAATTCGCGCAGGCGCTCCATGCCCAGCGTGCGTACTTGCACCACGAGATGGTCGCCGTAACGGTCGATGATGAGGCCACTGAGTCCGTCACTCTCGCCGCCACTTACGCGCCAGCTGTCCGTGTTCTGCAGGCGGGTGCGGCGAATCTGGTCGGCTTTGGCCAAGCGGCGAGCAAACCAAGCCTGGTCAATCGGCTCCTCCTGAGTGGTGAGCATGCGCACCGGGAAGCGGCTGGCAGGATTAAAGGTACCGGTACCGAGGGTCGCACCATCCATGTCGCGGACGCGCACGAGACCGCCGGGTTCACCTTCACCGTGCTCAATTTCCCCGCGTTGCACCCACGGGTAACCGTTGCGGATCTTCTTTTCGCGGCCTTTCTTTAGCCATACGTCGTGGGGCATGGGGCGCAAACTACCCGTTTCAGGGGAAGTTCACCTGAGCCCGGTAAGGTCTAAGGGAGGGGAATGGGTTCGTTGGCCGCCGACTGAATGCGCTGCATCATCTGAAAAAAGCTTTCCGTTTCCTTGACCGAAAAGTGCTGGCCAAAGACATGATGGATGGCATGCAACATATACGGACCGGCAGCAACCCGTGCGGCTCGCCCCTTCTCGGTGAGAACGCAATAGATGCCCCGGCGATCTTTGCCGCACCTCTCTCGGCGCACCAGACCTTCATGCGAGAGGCGATCCACGAGGCGCGTTAAGCCGGATCGGCTGTACACCACTCGGTCGGCCAATTCGTTCATGCGCAAGGTGCCATTTTCGGCCATCTCCAGCGTCACAAGGACGTCGTAATCGCGGAGAGGCAACGTTTCTGCGCGGGCCAAAAACTCCTCCATCTGCATGCTGATCCGCGAATGAGCGACCAAGCAGGCATGGAAGGCCCGGACCTTAGGGTCCGAAAATGTCGACTCACTCAAAGGGCACATGCAAACAGATAGATGAAGTTGCGGAGATGAAGGTTCCGGGAGCAGGGCAACCCGGAACCTCGTCAGGTTCAGAACTGAATAATGGACGTCGTGTTGAAGAAGATGGACTTGTTCTGGACGCCCAATTGAGCGCGGAAGCGATCGTCATGCACGTAACGCACCCCGAAGTTGAAATTCTCCGAGTCGTATTCGCCCAGCAACGAGAACTGGTTCGGGAAGAGCAACTCGGCCCCGCCAAAAATGCGCTCCTGGAAGAAACCGGTGCCAACCCCGCCGTGCGCCTTCAGCGCAATCGGCGACCCGACGCGACCCGTCGGGTCCCAGTTCGGCGGTGTGAGGTCAACCGAGCCTACAAAGTACGCGGTTTGGTTGATGGCGTCCATGGCGTCGATCACGCCAATACCCACCTCGAAACTGCCAAAGTTCTGCGGGATAATGGTGACCTTCGCGTTGGCGATGAACCGATTGCGGCCGTTGTCGCGGTCCACAAAGCCGCCGCCAACTTCGACGTAGCGCATGGCCCCGTAGTTGATGCTGGGGATGCGTACGCCGTCGCCAAAACTGGCCCCAAAGGCCACTTGACCGGGGTCCGCCGTGTAGGCCGTCGGCACCGTCATCAGGCCGGTCGGACCAAAGAGGGAATTCGATTGGGTGAGCGCAGATCGGGTTCCGGTCAGGATCGGTTGCTTCTCCTTGGCGCTTGCAGAAGAGGCAAGCATCACGGACATTAGGGTCAGGGCACTCATAATCAAGGGAATATACGGTTGAGGCTAGGCAAAGGATGCCGCTCCTTTCGCCGATCGCAACCGGATGGGAAGGAATGCCGTGGATAAGTTGCTCATGAACCAAGAATCCGAGTCAGAACTGCTGACGATTCTGCGGGAGCAGAACGAATTGCTGAAGGATCAAATCGAAGCCACCAAGAACTGGCGAGTGCGATTTGGTATGGGCGTGGCGCAGGGCTTTGGCACGATGATCGGGGCCACCGTGGTCATGTCGCTCCTCATCTACATGCTGAACTTGGCAACGAACTTTGACCCGCTGAAGCCTTACGCTTCCCGGATTGTGGAAGAGTTGGAGACCCGTCCGGGCCGCGCCGTCAATCCCCCTGCGGCCAGCCCTTAGGCTTTCTTCTTGCGGGGGCGAGCGGGCTTTTTGTTGGCCTCGGCCACGGCGATCGCTGCATCCATCCACACTCCGAGTTCCTCCATGTCATTGAGAATGGCCGATGGCAAGGGGTAGTAGCCCATGGGGGCCGCCCCCGGCCATGGCACAAAGGGCTCCATCCCGTGCGCTTCGAAGTCAGCGCGGTTTGAATCGTCGACCTTAAAGTACAGGTGATTATCGTCGGCGAGGGCGAAGAAGATATCCCCCGCGTAGAAGCCGTGCCCCCCAAACATCGCCCGGGTGCGGACGGGTGTGTGCACGCTCATTTGCGCTACCCACGCTTCGATTTGGGCTTTGTCATTCGGCATGGCTCACCATACCGAATGACAGACCAGGCTTAGCCGACCGAGTGCTCGAGGCTGACGGCCAGGAGCTTTTGGGCTTCCACGGCGAACTCCATCGGCAGCTCGCGGAACACGTCCTTGCAGAAGCCGCTCACGATCATGTTGATCGCATCTTCTTCGCTGATGCCGCGTTGGGCCAAGTAGAACAGTTGATCCTCACCAATCTTGCTGGTGGTGGCTTCGTGCTCCATCTTGGCGGTGTTGTTCTTCACCTCGATGTAAGGGAAGGTGTGAGCGCCGCAGTGGTCGCTCATCAGCATGGAGTCGCACACGCTGTAGTTGCGCGCGCCCTCGGCCCCGGCGTTGATCTTGACCAACCCCCGGTACGTGTTTTGGCCGTACTCGGCGCTGATGCCCTTGCTGACGATGGTGGAGCGGCTTCGCTTGCCGATGTGCACCATCTTGGTGCCCGTGTCGGCCTGCTGGCGGCGGCTGGTGAGGGCCACGCTGTAGAACTCGCCCACGCTGTCGTCGCCCTTGAGGATAACGCTGGGGTACTTCCAGGTGATGGCCGAGCCGGTTTCGACTTGCGTCCAGGTGATGGTGCTGCGGTCACCCTTGCAGATGCCGCGCTTGGTCACAAAGTTGTAGATGCCGCCCTTGCCGTCCTTGTCGCCGGGGTACCAGTTCTGGACCGTGCTGTACTTGATGGTGGCGTCGGCCATGGCCACAAGTTCCACCACGGCGGCGTGAAGCTGGTTCTCGTCGCGCTTGGGGGCGGTGCAGCCTTCCAGGTAGCTCACATAAGCGCCTTCTTCAGCAATGATGAGCGTGCGCTCGAACTGACCCGTGTTCTGCTCGTTGATGCGGAAGTAGGTGCTCAGCTCCATCGGGCAGCGCACCCCCTTGGGGATGTACACGAACGAACCATCGGTGAAGACGGCGGTGTTGAGCGTGGCGAAATAGTTATCGCTGTAGGGCACCACGGAGCCCAGGTACTCGCGGATGAGTTCCGGGTGGTCCTTGATGGCTTCGCTCATGGAGCAGAAGATCACGCCCGCTTCGCGGAGCTTGTCCTTGAAGGTGGTGACGACGGAAACGCTATCAAAGACCGCATCCACGGCCACCCCGGCCAGGATCATCTGCTCGTGCAGGGGGATGCCCAGCTTTTCGAACGTGCGGATGAGTTCCGGGTCGGCCTCGTCCAGGCTGTTGAGCTTGGGGAGCTTCTTGGGGGCGGAGTAGTAAGAAATGGCCTGGAGGTCAGGAGCGGTGTGCTCCACGTTCGGCCACTTCGGGTAGGTCATGGTCTCCAAGTGGCGGAGTGCCTTGAGGCGAAACTCCAGCATCCACTCGGGCTCACCCTTGATGGCGGAAATCTTACGGACGACGTCCTCGTTCAGCCCCGGCGGGAGCGTGTCGGCTTCCACATCGCTGACAAAGCCCCACTCGTAATCACGCTCGGCGTGATGTTGCAGCAGCTCATCATCGTTGGAAATTTCTACGGGATTCGACATCGTCTCCATACTCGCTCAGTTCTCTACGACCATTTTGACAAGGAATCTGCACTTTCCTGTCGGGATTAAGGCGGGAGGCAAGAAAAAGGCCCCAAATGCGGATGCACTTGGGGCCCTTGGGTCGGGTTATCGAATGACCTGGATCGTTGCGGTGTCGAACTCCATCAGCGGCCGCACGACTCGCCGACTGTTTCGCGTGCTCGAGATTCGAGTTCGGATCTCGCGCGTGCTACTGTTCATGTGCGTGGCCACGTTCAGCGAGCCCGTTCGGACGACGTCACTAATGGGCGATCCTTGTAGGAACAGCAACTCCCATTGGTTCGTGTTCCAGTTCCAGACATCGAGACGACAGTTCGTCTTCTCGATGTCACTTCGGAACTCATGACGGTAAGTCAGGCCCGAAATTGCCCCCGCCGGTGCCACGTAGGTGAACGTGATAGTCGGGGTGCCATTTTCCATGTTGATCGTCTTCACGCTGTAGCGAACGTCATCACTCAAGCGCAGATCGTTGAGCGTGCCGCTTTCGAGCGTGTAGTTGAACAACGTCGCCGTAGCCGG
>DEIB01000027.1 GCA_002352215.1 Chthonomonas sp. UBA2785 | reverse complement strand
TTTGCCACGGGAATCGCAAAAGATATCGAAGCGCAACGCTTTGACCACGTGAGTGAGCCGGTGTTTGCCGACGAACTCCAGACCACCTCGTCTGTCTGATAACCATGACCACGCTGCTCCTGGCGGCGGCGATGTTGCCGCCCATTGCCCCCCAACTGGACCACGCATCCCTAAATGGTGCTCTCACCGGAGTGAGTGTGCGCAATGCCGAAGGCGAAGTCGTCTTCGAGCAGTTGGGCGACACCCGGCTGATCCCCGCCAGCAACCAGAAGATTCTCTCTGTCTTGTACGCATTAGAGAAGCTTGGCCCTGACTTTCAGGGTGAGATTCGGGTTTGGGAGACGGAATACGGGCCGACCGTCTCGGCGCTTGGCACACCCGGCGTCACTTTTGAGCAACTGCGAGAGCTTGGCCAAGGCGGCAAAGGAGGCACGGTGCGGGTTCACCAGGCGTTTGCGCCTCTCATTCCACCCACTTGGGAATGGGATGACTTACCGTTTTCCTATGCCGGCCGGATCTCGGCATGGGGGGTGAACAATCAGCGATTTGAAGTCTTCGCCGAGAAGGGGGCTCTGCTCCCGCTCGATCCCGCTCTCAAGCAGATTCGGATATTGAGAGGGCCGCCGGTCGGTCCGGTGAACGTCAGGCTTGATATCTTTACGCGGCGACTCTACGTCAATGGCGAACTCCCCGAGAACCGAACACGGATCGGACACTTTGCCATTCCCGACCCTCAGCTCGCGGCCACCGAAGCCTTCCGCCCGGGGGCGTACTTCGTAGCCACCTACGTCCTGCCGCCTTGGAGAGTGCCGGATCGAGTCTTCAAGACGCCACCCCTGAGTGAACTCGCCAAGCTTTGCCTGGAGGACAGCGACAACATTTACGCCGAGCAACTCTTGTTGATGGCGGCGGGTCACGAGAAGACCCTGACCCCTGGCGCGGAATACACCGAGGCCACGGCCCGGATGCAGACGTTCTACACCGAAGAAGTCGGCCTGACGGCGGACGAGATCAAGTCCATCGATGGGAGCGGGATGAGCCGCCGCAATTTTGTGACTCCGAATGCGCTCACAAAAGTGCTGCATTGGGCGCGGAGCCGCCCGAATTTCCCCGTATTTGAACGGGCTTTAGCAAACTCTGGTGAAGGAACCCTCGCCAACCGTTTACAATCCGTGCCCTTTACGGGGAAAACTGGCACACTAACTGCAGTAACGTGTCTCAGCGGTTATGTGAAGCGACCCAACGGCGAGACATGGACGGTGAGTTTGATGACGAACCATAACATCCGGCCCGCCAGCGAGGTGAGACAGGTGCATGACCAAATTTTAAGGAGCCTAACTAATGAGCCATAACGTCCCGGGCGAGAACATCAACGAAGTGAAGAACTGGAAGGATGACCCCTGGGCGGAAGAGGTCGTGGAGAACGCGGTCGAGGAGTCGACGGAAGAAGCTACCCCGACCAAGCGAGGCTTCAACTGGCGCACCGGCTTCCCCACCCGGGCACTCCTGCTGCTGCTCGGCATCGGGTTTGTGGATCTGGTGATGACGGCCGTGCTACACGCCGGCGGGCACATTACCGAACTTAACCCCCTCATGAAGCCGGTGATCGAAACTAGCGAATGGCTCTTTGCTTTAGTCAAGGGCATGACGCTGGTAGGCGCCTGGCTCGTGATGCTGAAGTACTCCGATACGCACCTGAATTTCATTCGCCGCGCCTGCCTGGCAGGTTCGGCCGCTTACGTCGTAATTTGGACGGGCTGGTTTGTCTCGTCGCTTTGAATCCCGTCTTCGCCGAGGACTCCGTTCTCCAGTGCCCCCGTCTCTTCGGCGCGCCGTGCCGCTTCGAGGGCGGCGATGGCTACTTCGGTGTGAGCGTCGTTCGGTTCAGCGGTCGTAATCAACTGCGTCGCGAGGCCTGGGGCAAGAGCAATCTTGACCCAGGCCGCATTTTTCATCTTGCCGGCTAAGCGGATGAGTTCGTAGCTCACGCCCGCCACCACTGGCATCATNNAACACGATGATCACGAAGTTGGTGCCGCAGCGCGGGTGCAGGCGCGTGCACTTTTGCACGTTGGCCACGGTGAGATCGTCGCCATCTTCCAGGCAGTTGATCGCTTTGTGTTCCGCACCGTGGTACCGGAACACTTCCCGGATCGGCGGATAGAAGCTGATGGCCGAGAGGTAGCCGATGATGAAGACCAGCTTCACCGTCTCGGCGACGTAGTTGGTCAGCAGGCCGTTCTTGTTGGTGGCGAGGTCGCCCCCCATCCACCGCACGATGAGCTCAGAAACGAACTGCGGCGCGGCATTAAAGAGCGCAAAACCAAGGGCGAGCGAGGTGACCAAGGTCAGCCCGATGGCAAAGTTGGAAACCGCCCCCGGCCCCTTGCCATCCACAGCTTTGGCTTTGTCCTCAGCAGTGGCGTATTCCGGGTCGGTTTGGATATTGGCGGCAAAGTTCATGGCGCGAATGCCGAACACCATCGTGTCGAGCATCGCGAAAGTGCCCCGCAGGAAGGGCTTGAGGAGCCACTTCTGGCGGCCCAGCCAAGTCTTTTCGATCGGTTCCGTCTTGAGCACAATGCGCCCGTCCGGAGCGCGGCAGGCCACGGAAAAGAAGCCCGGTGATCGCATCATCACCCCCTCGACGACGGCCATTCCACCGTACGTTTTGGGTGTGTCTTCTGCCATACCTGTAGTGTACCGTCCGGGCCTTTTTTCGAGAAGTTACGTTTGGCCCGATTCTTTCGGGAACAATTGGGCGGGATGATTCGTCAATCCCGCTGGGGGAGACCCCAGGGAGCACAAAACCACCTATGGAAACACCAGGAAGGTTGGAGCTCACCGAGGACGAGGCCTTTGCTTTGCTGGCGCTCACAATGATGAGTCACGGCAAGCTGGACCGAATCTCAGAACAGGCACTTCATAAGCTGGCGGATTATTGCCGTCATCATTTATCGGAAAGTCATCATAAACGATCAAATGCCTGTGAGCTCACGGAGGCGGGGTAATCCCGCCTTCCAACCTCTTCCTCCTTCCCTTCTCTTTCCAGTGCTAATCTAGGCCATGCTGCGCGTGGCTGACGTCACTGACTTTCTGGAGTCCATTGCCCCTCGACGCTGGGCGTTCGATTGGGATCCGGTGGGCTTGCAGATTGGTCGCCCCGATGCCCCCGCCGACCGCATCTTGGTAGCGCTGGACGTCAACCAGACCAGCTTGGCCTTGGCCGAGGAGCGGGATTCGCAGCTCTTGGTCATCCACCACCCGCTCATCTGGAAGCCGATTGCCCACCTGCGCGAGGGAAACGACGTGGAGGGCAAAGTCGCGCGCATTGTACGCGGGGGCCGGAGCTTCTTTGGCATCCACACGAATTGGGACGCCGCGCCGGGAGGCATTTCAGAAACGCTGGCGGCTCGCCTCGGCATCACCGACTTGGAACCCATCGGCAGCGGAGCCACCGTGGAGCAAGTGAAAGTGGTCGTCTTCGCGCCGAGTGAGTCTCGCAATGCCCTCATTGACGCAATGAGCGCGGCCGGGGCGGGCCGCATCGGCAACTATGAGCGGTGTGCATTTTGGAGCGAAGGCACGGGCACGTTTGTGGGCAATGCCAACGCGAACCCAACCGTAGGGCACGCCGAGCAGATCGAGTCCGTAGCCGAAACCCGCATCGAGATGGTGGTGGACTTGGCGCGCCTCGCCGCTGTGGTGAAGGCTCTGCGCGAAGTGCACCCCTACGAAGAACCCGCCTACGATCTCGTAACCCTGCGCCCGACCGTGCCGCAGCCGCTGAGCCGCATCGGCAACATCAGCCCAATGACGGCGCGCGAACTGGTCGCCTTGGCCGACGAACAACTGGGGGCCAAGACCTGGCTCTATGGCGACCCGGACCGACGCATTGAGCGCCTGGCCGTGAGTGGGGGTGCCGCGGGGAGCGAGTGGGTGGCCGCGAAAGCGGCGGGCGCGGATGCCTTCCTTACTGGCGAGTTCCGGCACGATGAAGGCGTGGCGGGCCAAGACCAGGGGTTCGTGATGATGGCCAGTGGCCACCGCGAAACGGAGCACCCGGGCATGGAAGCCCTGGCCCTCCGCCTCCGGGAGAGATTCCCAGAGGCGGAAGTGGTTGTCGCCCTACCTTGAGCCGGCGCCGCTGGTCTTGAGGCGATCCGCAAACTTCTCGCGGAACTTGAGCACCTTGGGCGAGATCACCGCATTGCAGTAGCCCGCGTTCATGTTGGCGCGTTCGGCTTCAGTGGCGGTTTCGTACTTGGCGTAGTAGTCCTGGTGATACTCTTCGGCCCGCGTGTAGTTCTTCAGCGGTTCCAGGGTCGTCACCAGGGGTCGCTCCCAGATGTCGGCCTTGGTGATCTCTTCCATGATCGCCAGCGCTCGCACCTTGTCGGCGTCGTTCTCAAAGAAGATCACCGACCGGTATTGCGGACCGACGTCGCCGCCTTGGCGATCCTTTGAAGTCGGGTCGTGGACGGTGAAGAAGATCCGGAGCAGGTCTTCGGTGGTAATCACCTTGGGGTCATAGACGATCCGGATGACCTCCGCGTGGCCCGTGGTGCCCGTCCCGATTTCTCGGTAGGTTACGCCCGCTTTGTCCCCGCCGGCGTAGCCGTTCTCGACGAACGTGACGCCCTTGAGTTCTTCAAACAGGACTTCGATGCACCAGAAGCAGCCGCCCCCCAGGACGAGCGCTTGCTGGCCTTCGGGGATGGCGCGGGGCGGGTTGGATTCGACGGAGTTCATGCTGGAATTCGGCGGGGCTACCGAGGCGACACATCCCCATGCGCTGACGGCAAGGGCACTGACGAGGGCCGCTAAAGTGGCAAACCGCATGACTTATCATACGTTCGCTTCGTAGACCGGTGCGCAACGCTAGGCCCCGCCACCTGGTAATTTGTTTCCGTGAGCCTTGCGTTCTTGCTGGTCCTGAGCGGGGCGATCCCTGCTCCGACCTCCACCGCCCCGGCGGCGGTCGTCTCCCGAGCCGAATTGGCGGTGATCGAATTCAGCCGCGAGCATCAAGTGGTGGGCATGTCGGTCGCGGTAATGGACAAGGGGAAACTGGTTTTTGACTACCAAACCGGCTTCGCCGACCGCGAGCGTGAGGAGCGCGTGCAACCGGAGACCCGGTTCCGCCTGGCCAGCATCAGTAAGCCAATCACGGCGGTGGGGGCCATGCGCCTGGCCGAGCGGGGCAAGCTGGACCTGGACGCCGACAGCCGCCGGTACGTGCCCGAGTGGCCCGCCAACACGGCCCCGGTGTCGGTGGCGCAACTGCTTAGCCACACCGGCGGCTTCCGGCACTACGCCGGAGGCATTAACCCGGATGGCCGCACCCACTTTGCCACGGCCCGCGAGGCCAATGCCGTGCTCATCAAAAGCCCGTTGTTGTGGGAGCCCAACACGCGCTATATGTACAGCACCCACGCCTTTACGGTGGTGGCGCGGGCCATGGAAACAGCCTCCGGACGCGACTTTGTGAGCTACATGCGCCGAGAAGTGTTTACGCCCGCCGGGGGCGAGCTGGACGTGGAAGACCAGAGCCTGGCAACCCCGCGCAACCGGATCTACGAGCAGAACGGCCTGGGCGTGCCGCGCCTGAATACCTTCCGCGACGACCTAAGTTGGAAGTACGGCGGCGGCGGCATGGAGAGCACCGCCCGAGGGCTGGCCCGCTGGGGCGAAGCGGTGCGGTCCGGCAAACTGGTGACGCCCGCGAGCCTCAAGCTCATGGGCACGCCGCGCACACTAAAGAACGGCACCCAGACGGAATATGGACTGGGATGGGACCTGGGCGAAGCCAATGTGCTGCAGCACGGGGGCAGCCAGCCAGGGGCCCGCACTCACCTGATGATTGACCTGGCCAAGGAGCGCGTGGTGGTGGTGCTGGGCAACACGACGGGCAGCTACAACCCGGCCGCGCTGGGCCGCACGCTTAACGCGCTGGACTGGTGATCTCGAGTTCGAGCTCGAAGTCAATCACAATGCGGTCGCCTGGGTAAAGCTTGCGGCCGCGCCGGTTGTCCGGCTCGTCGTTGACTTTGATGTCGGCCTGCGAGAGGAACCACTTCACATCGCCGCCGGATTGCACCACGTCGGCCGCTTTGAGAAGCTGGCCGAGCGTGATGAACTCGCTGTGGATGCGAAAGGTCTCGAAGGTCATGCCCCCCAGCTTACCGGGGCGGCAGGAGGCGCGCGGGAATGGGGTTCTGGGCGTCAGCGGGGCGATAGAGGATGGACAGGATGTACCAACGCCCTCCCTTGTAGTAGAGCTGGATGAAGTTGATCCCTCGCTGGAATCGCTGGGAAGGGGCTTCGCCAATCGTGGTTTCGTAACTAGAAGCCACTTGGGCGACTTCGCCAAACACCGTGGTCTCGCGTCCAAGTTCACGCTCGGTGAAGGCCGTACGCTCTAGCACACTCGCATTCTGAGTTTTGTATTCTTCCGGGCTAAGGCTGCCAAAGTACGACTTTGATGGGTCTTGGCCGGACATCCCGTTCACCACAATTCGCGCATGCGGGTCAAAGAGATTCTTGAAACGATCCCAATCTCGCGGGCCTGGCGTGGGGCGGCTGATGACCGCGTAAAGCTCCTTGATGGTGCCGTCAATCGTGGTCAGATCGGGGGAAGCGGGGGCCGTTTGCGCCGAAGCCGCCAAGAGGGCGGCATGGGCAAAGAGAGTGGCAAGTCCCATGCTTGGTGTATACCGAAAAAGGCTCCGCATCCTCTCCCCCCGATCGTGCGTCTCATCGGTGATGGTTTGGGTGGAGATTCTGATTCTCTTCTTGGTGTCGGCGCTGATCTCCGCCGCCGAGATGGCCACCTTCAGTGCCCGCGTCGAGCGGATGCGACAAGCCCACGAGGCGGGCAACCATGCGGGGCGGCTGGTGTTGGTTTACCAGCGCTCTCCGGTGGCGTTCTTGGCCGCCGGCCAGGTGCTAGCCACCGCCGCCAACTTCCTCCTCGGGGCCATCATCAGCAACCAACTTACGCCCAGCGTCACGCAGTGGTTCTTGGCACAGTCATGGATTCAACAAGCCCATGCTGAGCCCGTCGCAGGCGGCCTCACCCTCATAGTGATGACCATCGCGGCCCTCATCGTCACCAATGTCATCCCTAAGCAGATCGGGTTCGACCACGCCGACGCCATCGCCCTTTGGTTTGCCAAACCCTTCTATTGGCTCATCCGCATCACCCGGCCCCTCGCGTGGCTGGTCAGCCGGACCAGCAAGATCGCCGAGGATGCCGTGAATCGGCGGGCACGCTTGGGGGCCCGGGTTACGGAACAAGACCTGCTCACCCTGATTCGAGAAGGCATTCGAAGCGGAGCCATTGATAAGCGGGAGAGCGAGTTTGTGCAGAATGCCTTCCAACTCAGCGAGCGCACATGCGGCGAAGTGATGACTCCCATCGCCGAAATCGAAGCACTGGACCTCAACTGGGATCGTAAGCGCATGGAAGAAGCCATTCGGCAATCTTCTCACTCCTACTTGCCGGTGTTCCGGGGCGGATGGGAGGACACCGCGGGCCTCCTGCGCGTTCGCGATTGGTACTGCGGAGAAGATGTACCCCTGACTTCTCTACTCTCCGAATTGCCGCGGTTGAACGAGAAGCAATCGGCCATTGACCTCTTTGAAACCCTCCGCGCCCGGGAGACCAAGATGACGCTGGTGGAGGATGAGAACCAAGCCGTGGTGGGCGTCATCACGCTCAACGATGCCGTCACCCTCGTGGCGGGCCGGATGAAGAGCATTGAGGCCTAAGCTCGCCCGGTAGTTCGGCCCCGCCGCCCGAGGGAGTCACGCCGCCGGGCCGTAGACTAGAGAGGCGAGCGCATGAGGACCCCTGGCCGACCCCAAATTGATGACCTGCGGATTGCCGGAATCCGCGAGTTAGCCCCCCCGGCCCACCTTGTCCGAGAGTTCTTAGTGACGGAGGCCAACGCCGCCTTCATCGCCGAATCCCGCGCCACCATCATCCGCATTCTCCAGCGCGAGGACCCGCGTCTGCTCGTCATCAGTGGCCCGTGCAGCATCCACGACATGGACGCGGCGCTCGAATACGCCCAGCGCCTCGCCCAGGTGCGCCAGCAGCTCGCCGGCCGCATTGAACTGGTGATGCGTGTGTACTTTGAGAAGCCGCGCACCACGGTGGGCTGGAAGGGGTTCATCAACGACCCGCACTTGGATGGCTCGTTCGACATCAACTACGGTTTGCGCCAGGCCCGTCGCCTGCTGATGGAGATCACGGAGATGGGTGTGCCGGTGGCTACTGAGTTCCTGGATATGATCTCGCCGCAGTACGTGGCGGACCTTGTGAGCTGGGGGGCCATTGGCGCGCGTACCACCGAGAGCCAAGTGCACCGTGAACTCGCCAGCGGGCTCAGCTGCCCGGTCGGGTTCAAGAACGGCACCAACGGGAACCTGGATATCGCGGTGGATGCGATCTTGGCGGCCCAGCACCCGCACTCGTTCCTTTCCGTCACCAAGGGCGGGCATAGCGCCATCGTGGAGACGCGCGGCAACCGGGATTGCCACATCATTCTGCGGGGCGGCAAGACGCCGAACTACGACGAGAAATCCGTGAGCGATGCCGCGGGCAAACTGCGCAAAGCTGGGCTGCCGGAGCGCGTGATGGTGGACCTGAGCCACGCCAACAGCCGCCGCGACCCCGAACGCCAGCCGGAAATCGCCGCCGACGTGGTACGCCAACGCGCCACCGGCACCTCCCCCATCGTGGGCATCATGATGGAGAGCAACCTCGTGGGCGGCAAGCAGTCCTTGGAATCCGGGCAGCCCCTGGTTTACGGCCAGAGCATCACCGATGGCTGCCTGAGCTGGGAAAGCACCCTGGCAACGTTCGAAACCCTCGCCTAAGATCGGCGAGGGTTTCGTTGCTTTGCGTTCAGCCCGTGGGTTACGGGCGAACGACCATGTCCGCGCCGGACGGAATGCGTTCGTCCAGCAGGTGCTGGGCGAAGTATTCAAACATCCGTTGCGTGAAGTAAGGGTTCATATCCCCGAAGCCGTGGGCTTGCCCCGGCAGGAAGATCATCTCGAACCGCTTGTTAGCGCGAATGAGCGCATTGATCAGCCGGATCGTGCCCACCGGGTGGACGTTGTTATCCATGTCCCCGTGCACCAGCATCAGGTTGCCCTTGAGGTTGGCGGCAAGTTCGGCATTGGTCGGCACCTTGATCTCGAACTTGGTACCGGTGCCGGTTTGCTCCTGCGGCGCTTCGTCAACGAACAGCTCTTCCGGAGCCGTGCGGCCCGTAGCGGCGCCTTGGCCCGCTTGGCCTTGGCCCTGCGTCACCGGCACTTCGCGCAGCCCGTGGTGCTGCTCGCTCCAGTTGCTGTTGTAGACGTTGTTGTCGTGGTTACCCGCGCTGCTCACACCGACCTTGAAGAACTCATTGAACGGGGGCAACAACAGGGCCGCCGCCGTCATGAATCCCCCGCCCGAGTGACCGTAGATCCCCGTGCGCGAGATGTCGATGAAGCTGTGGCGCGCCGCCAGTTGCTCCATGCCCGCCTTCTTGTCGGCTAGACCGTAGTCGCGCAGGTTGTAGTAACCATACGAGTGGTAGGCGTTGGATCGAGCCGGGTTGCCGCCTCGGTTGCCGATTTGGATGACGATGAAGCCTAGTTGCGCCAGGCGCTGCATGCTGATGGTCGGCGAGAAATTGGCCGTCACGCTCTCGGTCTGCGGACCGGGATAGACGTAGGCGATGATCGGGTACTTCTTGCGGGCGTCGAAGTCGAAAGGCTTCCACAGGTTGCCGTAGATGTCCGTCACGCCGTCGGCGGCCTTGACCTTAAAGGTTTCCGGCATCTTCCAGCCCGTTTCGTACAGGCGGGAGAGGTCAGCCTTCTCCAGTTCCATGATCACCTTGCCGCTGCGATCGCGCACCACGGCCTCGGGGGCCATGTCGATGCGGCTGTAAACGCTGACGGCAAAGTTCTTGCTGGGCGTGAGCGTGGTGCTCTGGTCGGCATTGCCCGGATCGAGCAAAGTGAGGCCGGAACCATCTAGGTTTACCCGGTAATTATGCCGGTAATAGGGGTTCTCATTGGCTTCGCGACCGAAGGACGCCAGGAAAATCTCGTTCTTCTTGTCATCAAAGTCCGTGAGGCCCTCGACGCGCCACGGCCCGCTGGTGATGGCGTGCTTCAGCTTGCCATCGTTGGAATACAGGTAGAGGTGGCCCCAACCCGTGCGTTCGCTCCACCAGATGAAGTCGCCGCCGGGCTTGATGTAGCGCACCGGGCGACGTTCGAGGTAGGCGTTTTCCACGGACTCGGTGAGCAGAACCTTGACGTCGTTGGTCTTGAGGTCGAGCTCAATCAGCTCCATGTTGCGCTGTAGGCGATCCCGGCGGACCAGGCGGAGAGAGTCACTGGTGGTTTCTTGCCAGTGGATGTCAAACATCTGCTGATCCTTGTACTTATCCACCTTCGCCTTCGCCAGTTCCTTGGTGGCCGTGGTGAACACGTGCAGTTCTTGCTGCGTCACGTCGGGCTCGCCCGGCATTTCGTACTTGTAAGTGAGCAGCGTGGGGCGCGGCATGGCCAGCGAGTTGACGAGCCACAGATCCTTGACCTTGCGGCGGTCGAACCGCATGGCGTAGAAGCGGGCGCTATCTTGGCTCCAGGTCACACCCGGGCGGGTGCGGCGTTCGCGGCCCTGGCCTTGGCCTTGTTGTTCACCTTGTTGGCCACCCCCAAAGCGGCCACCACCGCCGAAGCTGTACTCTTCTGCGCCGTCTTTACTCAGCTGGACCGGCTCTGTTTCCTTGCCATCCACGATCTCAACATAGTAGAGGTTGTGGTCGAGGGCATAGACGTAGCGCTTCTTATCCGGGGCGTAGTTGCCGAAGGGGCGATTGGTGACATCTTCCGAAGGCGGCGTCTGGTTCCCTACCCGCTGGCCCTCTTGGTTGCGGCCAAAGCGGTTGACGGCCGTCCCGCCTTGTTGGGGCGGACGCACGGGGCCGAGCGACTTGAGAGTCTCCTTTTCGGTGTCGTATTCGAATCGTTCTTCGCCAATCACAAACCGGATGACGGTCGTGCTCTTGTCCACAAAAGAGATTTGCTGGAGGTCGAGGTTGCTGGTGTCGTACGGCTTACGGCTGACTTCGGAAAGTTGCGCCGCCAGTTTCACACTGTCCACCAGTGGGCGCTTGGTGCGCTTGTCCGGGTTCACTCGCCAATAGCGGAAGCCATCGCTCGAACGCCAGGCGTACCAAAACTCGTCCGTATCTTGAATAAACGAAGGCGTCAGCGAAAGGCTGTAGATAGAGGGGCGGAGGTAATCGGTGGTGTACCGATTCACCAACTCCCAGTTGGCTTGAGCTGGAGCAGAAGCCCCCGCCATCACGGCGAGCGCCGCGAGCAAGGCTCCTTTACGCGAAAATAAATGCATGATGGTGCGTCGTCCCCTTCGGAGATCGTTCTCCGAAGGGGACATTACCCCCAGGGGTTATTACCGACGCACGGGGCGGGTTCAGTTCCGGTTGACCAGAGGTTAGTTTCCGGTGGCGGGGGCGGGTTCCGTCTTGCCGGCTTCTGACTTCACGAGACCGGCAGAGAGGGTGACTTCTGTTTCGGCGCTTCCCTTGGTACGCAAGGCCGTGAGGGCGATCTTCTTTCCGCTCGGAAGGGTCTTGTTCATGAGGAAGCCTTCCTTTTCCGCTGTGTTGAGCGGCCCGAAAGTGGCATCGGCGAACTTTTCCTTGTAGAACGCTTCCACCTTGCTCGGCTCATCCCCCGTGGTGTAGACCACGCTGTAGTTCTCCTCGGACGGCGTCACGACTTCGAATGCCGAACCAGCCTTGAGGGTCGCGCCGGGATAGAACGGCATTTCGAGTTCGGCTTCGGTAACTTCCGTGCCGCCGGCCACCGGTTCGCTCGGCGTGGCGGGGCTGGCCGTGCTGCCCGTGGTGCCGCCCGTGGCGGCCGTCGGGGGAACGCCCGTGGGTTCCTGCGCACCACAACCGATGAGCACGAAAAGCGAAAGAATAGTGAGGGCCGAGATGGCAATTTTCACGCTGAGAATGTTACCGGGAGCGATTGGTATCCTAGGTACGTGTTGAAGGGTGTTCTCGTTGGCTTGGCCGTGCTTGGATTTGCATCGAGCCACGCGGCCCCGAACATCCTCCTCATCGTGAGTGACGACCACGCCCGGGCTGCGATCTCGGCTTATGGTTCCCCGCACATCCAGACCCCCCATATCGACCAGCTCGCCCGCGAGGGCGTCCGGTTTGACCGCCACTACACCCCCAACCCGCTCTGCGCCCCCAGCCGCGCCGCCATCCTGACGGGCAAGCACGCGCACATCAACGGGCACCGCGACAACACCACGACGTTTGATGGCGACCAACCGACCTTCCCCAAGGCCTTGCAAGCGGCAGGCTACGAAACGGCCGTGATTGGCAAGTGGCACTTGCAAAGCGACCCCACGGGCTTCGATGATTTCGACGTGCTGCCCGGGCAGGGCGCGTACTACGACCCCGTCTTCATCACCCGCGAGGGCCGCACGACCACCCCGGGGTACGTGACCGAGATCATCACCGAAAAGTCGCTGGCGTGGTTGCGCCAGCCGCGCTCCAAGCCGTTCTTCTTGATGGTGGGGCACAAGGCGCCGCACCGCAACTTCATCCCTTCGCCCTCAACGTGGTCGCTGTTCCTGGACAAAACCTACGCCGAGCCCCCCACCCTGCGCACCGACTACGCGGGCCTGAACTCGATGGCCCCGCAAGTCAGCATGCGGATTGACCGGCACATGCGGCTGCAAGAGGACCTGATGGTGCAATATGCTCCCCCGGCCCTGGAGGGCGACCGACTGGCGCAGTGGCAAGCCGCCTGGGCCACGCAAGACCAAGCCTACGCCGCGCAACTGGAAGCCAGCAACGACCTGCTGGCCACCAACTACCAGCGCTACCTGCGCAACTACATGCGCTGCGTGAAGAGCGTGGATGACGGTGTGGGCGCCCTCCTGGACGAACTGCGGCGCACCGGCCAGGACAAGAACACCGTGGTGATTTACACCTCGGACCAAGGGTTCTTCCTCGGCGAAAATGGGTGGTACGACAAGCGCTGGTTCTACGAACCTTCCGCGGGCACCCCGCTGATAATGCGCCGCCCGGGGTTGCGGCCGGCGGTGGCCACCGCCCTCACCAGCAACGTGGACCTCGCCCCCACCATTCTTGAAGCCGCCGGGGTGGCGGTGCCTGCAGACATGCAAGGGCGCTCGCTTTGGCCCGTGACCCAGCGCCCAACCGACCTCACCAACCGCAACCTCACCTACGGCCATTTCTACGAAAGCGATGACCCCGACCACCGGGTGCCGCGTTGGGTCGGCATTGCCACGCAGCGCAACAAGTTGATCTACTACTACGATTTGAAGGAGTGGGAACTGTTTGACGTGGTGGCTGACCCATACGAGCAAAAGAACCTGTGGTCGCTTGGCCCGAACGCCACCCGCGCCGAACTCACCCGCAAGTTGGTGGCAGAAATGCGGCGGCTAAAGGAGGATCCTGACCTCATTTTTCAGGTGAACCTGGCCATATCCCGAGGCTAACCCCGGGTCTTTACGCGGGCACAATGGCGCCGGTGCCCAGCTTTAGTTCAACTGAACCTGTCATCATTGTGCGTGCCGACGCTGTGGAGCTTCGGTCTTTTCATGCCTACCATTTCCCTCACCCTCGGCTTCGATCAACTCGGCCTCTCCCCCAAAGTTTTCGCTAAGGTTTCCGCGCTCAAGTTCCAGTCCCCCACCCCTATTCAGTCCGGGGCTGTCCCCATCGCCCTGAAGGGTGTGGACGTCATTGGGATCGCCCAGACGGGCACCGGTAAGACGCTGGCCTTTAGCCTGCCCATGCTGGAGCGACTCCGCCCCACAGAATTTGGCCTCGTCCTCGCCCCGACTCGCGAACTGGCCATGCAGATTGAAGAAACGCTGCACAAGCTCGGCGTGAGCACGGCCCTCATCATTGGCGGTGCCAGCATCAACCAGCAAGTGCACGCCCTGCGCGCCCGCCCGCAAGTGGTGGTCGCCACCCCGGGTCGTCTGATTGACCACATGGATCGCCGCTCGGTGAACCTCCGCCACGCCGGCATTGTGGTGCTGGACGAAGCGGACCGCATGCTGGATATGGGCTTCGCACCGGCCATCCGCCGCATCCTGGCCGCCACGCCGCCGCGCCGCCAAACCATGATGTTCTCGGCCACCATGCCGCCCGAAGTGCGCAAGCTCTCCGAGGAGTTCATGGAAGATCCGGAGACGGTGGAAGTGACCCCGGCTGGCACCCCGGTGGAGCGCATTCAGCAGGAAGTCACTTACATCCCGCACGCCAACAAGCCGGAAGCGCTGAATTACTTGCTGGAAGAACACGCCGGCACGGTGCTGGTGTTCGCCCGCACCCGCCACGGCGCCCGCAAGGTCGCCAAAGCCCTGCGCACGGCGAATCATTCGGCCTGCGAAATTCACTCTGACCGCACCATGGCCCAGCGCAAGGACGCCCTCACCGGGTTCAAGTCCGGCCGCTACCGTGTGATGGTTGCCACTGATATTGCCGCGCGCGGCATTGACGTGAAGGAGATTGAACTGGTTGTCAACTACGACCTGCCGGATAACCCCGAGGACTACGTGCACCGCATTGGCCGCACGGGCCGCGCCGGACACTCGGGCCGCGCGATCACCCTCGCCACGCCGGAGCAGGCCAAGGAAGTGCGCGCCATCGAGCGTGTGCTGAAGCAGGCCATCCCGGTGACCAACCCGGATGCCGCCCCGCCGGCCCCAGTGGTGCATATGCCGCGTGCCTTCCCGGCGCGCAATGCTCGCCAGAACTTTGTGTTCCAATCCCAGCGCAGCGCCCGCAGCTGTCGCCGAGGCTAAGTTCTAAACTAGCGGGATGAGCAACAAGCCCGTCGTGGTGGTGGGGGCCGGAGCCGCCGGCATCATGGCGGCTTGGCGCGCTGCCACCCTGGGGGCGCCCGTCATCCTGCTAGAGAAAACCAACCGCCTGGGCACCAAGATTCTCATCTCGGGCGGGGGCAAGTGCAACATCACCCACGACGGCCCGTTGGAGGATGTGTTGCGGGCGTTCCGCCCGAACGAAGCCCGCTTCATCCGCCCGGCTTGTTACCGCTTCCCTAACCACGTGATTGTGGACATGCTGACCTCACGGGGCCTCGAGGTCTACACTCGCCCGGACGGGCGTATCTTCCCTACTCACGGCACCGCCAAGGATGTGGTGGCGATTCTGCGTTCGTACTTGCGGGAGGCCGGGGTGGACATTCGCTTGGAGTGCCCAGTGACGGGTTTTGAACGGGCGGGAACCGAGATTAGCCAAGTGCTGACCGAGCAAGGCCCGGTGGAAGCGGGGGCCGTGGTGCTGTGCACGGGGGGCTCCTCTTATCCGAACTCCGGCACGACCGGCGACGGCTGGCCGTGGGCGCGGTCCCTGGGGCACCGCATTGTGACGACCATGGCGGCCCTGGCTCCCATTCACTTGCGCGAGATGCGCGAAGACTGGGCTGGAATTGCGCTCCGTGACTGCGTGTTGCGCGGGCGGCAGAGCAAAGCGTTTACCCAGTGGCGGGGTGACCTCCTCTTTACGCACCGGGGCATCAGTGGGCCGTGCTGCCTGGGCATTAGCCGCGAAGTCAGCGAACACATTTCCCAAGCGCCGGTCGCGCTGGAGGTGGACGTGGTTCCGGACCTTAGCTTTGAGGAACTGACGGAGCGGTTCTTGGCCTATGCAAAGGAAAATCCCCGGCGGCAAGTGGCGACTTGGCTAGAACCCTTTGGGCCGGAGCGTTTCCTGGAAGGCATGCTCAAGGAGCTTGAGATCCCCGCAAACACGCCCATGGCGCAAACCCCGACCAAGGTGCGCAATCGCTTGCTTAACGGACTGAAGGGGTTCCCCTTAGGGGCCGTGCGCGAGGTGATATTGCCGAAGGGCGAAGTGGTGGCGGGGGGCGTGAGCCTGGACGAAGTGAACCCGCAGACCATGCAGAGTCAGTTCGTGTCGAACCTCTTTCTGTGCGGAGAGATTCTGGATATCGCCGGGCCGGTGGGCGGCTACAACCTGCAGGCGGCCTTTGCCACCGGGTTTGTCGCGGGCGAATCAGCTTTTGAACTCGTGCGATCGTAGAGCCGACTTACGGATTCCAAGGGAACCAATCGAAGATGCCGGAAAGGTCAATATCCGGCCAATCTAGCCACGAAAGATCCACGTCAGGCCACTGGAACGAACCGCCCGAGAGGTCCTTCAAGACCTCAGCCCGCATCGCGGTGTAGTTGCAGGCTTCTCCCAGGGCGTCGTGCAAAGCTTTGAAGTCGCCCGGAGTGGCGAACACCGCGTGCGCCCAACAAACGTAATCAATGGCAAAGCCCCGGGCCAGAGAGGCCGTGCGGATATCCGCGGGGTCGTAGTGTTTCTTCTTGCCGTGCCGTTTGACGAGCTCTTCGCCGACGGCGCTGATGTACGCCCGTTTGCTCGGGGGGCTCATTTCGCATGCGGCCATCTTCATCCGGGAATACGCGGGGGCAAAGGGTTGGGTTGCTGGACCCCCAAGGTTGGCTATGACCACGTTCCGCTAAACTCGGGCGACCGTGATGGAAATCCCCTTTGAAGCGGTGGCCTTTGAGTGGCGAGGCCCCGCGCCGTTCCTCTTTGCCCGCCTGCCCGAAGAAGCCGCCGCGCAGGTGCGGGCCGTGGCCCGGGAGCTGAGCTACGGCTGGGGATGCATCACCTGCACGGTGACCGTGGGGGACACCACGGTGAAAACGAGCCTGATGCCCAAGCACGGGGGCTATCTCGTGCCGCTCAAAGTAGACCTGCAACGCGCCGAGAACCTGACGGTGGATTCCGTGGTGGTGGGCACGGTGCGGCTCGGTTCGGGCTAAGCGCTGCCCGTAAGGTTGTTCAACCAGCCAGCAACTTGGTCCAGGTTCGTGAACTCAACCTTCGGTCCAGCGAATCGTTCAAACAGCTCACGGTGACTTTGCAGTCCGAATTCGTCCGTCCGGGTTTCGTACTCTCGCACCCAAGCTATCAAAGGCTCCAGATACCGATTTTGATCTTCCAGCGAGGCGAACTTCTCTGGCTCCCATGGTCGATTCAGGCAATTTTCGACGCTCTGTTCGACTCCTGGGTTGAGGAACAGGAGGGCGTCCGCTTCATCAAGAATGCCTTCGATCAGGTCCGCGTAGCAGCCTTCAATTACCCAGTTTGAATGCTGCCAGATAAACGTACGCACATCGGCCAGGCTCCCTTCCACAGGGCGACGGACCGCCTCCGAGGCAAACGCCACATCATCCAGACTCAGCACCGGCACATCCTTCCGAAGCTTGATCTCCCGGGCGAGCGTGCTCTTTCCCGACCCCGAATTCCCTAAGATGATGATTCTCATGCGCCGTGCCACTCCCCTGTGCACTTTGAGAGGATGATTATGCCCAATACGGCCCCGGAGGCCAAAGACCCCCGAGGCCAGGATTACCCGCCCGCTTAGCGGGCGACGTCGAAGCGGTCTAGGTTCATCACCTTCGTCCACGCCTGGATGAAATCCTGCATGAACTTCGGCTGACCATCCGCGCTGCCGTAGACCTCGGCTAGTGCCCGCAGCACCGAGTTGGAACCAAACACCAGATCGGCGCGCGTGGCCGTCCATCGCACGGCCCCCGACTGGCGATCGCGGCCCTCAAAGAGGCCGTTCACAGCATCAATTTCGGTCCAGGTGGTGTCCATGCTCAATAGATTCACGAAGAAATCGTTGGTCAGGGCCCCCGGACGCTGCGTGAACACGCCGTGCAGGCTGCCACCGGTGTTGATGTTGATGGCGCGCAGGCCGCCCACCAGCACCGTCATCTCGGGCGCGGTGAGCGTGAGCAGTTGCGCCTTGTCCAGTAGCAGGGCTTCGGCGGGCACGGCGAAGGCCGTGCGCTGGTAGTTGCGGAAGCCATCGGCCTGCGGTTCCAGCACCGCAAACGAATCGACATCGGTCTGCTCCGGCGTGGCATCGGTGTGGCCGGGCGTGAACGGCACGCTGACCTTCTCGCCGGCGGCGGCCGCTGCGAGTTCAATCCCCGCATTGCCGGCCAGCACGATGAGGTCAGCCAGGCTGACGCGCTTGCCGCCCGCCGCCGACTGATTGAACTCGGCCTGGATGCCTTCCAGCACGCCCAGCACCCGGCCCAGTTGCGCAGGCTGGTTCACCGCCCAGTTGCGCTGCGGCTCCAGGCGAATGCGCGCGCCGTTGGCGCCGCCCCGCTTGTCCGAACCCCGGAACGTCGAGGCCGAAGCCCAGGCCGTGCCCACCAGTTCGCTGGGGGTCAGGCCGCTGGCTTTGATCTTGGCCTTCAGAGTTTCGGCGTCGGTGTCATCGATCAGAGCGTGGTCTACAGCCGGAACCGGGTCCTGCCAGATCAGGTCTTCGGAGGGCACTTCGGGGCCGATGTAGCGCGAGCGCGGCCCAAGATCGCGGTGGGTGAGCTTGAACCACGCCCGGGCGAACGCATCCGCAAACTCATCCGGGTTCTCCAGGAATCGCCGAGAGATCTTTTCGTAGGCGGGATCGAAGCGCAACGAGAGATCCGTCGTCAGCATCGTCGGGCGGTGGAACTGGCCCGGAATATGGGCATCGGGGATGATGGCCTCGCTGTCCTTGGCCACCCACTGGTGCGCGCCAGCCGGGCTCTTAGTCAGCTCCCATTCGAACCCAAACAGGTTCTCAAAGAAGTTTTGGCTCCACTTCGTCGGGGTCTTGGTCCAGGTCACTTCCAGGCCGCTGGTGATGGCGGCGGCCCCGTGGCCGGTGCCGTAGCTGCTGGTCCACCCGAAGCCTTGCTCGGCCATGCTGGCGCCTTCCGGTTCCGCGCCCACGTGGTCCACCGGACCCGCACCGTGGCACTTGCCAAAGGTGTGCCCACCGGCGATGAGGGCAACGGTTTCCTCGTCGTTCATGGCCATGCGCGCAAAGGTCTCCCGGATGTCATGGGCAGCCGCCACCGGGTCGGGGTTGCCTTCCGGCCCTTCCGGGTTCACGTAGATGAGGCCCATCTGCACGGCCCCGAGCGGATTCTCCAAGAACCGCCCCTTGGGCTCGGCGCCCTCCTCTTCAGTCACGGTCACGCCGCCCGCCTTGTCCACGCCCTCAGCGCCGCCCTGGGCGTAGCGGATGTCACCGCCCAGCCACTTGTCTTCCGCGCCCCAGTAGACGTCTTGGTCGGGCTCCCAGGTGTCTTCGCGGCCGCCGCTGAAGCCGTACGTCTTGAGCCCCATCGTCTCCAGCGCCACGTTCCCGGCCAGGATAAGCAAGTCCGCCCACGAGATGCTCTGGCCGTACTTCTGCTTGATCGGCCACAGCAGGCGGCGCGACTTATCGATGTTCACGTTGTCCGGCCAGCTATTGAGCGGGGCAAAGCGCTGCTGTCCGCGTCCGCCGCCCCCGCGCCCATCGCCGATGCGGTAGGTACCCGCCGCGTGCCAAGACATGCGGATGAACTGCGGCCCGTAGTGCCCGAAGTCCGCCGGCCACCACTCCTGCGAGTCCGTCATCAACTGGCGCAGGTCTTCCTTCAGAGCCTCGTAGTCCAGCTTGGCGAAGGCCTCGCGGTAGTTGAAGTCACTCCCCAGCGGATTGGACTTCTCCGAGTGCTGGTGCAGAATTTCCAGCGGCAACTGGTTGGGCCACCAGTGGCGGTTTTGCGTTCCGCCGCCGGCCAGGGGCAGTTGGAATCGCGATGCGTGCGGACATTTGGGTTCTTGGCTCATGGGTTGGTTTCCTTCGGTTGATTAGATTGGCATTGGGGGCAAATCCCCCAGAAAATGACTTCGGCCTCGTCGATCGCGAAGCCGTGGGTGGATATGGGCTCCAGGCACGGGGCGTGGCCGACGTGGCAATCCACGTCCACCGCCATGTAGCACTGGCGGCACACCAGGTGGTGGTGGTTGTCGCCGGCGCGGGTTTCGTAGAGGGCGGGTGATCCGGCGGGCTCGATGCGGCGGACAATGCCCGCGGCCACCAGGGCGTTGAGATTGTCGTACACCGATTGCCGGGCGAGGGTGGGTAGGCGGCGCTGGGCGGCTCGCCAAATGAACTCGGCCTCGCGGTGTTTGCCCTCGTTTTCCAGCAAGTCGAGCACGGTAAGGCGCGGCTGGGTGAGGCGGAGCCCCGCCTGCCTGAGCCGTTCTTGCGTGACCGGATGCACACCGTCACGTTACCCGCATTTATCTGGGCTGAGTCCAGATAAGTGGGACTACTCGTCACTTATTTGAGGCTGTAGGTGACGTTCAATTTGATCGTGTACGTGAGGGTGCCTTCCCCGATCGTCCATTCGCGTACATCGTCCTCTGTCAGGAGATTATCGCGTCTCGAGTCGTGGGCGTTCCTCTCGCTGTAATCCCACGATCCAGGGATTTGCTCCGAAACCCGAATGATCGGCCCCAGTTTAAGTCCCAGATTCCGAACATGCTGATCTGCCTTTTCCTTGGCAATCTTGGAGGCAGATTCGCGCGCCTGCTTCCAGTACACCGAAGGATCTTCGACGCCATACTCGAAACTGGAAAGAAAGCCTGCTCCTGAAGCCAGTGCCACATCCAAAATGTGGGGCGCTTTCTTAACATCTCGTACCGTCACGAGGAAATAGGCGGTGTGATTCCAAGGCCGATCCACCACCCCCGCCGAAGATCTCCGCATATCGGTGAAGTGCTCCATGGTCACGTCAAAGTCATCTTCTTTCACCCCTTCCTTCATGAGGGCGGCTTTGAGCCCCTCGATCGTCCTCAGCGTTTGTCTTTTCGCGGCATCGGCGGTGACTTCGTTGCTTCCCAGACCCATGCTTAAATAGGCCACCGATGGCTCCACCTTAACGGTTGTGGTTCCCGAGACCGTAAGACCATCGGTGCGAGTCACTGCGGCCGCTTCTTCAGCTGTTGGACCCCGCCGTGCTCCATTTATCGTGGTTGGCATGATTGCCGACAGGCCAACACCGAACAGCGATACCGCGACGAGTGACTTCATCATATGAATATCGATACCTTACCGGCCTGAACTAGTTCCTAGTCAACTTGATTTGCAAGGCGAGGAGCGCGAGGAAGGCGAACCGCATGAGAAGATAGACGCCAAGGGCCGGAACCGAGGTTTCACGGCAATTGGTGTCTGCCATAGTTTGGATATGACCGAGATTGTAGCGGCGCAGCAGCGTGCCGTGAGTGCGATGGAGATGTTCCTCCGCAACTTCTCCAAGGTGCCGGAGGAGCGGCTGCATTGGCAGGCCGCATTGGGGGCCAAAACACCCCTCCGCATTGCCGCCCACACCGCCCTCTATGCGGCTCGTTTTGCGGAGATGATGGAGACGCGAACCCTGCCGCAGCCCGACAATCTAGAAGCCTGGCTGGCCCAGCGCAACGCCGAAGAGGAGCAAATCACCACCCGAGCCGAAGTGGAGGCCATCTTCCGAGCCGGCACGGCTCAAGTCATTGCGGCGATGCAAGAACTCACCGCTGAAGACATGGACTTGATCTTGGAATCAGGGCAGGGCTGGCAAATGCCGATGCGGTTCTTGGTCGACCTCCCCGCCCTCCACGCCAACCTCCATTGCGGCCAGATTGACTTCCTCCAAACTTGCTGGGGCGACCAAGAAGTCTACGTCGGCTAAATCCAGCTTCATCCTTTCATGCGCTTGATCATCGGGAAGACATCACTGGCGACCAGGTGCAAGCCGACCCAGAGCGTGAACCACTCCACGCCCAAAACCGGGGTGAGCCAGGGCGGCATCATGCGGAACGCCACGAAAAACCCCAACGCCCCGATGGCAAAATTCACTAGCACGATGGAGAGCGGGGTGTGCCAAAAATCCCCGGGCTTTCGTCGCTCGGCGGCCGCGAAATAGCTTCCGAGATAGTGATAGAAGCTACCAAACGCAATGTGAAAGATGTAAACGCCGCTCAGGAACTCTGAGCTCGCAAAACCTATAAGGGTTCCCCACACGGCCGCCTCGGCCACGAAGAAAAGCGAGACAAAGGTGCCGCGCTGATCCCGGTCGCGCAGATCTTGCCACCCGCCGGTGGCCAAGAACAGCAGCGCCATGAGGAAGCTGACCCCCCAAACAATCCAGCGATACGAGGCGATGCCTCCCATGTTCAGCAGGACAATGGAGAGCCAGCCGAAGCTCAAAATGGGCTGGTAAGACCGCACCCACCGGCTCCATGTGGATTCCTGGGGCACCATCCCGTGCTTAAAGAACTGTTCGGCCTTGAGAAAGTGGTCGATGAAGTAGATCCAGACCACCGCGCCAAAGATGCCCACGCCCATCCATGAGCGCAACATCACCAAAACCAGCAGAGCCACCAAGATGGCCAGAGCGAACAGCCCGGCCCGCAATGTGGTTTTCGAATCTCGCCGGGCGGCAAAACCACGCATCTGGCCGACATACGCAAACACGAAGTGCGCCCACCCCGCCCAGGCCGTGCAGGCATAAACATTCCTGGCTTCATTGCTGAGGTGCGGGAGAACGTTGGAGGGAATGAGATAGAGCGGCAGAGCAAAACTGAGCGCGACCAGGAGCGCCGACAGGCCAAGCAAAAGCTTGACATTGGACGCGGGCGGGTGCTCGGCGTGCTCCACGGTGCCCAACTCAGGACTCCAAAAACCGCTGCATGGCGACTAAGGTTTCTTGGCTCACGTGGTGTTCGATGCCTTCGGCATCGAGCTCCGCCTGGTGCGCTGAGACCCCCAGTTTCTCCAAGAAATCCACCACGATCTGGTGGCGGCGCAGGCTCTGCTCGGCCACGCGCAGCCCTTCCTCGGTCAGTTCAATGTGGCTGCGCGGCTGCACGCTCACCAACCCTTCTGATTCTAACCGGGCCAGTAATTTGCTGACGGTGGGGGCACTCACTTGGAATTGGTCGGCCAGGTCGGTCAGGCGCACTTGGCGGCGATCGTCGCCCGCATCGCGCGCTTGAGATTCCAGCCGGTAGATGGCTTCCACGTAGTCTTCCGCCGATTCTTTGGCGTGATCCTGTCGCGTTTTCTCCCAAGCGTTCCGCGTGCCCATTCCCTTTCTTTATACACGAAGTCCGGCGGGCTGCGAGTTAACGGCTGGCGTAATCGAACTCGGCTAGCAGGGCGGCCAGATCCAGCGGCTCCGTAACCATTTTCAGCTCGCCCGCTTCATCGCGGGGCCAGTCTTCTTCGGGGCGATCCCAATAGAGCTCGACGCCGTTCTGGTCCGGATCGCGGAGGTAAATGGCTTCGCTAACGCCGTGGTCGGCGGCGCCATCGAGGGGGTGCCCCGCCTGGAGCAAGCGCTGAACGGTTTCGGCCAGGGCCCGGCGGGTGGGGAGCAGGATCGCAAAGTGATACAACCCCGTGCTTCCCGGAGGTGGCGGGGAGCCGTTGCGGCTCTGCCAGGTGTTGAGGCCGATGTGGTGGTGGTAGCCCCCCGCCGAGAGGAACGCCGCACTGTGGCCTAGCTTTTGGGTGATTTGGAAGCCGAGCACGCCTTGGTAGAAGGCGAGGGCGCGGTCCAGATCGGCGACGCGCAGATGCACGTGGCCGATGCGGGTACCGGGGTCGATGGGGTTGTTGATCCCAGACATTAGATTTGGACCTTTCTACGCCCAGTGCTCTGCGGTAAAGAAGGGGACCCAAGCCACTCCGGGCGACCGGAGGACTGCCGGACTCGACCACCTTGCCACAAGATCCATTCCCCCTCGCTCAGGCCGAGGGCCCGGGTGTGCGAGTTCCAGTTCTCGAAAGCAAAACGCAGCCTCCCCTGCCTTTCGCGTTCGCGGTAGTGCGTATTCACCAGCACGGGAATCAGCCCCAACCCCGGCGATCGCTTAGGCCGCGTGTCATCCTCCCAACCATCAATCATCGGGTCGCTCATCAGCATGGCCCCTGCACTGGTGCCGAACACCGAAATCCCCCGGCGGTGGGCCAGTTGAAAGAGGTCTTTGGCGAAACTCGAGCCCAGCCTTTGCATGAACAGGCCTTGATCACCGCCGGGTAGCCACAGTCCCTTTGCCCGCAGGAAACGAGCCCGGGTGGCAGCCTGGTCCAAGGGACGGTATTCAACTTCGAGAAACACGTCCACATTTTTGGCCCCGTGTTCCCGCAAGAAGTCAGCCGACTGACGTCCCGCTTCGTCCGCTCTCTCCCGCATGAGGGGGACAACCAAGATGGGTTGGTCCGGCCCCCCGATGGCCTGAATGAAGGTTCGCACCATCGCGGGAGATGTCGAGCCCCCTCCAGCAAGGAGCAATGCGCCATCCGAGGAATTGGCGCTTGCCAGCAGGGCCATGGCGGTGAACATAGACCTCAAGTCTAGCCGCCTGCAGCTAAGGTCAATTTCCAACCGAGCGCCGCCATTAGGCGTACTGCTCGTGTCGTAAGATCGCGAGCCTGCCCCGCAGCTACCAGCAGGTCAGCTTGGTGCTCGCCATGAGGGTGGGCATGAGGGCTTCGTAAGTCTCGGGAGAAACCTTGACCGGCTTGACCAAAGTGAAGTGCAGCAAGATGCGCCGCTCCCCCCACACGTGCTCCGCCTGGGCGACCAACCGCTCCCATTCCGGATCTTCCTCGATCCCTTCAAAGGCCCCGATTTCAGAAGTCACCAACGTGGATGTCGAACTCCAGGTGAGGTCATCCGGCTGCGGGGCATCTAGGGTGTCCGGGTGGTCGTACGCTTGCACCCACAAGGTGGCGCCTTGGTCGTCTTGGTAGTGCGCTTGGTATTCCCCGTCCTCGTCCTTCCCCGAGTGGGTTTGGAACGCCCACGGCATCGGCACCAGGCACCCCTCGGGCTGCTGCACCAGCCAGCGCGTGCCGGCAGGGGCGGGGCCAAAGGTATTCACCACCCGGTCTTGCTGCACCATGCGGGCGGGGGCGGCACCTTCCAGGATGACTTCTTCGCTCCGCGTGGGGAAGGGGTCCGGCCCCGTCAGGCGCCGTACAGTGCGCACTTCCTTCCAAATGCGTAGCGGCTGGGCTTCCCACTCCCGGGGGTCATAGGGGCTGAAGTAGAGCACGGTGTTCCAGTAATCCTTGCCGGGCTCGTCGGTTTCTTCCACCCAGGCGGCGGCCTGTTCACCATTGCGGAACAATTGGACGATGATGAACGAGCCGTCCAGGAGGCCATCCAGGTCGATGATAAGGTCCTCGAGCTCTTGGTAGTGCCCGTGCCATTCGGGGGTGTGGAGTGAGTACCGCTCGGGCTCTTGCTCAATCCGGATCTCTTGCGGCCCCTCCTGGCGGCCGATGTACCACTCCCCTTCGCGTAGCTCCCAGCGCAGTTCTGGGTACGACTGGCAGAGGTCGGCCAGGGCTTGCTCAACGGGGTGGAGGGGCGGCATGGGTCTAGGTGAGGAGTGGAAAAAACGACGGTTAAAGGGAGTAATTGCCCTGTGGATCTACCCTAATTTACACCTTTGAAGCCGAGTCAATGCGTCGCCACTCCATGCTATTCAGGTCGAGTTCATGATAGTGGTCCTCGGGGCGATCCGAGAAGGGTTTGGACCATTTTCCGCCCCATGTACGGATGTTGTGGCCGTCAATGAGCTTGGCCGAGTGCTGACACATTTGCGGCGGCACATCTCCCGCGGTCGGGCACTTTTCGATGTGGAAGTCTAGCAGGCTCAGTCGGTAGACCGAAACTTCATCAGGCTGCGTTCCCTGGTAGCCAAGCGACCCGATGATGTAGATCCACTCCCCCACGCGGGTGGCCGTGTGGAAGTCCGTGGGAGGAAATACCTCGGGCGGGTATCCGTAAATTTCAATTTGACCATCCGGGTTGATCACAATGACATCGTTGTAAATGCAAAACTCGGGATCATTTCCATCTTCATGTTCTCCAGCAATCAACACTGCCCTGCCATCTTCTAAGATAGTCATAGTTTGGCCCATGCGACAGGCACACCAGATCGGACCACCAGGCTGATTCTTTCGCATTTGCTTGGCACGTACTTGCTGAGCGAAATTCTTGCTGAAAATGAATCTCCGCCACCCCCTTTCCCCATTTGGATCGTAATAACTATCTCCAAAGCCTTCGCCAAAATAATCCAAGATAGTAAAAGCACTATATCCAGATCTCACTGCAGCCACCTTGTAGTCATCGGTGAGATCTTCCGGATTCTCGCATCCATAGTGCTTGTAACGACTCTCTGGATAACTCTCAAAAATAAGTGAGTGTCGGAGTGCCCAGCGTTCCTTTCTAGATTCCCCCCACAAGAAAGTGTGCTTTTCACCAATATCGAGCACCGATAAGGCTGCTCCGTATTTGACGAGCATTTTAGCCAATTCATATTCGCGTCGACTGAGAAGGAATTGGATAGGAGTCTCCCACCTATGGCTGATCCCACCGAGATCGGGGTTTGCTCCCGCTTCCAGCAGCCGCTCGACGATGTCTACATTGATGGTGTACTTATTGATGGCATGCCAAAGCGGCGTGCCACCATCGTACATATCATTGATGCCCTCATTGGTAAAGCTCAAGACGATGGCGAGTTCATCCGAATCATCCCGATCAATCGCAATCACCAAGTCCTTCGCACTCATGGGCACCTCCTCGCCCATTTGTACCTAACCTGGACGAGCGCGGGTCACGGCGTGATGGCGGGTTCGTTCACCGTGCCGATGAACAGCGGTAGCGGGTACCCCGGCCGCACGATGGCAAACACGAACGGACGATCAACAACGACGGTTCGCCGCCGTGGGCCACCGCCGCCGATTGACCCTCCGCCTCCCGCCACGAGGCTGGCTGCCTTCGTGCCCTTTTCATCCACACGCACGAAAGCACCCTCGACAAAGAAGACATTCGAAGGATCTTCATGGAGTCCTGGGAAAGTTACGTAGACTGGCCGACCTCGGTCCTGCCACGCCCCTAAGAGGCTAGTCTGATACTGAAACTGGAAGCTTGGCGTGTGCAAGAAGACCTCCTCGTTTCCTCGGGGCCTCATGGCTGCACCCCACTCTGCTGCACCCCATCGCGCGACGCGGGCCGGTGTCGAAACATTGTTACGGCCCAACAAAACCACCATAGACTCGCCGTTCTCGTAAGGCAAGTGATAGACAAGTACGTCCCCAACCGCACCTTCAGTGATGATCGTGCTAAAGCCAGGAATCTCGCGACGACCAGACCGAAACTGAAATGGAACCGTGATTTTTGGCTTATCTCCCCCCTTCCACTTACCAAAGTAAGCAAGTGCAGATGCCAACACCACTTTCTTGTCCAAAACCTGAACTGGAAAATGCTTGATCATTCCCGCTGTATTTCGATTTGCCCACGCATTTGCTTCCTCCTGCGTGGGAATCTTGCCGACTTCGGCGCCGTAGTTTTTCTCAATTCCCTGCCGGGCTGCCGGAGTGCCACCGCTGACCGACCACACCGCCCGGGCGAGGCGAGTGGTTTCGGGGTCCAGCCCCTTGGCCAATTGCTGGAAGAAGGCTTGCCCATCCGCCATCGTCATCTGCGGGTGCAGGCTCTGCAAAATCTGTGCGCGCGAGCCGCCATCCACCGCCTGCGCCATCATGATGGTCACCATCAGCACGTTGGCGGGGCTGCTGATCGTATTGCCCTCCGCCGGGAAGAGGTTGGCCGCGCGGGCGTTCTCCACCATGTCATTCAGCGCGAACTCGGCGGGGGCTGAGGCGGGGGTGCTGGCCAGCACCAGGAGGGGGATGAACATGGGCAAACGTGGTCCTCTCTTGCTCGGACGGCTACCAGCCTACGGTGGTTACGCTGCGACAGGCTGGCGCTTGTGAATTCCGGAACCCAGGTTAGTGCCCACTCGCGGCTTCCGGTGACGCCGTCTCGCAGATAGCCAAAAAAGGGTGGGGGCTTTCGGTGATTTCCTCTAATGTCTCCGCCGTGAAATCCCGATAAAATCACCGGCATCACAAGCTAAGGACCCCCCTGTGAAATTCACCGAGCAATTCAACCTTTCTCCAGCTGTTTTGGCGCAGCGCGTCGAGATGAACCGCATCACCGCGCAGGACCGCGAGCGCCTTCAGTCTTTGGCGCCCCTGCTGCGCAGCCGAATGGATGAGATCGTGAATGCGTTCTACGATCACCTCGGCAAATTTCCCGAAGCCCTGGCGATCATCACGAAGGCCGGCTCCTCCGTTGAGCGACTGAAAAAGACGAATCCTGCCTACTTCGACCACCTCTTTGAGGCCAAGTTTGGCGAAGATTATGCTGAAAGCCGACTGAAAGTGGGCTTTATCCACGCCCAAATTGGGCTCTCGCCGCAGTGGTTCTTCGCGGCGATGACCACCTACTTTGATGTGCTCACCCCGATGATCATCGGTCGCGGTCGCCTGACCCCGATGCGAGCCGCCAAAGCTCTGGCCTCGCTGCAGAAGGCCTTCACGCTCGACCAGGCCCTCATCATGGAGTCGTACATCGAGTTTGGCTTTGTCAAGGGTCTGCGAGACCAACTCGACGCCGAGCTGGCGTCGGTCAGTAATCTGCGGAATGAACTTGTTGGCGTTGTGGCCGAGAGTCAGCAAATTGCCGCCGTGGTGATGAAGAACGGTGAACTGCTGAAAGGCGCGAGTTCCGATTCGGGTCGGGCGGTCACGGAGCTTGCCAATGTGACGGCGCAAGTCGGCGAAGCCGCCACCAGTCAGGCAGAATCCACCACCAACGTGGCGAATCTCTGCGAGAACCTTGCCGACCTCGGAGCCCAAGCGTTCGATTCATCCATCCAACTCAACGATGCCGTTTCCAATTCCATGGTCAGCCTCACCGACCTGGGCAGCGCTCTGAGCCGCATGAACGAAGAAGCCGCGATTTGGACTCAGATTCAGCAGCGGATTGACGTCATCGCCAAGGTGCGCGAAACCGTGCAGCAAACCGAACGGCAAGTCAACCAGATGAATGAACGTTCGGAACAAATTGGTCGCATCGTCCAGACGATTGACGACATTGCCGACCAGACGAACCTGCTGGCCCTGAACGCGGCGATTGAAGCCGCGCGCGCTGGCGAGCATGGCCGAGGCTTCGCCGTGGTGGCGGAAGAAGTGAGGAAGCTTGCAGAGCACGCGAGCGACTCCACCAAAGAGATCAAGAGCTTGGTAGAAAACACGCAGCAGGTGAGCAAGCAGTCCGTTGAGGCCATGGGGCGCACTTTGGCCGACGTGGACGATGTTTCTGAACTGACTAACCTCGCGGCCGGAGGCCTCGAAAGCATTGCCCGAGAAATTGGCGTGGCCAACAAGCGACAAGCTGAACTGGATTCGGCGATGTCCACGATGACGGGCGTCGCGAAGAGTAGCCAGGAGCGAAGCGAAGTCATGCGTGAGAAGATTGACCAAGTGAACGGTGCCGTGGCCAACATCGCGGCCGTCTCCCAAGAGAATGCGGCGAGCATGGAAGAAATGAGCGCCACGGCCCAAGAGATTGCCGCTCAGGTGGAGCAAGTGGCGGGCGGTGCCTCTGAGTTAGATAGCCAGGCCGCCGCACTCAATCAGGTCATTGCCCGAGCCGATGCAGCGGTCTCGAAGTCCAGCGGTCAGGGTCAACTGAAAGCTGCTTAAAGTCGTGTGGAGAGCCCGTTGTACGAAGCGTCTGAGTTTTTACAATGGGCTAGCCTCGCCAGCGGTAACCCACGCCTCGCACCGTATCAATCGGGTCCGGTGCGTCCACGCTCTTGAGTTTCCGCCGGATGCGCGAGACTAAGACCTCAAGAGAATTCGACGAGAACTCCATCTCGTGCCCCCATATTTTGCGGAAAAGCTGCCCGCGTTCCATGGTTCGGTCGGGGTTCCGCGCCAGTTGCTCCAGAATCCGGAACTCGGTCGCCGTCAATTCCAAATCCTGGTCGCGCACTAACAGACGATGGGCTCGCAAGTCCAGCGCACAATCGCCAAATCGAACCACGCCTTGGTCCGTAAGTTTCGCGCTACCCCGCCTCAGTTGAGCTCGGACCCGCGCCAAAAACTCATGTGAATCAAACGGCTTGGCCAGATAATCGTCCGCCCCATTGTTCAGCCCCAGCACCTTGTCCACTGAGCTACTCCTCGAACTCAAAATCAAGATCGGTGCTTGGCTGCGCTGCCGGATCCAAACGCACACTTCATTGCCATCGCCATCGGGTAACTCCAAGTCCAGCACTACTAGGTTGGGCTCATCCTTCTCAAAGCACGCCTTCGCTTCGGCCACCGTGTGCGCGGCGGTGGGGGTGTAGCCTTGCCGCTCCAGCACTCGCACCAGGCTGCCCGCTAGGAAACGATCGTCTTCCACGATCAGGATGCTCGGCTTCATACGGTCAAGAACTCCAGAATCACTCGCGCCCCGCTAGGGTTCGCATTTTCTAGCTGGATCGTGCCTCCGATTTCCTTCATGATTTGGCCGCAGCTATAGAGCCCCAACCCAAACCCCTCCGCGCGGGAGGAAGCAAAGGGACGCTTGAGTCGATCTTCGATCCCCTGCGGGAATCCCGGGCCAGTATCGGAGAAGATCACCGCCACCCGCCCGTCCTGGGTGGGGGCCGCCTCGATCACCAATTGCCCGCCCGCCGGGGTGCTCTGAATGGCATTCAAGATCAGGTTGGCAAACAGGGATTCCAGGCGGTCTTCAATCGCCCGCACTGGGGGGATTTGTTCCGGCTTGTGCAGGGTCAGTTTGATTCCGGCAATCTCGGCGTGCTTGGCAAAGAGATCCACCGTTCGTCGCAAAACATTGGCCAGGTCCACACTTGCTACTTCCAGCTTCTTAGGCCGCGAATACGAGAGAAGCCGATGGCACAGCACGCCAAATCGGTCGAGGTGGTCTAGTAGTTCCGGTGACGCCGAATCTTCGAGGTCCAGTCGCATGGCGCTCACAATATTGCGAACGTCGTGCGCGATGGTCGCGGCGAGCTGCCCGGTCACCGCAAGCTTCTCCGATTGGATGAGCTGGGTTTGCACTTCGGCAAGGTTGCGTTCGAGATCTCGAATCTGGGCTTCCCTTTCTAGTTCCGCTGTCAGTCGCATCGCGACCAACTGCAAGAACTGTAGATCGTCCTCGGTTAACACTTCGTCCGACCGATGATCGAGGATGCAAAGCGTGCCCACCGTCTCTCCCTCGGCATCCCAAATCGGAACCCCCATGTAGCGCGTGATGCCCATCTGGGCGGGCATCACCCGGGCGTAGTTTTCGTCTTGCCTCGCATCTTGGATGATCAGCGGCCCGTTCTTGGCCAGGCACCACTGGCAATAGCTTTCGTCCAGCGTGTTTTGGGTCATCGCTTCCACCCCGGGTACCGGGCTGGCGATGGCATGAAAATGCATGATGTCGCCCTGCCGCAGCGAGACAATGCATGTGGAATCGTAATGAGCGCTGATGGTGCGCACCAAGTCCTGATAGATCCGGGCGGGCTCCGGATCAAAGAGCGTGCTCATGCGGTGGAGCAGAGTGCGGTGTTCTTGGCGGCGCGACTCGTCCGTTTGGTCCACAAAGGTCCACAGCCGGCCCACGACCTCGCCCTCGGGGTCAAACACCGGATGCGTCTCGCGCCTGAGCGTGCAGTCAGGGTGCTTGAGCGTCAGCGCGTCCACTTGGCTGGCTTGGGGGCGATCGTAGATGTCCTTGAGGTTCGCTTCCCACGTCGCGAGATCTATGATTCGTGCCCGCACAGCTTCGCGGACTTCTTCCACATCCAGGTTCACCACCTGCCCCCCATCCACGCCGAAGAGCTCGCAAAACCGGCGATTGACCATGAGCGTGCGGTGCTCTAGATCAGTAAGCATCACTCCCATGTCAATGGACGCAAAGAGGGAGGCCAGCACATCCGGCTCTCGTCCCGCCAATGCGGCACGGAACGAAAATGAAGGCGGGATGGGCGGTGGCGGCATCGCTAGGAATACTGTAGCTGAAGCCGCCCCCGTTCCCAAGTTACTTGGCCGCGCGTCGGCGGCGAAGCATGGCTGCCAGGCCCAGGGCCAGTGCGGTCATGGTGGCCGGTTCCGGCACCGCCGTCACGGCTATGTCGCGCACGGCCAGCGAGTCACTAGATTGGTTCATCGAAATGTTGCCGATGACCGTGGCCGTGCCCGTGGCGAGGTTGATCATGGCGAACTTGGAGCCCGTGGTGCCGGCGGTTTGGAGTGCCGCATAGGCCGTGTTCGTTGAACCCACCGTTAGGATGTCCATGCCGGCCAGAGCCGTCACGTCCATGCCGAGCGATCCCACCATCACTTGCGTGCCGTTGTTCGGAGGCGTTTGGATGGTCAGCATGTCGCTGTTCGAGTCGATGTTATACAGCGTCGTGGTGGTGGCCCCCGCGAAGCTATTGGTGTAGGCCGAGGCCACGATGAAGGGCGAGCCGCTGGCTTGGTTCAGCGTGCCATCCAAAATCGTAGCGCCGGTGGCCACGTTGATGCGGAGGTTCTGGCCCAGGTTGCTCGTCACGCGCAGGCGGTCCGGCACCGGGTTGAAGTCCACACCGAACTCCGAGCCGCTGAGCGAGAGCGCTTGGTTGTTGGCGCTATTGAACAGGCTGGCCTGGAAAGTAGCCATGCCGTTCGATGTATTGATCGTATAAATACGGCCAAACGAGCCCACGCCGTAGAGCTGGCCGGTGGCGGGGCGGAAATCAATACCCACCAAGGATTCATTGGCGGCGAGGCCCTGGATGAACCAGGCACTCGTCACCATATTCGGCGTGGCCGAATCGAAGGAGATGAGTTGATCTCGGGTGGTGAGCCCGTACACGGTGGCGGCTTGGCCGGAAGAAGCCAACCCCGCTCCGAGCACCACCGCGAGAGATGATGAGGAAATGATTCTTGACATGAGAAACTCTCGAGTCGCGGGGGAGTGCCCCACACCTGTAATCTATCGAACGAAGTGGGTGGCTTGCACCCGAGATTCAGGTTCGGCAAGGAACGTTCAGCTACTGTTCAGGTTGCCCTGCTAAATATACGGGCATAATGCGCGTGAGGAAGCGGAGGGGAGAGCCACTTACTCTGCGTATTTATGACCCATTGCAGGAGTCGTCCTCTCAACCGCACGCGAGGGCGCGAAGGGATGCTTTTTTGGACTTCGCGCCTCCTGAAATCATCTCGGAAGTTACCGAGAACTTCGTAAAAGACTTTCAGTTTGATAGGAAGAGCCAGGGCTCACATCCAGTGGAACGCGACATCGCCCCGCACAGTCTGGATGTAATTCAGCTGACCCGAGTGGTACATGAGGTGCGAAACGGCCAGATTCGCCATGCTAAGCGGGGTGAAGGGCCCCACCGGCGAGGGGAAAACATCGTTGAAAAGGTCACCTTTGTAGTTCTGGATGGCGGCGCTGAAGTGGTCGGCCGCTTCGTTCAATGACTTCATGGCCGAATCCTTGTCCATGAACTCTTGCGGCGCGCGGACCCACTCGCCCTGCGGTCCATCGATGGCAGAGGGACCCGAAGTAAGCAGACCTGCGAACAGGCTGAAGAAACCCACCAATTCGTAGAGAAAATCGTAGCCGCATCGCGAGGCGCCGCCACAGTTGGCGCTGAGATCTTCGTGGCTCATGGCCTTGATATCGGCCCCAAAAAGGTGGCGGGTGAAGCCCAATCGTTCGAGGACTTCCGTTCTCGGATCAAATGCGGTTTGATTCATGACTCCCCTAGTTTCTCACAACATGCAAGGGGCTTGTGTGAGCAATTGCGACTCAAGTTGGGCCGCCGGCCCTAAGGTAATGCTGACGAAGCTCTTGAGGCAGCCTTTCAATAGCCGCCCGCAGGGCGCCCCGGTGCATGGAACTGGCATGACGATCGAGAAATTGCTGGAGGGCCTTGGGGTCTCTCTTGCCGGCTTCCCTCACCCAACTCCCTACGGCCAGTGCCACTAGGTCGGCGTGGCTATCCACCAGGATCTCAGCGATAGCGAAGGTGTCGTCTACTTGATCGTTCTTGATAAAGTACCAAGTAGCCACCATCGCCGTGCGCTTTTCGATATCGGTTCCGTTTCGTGCGAGTTCGTAGAGGGGCTCTCGATCTCGTTCAAACAGATATCTCCCCACTACATGAGGGGCGGCTCGATCCACCATATCCCATGTATCTATGCGATCGTGACGGGCGAGATAGAGCTCACAAAGATCTCTTGAACCCTCAGCCGAGAGTTTGCTTTCGCGCGCTTGAAAGTCCATGATGCACACGGCCGCCATTCGAAAGACAAACTCCTCTTCATCGAGGATATCGCTTATTGATGAAAGAGGAAGCTTCCGAAAATCCTTGGCAATATCGAACAGGCGCTTCATGGGACGAGGGTGCTCGGGACACACTTCGACCCTCAGCCGCTCTAGAAGTTTGCTGCGGTCATCATCCACTGTCGTTGACCTCCATTGCTTGAATGTCTGTTGCCCTTGCTCATGATTGGTTGACGCACTGATACTGCCTTGAATCCTACTGGCTGGTTAGCGCAAGTTGCCGAATGGCACCGAGGTGAAACGCCGCGTGGGCGATGTTGGCGATGGCTCCGAGGACCGCACCATTCGGGAGGCCGGGCTGACACATTAGTTCAAGCAGCATGGCTTTCTGCTGCTTCAGGTCTTCCTGGATGCCTTTCCACTCCGGATCGGTGACAGTTTGACGCGCCCAGCTTCCGTCCCAGTCCGGGGTAAAGGCCTCGCCCCGAGCCTGAGCGTTGCTCATCTGCAGGTAGTGGATGGTGTGGAGTGTGTGCGCCGCGATGGAACTGGCTTGACCGATCCTCTGCGAAGCTTGCGAGGCGGTGAGGCTCGCCAGGGTTTCTTCTAGAGCTTCGCCGCGTTCTACGACCCAGGTTCCGGAGGCCCCCGGAGCCAGACCCTCAAAGACCTCAGTGAAGAGGGTGGTGAGAGTTTGGTTCAGGGACATAGTTCAATATTGTCCGGTTTTGCCTCCTCTTGATCGCGATCAGGAGTTGAGGAATGCTCGAATCTCGTTTTCTTCGCAGTCGGCCCAGGGGCCGTAGCTTCGTTGGTGCCGTTGCGCGTACAGCCACTGGTCCAGCACGTGCAGCCGGACGCGAGCCTCTAGCCCTGTGTCCACCGGGCCATATCCTTCCCAAACCCACGGCAGATGGCGGGGGGCCAGGTAGCGGAAATCCGCCGCCGGGTCGCCTAGACCTGCATCCCCCCAATCAATGAACACCGGCCGCTCGGCTTCATCCACCAGCACGTTGTCGGCGTGCAGGTCCTGGTGAACGAAAACGCAGGGGGCCGTGCCCACCCGCTCGGCCAGCGCCAGCACTACTTCCTGCAACCCCAGGGGCTGGGCAGCGGCGGCGAGGCTCTCGATATCTAGCTCCCAAGGAGGATCGAGTTCGCCGTAGCGGTCGAGAACCTCGGTGATGCTGTGCATCCGCCGCAACGCCACCCCGTAGGCGCGGAAGAAACCCGCCGGATCATTGAGATGGGTGCAAAGAGAAAGGGGCTGCCCCTGCACCCGCTGGTAGACCGAAAACGGGGGCGTATCCCCCACCGGGCACAGGCTGATGTGCAGGAAATCGGGGGTCGGCAACCCCGCCCCCACCGCCACCGGCACGGCCACGGATTCGGTGTGCAAATCCTCCAGATATTCGGGGTCCTTACTGATACGCAGCACCCACTCGCCGCACAGCCAGGTTTCGTTGGCCACGCCCTGCGGAGTGGCGAGGATGGCTTCCTTGGCGTGCACCCCTACCTGACGCAGAATTTGGAGCGCGCGGGCGGGGTCGGGAGCCATGGAACAAAAGCTACCCTCCTGCACCAAATTGAATCACATTGATTATTTCGGATTTTTCCGATATAATCACCCTATGGAAGCCGCCCTGGACCCCTTTGCTTGCTTGGCCAACCCCATCCGGCGCCTGGTGCTAGATGAACTAAGGAACGGCCCCTCTACGGTCGAAGCCCTCTGGCAGAAGGTCATCAAGTTCAAAAAGGCCTCTCGCAGCAGCTTCTCTGAGCACCTCTCCATTCTCAAGAATGCCGGCATGGTCACGGTCACCGCTCGCCGCACGGAGCGAATCTACGAGCTCAATCCCGAGGGATTTGCCCCCGTTTTCGAGTGGGTAGACGTCTACGAGGCCTTCTGGTCGGAAAAGCTCGACAACCTCTCTCAATACCTCGACAAAAAGAATCCGTCATGAAATCCATCAAGAAGTCTCTCGTCCTGCGTCACCCGATTGAAGATGTTTGGTGCGCCCTCACATCGGCAGAAGCCCTGGCCGAGTGGCTGATGCCCAACACCTTTCGGGAAGCCGCTGTCGGTTCCAAGTTCAAGTTTCAATACGACCCCGACCATCTCTGCACCAGCGGCATTGTGGAGTGCGAAGTGATCTCCGCGAAGGCCCCGCACTCCATGGTTTGGCGCTGGCAAAACGGCCCCATGAACGCGGGCGATAAGATGCCACCGCCGATGCAAGTGGAATGGAAGCTGGAATCCGTGCCCGAGGGCACCCGCCTCACCCTTGTGCAAACCGGCCTGAAGGGGCAAGCTTGGATTATCCCCTTCGCCATGAACTTTGGCTGGGGCGCGTTCCTCAAGAAGTTGCTGCCTCAGGCCCTCAAGAACGTTCATTCGGGCTCGTTTACTCCCGGCGCGATTCCGATGGCGAAGCGGCTTTACAAAGCCACGAATCTCCCGCCGGAGGTGACGCGGTGAAAGCTGCGCTCAAGGTTCTGGGAGCGGTGTTTGGCATTGTAACCCTGGGCGTCTTGGCGACCTTCATCGTGGTTTGGGTTTATTCAACCTTCTTCCAACCCGGCCGCCCGATGTCTGAATATGAACAATTCGCGCAAGTCGCCGGGCCATGGGTGAGCGTGACTCTGGGGCCACTGATCACCTACCTCTTCGTTCGGTTGGCGACTCGGTCACTCGACGCTATGGCAGCTCGGCGCATGGCCGCTTGGATCATGGGCATCTATGTGCTGGTGGACCTGGCCGTGGTGGTGGGGGCAAAGCCCAGTCCTTCGGCGTGGGTTTTCGTCGTGGTTTCGTTGGCCGGGCGCTCTCTCGCCGCTTGGTTCGCAACAAAGCGAAACGTCACCTCAAGTACCGCCTAAGATTGATGATTAACCAGCCCGATCCATTACGGCAAGAAATGAACGATCGGGATGCTCCTGACTCATCCCGTGTGGACCTCGCCATACTGGAATCCAATGCCAAACATCAACATGCCCCAGTCTGTGTCGCAATTCTTTGCCGCCAAAGGCGCAGATGTTGATGAGGCACTGAGTGGATTCCGCGAGGATGCGGTCGTTTGGGACTCCGGCGAAGACAAAGAGCTACGCGGAGTCGACGCCATTCGAGAGTGGTTGATGGCCTCAAACGTTGGCTATAAGCTAACGACCGAAGTGGTATCCGCTGAAGCAAACGAGAACGAGTTGTTGGCCGGGGTCGTAGTGACGGGTGACTTCCCCGGCAGTCCGTATAAGTTCGAGTACCGATTCACGCTCGTCGAGAACCAGATCAACGAACTCAAGATTGACCCCATCGGGTCGCTCGCCGAATAGGCTCCCCCAGCGAAGCGACCTTAAGTCCAAAGCTTGCGCCCGAGGAATCTTGGGGGGCCAAAGGTTCATTTTCCCGGCATCAAATTTGAGCAAACTCATGACAGCGACTCTCAGGTACCGTCAGGCTACCGATGAATCCAGATCGTTTTCTTATCCCGGTGCTTGGTCTTGGGCTTCTTCTTGCCGGTTGCGGCGGGGGTGGCTCGGCCCCAATCGGGTCCGGAGGTGCCTTCACCTTTTCCGACAATTCCAACTTGCAGGGCGCCACGGCCAAGGTCGAAGTTGACCTAGAAACCGGCAAGACCGTCATCACGCCGCTCGGTGCCACCTCGCGGGCCGTGTTTGGCTCGGGCGCCATTGGCGTGAGCAGCGCGGAAGTCTTCCGCGTCACCGGCAGCTCAGTTTCCGCCCGCACCCTGCGTTTGACCTTTAAGAACAACTCCCGCGTGGACTACGGGGCCAGCGGCGGCCTGCGGTTCATGATCGGGGCAGCCTCCCCCGGCCTGACGGCCAGCACCGAAGCCGGCATTGGCGCGGGCGCCCGCACCGATGGCTCGGTGGCCTCGGCGGCCGTCGGCTCGCCCAGCGGCGTTTGGGAAGACAGCGATGGAACCCTCTTCATCACCCAAGGGGTGGACGGGGCGATTCGAACGGTGCGAAACGGCTCCGTTTCCACGCTCAACACCCTCTACAATTCGCCGCGCGGCATCACGGGCAATCCGGGTTCGGACTTCGTTTACTTCTGCGAAACGGGCTCCCACCGCATCATTCGCTTGCGCAAGGATGGGAAGCAAGGCAACGTGGTGGCCGGCAACGGCACGGCGGGGGATGCGGTGGGCACAGGTGCCGCCGCGCGGTTCAACACCCCCATCGGGCTGACCAGCAACCCCGACACCGGCACGCTCTACGTGGCGGATTACACCAACGGGAAGGTCAAGGCCATTGCCAACCCCGATACCAGCCCCACGGTGTCCACCCTGGCCACGGGCATTCCCCTTTGCCTTGGCATTGGCTTTGGCACCATCGAAGGGCGCCCGCTCCTCGTGGCTACGAGTTCGGGTTCGGGGCAGGTGTTCCTGATTGACCCCACCACTGGCACCAAATCCGTCATCCGCACCCTCGCCCCCAACCTGACCGGGGCGACGATCCGCGAGAACCGAGTTCTGGTGGCCTCTAGCACCAACCAGGTGACGGTGCTTCGCACCGGATCGGGGGCCAGCCCGTTTGAGGCTTCTAGCTGGCAAGTCGAAGGCACGCTGGGCAGCACGGCCGGCTTTGCCGAAGGCGCAAATGCCCGCTTCAATGCCCCGCAGCTGATGAGCAGCGGCTCCAGCAATGTTTACATGGCGGATTCCACCAACCACCGCGTGCGGCGCCTGGTGCTGCCCAACTTCTTGGGTGGGTTCTCTTCTCAGCCGGCCGTGTTCACCAACACGCAGAAGTTCACGCCGAGCAACCAAGGCATCTATGAACTCGGCGCCCTGGCGCAAGGGGCGACGGTCACCAAGGACGTGGCCTTCACCGTGCAGTTCGGGGCTTCCATGACGTTCTTTGTCACCGTCACCGGGGGAACCGATGGCGTGGTGCCGCTGGACGGCGCGAAGAACGCCAGTGCCAAGAACGTCTATGCGCGGCTCTTGGCCGGTAGTCCGACGGGGCAGACGGGCTTCGTCGACGGCGTCGGCGGAGCGGCGAGATTCAATGCAACGAACGCAATCGCTGCCACCGACAATGACTATGTCTTTGTGGCGAGCGGTCAAGCGGTGAGGATCATTGCTCCGGATGGGACGGTAAGAACCATCGCCAACAAAGAGCAAAGAACGGGCACGAGCGTGGATGGCATCGGTTCCGGCGTCACCTTTGCCGGAAATCTCGTGAGAGGTCTTTATACGAACCGAGCGGGCACCACTCTGCTTGTATCTACCAACTCGACAATCTACCGAGGTCAGCGATCACCGAACTCCGACATCATGAATCCCAATTCGTGGTTCTTCCAACGCGTGGCGGGGTCTACGGATGGATCAGTGGGCGACGTGACCGGCGATGGGGACACGGCTCGATTCAACGACATCGGCGCCGTTGCGATGAGCGAAGACGAAACCAGAATCTATGCCACCTGCTTTAACCAGGCCGAAGTTGAGCTCATCGAGAATCGGATTAACGTCAACGGAGCCCCCTCGACTTGGCAGTGCAGCGTTTTGGCGGGATCGGGAACCGCGGGCTTTGCCGATGACAGCGGGACTTCTGCACAATTCGGCTTCAACATGCAGGGGCTCGAAGTGGATCGCTTTGGGAACGTTTATGTCGCCGACACTGGCAACAACCGCATCCGGAAAATTGATATCGAACGCAATGTCACCACCGTTGCGGGCACCGGAACCTTTGGGAGTGATGACAATGCCGGGGAAATTGGTAGTCCACGACATCTGGCCATGGATGACAGCGATTCCATCTACTTCGCGCCATTTAACGGAAATCTCCGGGTGTTCCGAAACGGACAACTCTATACGGTCGTGGTTGCCGGCGCCTACTCTGGCGACGGCTTTGTGGAGAACTTCACCTTTGCTCCTGAACGCCTGACCGTCAACAAGAAGACGGGGCGATTGTTCACCTGCAATGGGGGACGGGTCTTCGTGCTGGACGCGCTCGTTCCGTAAGGATCGAGAAACGCAGATGGGGTCGGCGCTATGCCGACCCCACTTTTTTTTGCCTCGCCGCCTTAGCGCTCCAGGATGCGGAGGTTGCGCCAGCGCACTTCGTAGGGGCCAGACCCCCGCGCGATGCTGTGCACCTGCAGCCCGATGAACCCGCGCGAGTGGGTTTTGTAAACCTCGTCGTGCGTGAGGTCGGCGACCTTCATGCCGTTCACCCAGGTCTGGATGCGCGGCCCCTGGGCCAGGATTCGGTACTGGTTCCAGCCGCCGTTCTTAAAGATGGTGTGGTTCGATCCGGGCTGGTTCGGCTCGGGGGAAAGCCAGCCGAAGCGGGTGGCCTCGCCGTAGATGTAGCCGGAGTGGCCAGGGCCGGCCATGATCTCGACCTGCGGACCCCACACGCGGCCCTTTTCCGGCTGGCCCAGAAGCCCTTCGGACTGGAGGGAGCGGATTTGGCAGCCGCTGTTGAGCGGGTCGTCCACCTTGACCTCGAAGAAGAGCTCGAAGTCGTCGTACATCTTGTTGCTGCACAGGAAGGAGTTGGGGCTGCCCTCGGCGGTGCGCCCCACAATCGCGCCGTCCTCCACGGTGTAGGTGGCGGTGCCGTTCAGCTGCGTCCAGCCTTCCAGGTTCCGGCCGTTGAACAGGCGCACGGAGCCCGCTGGGGCGCTGGGGGCAGTGGTGGTGGCGAGGAGCAGAGCGCAGATCATGGCGTGGGTATACCCGGTGCCTCGATCGAACCAACAAGGAGGGACTGCCCTGTGTTAGGCAGGCATCATTCAAGACCTACTCTACGGCGGAACTGTCCCTGGTCTCTGGCCGCCAGCTGGCCATGGAGAATCGATGTGTTTGCCTATAAACTTAGGAAGATCGACTCTCGTCGATACAGGACCGTCATATCCAAATAGCCAGAGCGAAGCCATTTCCACATAATGAATGGCGAGTAAGGACGCTTCAAATCGAGCTTCAACGCTTAGATCGAATAACTTCTGGCGCTTTTTTCTATCAGCATGTGTTACCATATTGCGAATCTGGACAATCGCTTGTGGGCCATCTACCCAGTTACTCTCCCCAGGGTATCTTGCACTCCTTCCTGTGGCTTCTGCCACAAGATCAGGCAATGAAAGGGGCATATTGACATCAACGCCCAGCCCAAGAAGCAAACCTCGAATCTTACTGGCTGCATCAGCTACATTGTTACCCCATGCTTCAACGTAAATAGTGTTCGCCAATAGCTCCAATGCGGTTTGAGCAAGAACGAACTTAAAATCGACGATTTGCTTCTCACGATTAGATTCCGAGAGGACCTCGACAAGAAATCTGCATACTTCCTTTAAGTTCGGGTCTAGCCACGCCTTATACATACCCGGCGCCAGTGATTTAAATGGGTTCTCAAAGCCTGCTGGAAACCATGAAAATGCCCTTGTAGAGCCCAAATAGCCGTCATGTCCCCACTTCCTAAACAAAATTCTTTCGAATCTATCCATCGCGACTAGATTGCACACAGGTCTACGGGAAGCACAGGCAAATGAAAACAGGTAATACATGAAATCGAGAAAGTCCTCGATATCAGGCCAACTGAATTCTGAGCCATCCAGCCGTTGTACGTGCACTTGATGTGTGATGACATGCTCCTTAGTTTTGCGAATCTCTTTGAATATTTCGTCTGCATTCACGAGTCTGTCGATCGTAACTAGCCAGTCGCTCGCCTCAAACTGTGTTCGCGCCATGCGCCACCCATTTTCACGCGTGATTTTTTCCCCAAATAGATTCATAAAGCTTGGCAGACCAAATCGAACAGAAGCTATTGGCCACCCGTCAAGACCATTGTTGGGATATGTAGCGGGCAACGTGCTCCGAGGATAGTCTTCACTAATCTCTGGCATTTCAGTCCCGGCTCTAGGATCAAATACATGCGGTCTCATGCTCACTCTATATGTTGCTTCGGCAAAGCTCTAGTTCCACTTACTGTACCCCTCATATTCTGTTAAAAACTCTGCTTGGTCAATCTCTTTTGATTGGATTTCGCTGCCTACAACATGTCATACTCAGATAATAGGGTTTGCATGGGAGTTCGGCTTAGCGTGATCTCCGGCTTGCTTGCCGGTCAGGAGTTTCAGCTTGTTCAGTCCGAGTTCGGCATCGGACGGACCCCGGACAACGCCATCTGCATTCCGAACCCCGCCGTGAGCCGAACCCACGCACGAGTGTTTCACCGTGACGGCATTTGGTACCTCGTCGATTTGCAGTCAACGCACGGGACGCGTCTCAATGGCGTAGTGATTGGTGCGCCGGCCCAGTTGCGTCCGGGTGACACGATCCAAGTTGGAGATACGGTTTTGAGGTTCCAAGGTTCGGAGGTGCCAGTGGTGACCACTCCTCCACCGCCGCAAGTTGGTCCAGCAGCTGCAATTCCTACGGCGCAGTATCCCACCGCTCCTATCCCGCAAGGTGTTCCCGTCAAGAAGCCACTCGATGCGCATGACTTCATTCGCTATGGCGCCTTGCTCTTCCTGGCGATCTTTGTGGTCATGGCTGTCGTCATGCTGCTGTTCCCCAAGCCCGAGGTTGCGACCGGACCCGCAGAGAGTCCCCCGAGGACTCGGCAAGCATCGGACCCTGCCCCGGCTATCTCTTCGGAGCAGATCCGCATCGATAATGTCCGGCTTGTTCCTTGGCAGTCCCCCACCACTGGCGAAGCACTGCAGATGGTGCTTGTGGATTGGACCAACAAGAGCGGTAAAGAGGTCAAGGCAATTACGGCCACGATCACGCTCTATGACGCTCGTGGACGCGAGATCGAGCAGATCAAGGACTATCACATCTACTCTATGGAGGACTACGGCGGGCCAGTCCGACCGGAGCAGTCCTTCATTGAGCCCATGGGGGACTGACACGTCATCTTCCCCAACATGTACGGCGAAGCCGAGCGAGTACGGGTCCAGATCGAACGTGTCATCCACTAGCGGCCAATCAGCGACATAGGGATTTGCAGTTAGAGCTTGACTTCAGTATGAACGCGAACGAGTGTAGGCAGAAGGGGGCTGAGGCATTGATTTGCGAAAGAGGAAGAAGATTGAGGTCATCTTCGCTTGCAGCCCATTCGCTCCCAATCATAGAGCACATACTGAAATGGTGGTATAATAATAGGCTCAGCGTTTGTGAACGGAGACCCATGATGGATAATTATCATTGCTTTGAGAATTTGTGCGCGTGCTCTTGCAACACAATCTTGCAGGAATTCGATACAATCATCTCAGCAGAAGCGAATTTTGATGTCACTCTCAGAGCTCTATGCCGTTCCAATATCGGATGGTTTGCCGATAAATCAATTAGCGTTCACCATTTACATGATTGGGGCATAAGCAATACAATAGGCGTGTATTTGCTTTGGCAAAAGAATGGTTACTGCAGTACGCACGACTTGCACCATATGCGCTCCTTATATGTGGGCAAAGGCAACATCAAAGCGAGACTCATAGATCATTGGAAGATGAAAGACTTCGCAGACGAGATGTTGGTCTACTGGACATTTCTTGAAATGCCTAACCGTCAAGCAAAGTATGTAGAGCAACTTCTTCTCGACTTGTACAAGTTCCCGTACAATAAGTCGGAATCACATGGGGCACTGACCCTATGCACCCATCTTCCTCAGAGCGAATTAGATTAGGCCAGCCGCCACTAAGTACACTGGCACGAGTCTTCCGGACTCTACCGCTGGGTGCTTTAGTCACGCCTTTCCGCGTCGGTACTCCAAGAGCTCGTGAAGGGCTTCCAGCACCAGGCGCTTCGCCACTTCCAGCGTCACACCTTGGGAATTGACGCCCGCTCACCCCGCCAGCCCTGTTTAGAACTGCCCCGTGACAATCTGTGTGTAGCGGCCCAACGACGTCCCGCCCAGTAGCACCGATTCTAAGCGCAGGTACCCGGTGATCTCATCCGCCTGGCCCGGTAGCACATCCTCATTGAGGGTGCCGCCCCGCCGGAAGCGATGCTCGAAGCGCACCGCCTTGCGGTTCTGCCCTTCCTCAAGCCGTAGCGGCTCTTGCGGCCAGGAGAAGAGGTAGGACATCGTGTTCCCCCAGTCGACGCTCCAAAGCGATGCGCCGATCGTGTACTCCAAGTTGAACCCCTCCGGGCAATTTCGGAACATGCACTGCTCCAGCGGCGAGAGGAAGACTTCCCCTTCCACTATGGCGAGAACCTGGTCCTTATCCACCAGGGAGATGTTCAGAGTTGCGTTAAAGAGCTCGGGCATTTGATGGCCATATTACCGAGCGCACCCTAACGCAACTCAACGCGTGAGTGACAATTCAGCGGGGCATCTTGGTCGGGTATTTGAGCGGCTCTCCCGAATCTTTCAGGCGCTCAAGGGCCGCATCGGAGGGGCCGATGAAGAAGGTCGCAATGCCATGCGAGCTACCCGCGTAGAGCATCCGAAGGCCGTCTTCTTGCCGGATCACACTGGTGGTCTGGCTCAAAAGCGCGCTTAGGAATTCGGACTTGGGTGCCTTCTCCAAGTCCAACTCGTACATGCAAGTGACAGCGGTCGGGTAGTTGCTATAACCGTAGGCCGTGACGGTGCCCACCTTGCCGTTTTCGCTCAGCAGTTCGTACTCAGTGGTGAAACTACAGGTCTGGCGGCTGTAGTTATCAAAGGTATCCACCCATACCTGGGCGCCCTGCTTGACCGCGAACCACTGATTGAATTGGGCCATCACCTTGGGCGCACGGTCTTGATGAAAGGTGGCACGGTCACGGTCCCATTTCCACTCTCGGTAGGTCAGCCCGCCAGCCGCCAATAACACAACGGCGCCGGCTACCATGAGCTTCGTTTTGCCGCCTGTCATGCGTTCAGTCTAGCATTGAGGGCGCAAGGTTTGCCTCTTCAGTAAATTATTTAATTTCAAACTGGGGGAGTGTGGCATGGTTCTCCGCCCAGGCCCAGAGTTCACACCCCGCTCTCAACGAGGATGGAGCGCTGCTCGACCAACCGGGCGGACCGACGTCTGAGAGTTCGAGAATCCGATGCAGTCACCCTCGCCCCGATCTGGGTCCGCACCTCTTGCCATGCTTGTCGTTCCAGCGGGCTGGGGGCCCCGTTGTTCACCCTCTGGCAAGCGCGCGAGTACCACAGCCAGTTGGCCGCTTGCCCCAGGTCTCCTTGGCGGGCACGCCCACTGGCGATGGTCTGGGCGCACACCGCCACAAAGCTGATTCCTGGCCGGAACCCTTCGGAAATCAGCAGCCGTTCCGCAATCGCCTGGGCGCCCAAGTCATCTCCCTCACTCCGGCAGATCAGAGCTTCGGTGAGCCGGTACCAGGGCGCAAACCGGTCGTTGGGATCGTGGGCATAGTGCGCCCCCGCCCATTCCCACACGACCCTGGCCTGCCGGACCTCGCCTGTCAGGGCTAACGCCCGACTTCGGATCGTCGTGAAGGCCGCGTGCCCGTTCGCATGTCCCGCCTGCGCATACGCATCGGCACTCTGCTCGAGCAGCTTGAGGCCGGCGCGGAAGTCCATCGCATCCAACCTCACAATTGCGCAATTGCCCAGGAGTCCGGCCTTCACATAGGGGTCGACAAGCCGAGTCGCGAGCCTTTCTCCTTCGGTACACCAATACATAGAGTCCCGAAAGTTCCAGCGGGCAGAAGCACGCACCATGAGCGACTGCAGGGCCCTGCCCGCAAGAACCCAGTCGCCCTCGGAGTTCGCCTGATAGCAAAGGCGAGCGAGTTGTCTCTCGCCGCCCTCATCTGCGCCTTGCACGGTGCCAATGTGACGCTCGCAGGCGAACAGCATTTTGCGGAGCGCCGACGATTGACCGGCAGTGGAACCCAAAGTTGACTTGAGCACCGGAAGGACCTGGTGCCACGGCAGGTATTCCCATGCACGCTCAGTCTCCACCAAGAACTCTAAGGCCGCCGCGGGCGAATTTTGGACCAGGCTTTCGGCTTCTGCCAGCAGGCGTGGGGGATGCGAGGTCTCTGCGTCGCGTTCTCGCTCCGCTCTGGCCCATTGCTGCTCACATCCTTGATAGAGCTCGGCCGCACCGGTCGCATCCACCTCCAGCCACCCTGACTCGATCGCAATGCGGTCGCTTTCTTCGCGCAAGGCGTTGTGAGGCAACCGGGTTCGCAAACGGGCCAGGGCGACGCGGAGGCAAGCTCGAGGGTCTTGGCAGCGTTCGGGCTCCCAAATCATTGCGGCGAGTTCGGCCCGGGGGGTGAGATCACGGGGAGAAGCGGCCAGAACCGCCAGTAGCAACAGCTCGGGTTGAGTGAGGCCCGAACACGGCTCGTGATCGGGACGCAACAGTCGAAGTCGACCTCGGATTTTGAGACGCCACATCGTTGCCACCCGAGCCCCCTCATTTTAGCTCGTTTCGATCGGGTCTCAAGCAGAAACCACAGAAAGGGACAGGGTTTGTAACGGTTTGCGGCCAGGGTCTTCCTGTAAGGTTGAACTGACTATGGTTGCAAGAACCCCAACCTTGCCCTCGATTCGTCGTAGCCTCTCAACGAGGCTCTTGCGACTCCTGGGCTTTCCTCTCCTTGTCATTTTTCTCCTGTCGCTTGGATGCGGAGGGCATGGAGGGGGCACGGGGCTCCCTGCTTTTGTCGAAGGAAGCGTCACCGACGCGGAATTTGATGCGGCGGCCGCAGCCATCAGTCAAGCCTTCCAAGACGCGGGGAGCGGAGAGGACGTTAGCGACTCGGTCTTGGAAGCGATGCGGGCCCAACCCAAAGTCGTACTGGCTCGGCTGAATTCCTCCAGCCAGCCAGTGGCTTGGTTCCAGGATGGGCGTAAGTTGATTGTGCTTGTCGATAGCCTGCTTCAAGCCCCTCCCGGTGGATCAGGCGCGGCACGATCGGTCGCCACGGACAAGGGCGCCACCCGCAACCTCGTTGCCGGAAAGAAGGCCGTACTTCTGAGTGGATTCTTGGGGGCTGGCACCCCAGACCTGGCCTCTCTCCAAACTCAGCTCGCTGATAAGGGCTTCGAGGCTCAAGTTGTTGATTTCACAGCCGAAGCAGCCTCCAGTCTTGCCGGTCTCGATCTCCTCATGGCCTCGTCCCACGGGGTTGTAGATGAAACTCGGACCGGCGAGCAACATCTTTACTACAGCACGACCACCGAAGTCACGCCCCAGGGCAACCAACTCTATCGCCAGCAACTGCAAGACGAAAAGATGGTGAAATGTGTGATCCGAGTGTTTTCGTCGCCGGGCGAGTATGAGACGAAGACTTTTTACGGGGTGAGCCAAGCCTATCTACGCGAACGCGGGATGAGCTTCCGCCCCGGCGCGTTCTGGTTGAGCAATGCTTGCCACTCTGCCGAGCCGGCCGGTCTCGCCTTCGCCGACACCGTGCCCGACCTGACGGGTTACACGGGGTGGTCCGGTTCTCCCCTCAATATCACGGCGAACGAGACGACCGCTTTTGTCTTCGACCGATTGCTAGGGGTCTTTACGGCGGCCCCCACCGACCCTGCCCCTCCTGGCCCTGTCACGATCCCTGAGCTAGCGGACCGTCTCACAGTCAAGCGGCCCGGCAGCGACCTCCGGATGAACCAGAGCCGCAATACCAAGAACTTACTGGCGGATTATCTCGTCTATCGCCCCTCGGGTGCCGCCCCGGCAAACCAGACTCTGATCCCTTCCATCCGATCGACGGCCTTCAACTCGGCCGATGACACGGTGACAATCAGCGGCTACTTTGGCTCCGAGCAGGGGCCGGTCACGCTCAACGGGACGATCTTGAACGTTCTCTCTTGGACGGAAACGGACATCGTGGTGGACAAACCCGCGGCCAAGACGGGAACCCTACTGGTGCGATCCATTGGTGCGCCCAGTGCCTCCGGGTTCTTGTTCAGCAACAGCTTCCTCTACCAGGAGCCGGAGCCGTTTACGATCACGATTTCTCCGGAACTGGCCATCACCACCCCGGACACGATCCGAAGCCTGACTGCAGTAGCCGCCACCGGAAAGATCCCGGCGAACTCTCGATTCCGCTGGACAGTGACTTCGGGAACGGGTCGAATCAACGGAGCGGCGACGGTGACGGGCACGAACCCCACGGTCGAGTACCGTTCGGCACCCCAAGTAGGCACCGACGTCATCAAGCTCGATGTGCTGAATCAAGCCGGTAGTGTCATCTCCTCAAAGACCTTGAGCGTGGCAATTAGCCAGCAGTTCATGGCGTTCACGGTGGCCGGAGGCTGGGATCCGAGTAAGGCGCCGCCCAATGGTTCGTACCAGTACGGGGATGGTGGCTCATCCTATGCCGACGATGTCTCTGAAACGGCCAGGATCCTGTTTGTGAGCTCGAACATTGGGGCAACGGATCAGACCATCGGTGCGCTGCTCACCATCGGCCTGACCCCGGGATCGACGGTCAAGCCGGGCACCTGGACGAAGGTCGCGACCGGACAACAGGTGTCGGTGGGATTGTTCCAGTTGACATTGGCCACCGATCAATCCGACCCTGACGATGTGGATAGCAAACAGAACGCCATGGGTGACACGGGCACGCTGACGATCTCGAAGGTCTCTCCGTTGTCGAACGGACGCACGGCCTTCAACTACACGTTCAGTGTCAGTCGAACGGCTGGGGGCACGGTGACGGGCTCGGGAACCGGGATCATCATCCCATAGGCCTTGTCCCTGAGATCAACTCAAAGACATCTCAACGCAAAGACTAGTCGGTAACAAGAAACCTCTCGCACTGAGTGCCAGAGGTTTCTTGCTTCATGCATCCGAGTTGGTCGTTACATGCACTTTCTAACTCCATTCTTTGTAAAATTGGAAGTCGACCTACACGAGCTTGCACTCCCGGGGGCGCTCTTCGCATTGCCGGTCTCAAAACCAAAGGATCGGTATCCTGCAACCATGCCTCCATTCGTTCCGAGTGACTTTTGTGTTCCGGACACCCTCGCAACCAGTGAGTTTCGCCTGCGGATGCTGACGGTGAATGATGTGGTGAAGGACTACGACGCGGTGATGTCTAGCGTCGAACACTGCCGGACGATCTGGGGTGGCAAGTGGCCCGAGGGGCTCACGTTGGAGCAGAACCTCATCGACCTAGGGTGGCACCAGAAGGAGTTCCAAATTCGGCGATCCTTCGCTTACACCGTGGTCGCGCCGGATGAATCGATGGTTCTCGGATGCGTCTACCTCTTGCCCGCCAGCAAAGCCGGCTACGATGCTGAAGTCTTTCTGTGGATCCGGCAGAGCCATCTTCAGAGCGGCATGGAAGACCGACTCTTCGATGCGGTTCGGCAGTGGGTGGCGGCAGATTGGCCCTTCAAAGCCGTCGCGTATCCGGGGCGTAGCATCTCTCTTGCCGACTGGAAGAATCTCTCGAGCTTGTAGTTGCGCTACGAAATATAAACGAAAGATTGCGAGTTCGTCCATCAATCGGCGCCAACATTGGAGCCGGGGGCGCATCTTTCGTGATTCCCCGATTTCGCTTAGCCCATTCCGCTCTCTGAGCTTGGCCGAACAACTTCTCATCCCGAGAAGATACAAATCACAAAGAGGCGAGGCACTTCGCGCCACGGCTCGTGTAAGTAATCGTCCGCTCTGGACAGGTTACAAACTCAGGAAGGCACCCGTTAAGTGAATCCCCGCACTTAGGATCATTTGTTTGAACCAGGTATGCGTACTTCAGTCCGAAGCACGAAATGGATGGCCGACAAACGTGCCTCGGCGCCCATATGCCTGGGCAAACAGGGCCAGTTCTGGAGTCATTGCATCAGGCCTGATATGCCAGAGTCCCTTTCGCCTTGACTTTGTTAGTCCACGCGGAACAGCTAGCAACCCGAGTCCATGGTCAACAGTTGTATATAGCACCGAGGGCACTGAAAGCTCAGCACGTGACCGCATACTGCTCGTTGGAACTTGGTTAGACTTCAGGATGAGCTCTGTCGACACAGTTCCTGCGATCCTGGCTATAAGCTGGAATTTATCTTCCAAGCAAGGATGATAACAGATATCCAGTTCTGCGCCAGTATCAAAGTACGATGCCTTCGCCCATGCAAGTTGTTGACCAGACCACGCGAACAGAATGAAGCGAGCTTCTTCTTCAAAGTCAAAGTCACCTACAAGGACTCGGCCCCAAGGACGATCGCTCAGACAAAGTTCGAACTCAACCATGGGTCTCCGTCTAGCGTACCGAACGGTTCGGTCAGTAAAAGCCGAATTTCGAATCCCGACCGATCTCGATGTGAATTCAGGCTCTCGATCTTGGTAC
>DEIB01000026.1 GCA_002352215.1 Chthonomonas sp. UBA2785 | reverse complement strand
CTCAGGGCCGCTGACCACCCGCACATGCGGGGACGTCGGCTCCGTTTGCTCCGAGCCGGTGGTCACCTGCGCCGTGGCCAGCATAGCCATTAGCGCCAGCCCCATGGCGGCAAACCACCGCAAGCATCGCCCGTCCTTGGACATATCCCTCAGTTTACTCCCTTCCCCCAAGTGGCCTTGGCCAGGCTAGAACGCGGCCTGGCCCGGCGTGCGGTGGAACGGGATGACGTCGCGGATGTTTTGCATCCCAGTCAGGTACATAATCAGCCGCTCGAAGCCCAGGCCAAAGCCGCTGTGCGGGGCGCTGCCGTACTTGCGCAGGTCCATGTACCACCAGTACGGCTCGGGGTCCAGTCCGGCTTCCCGGATGCGTTGCTCCAGCACGTCGTACCGTTCTTCGCGTTGGCTGCCGCCGATCAGTTCGCCGATGCGCGGCACCAGCACGTCCATGGCGCGCACGGTCTTGCCGTCTTCGTTGGCCCGCATGTAGAACGCCTTGATCTCCTTCGGGTAATCGGTCAGGATCACCGGTCGCCCCACGTGCACTTCTGTCAGCCAGCGCTCGTGCTCGCTTTGCAGGTCCGAGCCCCACGCCACCGGGAACTGCCACGTTTGGCCGCTCTTCTCCAACGCCGCGATGGCCTCGGTGTAAGTCATGCGCTCGAACGGCGAGTTCACGACGTGGTTCAGCGTCGTCAGCAGTTCCTTGTCAATCCGCTGGTTGAAGAATGCCAGGTCCGCCTCGCAGTGGTCCATCACGTCCTTGATGACTTCGCGGACGAACTCTTCGGCCAGGTTCATGTCGCCTTCCAGATCGCAGAAGGCCATCTCGGGCTCGATCATCCAGAATTCGGCCAAGTGGCGCGTGGAGTGGCTGTTTTCCGCCCGGAACGTCGGCCCGAAGGTGTAGACGTTGGTCAGGCCCATCGCCAGGGTTTCCACGTTCAGCTGTCCGCTCACCGTGAGGTAGGCCGGCTTGCCGAAGAAGTCATCGGCCGGGTCTTGGCTGGCCAGTTTGAACTTGGCCTCTTGCCCCGGTTCGGGGGCTTCCAGCAAAGTCGTGACGGCGAACATCGCCCCCGCCCCTTCGCAGTCGCTGGCCGTGATGATCGGGGTGTTAATCCACTGGAATCCACGCTCTTGGAAGAAGCGATGCACCGCATAGCTGGCGCGGTTTCGAACTCGGTTGACGGCGCCGAAGGTGTTGCCGCGCACCCGCAGGTGGGCGATTTCGCGAAGGAACTCCATGGTCGCGCCCTTCTTCTGCAGCGGGTAAGTGGAGGCATCCGCGCCTCCGTACAGTTCCATGCCCGTGGCCTTCAGTTCCACGGCTTGGCCCGCCCCCGGGCTGGCCACCAGTTCGCCATCAAACCGGACGCAGGCACCTGTGGTCACGGCATCCCAGTCCGCGCCGTCGAACGTGCCCGCATCCACCACCACCTGGAAATCCGCCATGCACGACCCGTCATTCAGGGCGACAAACGAGACGCCCTTGCTGTCTCGACGCGTCTTCACCCAGCCGTAAGCCGAAACTTGGCCCCCGGGTTGCGCCTGCATCAGGTCGCGCAAATACGTGCGTCGGTAGTCCATAACGAGCCCCCTAGTGTACCGGTGGCCTCGTTCTTCACCATGCCCAGTGGGCGCACACGGCGAACCTGGCCCGCAACGCCAACCCCCCAAACCTAGTAACCTGGGTTCATGAAGGTTTGCACGGGCATCGCGTTGGGTGTAGTGGCGCTGGCACTTAGCCAAGGCTGTCAACCGGCCACCGCCGGCCCCGACGTTACTGGACGATGGGCCGGCACATTTAAGCTGGAGCGCAACGAGAACTCGACCGACGCCGAAGCGGCCGCCGCCAACCTGCTGGGCGCGGGCACCAACGCCCTGGAATTGAAGAGCGACGGCACCTACCGGATGAACCTCGCCATCTTCCCGCTGGAAGGTAACTGGAAGCAAACCGGCACCACCGTCACCCTCACCCCCACCAAGGTGCTGGGCAAGGAAATCACCGAGGCGGACCGCAAGCGCGATGATTCTTTGACGAACCCCTACGTGCTGGAATTCGACGCCAAGGCCGACACCCTGACCATGCGCGAAGCCACCAAGCAAGGGACGGGTGTCATGGTTTACAAGCGGGCGGAAACCAAAACCGACTCCCCAGCGTTGCAAGAAAAGTGAAGCGCGCGGCTTGGTTGTTCCCCCTCGCAGTTGTCCCGGCCCTGATGGGTTGCACGTCTCCTCTCAGCGAAAAGGACATCGTTGGCACCTGGAACGGTGAAGTGGATGTGAAGCAGGTGATGGCCACCGCCAAGGTGCCGCCGGCGGCCGCCGCCTTGTTGGGCGCGCAGGACAAGATTCCGATTTCGATCTCCTTCGACGAAGCCAAAACTTTTAGCTACAGCATGAAGCTCGGCCCCATGGACGTGCCGCTTACGGGCGTGTGGGAGTTGAAGGATGGCACCGTGGTGATGACTCACCGCACCCTGATGAATCAGCCGGTCGAGAAATCCCCCGGTGGGGCCGACATGGCGAAGCCGCTGGCCATGAAGGTCGGCGAAGACCGGAAGACGATGGTGCCGCAGCAAACGGAAGGCTTTGCCGCAGTCACGCTGAAGAAATCCTAACGGGTGAGAACCCACACGCGGGGGCGTCCATCCAGATCCGGGATGACGCCTTCGGTGTTCCAGCCTTCGTGATCCCAAACGGTTTGCCCATCGGCCAGGCGGCCGTCACCGATCTCGACCAACAGGCACCCACCGGGATTCAGCCAGTCGGGGGCGCGCCGGGCTAGCATGCGGTAGAAGTCGAGGCCGTCGTCACCGGAATACAGGGCCAGGTGCGGCTCGTGATCGTGAATCTCGGTGGGCAGGGGCTCGGTCGGGGCGATATAGGGCGGGTTCGAGACGATCAAGTCAAAGGGCTCGGTGGGGTGCCAGCGGAAGGCGTCCGCATGGTGCCAAGTGACTCGTTCTCCGTCGGGATTGAGTTCGGCGTCGTTCTTTTTGGCCCAGGCTAGGGCCTCTTCGGAGACATCCAGGCCATGCACGTCAGAGCCGGGGCGCTCGGCGGCCAAAGTCAGGGCCAGGCACCCGGAACCCGTACCTACATCTAGCGCGGTGCGCCAGTTGAGTTTGAGAGCTTCGTTGATGAGGGTTTCTGTCTCGTGGCGCGGGATGAGAGCCCCCGGCCCCACTCGAAACATGCGCCCGTAGAACTCGCGCACCCCCGTGATGTAAGCCAGCGGCTCCCCTTTCAGGCGCTGTGCCAGCAAGTCATCCGCTTCGCCGGGTTCATCCAGGTTGGCCAAGAGCGAAGCTCGTGTTACTTTGAGATGATGGGCCAAGAGCACCTGCGCCTCTAACCGCGCGGCGTCCATGCCGGCCGATGCCAATTGCACCTCGGCTGCCGCCAGCCACTCGCGGCGCGTCATTCCTCTTCGGCCACGGCGTAGGGCCGCACGCGGGCGGAGTGGGCGGCATCCAGCTCGGCTTCGATGTAGATGCCATCGTCGCGGTAGTCCAGCGTCTTCACCTGCCCGTGGCGATAGCACCCTTCCACCAGCCCCGTTTGGTCGTAGGGCAGCAACGCCGTAATGCGCGTGAGTCGGGAGCGCAATGCCTCCAGAATCCGGTGCTGAAGCTCCTCTAACCCCTCACCCTTAAGGGCCGAGACCGCCACCGCCGGCGCCCACTCGGCCACCGCCCGGGTGACCTTGCTGCGGTCGACCTGGTCAATCTTGTTGAACACCGTCAGGCGCGGCACCTCGTCGGCGTCGAGTTGCTTCAGCGTGTCCAGCACGGTGTCGCGATGGGTTTCCCAGGCCGGGTCGGCGAGGTCAATGATGTGCAGAAGCAGGTCGGCCTGCTTCACTTCTTCCAGCGTGGCGCGAAAAGCGGCCACCAAGAAGGTCGGCAACTGCCGGATGAACCCGACGGTGTCGGTGAGGAAGAACGAGTACCCGTCGGCAAAGTTGACCTGGCGCGTGGTGGGGTCCAGCGTGGCAAACGGCATCGCATCGGCCAGCAGGTCGGTACCGCACATGGCGTTCATCAGCGTGCTCTTGCCCGCGGAGGTGTAGCCCACTAGGGACACCGAAGGGTGATCTTGACGCGCCCGGCCCGAGCGTTGCACCTCGCGGTGGCGGCGCACGCCGTCAATCTCACGCTTGAGGTACGCCAGTCGATCTTGGATCATCCGGCGGTCGGATTCGAGCTTGGTTTCCCCCGGGCCGCGCATCCCAATGCCCCCGCGCTGGCGTTCGAACTTGGTGTAAACGCTCATCAGCCGGGGCAAGCGGTAGTTGAGCTGGGCGTACTCGACTTGGAGCTGCCCCTCGCGGGTGCGGGCGCGCCGCGCAAAGATATCGAGAATGAGCGAGGTGCGGTCAATGACCCGGCGCTCGGTGGCTTCTTCCAGGTTGCGAATCTGAATCCCGCTCAGTTCGCTGTCCACTACGATGAAGTCGGCTTCCAGTTCGGCAGCGGCGGCCGTGACCTCTTCTACCTTCCCTTTGCCCAGGTAGGTGGCTTTGTAAGGGCGTTCAATGCGCTGGCGAGTCCAGCCCGCGACTTCGCCTTCGGCGGCTTCGACGAGCCCTTCGAGTTCCTCCTCGACCAGACGATCATCGGCATCATCGGGATTGACGAAAACCAGAAAGGCTTTTTCCTTCTGTTCTTGCGTCAATCCCGGATTCATGCGTGTTTAGAAGGAGACGACCGTGTACTTGAGCCCGATGGTGGCGCCGCTGAAGTTGAAGCCGCGCGTTTCGGTCATCAGGTCGTACCGGAGAGAGAGGTTGAGGTTCTTCCCGAACGTCATGCCCAGTTCGGCATTGGCGTTCAGCAGCACCGGGCTGGCATCCACGGCGCCAATGCGGTAGTCCGCATAGGTCAGACCGCCGCGCACGGCAAAGTACGGCGCGGTGCCGCTGGCGCGCTGACCGCGAGCCCAACCATTACCGAACGGCTGCAGAAGACCGTAGCTGAGGGTGCCCATGAACAGGCGGTTGCCGCTGCTTTCGCGGGAAACGAACTCGATATCCGCACCCATGCGGCGGCCATTGGCTTGCTCGACCGCCCCGAAGGACAAGCCGTAGGAAAGCCAGGTGTCACCCAAGGCGTTCTTGACGGCACTATCCGTGGGGAAGTAGCCACCAACCTTGAAACCGACGTTGTTTTGCGCAAACGCAGAGACGGAGAGGAGAGAGATGACGGCAAGCGTAGCCAGTCGCATGTTGCGACTGTACCTAAACCTCGCGTTAAAGCGAAACGAAGGACACACCGGCGCGGGCTTGACGCACCCATTCAGTAGCCCCGGCCACGGCGGAATCAAAGAGTTTTTGCCCCGTGGCGGCGGTGCCCCGGGTGGCTTCGCCGAAGCTACCGTTCTCGGTCACTTCATCAAAGTTGGCGATGACGCCCAGGAAGCCGCCGTCGGGCTCCAGACCGTCGTCGCGTAGCTTGTCCGCGCGCACGAGCTCGGGGGCGAGGTGCATCATCAGGCTGGTTTCGGCCTCGCAGGCGTGCCGAATCCCCTTGATGCGCCCCGTGAGGCACTCATCGAGGAGCGCCTGCGGCCAGAAGTCAATGTAGGTGGCGTGGGCAAGGAACAGGTTGGGCTTTGCCGCCTTGAGAGCACGCAGAGCCACCTTGTTGGGGTCGATGTTGCCCCCGTGGCCGTTTACGACGAGGAACTTGTGGAACCCGTGGCCGACCATTGCTTCCACCACGTCGGTCAGCGTGGTTTGGTAGGTGCCCATGGCGGCCGAGAGCGTGCCCGCAAACGGCAGATGGTGGTGGCTGGCCCCGTGCCAGATGGTGGGCGTGACGAGCACATCCCCGGGAAGAGCCTTTTCGACGGCTTCCGCCACTCGGGTCACCACCAACGTGTCAGTGATGAGCGGCAAGTGCGCGCCGTGTTGCTCAATCGCGCCGGTGGGGATCAACACCGGGATGTTGCGATCCAGCGCCTCGATTTCGGGCCAAGTCAGGTGGGCAAGAATCATGCGGCGTTAGAGCGTGTTGGCGCGGGACATGAGCTTGTTGATCGTGTCGTTGAGGTCGCGATCCTTGTCCATCTGCGTGTGAATCTTGCGGAACCCGTGCAGCACTGTGGTGTGGTCACGGTGCCCCATTTGCACCCCGATCTGCTTCCACGAACCGTTGGTGATCTGCTTGATGAGGAAGATCGCGATGTGGCGAGCCTGGGCGATATGCGCTCGGCGGCTGGGGCCCTTGAGTTCATCCACGCTGACTTCGAAGAAGTCGCTGACGAGCTCCAGTATTTGGTCCACGCGCGGGGTACCCCCCACGGTGCCGCGCACGGCTTGCACGGCTCGCTCGGCCATGGATTGCGTGATGACGTTTTCTTGCACCATCGCCTCGGCTTGCGCGGTAATGAGGGCGCCTTCCAGGCGGCGAACGCTGCCCGCGAGGTGCGTGGCCAGGTACTCATCCACCCCGTCGGCGAACTCAACTTGACGTTCCTGCGCCTTCATGCGGAGGATGGCGATCCGGGTCTCAGTGTCCGGCGGGGCGATGTCGGCCACCAAGCCGGATTCGAGGCGGGTGCGCAAACGGTCGCTGAACGACATCAGCTCGCGCGGCGGGCGATCCGAGCACAACACGATCTGCTTGGCGTTTTGGTACAGCCAGTTAAATGTGTGGAACACCTCTTCCTGCGTCTTGTCCTTGCCCATGATGAGCTGGATATCGTCCAGAAGCCACATGCCCACGTTGCGGTGGGAGCGACGGAACGCGTCAACCCGCCCGTGCTGCAGGGCAAAAACAAACTGCTCCAAGAACGACTGGGCATTGATGTAAAGCACCGGAAAGCGCGGGTCACGGTCCAGCACTTCGTTGGCGATGGCGTGCAGCAGGTGGGTTTTGCCCAAACCGCTGGGGCCATAAATGAAAAGAGGGTTGAACCGGCGGCCAGGCTCGGAGGCCACATTCTTCGCGCCGGCGAGGGCGAGCTGATTGTTGCTGCCGCCGATGAAGTTGTCAAATCGGTACCGGAGGTCGCGCTGGAAGCGGGGGGTTTCCGGCGTCGCCACCTCTTTGCGGATGGAAGCGGTGGCCGTAGCCGCCCCCACCCGGGGCGTATCACGGATCTCGGCTTCGATTTCGATGCGAACCGGAGAGCCCAGCGCCTCGCTCATCCAGCAGTCCAGATCGCGGCCGTACTTCTCTCGCACCCACTCGGCTACAAAAACGCTGGAGGCACGGAAGCGAGTGACGCCGCCCTCGAACTGAACCGGCTCCAAAGACCCCAGAAATCGCTTGATGGAAACCTCCCCGTAGGCGCTTCGGGCACGGCTCATCACCTGCTGCCAAGCGGTTCGGAGAGCCACAACATCGCCTTGGTCTTCGAAGGAATACTGGTCCGACATGTCTCGCGTTCAAGTCGCCCCACTCGGGCGACCACAGACGGAGCATAGCACCCAAACGATTCACGAATCACCGCAATTTTCGCGAAGATTCACAAGTTCTCTTGAAGTGAAGCGAAGGCGTTCAAGTTGGCGAGAATTGACCTAAACACCACAAGAAATGACCAGTGCCCGGTTTCATCTGAACTCATGACACCAAAATGAGCAGGAATGAGCCGGGTGCTGGGATTGCTGGCGGGTGGGGACCTTTCATTGGCCGAACTTGAACGTTGGGCGCGGGGGGCCGATGCGCTTTACGCGGCCGATTCGGCGGGCCTTCGGCTGGTGGAGTTAGGCTTCCGACCTACCCTGGTCGGCGACTTTGACTCCTGGCCCGATCCCCCCGCACATTTACGGTGCCTCCGGGTGCCCGATCAGAACTCCTCCGACGCCGACAAGATGCTGGCCCTGGCCGCCACCGACGGTCATGCGCGCTTGGCGTTGATGGGGCTGGAAGGCGACGACCCCGGCCACGTACTGGGGACTCTGCACAGCGTGGCCCGCGCGGGCTACCCGGTGGACTTGATTTATCGGCGCTTTGCCGGGCGGTTGGTGCGCGGCGGCGAGGAGATCGCCCTGGACATCCCCGCAGGCCGAAAGCTCTCGCTTTTGCCGTTGGCTGAGTGTCGGGGCGTGTACTTGGCGGGCACCCAGTGGCCGCTGGCCGGGGCCACCTTGAGCCCCGATGGACACGGGTCCCTCAGCAACCAGGTGACGGGTCCGGTGCGGGTCACAATGGAGTCCGGGCTGGCGCATTTGAGCTGGTCGCGCGAAGGTGATGCCCCGTGGACGTCGTACGAATCCAACTAACCCTCCCCGACCAGATCATCATCGGCCTCTTTGTGGTGGCGGTGCTGGCCCTGGGGTTCTCGGCGCGGGCCGGTTCGGGGGTGCTCGGGTTTCTCTCGGCGGGGCGGCTTCTCACGCTCCCGGCCTTCGTGGCCACGCTGGTGTGCACCTGGTACGGCGGCATCCTGGGCATCGCGGAGTCGGTCTCGTTCTACGGCGTGGGGACGTGGCTGCTCATCGGGGTGCCGTACTACGTCTTTGGGGCGCTCTATGCGGCCTACATGGCGCGGCGCGTGCGCACGGAGGATGCGCTCAGCATCCCGGACCGGTTGCTGGCGACGGGCGGGCGCGGCCCGGCGGTGATGGCCGGGGGATTGCTCTTTTTGCTCGGGATTCCGGCGGCGCACATTCTCATGCTAGCGGTGCTGATGGTGGCGATCTTCGGCGGAGGACTGGTGCCGGCGATTTTGGTTTGTACGCTGATCGTAGGGGCGCTGACGTACAAAGGCGGCCTGATGGCCGACGTGCGGGTGTCGCTGCTGGCCTTCGTGTTGATGTTCACGGGGTTCGGGATTGCCGCCGCTCAGGGGATCTTCGCAAACTTTCTTGACGCAACTTGGGTTGATGCGATGGTCAACACCGAACGGTGGACTGGGAATCAGGGACCAATCGGTATTCTCAGCTTTTTCCTCTTGGGTGCTTGGACATTCGCCGACCCTGGCTTCCACCAACGCGTTGCCAGTGCCTACGACCCTCGCACGGCCAATAGAGGCGTATGGCTAAGCGTGCTGAGCTGGATAGTTTTCGATTTTCTTTCGATTACAAGTGCTCTCTATGCACTTCGCCTCAATGCGGGTTTGCCGGACGCCGAGAAGGTGCCCGGTCTTTCTCTTTTCCCCCTTTTGGCCAACAGCGGCCTGGAACCCGGCTGGCGCGGCATGTTCGTCGTCGGTATGGCGGGCACCATCCTTTCGGCGGGGGTCGGCTACGCCCTGGTGAGCGGATCGAGCCTTGGCCGCGACCTCGTCGCCAAGTTCCGACAAACGGAAGACGACGCCACCCAAGTCAAATGGATGCGCGCGGGCGTGATCTTGGCGCTGGTGGCGGCAGCGGCGCTGGCCGCCTCGCTCCAAAGCGTGGTCGCCATCTGGTACCTGTGGGCGGGCGCCATTGTGGGGGCGCTCCTGGTGCCCACAGCCCTGGCTTACCTTCGCCCGCAGGCCTGGACCGGGCGCGCCCAACTGGCCGCTCTCATCGCCGGTTCCGTGGTGGGCTTTGGCCTGCTCATCTTCGGGCAGACGAAAGGCGATCCGTACGTCACCGTGCAAATCGGTTCGGAGGCCGTCGGTTTAGGTACTCTCGTGCCTGCACTCGTGGCGAGTTCGCTGGCCGGATTCGTCGCCAATCGAAGGACCTAAGATGAGCCAATCCCCTGCTGCGCGCTTGAGGGCCCTGCGCCCCGCTGACGGAAGCGACGGAGTCTTCCCGCTCGATCCGCCCACCGTGGTGGGCCGCTTTGATCCGGATTCCGGCCCCATCGGCGTGGACCTGGGTGGCCTCCCGGACGGCAGCTATGTCAGCCGCAAGCACGCGCGCATTGAATGCGGCGACCACGGCTGGACGGTGCAAGACCTGGGCAGTAGCAACGGCACCTGGATGAAGCAGCAAGGCGAGTGGGTGCGCCTGGACCCCGACACCTCCATGAGCCTCGCGGACGGCGACCACATCTCGTTTGGCCAGGCGCAAGTGGCGTTTGAATTGGCCGACGCGGCTACCGCTGCCGAAGAAGAGAGCTCCGACGAAGACGCGACCGAAGCCACGGATGAAACCGCTGAAGAACCCGCTAACGGGGAGAATGCGGAAGAGAAAAGCGAGTGAGCCGGCTGGGGCTCGAACCCAGGACCCGCGGCTTAAAAGGCCGCTGCTCTACCTACTGAGCTACCGACTCGTGCCCTCCGTTGTACCCGTTGGCACAGGGGCCGCTGGGGGGTAACGTCCCGTCTGATGGCAGATGAATCGATGACGTACGCCCAGGCGGGCGTGGATATTGACGCGGCGACCACCGCCCTAAAGAACGTCGGGGACGCCATCCGCGCCAGCCACAACGACCGTGTGATTGGCGGCATTGGCTCGTTCGGAGCGCTGTTCGATGCGCGCTTCCCGGAGATGGAGCGGCCCGTGCTGGTCTCTAGCATTGACGGCGTGGGCACCAAAACCAAGATCGCGGCGATGGTGGGCGATTACTCCGGCATTGGCCACGATATCGTCAATCACTGCATCAACGACATCCTTTGCCAAGGCGCGCGGCCGCTCTTCTTCCTCGATTACTTTGGTTGTGCGCGGCTGCAGCCGGACGCCTTTCAGCAAGTGGTGGCGGGGGCGGCGGCGGCGTGTGCGGCCCAGGGCTGCGCGCTCATTGGCGGCGAAACCGCCGAGATGCCGGGGGTTTACAACGATGACGAAGTGGACGTGGTGGGCGCGATTGTCGGCATTGTGGACGACGCCCAGCGGCTGCCTTCGCCGGGGATTGACTCCGGCGACGTGCTGATTGGCCTGGCCAGCAGTGGCCTGCACACCAACGGCTACTCCATGGCCCGCCGCGCGTTCTTCGATGTGCAGTCGCTTTCGGTACGTGACGCCCTGCCCGGCGGCATGGGGGAAACGGTGGGCGAAGCCCTGCTGGCCCCGCACCGGTGCTACGCGGCCTCTTTGCTGCCGTTGGTGCGCGAAGGGCACATCAAGGGCCTGGCCCACATCACGGGCGGCGGGCTGGTAGACAACCTGCCGCGCATCCTGCCCGGCAATGTCGAAGCTTTGATCCACCGTGACCGATGGACGGTGCCGCGCCTGTTCCAGGCCATTGCCGAGATCGGCCAAGTCTCGCACCAAGAGATGTTCCGCACCTTTAACATGGGCATCGGCATGGTGGCGGTGGTTTCGGCCAGCCACGCGGCGCACGTGCGCGAACGCTTGCTGGCGGCCGGCGAAGAAGCCGTGGTCATCGGCGAGCTGCGCCCGGGTAGTGGCGTCCAGATCGTCTAAGACTGCGTAAGGGTGGCGATCATCCGCCGGAGAAGGTGCCAGCCCGCCGGGTTGTGTTTGAGCCCGGGGGGTTGATCGCCGAGGCCGCCTTCGGGGCGGAGCGTGGTGATAAGAGCTTGGCCGTGCCGCACTAGGTAGGGGGCGCGGCGGTAGGTGCGGGTGTCGATGCGGGTGATGAGGGACTCTCCGGCGCTGGCCCACATGGGGTCGAGCGTGGCATCCCCGCCCACGCCCCACAGCCATGACCAAGGGGACTCCAGCGTTTCGTAGAGCCAATCCCCGGTTTGGATGCACTCCCGCCAGAACGGCATGCGGTTCGCGGATTCACCCAGATCACAAGCGAGAACCGGGCGACCTTCGCCGATGGCCATGACAGTGATGGCATCGAGGGAGCTACTCAGGAGGATTTCTCCGCCGTCCCCTTCGAGACCCGGCCACCGGCCGAGGGGGTCGTGTACGGTCACGCCTTTGAGGGCTGCGGGCGGGGCTTCGACGTGGATTTCGGTGCGCCACTCGCCGCCGCCCCAGCGGAACCACGCCGGAAACCAGCCGGGACTCAAATGATCGATGACAATCTCTCCGATGAGGCCGGGTTGCAGGGCGTCCAGGCGCACGGGCGCACAGGTGCCGCTGAACTCGCCCACTTGCCACTCCATCTGACCCTCTTGCTCCCGAGTTAAGGCGCGGGCGCCGATTTGCAGGGAAACCTGCCCCGCAAAGTGCCAAAACGGGTCGCGGAAACCCGGGCGGTTGCCGCCATTCACCCAGGGTGGCAAGCGGTAAGGAATCGGGAACAGCACCACCGGCGCGTTCAGCTCGCGCCATGCCTCGGCCCCGCCGACCAGCTGGTCGTGGTCATCCACGATCCCGGCCGTGCTGATGCCGGTGTCCCGTTCGCCGGTGATCACATAGCCCGCGATGTCCGGCGTGGCGATCATCTCCCGGGCCACCCGTGTGCGGAGATACTGCCCCTTTTGGATGCTCTCCTGGCGCAGTCGGGCTTCTTCTTCTGCGCTGGGCACGGGGCCGGCTAGCACCTCCGGCAAATCGAACTGCCAGCGCACGCCCTGGTCATTGAGGGCGGGGTCGGCGGACGCCCAGAACGGCGAATTCGCCTGCAACGAACCAAGCGCGCGGTAGTGGTCGAAGTCGTTGGTTTCGCCCAGCAGGATGGGCACCGCCGGGCGCGGACCGTGCTGCAGGCTGCGCAGGACACTGGCGAAGAAGGGGCCGTCGCAATAGGGGTGGAAATCCGCGAAGGTGCCGTACTCGCGCGGGTCGCCCCCATACATCTCCGCCCCGCCACTGTTGTCTCTTACCAGCGGGCAACCGGTGGTCGCCTTGACGTATTCGGTCAGGTCGGCACGGAACGAGGCCGGGGTTTCGTGGCTCAGTTCGCAACCTACGGTCCATGCGATGATGCGGTCGTGGCGGCGGTATTGCCGCACGATGCGTTTGACCTCGTCCGCCATCGCGGCTTGGTGTTCGGGGTCGGCGCTGGGCATCCAGAGGGGCAGCTCGAGCCACGCCCACAGGCCCTCTTCGGCCAGCCACTCCAGTACCTCGTGCGGGGGCACCCATAGGCAGAATTTGACGGTATTGAACCCGGCGGACTTAAATCGCCGGAACTGCGCCCGCACCCGTTCTTCACTCGGGTAGGGGTGCGGCAGGGTGGGGTCCCACCCCCAGGTCAGCACACCTTGCATGAAGAAAGGCTTCCCGTCCACCCACAGGTGTGTGCCCTCCACCTGCACACGGGGGGCGGCGGCGGGGGGCTCCAAGTCGGGTTCGGCGACGCTGAGCAACACCCGGCCGGGCACGCCACCCCAGGTGTGAAAGACGTAAGGATAAAACCCACTGGCGACCTGCTTCACCGGGTAGCTCGGCCCGCCATTCTTGGTGACTTTGAGCTCAACTTCGTGTTCGCCCGCTGGCACCGGCACGCTCCACGCGTCCCACAAGCCGTGGTGGGTGGCCACGAGTTCCCCATTCAAGAACAACTCCGTCGCGTAGGCCGTGCGCTCAAAGGTCAGCCACGCGCCCTCTTCCGGCACGCTCAGGCTCGTGCGGTAGATCGCGGGGCCTTCCCAGCGCACATCCACGCCTTCCCACAAGTGCGGCATCTCGCAGGGCAGCGGCCCGGCCCCGAAGTCCACCGTCCAGCCTCCGACGGCTTGCCTCATGCCCTACCCCGACCCGCGCTGGATGGTGATGGTGCCCGGTCCGCCTTCGGTGCCCCGAATGGTGATCGGGATCGGGATGAACTGCTTGATCGCCCACGCCATGGTCTGCAGGCGGCGAGTGATTTGGGGTGTGGTGAAGGTGCTATCGCCCACCGCCAGCACCGCAGGAAGCAATAGCTGATCGGCCAAGAACATATCCACCGTCGCATCGCTCTCGTACCACTCGGCAAAGCCCGCCATGGCTTGGTCTACCACGTGTTCAATCCGCGTGCCCCGTCGGCCGGCGGCCTGGGCGCTGCCAAACCCGGGCTGGCAATCGGCGTAAACCGTCACGTGGATGCCGGGCTCACGGGTGGCCACTTGCACGATCTCAACGTCCACGTTCTCGCCGTACTTTTGAAGTTGGGCTTCCAAGCGGGCCCCCGCGCGCTCGGCAATGCCGTCTTCGAGTTCGCCGTAGGTGACCGTGGCCCCGAGATGGATGTCTGACCCCCGCTTAGCCCAGTGCACCCCTTCAATGCGCCCCGGCTCAATATCGGCGAGGATCTCGCCGTGGTTCCCGGCCCCGAATCCGGCCCGCTTCAGCACCGGGATCGAAACCAGCCCCATGCGCCGCCACGCGGCAAAGAGTGAACGCTCCATGGCGTCGAATGAGATCATGTTGGCCCCGTGGGTTTCGCCCACGAGATGGAGCTCGGAGTAGCCCAACGCCCGGCCGAGAACCGGAGCAATCCCGGTGAGGAGCACGCACGCACTCCCGCTCGGGCTGCCCTTCTCAAAGGTGCCCACGTCGACGCTGGTCGTGGTGCCCTTAGGCAGCCGTCGGGGGGCGAGTAGCAGCGTGTCGTCGCCCAGATTGACCTCGGGCATCTCCGTCAGCGTGCAATCGCACACGAGCTTAAGGAAGGCCAGGTCTTCGGCATTCATCCCCGGCTTGCGGAGCCCACCCCGGATCCGGTCAATCTGCACCGGGCGCTGGGTGAGCGCGGAAAGGGAGAGAACGGTCCGGAAGAGGGCTCCTCCGCCTTCGCCGTAGCTGCCATTGATGCGAACAGCGGCGGGGCCGGAGGAGCCGTCAGCTTCGGTGCGAGAAGAACGTGAATTCAATGAAGCGAACCCCGTACGCGAACACCATGATGACGACTGCGATGAGCGCGATTTCGTGGAACGGGATGGAGCCGTCGAGCGCCGATTGGCGTGAGGCATCGAACGTGGCCGAGCGCACCGAACGCTCTGCTCCCAGCAACAGGTTCTTCATCCCCTGGGCCAGCGGTTCGCGCATGAGCAGATACACCGCCGCCACCACGATCATCCACACCGGCATCGCCACCTTAAACTGGTGCTTGAGGTGCTCGTTGTAGATGACGCACTGCTTGCAGCGTTCGGCTTTCTGCTTGGGCGTCAGGCGATTGTTTTGCGGGATGTACTTGCCCGAAAGCAGTTGCTCCTTCGTCAGTTTCGGACCCGAAGCCACCACTTTGCCCGAGGCCACCAGATCCGGATCCTGGGGTTCCTCGTTCTTGCCCTTCATCGCGTTGGAGATCACGGATTCCTCGCACATGCATCCCGCGCGTTCCTTCCAGCAGGTGGTCTTCGCGTGGAAAATGGGGCACTGCTCTCGAATGAACTTACGGCAGTAAGGGAGTTGCCAGCACTTGCCGAGGAAGACGTTCTGATAATCCCGCTCTTCCTTCAGCCCTTGGCCAAGTTTGAGCTTATCGGCGCGCGCGCCCTCACGGGCGCGGGTCCGGACCCGGCTGCCCATATCCCAGACAATCAGGAAGATCCCGGCGCCAAGGATCGGCATGCCGATCTGCGAAATCGCGTTGAGGACGCGGTTGCTCACGTCACCAGTCGGTCCGCCCATCTGCGGGAACACCGCAGGAGCAAACATCAGCAGCCCGCCCACAATGGCGGTAATCACGCCGGCCGTTTCCTCCTCCAGCATGATCCAGCAACCGGCTACGGCGACCGCGATGGCCCCCAGCATGCCGATCGGCAAGAACCGATTGATATTGGCGTCAATGGCGGCTTCGGGCTGCGAGCCCGAGCCGAAGTAACTCATGATGAGAAAACCCGTGCCGATGGCAAAGGCCGCCAAGCCCACGTACAGAACAAAGCGGGCAAAGTTATCAAGGGCTCCTAGGAACCCTTCTCGGATGTCTCGTCCTCGATCTGGCTTCATGGCTACCGGGGTGGTCCGAACGGTCGGTTACTTCTTAGAGACGCGTTCGAGATAAGAACCAGTACGGGTATCTACCTTCAAAACGTCACCAATGTTGATGTGGAACGGCACCTGGATTACCGCGCCGCTTTCCAGCGTGGCCGGCTTGGTGGCGCCACCGCTCACCGTGTCGCCGCGCACGCCCGGGTCGGTTTGGGTCACTTCGTACTCGCCAAAGGCCGGCACTTCGTAGCCCAGCACTTCACCGTTGGCCGTCAGGGCCAGCACTTCCATATCGTCCTTGAGGAAGTCCGCTTGGTCGCCCAGCATGGCCACCGGCACTTCCACCTGCTCATAAGAGTCGAGGTCCATGAAAGTGAGGCTGTCACCCGTGCGCATCAAGTATTGGAACTTCACGCGCTCCAGGAACACATCTTCAAACTTTTCGCCCGAGCGGAAGGTCTTTTCGATGGTCGCCCCAGATTTGAGACGACGAAGCTTGGTGCGAACGAAGGCTCCCCCTTTGCCCGGCTTGACGTGCTGGAACTCCACGATCTGACAGATCTCTCCGTCCACAATCATCGCAATGCCGTTCTTAAAATCGCTCGTATCAATCGCCACTCTGTCAGTCAACCTCGGTAAGAAACCGTAGTTTAGCCGATGGAGCCCGCGTTGCGCCGAACTTAGAGTTAGGACTTAGAGATAAGACGCTGGGTTCACCGGGCGACCGTTGACACGGATTTCAAAGTGCAGGTGCGGCCCGGTGCTTAGCCCCGTTGACCCCACCGCCGCAATCCGATCGCCTTGGTTCACACGTTGACCAGCGCGAACAAAGAGCCGTGAGCAGTGGCCGTAAAGGGTGCTGAATCCGCCGCCGTGGTCAATGATGACGGTGTTGCCGTAGCCGCGCATGGAGGAGGCCGTGACCACGGTGCCGCTGGCCGAAGCGCGAATGGCCGTACCCGTGGGGGCGGCAATATCAATGCCCGCGTGCAAGCGGGTGGTGCCCAACACCGGATGGCGGCGCATCCCATAGCCGCTTGATCGACGACCACTGGTGGGGACAATGAAGCGCCCCGCGAAGGGCACGTAGCGGCCCGAAGAACGTTGCGTGTTGGTCAGAGCGGCGAGGCGGGATTCGATCTTGTTGCTTTCGGCGTCGAAGGCATCGTATTCGGCCTGGAGTTTGGCCTTATCGGCATTGACGACCTTAAGAATGGCCTGCTTCTTGGCCTTGGCTTCTTCCAGTCGCTCCTTCTCTTCGGCGAGCTTAACGCGCAGCACCTTGATATCGGCCACCACCTCGTCCTGCTCCTTCTTCATGGATTGCACCTTGCGTTGGAGTTCCAAGGTTTCTTTGAAGAGCTTGCGGTCGGCGGCCATGATGCGTTCCATCACGCCTTGGCGCTCGGCGATTTCGCCCATATCACGGGCACCGACGATGACAGAGATCATGTTCTGGTCGTCATTGACGAACATCGCGCGGAGCCGGACTTTGACCATCTCGCGGCGTTTGGCGAGTTCGGCATTGGCTTTGCGGAGCTCAAGTTCCAGCGTGGCTTGGCGCTTTACTTGGCGGTTGAGATCATTCGCCGTCTTGGCGAGTTGATCGTCCATGCGGTCCGACCACTGGTCGGCGTAGCGAATTTCCCACGAATACTTTGCGGCTTCCTTGCGCTTTCGCAAGAGACGCGAACGCACTTCACTCTTCTTGGCTTCAACCTTCTTCAGGTCTTGCTTGAGCGCGGTGGTACTGGTTCGCGATTGGCCGAAGGCCATCACGGCGCTGAGCGCGACCAAGATTGCGATGAACGATCCCCAAGTCTTCATCCAATGGCTCCTTTCAGGGTCTTCCCGCGCACTGCGAGCAGGCTACAGATCAACCCGTAAACTCCACCGGCGGCCACAAAGCCGAACAGCGAGCTTGTGATGGGAAAAACTTCCGTCCCTCCCACTTGCAAGGTACTGATCATCAGTGCCCTTACGACAGCAAAGCTACCCCAGAATGCGAAAAACGCGATCAGACCGCCCAGCAACCCTTGTACAAATCCCTCGAGAAGGAGAGGCAATGCGACGGTGGCTTGATTGGCGCCGACGAGGTGCATGATGCGGTGCTCGCGCCGCCGGGCCACGACGGTCAGGCGAATTGCGTTGTAGATCAGAACTCCACTGGTGATGAGCATGAGGCCGCCCAGCGCCAAACCCAACAGGCGCACGGCCCCGAGTGCGGTCGTCAAGAGCTCTTGCTCTTTGGCCAGGTACTTCACGTTCTCGCCGCCAATCTCGGGCTTCTTGGCCAGTTCCTTGGCCACGTTCGGCGCGGCCGCGAGGTCTTTGAGGCGGATCCGCATGCTGTCGGGCAGCGGGTTCGGGATGCCCTGGGTCAGTTCAGGTTGCTCCTTTTTCAGCACTTCCCACTGCACGTCCTTGGGCAAGAATCGCACGTTGTCTACGCCTTCCATTTTCAGGGTCTCGGCCACTACGCGCTTGGCGTCATCGGCCGGCACCTTGTCGCGGAAGAAGACACTGATCTCGAATTTGCTAGGAAGCGACTGCGCGAACTGATCGATCTTGATATAGGCAAAGCCCAGCCCGCCGAGGATCAAGAGGGCCATGGCACAGGTGGTGACGGCCGCGAAGGTCATCCATTTGTTGCGGCCCAAGGAAACAAAGGCTTCGGAAAGCAAGAATTCGATGCGGTCAAGCACGCGGGGTTTCCTCCTCGTCGGTATCACTCACTTCGGCCACTGGTTCCGGCTGCGGTTCGTCGAGATAAATCTCAAAATCATCGCCCTCCGTCGCCCATTCGGATTCCTTCTCTTCAAAGGTGGTGTATTCGGCGGCGGAGATATTGGGGGACCATGTATCGCCGGCGGCGGTGTCGCCCACAATCGCGCCGAACTCAAGTTCTATCACCCGCTGCTGCAAGCGTTGGACGATGGGAATATCGTGGGTGGCCACGATGATCGTGGTCCCCTGCTCGTTCAATCGGGAAAGCAGCGCCATGATTTCGGCGGAGTGGGTGGGGTCGAGGTTACCGGTAGGTTCGTCGGCAATCAGAAGCGGCGGATCGTTGATGAGGGCGCGGGCAATGGCGACGCGCTGTTGCTCACCGCCACTGAGTTCGGAGGGAAAAGCATCCGCACGGTGCATGATGTTCACCTGTTCCAAAATCTGCGGCACGCGTTGGCGGACTTCGCGCTTGCTCCGATCTACGGCCCGCATCGCATAGGCCACGTTTTCCCAGACCTTCTTGTTGGGCAACAGCCCGTAATCCTGGGGGACGATGCCCATTTGGCGGCGCAGGTAAGGAATTTCGCGATCGGGCAGCTCGCCCAAATCTCGGCCCAAGAGGGACACCTTGCCGCTTGTCTCCCGGACCTCGCGGGTGATGAGCTTAAGGAGGGTGGACTTGCCCGACCCGGTTTGGCCGCAAAGGAAGACGAACTCGCCACGATTGACGGAAAGACTGACTCCTTTGAGCCCCGCAACGAGCGCCGAGTAGTAAACTTCCACCCGGTCAAACGCCAAGTGCGGCGGCCCGTTTTCGGCCCTCGCCATGGACATAGGTCAACACTGTACCTGCGGCTTCGGGCTGGGGTTGCAGACCCCCAGAGGAGAACTACCCCGGATGCCCACCCAAATTCTTCGGCCTACCCTTGCGATTCTTGGTGCTAGCATGGTGTACATGTCCATGGCCGCTGCGCAACCGAGCCCCGTCATGCCCTCCGTGATGATCCGGTTCGAAGCCGACCAGAGTGCCCTCCTTCGCACGTTCCGCTTGCCTCAAAGCCGCATTCGCCACGAACGCATGGTGAAGTTCTATAGCGATTTTGAACGCGAGCTTAGCGCCATGGATTTTGCGGCGATGGGTGCCGAAGATCGTGCGGATTGGGTGCTGTTGCGAGACCGGGCGCGGAGTGAACGCGAATCCTTGGAATTCGGAGCGCAGCGCTTTGCAGAGGCCCGCGCCTTGCTCCCCTATTGGGATGACCTTTGTGCTTTCCACGAGGAGCGCATTAGCAAGCGCACGGCCAACGGTGCGGGCTCAGCGGATCGACTGACTGAACTCACCAAAGCCGTCGGCGAGGCCAGCCGAAACCTGGCCGATGTGCCGGAACCCGTGGCCCGCCGCGCCTATATGGCACTGGGCGAAGGGATCCGAGCCTTGGACGACTGGTACGACCACTTTGCGGGTTACGACCCGCTCTTTACCTGGTGGACGGAGCGCCCGAACAAGGATGCAGTGGCCGCCCTGAACCGCCACCGCGAGCTGATGGAGGCGAAGTGGCCGGCTTTTCGCAATGCCGATGGCACCGCCATTGTGGGCGACCCCGTGGGAGAAGCGGCCCTGAAGCGTGACCTCGCCCGCGAATACATCCCCTATACGCCGCAAGAATTGATCGCCATTGGCGAGCGAGAACTAGCGTGGTGCGACGCCGAACTCGCCCGCGCCGCCCAGGAAATGGGCGTGAAGACGTGGCAAGAGGCCATGGAACTGGTGAAGCAGCGCCACGTGGCCCCGGGCGAACAACCCCAAATGGTGTGGGACCTGGCCAACGAGGCAGTGGAGTACCTGGAGAAGCACAGCCTCGTCACCATCCCCGAACTGGCCAAAGAGACTTGGAGGCTGAACATGATGCCCCCGGAACGCCAGCTGGTGGCCCCCTTCTTCCTGGGAGGCGAGACGATCATGGTCAGCTTCCCGACAAACACCATGACCCACGCGCAGAAGGAGATGAGCCTGCGCGCCAACAACATCCACTTCGCCCGCGCCACGGTTCACCACGAACTCATCCCGGGCCACCACCTGCAGCAGTTCATGAATTCACGGCACTCGACTCACAGAAGTGGCGTGACAGGCACCCCATTCTGGACAGAAGGATGGGCGCTCTATTGGGAGTTCTTGTTCTACAAGCAGGGTTTCATCACTACGCCTGAGGACCGTGTCGGCTTTCTGTTTTGGCGACGCCACCGGGCGGTGCGCATCATTTTCTCGCTCAAGTACCACCTCGGGCAGATGACCGAAGACGAGTGCGTGCGAATGCTGATTGACGTGGCCGGGCACGAACCCGCCACGGCCGAAGGCGAAGTGCGTCGCTCCTTTAATGGCGACTACCAGCCGCTCTACCAAGTGGCGTACATGATTGGGGCGGTGCAGATGCAAGACATTCGCCGCGAATTGGTGGACTCCGGCCGGATGAGCGAACGCGACTTCCACGACGCCATCTTGAAACTCAACAACATGCCGTGGGCGATGGTGCGGGCGTTGTTGAGTGGAGCGAAGATCGAGAAGGATTTCCGGGCGGATTGGCGGTTCGATCAAGGGCGTCCCGTCGGGGACACTTTCGGGGCGCGCGGCGGCTAACGATTGAAGAAGCTCCCCGCCGTCCCCGCCTACGTGGGCCTCTGCGCCCTGATGGGCATGGCCCACAGTACGGCCTGGACGCAGTATTTGCTGTTCCAAGAGAACGTGGCAGGGTTGCAACCAGCCCACTTGGTGCTGATGGGGACGGTGAGTGAGATCACCATCACGCTGTGCGAGGTACCGACGGGCATGGTGGCCGACACCGTTTCGCGCCGACTTTCCTTTGTTATTGGGCTCCTTATCCTGGGGTTGGGATTCCTGATCCAGGGACTATTCCCAGTGTTTGGGGTGGTGGTGGCCTGTTCCGTGCTGTGGGGGCTAGGAGAGACCTTTATCAGCGGGGCGCGGGAAGCCTGGATTGCCGATGAAATCCCCCATAGCCCGACGCCGGAACGGCACGCTGGAGATGTTTTTGCCCAGGGCAACACCGCCCGGCTGCTGGGGATGTTTGTTGGCATCTGGATGAGTGCCGGGTTTGGGCTACAAGGCTTGCAGACCCCGATCATCGCCTCGGGGGTTTGCTTCTTGGTGCTAGCGGGGGCGGCAATGTTGTTGCTGCCCGAGCGCGGCTTTCACCGGGCTTCGGAGAGGGAGCGCGCCTCGTGGAAGCAGTTTGTCGACACTGGGCGCAACGGATTCCGCATTGCCCGGGGCTCGGCGGCCCTGGGGGCCATCATGCTGATGGTGTTCTTCACCGGCATTGCCAGTGAGGGCTTTGACCGGCTGTTTGCCAACCACCTCAATGACAATCTGGGCTTCCCGGTGACCTTGCCGCCGGTGGTGTGGATGGCGATTTTGGCCAGCATCCCCACCCTGGTAGCGGCCTGGGCAACGGTTTATATACGCCGGGCGCGGGTGGTGTACGACACTCGACGAACTGTGCGAGTCTTGACCTGGATGCACATGGGAGTGATGGCTTCGGTGTTGCTCTTTGCGCTGGCGCCGAACTTTGCCATCGGTGTGGTGGGTTTGATGATGGGCCGGGTGCTGCGCCGGATTGATACGCCGCTCATTCAGAGCTGGACCAACCAGCACGCCACCAGCGAGGTCCGGGCGACGATTCTCTCGTTCCAGAGCCAAGCCCACGGATTCGGCGAGATTCTCGGTGGCCCCATCTCGGCGACCATCGCGGCCGTGGCCGGAGTGCGGGCGGCTCTCACCGCCGCTGGGGGGCTGGTGCTGCCCACCGTACTTACGTTGTTGCGGGCGAGACGGCTAGAATCCGGGGAACCCGCTGTGGAGGCCGCATGAGCAAGGAATCCCTGGCCCACCCGCTGAGCGTGCGATTGGCCTTCCCGTTCATCCGGGCGGCGCTGAAGCTACTGCTCTTGTTCCTGGGGCCACTTCGTACGTCCGGCCGCCAGCGAGTGCCGCGCGAAGGCGCCCTCCTCATCATTGCCAACCACCTGAGCTATCTCGACCCGCCGGCTGTGCAACTGGCGAGCCCGCGGCTCATTCACTTTATGGCGGGGATCGAGCTCTTTGAACGCGGCGATCGCATCACGCAGTTTGTGAAGTGGTGGCGCGCCTTCCCCGTGAAGCGGGGGGCCAGCGACCGTCGCGCTCTTGCCCACGCGCTCATGTTGCTGAAGGCGGGTGAGTGCGTTTGCCTCTTCCCGGAAGGCAATCTCAGCGAAGATGGTCAACTGTTGCCCCTGCAGCCGGGGTGGTTTATGCTCGCCCGCAAGACCGGGGCGCGAGTAATTGCCGCACGGGTGGACGGCACACAGTACGTGGTGCCGCCAGGGATTGAGAAGTTTCAGAAAGGGAAAGGCCCGGTGACGGTGAAATGGAGCGAGCCCATCACGATCCCCGAGGGTGATGAACAAGAAATCGCCCAGGCGATGGAAGCCTGGGCGATCGAACAGCTTTCGCCGCGCTAGCTCAGCGCGGGAGGGCGGATTCGGCGACGGGCTCCCAGCCCTGTACCGGTTCCAGCTGCCGCGTGGCGTAGTCGAAGAGGGTCACCCCAAGCAACGTCACCCACACAAAGCCACCGTAGGCGTAAAGCTTGGTGAGTTTGGTGCTGTACTTGACGCCCATAAAGATCTGGACGACGAGGCCCGCCTTCCAGAAAGCGATGCCGAGGAGCACCAGCCAAGCAATGGCCGACGGGATGCCCTTGATGCCGCCTTCGTACGGCAATCGGGCCGCAACGACGGTGGCGATCATCAGCGCCATGAGAATGAAGAAGGTTTGCAGGAGCTTGGCCTGTGGGATGACGTGGTGGCCATGGTCACCGTGACCGTGGTCGGCATGGCCATGATCCGCGTGGCCGTGAGTTGCTGCTTCGTGTTCAGACATGATTCAGTACGCTCCTTTACTTGGGCATCAGATAGAACAAGGGGAAGAGGAAAATCCACACCAAGTCCACAAAGTGCCAGTACAGCCCCACCATTTCGGTCGGGACGTAGTCGGTGATGACATCCGGGCGCTTCTTGATGAGCCGGATGAGCCAAACGAAGATGAGAACGCCAATGAGGACGTGCAGCGCGTGCAGGCCCGTGATGGCGAAGTACATGCTAAAGAACAGGCGGGCGACATCCGGGTTGGTATCCGCGCCGTAATAAGCGAGGTACCGCGACTGGAAGCCAGGCGTCGGGAAGAGCCCGTGATCGAACTTGGGCGCCCACTCAAAGATGAGCTTGATGGCGAGGAATGCCGTTCCGCAGACCGCGGCCCCCCACAGCATGTTGCACACCTTCTTGAGTTGGTTCTTTTGATGGTAGTGCACGGCCATGGCCACCATCCAACTACTGATGAGCAGGATCGTGGTGTTGAGCGCCCCGATCTTGTAATCGAGGTGGTGCGAAGTCACATAGAAGACCGCGTTGTGCTTCCAGGCGTACAGCCCGTAAATGAAGAACAGCGGCCCGAAGAACATGACTTCGTTGACCAGGAACGCCCACATCCCAACGATGTAGGTTTCCTGCTGCTGATCGATATCCTCGAACTGGGGATACACCTCCGGCATGTCCGGAGAGCGCAGGTGCCCGTCGTGTGCGTGTGCTGCCATTTACTTCGTCACCTTTTCCATTTGTTCGCGGCGGAAGCTCTCAGAGTCTTCAATCGCATCGTAGTTGTAGACCGGACCGACAACCTTGGGGATGCCGTCAAAGTTGAGAGTTACTGGCGGTGAAGCCGCGGCTTCCCATTCCAGGCCAGTGGCGCCCCACGGATTCGGACCGGCGATCGGGCCGCTCTTGAGCGACTTGAGCAGATAGAACACCGGCATCAAGAAGCCAATCCCCAGCACGGTGGAACCGGCCGTGGAGAGCACGTTGTACACCTGCCACTCCGGCGCGATGTAGTAGTAGTGGTAGCGGCGCGGCATACCCAGATAACCAAGGATGAACTGCGGGAAGAACGTGAAGTTAAACCCAACGAACACCACGATGGCGCTGATGCGACCCCAGAATTCGGAGTACATGCGGCCAAACATCTTGGGCCACCAGAAGTGCAGCCCGCCCAGGAACGCCATAACCGTCCCGCCCACCATGACGTAGTGGAAGTGCGCGACGATGAAGTACGTACCCGTAAGGTGGATGTCGGTGCCGATGGCCGAGAGGTAGAGACCCGTGAGACCGCCAATGGTGAACAGGCCGAGGAAGCCCAGGGCGTAGATCATCGGGGTCGAGAAGACCACCGAGCCCTTCCACATCGTCAAGCTCCAGTTAAAGACCTTGATGGCGGACGGCACCGCAACCAAGAACGAGATGAGCGAGAAGATGATGCCTTGGAACACGCTCTGCGAGCTGACATACATGTGGTGGCCCCACACCAAGAAGCCGAGACCGGCAATGGCCATGGAGCTAAACGCCACGAACTTGTAACCGAAGACCGGGCGCCGGCTAAAGCACGACATGATCTCGCTGATGACGCCCATGCCAGGCAGCAACATGATGTACACGGCCGGGTGGCTATAGAACCAGAACATGTGCTGGAACAGCACCGGGTCACCGCCGAGTTCGGGGCTAAAGATACCGATCCGCAGGCCGCGCTCCAACGCCACCAAGAGCAGCGTGATGGCGACGACCGGCGTGCCGAGAATCGCGATGATGCTGGTGGCATAGTGCGACCACACGTAGAGCGGCATCCGGAACCAGGTCATGCCCGGTGCACGCATCTTGTGGATGGTAGCAATAAAGTTGACCCCCGTCATGATCGAGCTGAAGCCGGCGAGGAACAAGCCGACGAGCGCAAGCGTGATTTGGGTCTGCGAGTAGAGGGAGCTCAGCGGGGTGTAGAACGTCCAACCCGCATCCACGCCGCCCAAGATGAGGGCGATGATGAAGAGCAGGCCGCCCAGCATGAAGACGTACCACGAGGCCAAGTTGAGCCTAGGGAACGCGAGGTCTCTGGCCCCGATCATCAAGGGAATCAGGAAGTTCCCCAACACCGCCGGGATGGCCGCGATGAGGAAGAAGAAGATCATGATGATCCCGTGGGCGCTGAACATCTTGTTGTAGGTTTCGCTGTTGAGCAGCGTCCCCATCGGTGAGGTCAGTTCGGCGCGAATGAACGCGGCGGCGATGCCACCCAAGAAGAAGAAGAACGTGACGCTGATGAGATACAGCACCGCGATCCGCTTGTGGTCGCCGGTGAGCAACCACGATTTGATCGTGTGGTCTGCGTTCAGATAGTTCTTTTGGGGTGCGGCGGGCTCTTCTCTCTCCACCGCTTGTTCAATCACAGTACTGCTCATGGGTTGTTCCTCAGATCGTGAGCCTGCGAAGCTCCGCCGGACGCTCGCTCATTGGCGATGTCCACCGGGTCCTTGCGTCCCACCGGAAAATCTCGTCCGGTCTTGACCGGTTGTTGGTAAATGCCCTTGTCAGGGCTGGTGCCGCCTTGGCCCAGGCTCTTCATATAGGCAATGAGGTTGAGCACTTGCTCTTCGCTCAGCACGCCTTCGTAGGCCTGCATGGTGCGCTCATAGCCGGTCGTGAGTTTGTTCCAAGGGCGAAGAATGCTTTCGCGGAGGTAGTCCTCGTTGGCTTCCACCGTGGTGCCGTCCGTCAGCTTGCGGGTGGAGCCGTAGATGCCGACCACGCTCGGGGCGCGTTCGTTATCCAGAGTTTGGTGGCAGTTGCCGCAACCCTTGTCATCCCAAATCTGCTTGCCGGCTTCGGCCATGGTCAGGTTCGTCTTGAGGTAGCGGTTGCCGCCATTGGCCATCCAGGCGTCGAATTCGGCTTGGGGCAGCACGTGGACGTAACCGACCATTTCGGAGTGCTGGGTGCCGCAGTGGATGTTGCAGAACATCTTGTAGGTGCCCGGCTTGGTGGCGGTGAAGTGGAGCTGCGTGTAGCGACCCGGCACCACGTGATACTGTGCGCGGAAATCGGGCAGGTACATGGCGTGCACCACGTCTTGGCTAATCATGGTGAGCTTGACCGGCTTGCCGAGCGGAACTGTAATTTCGTTGTTCTCGCGCACTCCGTTCATGTGCTGGGCATGCCACATCCAGCGCTTACCGATGACAAAGATTTCTTGAGCGTTCTTGGGCATCGTCCGAGCTTCGATGAACAGCACCGCCGACCAGACAAAAATGATCATTCCCAGCACCGTCGGGACGCCCATCAGGAGCATTTCGAGAGTCGTATTGTGGCTAGAAGGATTGCTACGGTCAGCTTTTGAGCCCCGCTTGTACTTGCCCGCGAGGATGACGATCAGGATCGCGACCATAGCCGTGAAGATCACGGTGAGACCTGATGTCGCCCAGAAGATTGCGTCGTATTTCGGTGCAAACTCGCTGGCTTGCGGTGGCATGATGGGGAAGTTCATCGTGTGTTACTCGGTTCCGTGCTTGAGGGCGCGGCGCTCCTTAATCAGTGAAGTCGTGATGAACAGCGCCAGGCAGAGGACTGTAAGGAGTCCAAACACCTTCAGCGTATTCATGATGTTGAGGGACCGTGCTCCGGTGAGCGGGTCGATATCAATGCAAGCGAGGTAGAAGGGGCGCTCATCGCGCGGGCCCATCTTGCCTTCGTTGGCGGTGGCCAGCGCTTCACGAATCATGAAGGCGCTGTACTCGGTCGTGACGAAATAGCGAGAGACGTTGCCCGCGGGGCTCAAAACCATGATTCCGGCCGGATGGACCACGTTGTTGCTCTTGGCGTCGTAGGTGTACTTGAATCCGACGGCATCGGCCAAGCGGCGGACTTCCTTCTCTTCGCCCACGAGGAACTGGAATCCTTCCTCCGTGATTTTCGTGCGTCGCTCCTTCGGATAGTTCTCCAGGGTGCGCATCTTGGCGGAGCGCGCATGCGCAGGGGTCTCCGTGGGCTTAATGCTCACGACCACCACGCGGTATTCGCGGCCAACTTCCTGCGTTTTCAGCCCCTTCAGCTCCTTGGTGAGGTTGAAGAGGACGTCGAGGCAGACGCTGGTGCAATCGTAGAAGACAAAGGCGAGAATCGTCGGCTTCTTGCCGAGCAACTCTTCGACCCGCACGGTGCGACCCTCTTCGTTGATCAGGCGAACATCCTTCGGCACCATCGCCCCCAGCTTTTGCTCAATGCGCATATCGCCCGCCGCTTCGGTCGGCACGCGGGATTGCCCCGGAACCGGTTGATCCTTATATCCATAGAACTGGGCCGCGCTGAGCGCGGTGACCAGGAGCAGGATGGCGGTAACGAAAGTGCGCATGGAGGTTCTCTTTAGCGGGTGGCGGGGGTGCGGTTCTCAGCCGGAGTGGTCGAGGCCGGGGCAGCCGGAGCCCAGCGCGGCAATTTCCCTTGAGAGGCGACCATGTTCATGGCTTCCTCCACCGGAATCTTGGCGGCGGTCTTCTCCTTGTTCGCCCAACCGTAGGTGGCCAGCTTGTCGGCTTCCTTCTTGCGGAGGTCAACCGTGTCCTTCTTCGCGGTGATGTTGCTTTGCAGCAGCGGAGCCGGGGCTTCAGGCATGCGGCGGCGGACATCCGGTTGGTTCACCGTTTGGAACTTGCCGTCACGGAACCACGGGATGAAGTCCGGACCCATGAAAATCAACGAAATGAACGCCAGGATGAAGAACCCGGTGGTGACGGCGAAGAACCAAACGGTGCCCTTGGGCGCTTGGTCCACGTCGAAGTCGCGGGTTTCGTAGTTCATCTCCTCCAGGAGGTTGAGATCCTGGGAGTGTTCGTCGTGATCGTGATGATTAGCCATGGTTTGCCGCCAGTTGGTAGTCGGAGCCATTCACAAGTTCCGGTCGGGACTTGTATTGCAGGGCAAAGACGAGGAGCCAGAGGCCGCCCATAGCGAACAACCCCCCGATGAGAGTGAGCGCATTCGGCGAGGCCAGCTTCAGGCTCGGCACGACAACGTAGTAGAAGTCGAACATCCGCACCGAGAACACCCAGCCCCCCAGGGCGGCAAAGACCGCCGGGTTGCGGCGCGAGGCCGGCTGGAGCAACACGATGAACGGAATGAGGAACTGCGCGAACATGCCCATGCCGGCCAGGGTGCTGTACGGCTGGACCGAGCGATCCACAAACCAGACCGTGAACTCGGGCAAGTTCCCGCTCCAGGTGATGAGGAACTGGCTGAACGTGAAGTACGCCCACAGAAGCGTAAACGCCAACGTGAGAATCCCGATGTCGTAGGTGAACTTCTCGTTGATGATGCCCACGAACGGCGCGCGCTTGTGTTGCGTGCCCACGGTCATGCCCGTGAAGGCGAGACCGGCCAGTGCGAAGCCCACCATCAGCCACACCCCATAGATGGTGCTGAACCAGTGCGCATCCAGGCTCATAAGAACGCTGGTGTAGAAGAAGTTGAGCAGCAGAACGAAGAAGAGCAATCCTGGCGGTGCCCACACGGCTCGCTTGTCGGCGTAGCTCTTGTCCCCGGTGGCGTCTTCCTTGCGTTGGAGCGCCTGAAGCTGATAGCTCCAGAAGATCATGAACGCGAAGAACCCGAACGTGGTGATGTAGAACACCGTGGGGTTGAGATAGAACGCCTTGTTCTGGAGAATCTTGTCGGCGGCCACCACTTCCGGCTTCATCCACTTGTAGATGAGCGGCAGGTTCATGGCAATCGGCAAGAACGCGACGGCCTGGATGCCGAGCATGAGCGGCGAGCAAGCCGATTCCCAAATGCGAAGCACGGGGCGGCTCCAACGCGCCCGAATGGTGTGGTGGAGCAACTGAAGGCCAAAGCAGCCGATGGTGAGGCCGCACCAGAACATGTAACCGTAGATGTAGCTGCGGAGCATGTTCTCCATGCCCGCGCTCATGCCGGTGGCCGCGAAGAGGCCGCCACCCACCACCAGCAACAGCACCCCAAGGATGGAGTAGTTGGTACCGATCGTATTCTTCGGCGCGGATTCATGCATGGTCGTTTCGGTTTCGCTCATTAGTGGGCGCCTCCTGCGCTATGGTCCTCGCCCTTGCCGTGCTTGCCCTCCGGCTTTTGCTGCGAGGGGAGCGGCGGCGGGTTGTCCACCTTGGCGCGCATGTCGGCCGGGAGTGAACTGGCCGGTGCAAACTGGCTGTACTGCAGCGTGCGGATGTACGCTACGATGGCCCAGCGGTCATTCGGATCCGGCAAACGGTCGGAGAACGGATACATCGTCCCGAAGCCGTTGGTAATGACGTCGAAGATGTGGCCGTCCGGCAGTTCGCGCAGACGATCCGTGTGGTAGCTCGCCACCGGCTGGGCCAAGGTGAGACCGCGTTGGGCGATCATGCCTTCCCCGTCGCCCACCGCGCCATGGCAGTGCGTACAGAAGATTTGGTATCGCTCTTTGCCTCGGGCGATCAGTTCCTTGGTGACGGCCATCGGAATCTCGCGAACGAGCTTGCCGTTGCTGTCGTATCCCGTGCGGACCGGCCGCGTAAGACCGACATCTTCGGTAGCCACGGTTCCGGGCACGTTCGGCCGCGAGCTGAGGCCATCCGCAAAGAAGTCACTCTCGCGGTTCACCTTGGCCTTGGGTTGCAGCCACATATCGCGGTGGCAGCCGCCGGCCAGCAGGCTAAGCAGAGCGAGTGCCCAAAGAGATTTCTTCATTAGTAGCCCTCCGAGGTCATCACGTGCTCCACGCTTTCGGCGCCCATCTCGTGCATTAGGCTGGCCACTTGGTCCGGCGCGTAGCGCGGGTCGGTGGCTTCGACGCACAGGAAGTAGCGATCCTGCGAGGCCCGGTGGAACGCTTCCGCGTTAAAGATCGGGTGGTGCGGCTTCGGCAGTCCGCATAGCGCGAACAGCCCGCCTACCACGGCGAAGGCCGTGAGAAGGATGGTGCACTCGAACATAACCGGGATGAACATGGGCCAGCTGAACAGCGGCTTGCCCCCCGTGTTGTGCGCGTACTGCCACATCGGCGGGAGTTCAATCCCGATGCGCGTCAGCGCACCTCCGGTAATGGCTTGCAAGCTCATACCCACCGTTGCACCCGTCAGGCCCCCGGCGAGGGCTCCGTAGTGCAGGCGGAAGTCTTTAAAGTTCATGACGTCCGCCAGCCCGTGCACCGGTACCGGCGAATAGGCGTCCAGCTTCTTATAGCCCGCGTTCACCACCGCCTGGGTGGCGGCCAGCAGTTCATCCGCCGTGGCAAAGCCCGCGACGGTGCCGTAAGGCTTCGGGGCGGTATCTCGACCGTGACTCATGGTTTATCTCCGGGGCGCTTAGTGCGCCGGGGCGGCCTCCGTGTCCGCGCCGTGTCCGTGACCGTTCTCGGCGTGCGCCTCGTGGTCCAGCTGATGCTTCAGCTCCTTAATTTCGAAGATGTTGATCATGGGCAGGAACCGGATGAACAGGAGAAGCAGGAAGACAAAGAGCCCCATGCTGCCAAAGAACATGGCAAAGTCCCAACCCGTCGGCGTGTAGTAGCCGTAGCTACTGGGCAGGTAGTCGCGAGTCAGCGAGATCGGGATGATCACGTACCGCTCGAACCACATGCCAATGCTGACGCTGGCCGATACCAGCATAAGCACCGTCAGGTTTTGGCGCATCTTGGGAATCCAGAGGATTTGCGGGATGATGCCGTTGAACAAGATGAGGAGCCAGAACGCCCACGAATACGGAGCCTGGAGAATCTCCCAGCGGTTGTGGAAGAGACTGAGTTCCCAGGGTACGCCACTGTAGATGGCGTAGAAGATTTCCATCGCGTAGCCGTAGACGACGATGAGCCCGGTGGCCAGCATAACTTTGGCCATCCAGTCGAAGTGCTTCATCGTGACAAAGGCTTCGAGCTTGTACCACTTGCGGATGGGCACCATCAGGGTGATGACCATGGCAAACCCGGCAAACACGGCGCCCGCGACGAAGTACGGCGGGAAGATGGTGACGTTCCAGCCGGGGACGATCCCCATGGCAAAGTCGAACGACACGATGGTGTGCACCGAAAGCACGAGCGGAGTGGAAATCCCGGCGAGGATCAGCGAGGCGTGCTCGTAGCGCACCCAGTCCTTCGCGGAACCCTTCCAACCCATCGAAGCCACCCCGAACGCCACCCGGGCAATCTTGCCCTTGGCGCGGTCGCGGAGCGTCGCGAAGTCAGGGATAAGACCGACGAACCAGAAGAGGATCGAAACAGTCATGTACGTGCTGACGGCGAAGACGTCCCACACCAGCGGCGAGCGGAAGTTCGGCCACATCCCAAGTACGTTCGGGTAGGGGAACAGCCAGTACGCGGCCCAGGGTCGGCCGGTGTGCAGGAGCGGATAGATGCCCGCGCACATAACGGCGAAAATCGTCATCGCTTCCGCGAAGCGGTTGATCGAGTTGCGCCACTTTTGGCGGAGCAACAGAAGAATGGCGGAAATGAGGGTGCCGGCGTGGCCGATCCCGATCCACCAAACGAAGTTGATGATGTCGAAGCCCCAACCGACCGGCTGGTTGTTCCCCCAAATCCCGATCCCCGTGAAAACGAGAACGGCAATGGAGACCAGCAGGATGTTGACGAACAAGAACCCAATCCCCATAAAGAGGAACCAGGGGCTGTTGTAGCCTTCGGGGGCCGGAATCTTGACGTTCAGCTTGCCGAGCTTGAGGTGATTGATGGCCGGCTGAGTATGCGTCTTCGGATCGAGGACGATATCGGCGATCGCGGCGTCAATGGACGCCTCTGTATGCTCGCCTTCCAGCAGGCTCTTATCAATGGATGGTTCGTATGCCATTAGGCCTTCACCTCAGGGTTCGGGTTGTGGACGCGTCCGAGATACGTCGTGCGGGGCCGCGTGTTCGTGACCTCCAGCAGGATGTAGTTGCGCTTGCTGGCGCGAGATTTGCTCACCGCCGAGTTCTTGTCGCTCATGTTGCCGAAGACGATGGCCTGCGCGGGGCATGCTTGCTGGCACGCCGTCACGATCTCGCCGTCCTTGACTTCCTTGCCCTCGACCTTCGCGTTGATGCGCTTTTCGTTGATGCGCTGGACGCAGTAGGTGCACTTTTCCATCACACCGCGGGTACGGACCGTGACGTCGGGGTTCTGGAGCAGCTTCAGCACCGGCAGGTCGTGCACGGGCTTGGTGAAGTGCAAGAAGTTGAACCGCCGCACCTTGTAGGGGCAGTTGTTGCTGCAGTAGCGGGTACCCACGCAGCGGTTGTAGACCATCTGGTTCAGGCCTTCGCTGCTGTGCACCGTGGCCGCCACCGGGCAGACCGGTTCGCACGGGGCTTGCTCGCACTGCACGCAGGCGAGAGGCTGGAAGTAGATCGGCGGGTTGTCGTAGTTCAGGCTATTGCCGTTCCCCTTGTAGTACCGGTCAATGCGGATCCAGTGCATTTCACGGCCGCGCATCACTTCGCGCTTGCCTACCGTGGGGATGTTGTTTTCGCTTTGGCACGCCACCACACAGGCGTTGCAGCCGGTGCAGAGGTTGAGGTCCACCGTCATCGCCCATTGCATGTTTTGGGCGTACAGGTCCTTGTAGTCGGAGCCGTCGTAGAGGTTCAGGTCCTTGCCGTCGCCGCCCGCATCGGTGCCGCCGGTGTTGACTTCGGCTGCGCCTTCCGAGTGGGCATCGGTGTGGCCACCTTGTCCTTCCACGCCATTGTGCAGGCTATCTTCGCCGTGCTCCTTTTCATGGCCGCCGCCGTGACCCTTGCTGGCAAAGATCATCGGGTTGGCCTTGAAGTCGGCCAGATTGGCGTGGCGGATCACGTCGCGATCTCGGTCGATTTCTTCGACTTCGAGCGTGTTGTGGAACTGCGTGTTGGCGAGTTCGTAGCCACCGTTCGTCTTCTCCAGCACCACATCACCCACAATCCACGGGGTTTGGCTGGAGCGAAGCGGGTAGACGTTGAAGCCGCCGCCGTGCCAGTGGTCGTCGCCCTTGTTGCCGACCTTGCCCACGCGAGTGCGGCCGTAGCCCATGCGGACCACCACCGTGTCGTCGGCCATGCCGAGGTTCACGTAGACCGGCATCTCGATGGACTTACCACCCACCGTCAGCTTCACCATTGGAGCGGGGCCAGCACCAGGGATCAGACCGAGGTGCTTGTACGGACCAGCCACTCCCAGTTGCGAGGCCAGCTTGTGGCCCATTTCCACCGCGTTATCCCAGGTGAGATTCGTCAGGGGGCGGGGCAATTCCTGCAGCCAAGCGTTGTTGGCGAAGGCGCCGTCATGAATGGCCGAGTCCGGGGCGAACCGAAGCTCGATACCCTTCGTCGTCGGCTCAGGGATGGCCGCCATCAAATTCGGCTTGAGTGCCGCCGGAGCTTCCTTGGTTTCAACGGAAACCATGACCCCACTGGCCAGGACCGACCGCCAGGTTTCGCTGTTCGGGTCCAACTGGTGGAACTTCGAAATCGTTTCCAGGTCGTCTTGGGTGCGGTTGTTTAGCGCCTCCATCAATTGGAGCGCGGAGCGGGTTTCGTAGAGCGGCTTGATGAGCGGCTGCTGGATGCCCATCGTGCCATCGAAGGCTACGTGGTCGCCCCAGGCTTCCAGGTAATGCGATTCCGGCAGTTGCCACTGGCACTTCTCACCGGTTTCGTCATCGTAGAGGCTGAGTTGCGCCGTCACCGGCACCGTACCGATGAGGCTGCCAAAGTCCAGATCGGCCGGGGCATCGTAAACCGGGTTGGAACCCAGAATAAGCAAGGTGTGAACCTTGTTCGCCTTGATCGCCTCGGCCAGGCCCCGGATGCTTTCGCCGTTGTGCGTGGACCATTCCGGCACCGGGCGGAGGCGGAGAGCCGTACCCAGGTTGCCCAGAGCTTCGTTGAGCGCATAAACCGCCGCTTGGACTGCCGACGGCAAGTGCCCACCGGCCACGATCAGGCTGCGGCCTCGGTTGGCTTGGAGGTCACGCACCATGGCGTCCACCAGTTGGGCATCCACCCCAGCGGCCCCGGGGGCCGTAGCGCCCGGCACGCCCAGCTTGGCGCCAATGGCGCGCACCAGCGCACCCATCTGCGAAGCGCGTACGGGTGAGCGGTGGTCAGCCAACGCCCCGAAGGTCGTCGGCGCGCTTTCAAAGGCGTAAAGGCGGCTCATCGTGCCGCTATCCGGGTTGCGCTTGCCGGCAATCGCCCGGGCGTGGGCGACGCTGCCGGGAAGTTCATGGAAGACGTCGCAGTCAATGCTGACGACCACGTCGGCGTTGCTGAAGTCGTAGACCGGCAACGCATTGGTGCCGGTGGCCATGACGCCCGCTTCACGCACGAGATCGTGATGGCAGGCTTCCCATTGGTACCAAGTGGCGTTCGGGTGGCTGGCCTTGAAGTCTTCGATGGACTTCGCCAAGGCCGGCGAGGTCACATTCGGCGTAAGAATCGCGACGCCGCCTTGCTTCAGCGATTCGCGGATGTTCTTGAGGAAGTTCGGCCAGTTGTCCAGGTCGCCCTTGTATTGCACCCCGGCCAGGCGGTCGGGATCGTAGAGGCCATGGATGCTGGCAAGTTGGGTCGCACTCAGTCCGCCGAGGCTGGCGGGGTGCTTGGGATTGCCTTCCAGCTTCACCGGGCGGCCTTCGTGGCTGCGCACCAGCATGCCGACCACTTCACCAGCAATGCAGGCGGTGGTGGCGTAGTGCTTGCTGATCCCGGACACGCGGTTCTCGGGGGCCTGCACGTAGCCGATGATCTTTTCCTGCGGCATGATGAGCGAGCGACAGCCCGAACCGGCGAGGCCGGCCATGGCCATGGCGCCCCCCATCAGCTTGAGCACATTGCGTCGGTCAATCTCAGTAATGGACTTGCGATGCGGGAACTCATCCCCCTGCCATACGCGGGCTTCAGGTTCACCTTGATGATCGGCCGGCCCCTTATAGAAGCGGGACGGCGCGGTCGGTTGTTCTTCGTTCTTCGGTTCGTGGCCCATTAGCGGTGACAGATGTAGCAGTCCTTTAGCTGCGATTTGTTGATCTTGCGCTCTTCGACCAAGCGCACGCCTTCGTGAATCTTGTCCTTGGGAACACGCTGGGGCAAGCCGCTCACCAGCTTCTCTTCCGCCCCGGTCAGCACTTCGCCGGCCGAGATCTTGCGGTAGACCTCAAAGACTTGCTCGCGCGGAGACAGATTCAGCTCCGGCGAAACGTGGGTCATAAACTTCTCGGGGTTCTGGTGGCATTCCAGACACCAGACCATGTGGAACGCTTGGCCCTTCCAGGTGATCTCCATCTCGTGCACCTGACCGTGGCAGGTGTTACAAGAGATGCCCCGGGCAATGTGGATGGCGTGGTTGAAGTAGACAAAGTCCGGCGCGCGGTTGACCAGGTTCCATTCCACCGGCGTATTGGTGGCCCAGCTGGAGCGGATGGGCTCAATCATCGGGCTGTTCGTCCAGATCTGGCTGTGGCACGTCATACAGACCTCGGTACTCGGAATGCCTGCGCTGGCCGACTTCTCGACGCTGGTGTGGCAGAAACGGCAGTCAATCCCAAGTTCCTTAGCGTGGTGCTTGTGGCTGAAAGGGGCCGGCTGATTGAGGGGCACCGTTACCTTCGTGTTCGCGGGAGATCGAGTGATCTCGCTCACGCCCACCATAAGAAACGGCACGCCTGCCAGCGCGAAGAGGCTGGCAGTTGCAATTGAGTTTGCCGCGGGTCCAAAGATTTGCGCCATAGTTGCTGCTCTAAATAATTGCTCCTAGATTGCCCGATCCACCGCTACGACGAGGAAGAACAGGGCGAGATAAACCATCGAATACTTGAAAAGGGACTTGGCTTTCGGCCGGGTCGTGCTGCGAAGCAGACCCATGCTTTGGGCCAGGAGCCCGACGTTGAGAAGAACCACCAGCCCAAGGGTGATGGAGTTGAATCCGTTGCCGGCCAGCGGAATGATACTGACCACGGCCGTGAGAATGGCGTAAATGACGATCTGGACCGCCGTCACGTGCTCGCCGTGTACCACAGGGAGCATCGGCACCCCAGCCTTCGCGTAGTCGTCCTTGATGAGGATGGCCAGCGCCCAGAAGTGCACCGGCGTCCAGAGGAACACGACGGCAAAGAGAAGCCAGGCGAACCAGTTGAGGTCGCCCGTCACGGCCGCCCAACCCACCAGAGGCGGGAAGGCCCCCGCCGCGCCCCCGATGACAATGTTCTGCCAGGTGCGGCGCTTCAGGAGGAGCGTATAGATAAAGACGTAGAACAGCAGCCCGGCGAAGGCCAGCAGCGCGGCCAGCACGTTGGAGACAGCGGTAATCATCCCGAAGGAGATGACCGTGAGCGCCAAGGCGAACAAGAAGGCGTTGCCGGAGGATACGTAGTGCGTGACCGTCGGGCGGCTGGCGGTGCGTTCCATCGCCACATCAAGGTCGCGCTCCACGATCATGTTGATCGTGTTCGCGGCACCGGCCATCATGTAGCCGCCCAGGGCCACACAGATCGTCATGAGGAACGGAGGCCAGCCCTGGTTCGCCATCACCATCGCCGCCACGGTGGTGAACAGCAACAGCGAGATGACGCGGGGCTTGGTGAGGGCCACATAAGCCCGAATCTGCGCGGAAAGTCGCTCGCGCGGCGTGAGGCCCGCGAAGGGATCCTCGGTGCTGGGCGTGTATTCCGGATAGGCCAGCGTGTAGGCGCCCATCTTGACGAAGCTCACCCAGGTGACCAAGGCCAACAAGAGGTGGCCCATCTGCATCCAGGCCGGAGCGCTCATCAGGAGGTTGGCCAGGCCGAAGATCATTTGGGCGGTGAGCCCGATGGAAAGGTAGCGGCTCCACTGCTGCACGCCCGGTTCCGGACGCGACTTGGAAAGTTGATTACCCGCCCAGAGCATAAGGGCGAAGAGCGAGGTCGCCAGCAGCGGGTGCGCCACGCCACCCTTAAGGATAGGGCTGGCGGCTGCGCCGATGTGCATGTTCAGGCGGTCGGAAAGCGTCTGGGCAGCCTGGAGTTCCGGCCCGTACGCCGTCTTGCCCATGGCGCTGATGGCACCGGTGATGCCGAGAACGAGTTGGGAAACGCCACTGGCCAGGAGCAGCATGAGCGGCCCGCGGTCCGGCCGGCGGAGCGGCGCACCACCCCGGCTGTACCAATCGGCCAGCACCAGCGCCCCCATCAAGAAGTAGTTGTTGACCAGGTGGACGGGCATAAAGATCGCCCGCGCCAGCGACTTATCGTGCACCACCAGCCCTTGGCGCACCAGCACCGCCCCGATGAGCGCGCTGATGACACACGCCAGCACCGAGAACCCAATGGCCCGGCGCATGGGCGAACCCTTCGGCTCCGCCCGGCGGGCGGCAATCCAGAGACCACCCAGAAGGAGACCAAGTAACCCAGAGGTGACCCGGTGCGTTAACTCAATGAGAGTCTTGACATTCGACGTATCGGGCAGGATGGCCCCGCCGCAGTTCGGCCAAGAAACCCCGCATCCATCCCCGGAAAGCGAGGCCCGCACCCATGCGCCAAAAAGGATGACCAGCGCCGCGTATACGAGGCTCAGTCTCATCCATGGTCGAAAGTCGGCGCGCGTCACAGGTGGGAAATCCGTCTCCAAGCCCAAGGATGAACGAGTGGACCCCCTTCTGTCAATGTTAAAACGAGGTCCAAGGGGACTTCTGCCAGCGTTTTGTGAAAGCGGGAAAACTACACAAAATTATCCAATATTGAACCTAAGAGGCCCCGCTTGTTGCATTTGAGTGCCTTTCTAGCCTCGGGCTTGGCTAAAATGCCGCAACATGACTAAGGAAACACGCGTAAAAAGATGGTTTGCCCTGCTCACCCTGACGAGTGCGGCCGCATTGGGACTTAGTGCGCCCGAAATCCGTAGCGTTGGTTCCTTCCAGGTCGTGGTGTTCGATATGACCAAGGGCGACTACGCCCCGCGCGTGGTGCTGGACGAACGGCTGGTGAGCGTGCGCGAACTGCTCGGCCCCGAGCCCCCCGCCGCCGCCATCACGGGCACCTTTTTCGCCTGGGAAAATGGCCGCCCCGTGGGCGAAGTGGTGATTGACGGCGATGTGGTGGCGGATGGCGCCCGGGGTAGCGCGATTGGCGTGGACTGGTACGGCCGGGTGCACATTTTTGACACCGAAGTGCGGGGCTGGCAAGACTGGTTCCCCTACCGCTACGGCCTGCGCGCCGGGGTGCGCATTGTGCGCGAAGGCGTGGTGGACCCCAAGCCGTGGACGCAGGGATTCCGCGATCGCAGCATTTGGGGATCGGCGGCCCGTACGGCCGTGGGCACCACCCCCGGCGGCAAACTGGTGATGATGGCGACCCGGAGTTCGGTGACGCTTTCCACCCTCGGCCGACAGATGACCGCACTGGGCGTGACGAACGCCGTAGCCCTGGATGGCGGGGGCAGCACCATGCTTTACGCTAAGGACCGCTACCTGATTAGCACCTCGCGGCGGCTCAATAACCTCTTCATCGTGGAGGAGAAGAGTCCGCTGGATGACAAGTTCCGGGCGCACCTGCAGCGGCTGGCCCGCAACCAGACAGACGGCGTGGCGAACGGGGTTTCGGGCACCGGGGCCGCGAATCCCTAACCGGGCTGGTATCCTCGGGTCCGCTTGCCGCGTCCTCACCTCGCGATCATCATTCCCGCTTACAACGAGCAAGAGCGACTCGGGCCTACCCTTGCCCGCATCGCGGAATACGCGCGTACCCTGGATTTCGACACCGAGATCTGGGTGGTGAACGACGGGAGCGCCGACGACACCGCCAAGCTGGTGAAATGCGTGGCCGAAAGCGAACCGCTGGTGCACCTGCTGGACTGTGAGCAGAACCAGGGCAAAGGCGCGGCCGTGCGGCGGGGCATGCTGGAAATTGACGCCGAGTGGCTGCTGATGAGCGACGCCGACCTGGCCACCCCCATCGAAGAACTGGACAAGCTGTGGCCCCTCGTGGGCGAAGCCACCCCCATTGCCATTGGCAGCCGCCCGCTAAAGGAGAGCGAACTGGAAGTGCGGCAACCCTGGTACCGCGAGATGATGGGGCGAGCCTTTAATCTGGCCGTGCGCACCCTGGGCATCAAGGGGATTGCGGACACCCAGTGCGGGTTTAAGCTCTACCGGCAGGATGTGGCCCGCGACATCTTCTCGCGGAGCAAAATTGACGGCTTCGGGTTCGATTTTGAGGTGCTAATGATTGCCCGCGACCTGGGCTACAACATCGCCGAAGTGCCGATCCGCTGGCAGCACAAGGAAGGCAGCAAGGTGAACCTGCTGCGCGACGGCGTGCGGATGCTGCGCGAACTGATGCTGCTGCGCCTGGCGGGGCGGGCGCGGCGAATTTCCCCCCGGACGAGGGGGCAGTGAATCCCGAAGAATACGAAAAGATGCGCCGCCTGGAGGACCACTACTGGTGGTTTGTGGCGCGGCGCACCCTCTGCATTGAACTCTGGCGACGCCACGCCCCCCGGGGTCTGGTGCTGGACGTGGGGTGCGGCACCGGCGCGGTGGCCCAGGAACTGAGCCGCGAAACCGAAGTGGTGGGACTGGACTTCACCCACCTGGCCTTGCGGCACGCCCAGGGGCGCGGGCTCACCCGCTTGATCCAGGCCGATGGGGCCAAGCTGCCGGTGCGCGATGCGAGCGTGGCCGGGGTGGTGGCACTGGACATTTTTGAGCACATTGAGGACGATACGGCGGCGTTTGCCGAGGCGGCCCGGGTTCTGCAACCGGGGGGCGTGCTGGTGCTGAGCGTGCCCGCCTACAAGTGGCTGTGGGGGCCGCACGACGTGGCGCTGCACCATTTTCGGCGGCACACGCGGCGCTCGGTGCGGCGGCAGTTGGAGGCGGCGGGGCTGGAGCCGGTGCTGGTGTCGTATTCGGTGTTTTGGCTGTTCCCGCTGGTGCTGGCGGAGCGGCTGGTGGGCAAGTTTCGGCGAGGACCGGCGCGGGCGAGCCTGCCCCCAGTGCCGGGCGGCCTGAACCGGGCACTGGTGGCGCTAATGGCGGCGGAGGGGCGCGCCCTGCGGACCGTGCGCTGGCCGTGGGGGAGCAGCGTGGTGGCGGTGGCCCGCCGACCCGAGTGACCGCGCCGGTTGGCCTAGGCGACTCTTGAACTGGGTTGGGCGGGCCGAGGTATCATTGAAGGCCGCGTGGGGATATAGCTCAGCTGGGAGAGCGCTGCAATCGCACTGCAGAGGCCAGGGGTTCGAATCCCCTTATCTCCACCACTTTTTCGCGAGCGACCGCGCTCGCACCCCTTGGTAGACTTGGGGACCCATGGTCACGGCCCCCTATGCCCTTTGGCTTGGCACTCTCATACTGGGGCCCTCCACCGTTAGCGTAAACGCCGACCAAGTCGTGCTTCAGAACGAAGTCGTCCGTCGCGTCATTCGCACCAGCAACGTTGTGGGCACTACCTCCTTCTCGCGAATGGACAGCCGCGAAGAGTTCATTCGGACCATTGAGCCGGAGGCTCGCCTCATTGTTGACAACACCGAGTACTGGCTGGGGGGAGTTCAGCCTCTGCCGAACAAGGCTTTCTTGACCGAGACATGGATCGCCAACGCGGTGCCTTCGCCCAAGTCACTGCCTTTAAGGAAAGTCACCCATGGCCTGCCTCAAAGCCGCATTCCGCACCGCGTGAATGGCGCGCCGTGGTCTCCCCGCGGGAAGGCGTGCAATTTTGAATTTGAACACCCTGACTTCTTTGCCGTTCTGACCTTTGAGATTTACGATGGCGTCCCCGCGATTGCCAAACATGTCACGGTGACGCCCAAGCCGAGCAAGCGCATTGTGGTGAACCAAATCGTCACCGAGCGACTGAGCCTAGTGGAGGCCGAAAGCGAGGTTGAGCGATCTCAGAACATGCGCCTTCCTAACGTCACGGTGCTGAGCGACATGTCCATGGGGGGCAACCTGAACGCCAGCACTTTTTGGGAGACGGATGACACTTACACCACCCAAGTCAACTATCTGCTAAAGACGCCCTGCCTCGTTGAAGTTCGGCCGCCCAACGGCATGCACACGACCACCACGGAGGCGCCGGTTCGTTCCGTGACTTCGTTTGCAATTCTTCATGGTGGGTCAGACAGGGAATCGAACTCGCTGGATCAGCGAAGGCTCTATCGCGCAGTCACCCCGTGGGTGCTCGACAATCCGCTGATGCTCCATGTGGTGAGCAACGACGACACCGAAATCCGCACCGCCATTGACCAAGCTTCGGAGTGTGGATTCGAAATGGTCATCATGAGTTTCGGTTCGGGCCTGAACATGGAGGACACGTCTCCGGCGAACATCTCTCGTTGGAAGGCCCTGCGCGAGTACGCCACGCAAAAGAACGTCCGCTTTGGTGGCTATTCCCTGTTGGCCAGCCGCCGGATTAGTGACGAGCACGATGTGATCAACCCGGTAACAGGAAAGACGGGGGGTTCGATCTTCGGGAACTCGCCCTGCTTAGGTTCTGTTTGGGGCCAGGAGTACTTCGAGAAGCTCAAGTTTTTCATTGAGGCCACAGGGTTCCAGTTGCTGGAGCACGATGGCAACTACCCGGGCGACCAGTGCGCTTCCACCAGCCATCCGGGCCACGCCGGGCTGCTGGATTCTCAGTGGTCACAGTTTCAACAGATTACGGAGTTCTACAAGTGGTGCCGAGATCGAGACATCTTCTTAAATGTTCCGGACTACTATCAGTTCAATGGTTCGAACAAAACGGGGATGGGTTACCGCGAAACGAACTGGTCCCTACCCCGGGAGCAGCAGCACGTCCATGCGCGCCAAAACATGTTTGACGGGACGTGGAAGAAGACCCCCTCAATGGGATGGATGTTTGTTCCGCTTGTTCAGTATCACGGGGGCGGTGCTGCGGCCACTATTGAGCCCCTGAAAGAACATTTAGCCGACTACGAGATGCACTTTGCCAACACCCTGGGCTACGGCGCGCAGGCGTGTTGGCGCGGCACCCGGCTTTATGATTCGCCGGAAACCAAGGCCGTGGTGGTGAAGATGGTGAATTGGTACAAGGCGAACCGAGAGCTGCTGGAGGCCGACGTGATCCATCTCCGCCGACCCGATGGAAGGGGCCTCGACTACATCTTGCATGTGCTACCAGGGGCGGACCCCGAGGCGATGCTGGTGGTCTACAACCCGACCGGCCAGGGCATCACGGAGTCGATTCCGCTCACCATGCGGGCTTATGGCTTTTCCGGCCCAGTTTATCGGGCGCATGCGGGGGGTGGCGCGGTGCCGATGGAGGGCGACCAGGTTGAGGTCACCGTGGCGGCGCGCTCTTGGACGTGGGTGAAGTTTTCTACCAAGCGCGCGTAGCCGGGGGGCTCTTTTTGAGCTTGCAAGCCTTTACTTGGGCATGACGGTGTCCACGATGGCGTGGTACTTGGCCTCGTCAATCCCGTGGCGCTGGTCGGTGGCCAGCGGGTGGGTTTGGTCTTCGGCGCAATAGAAAAAGGGGCGCAGGTGGCCCGGCCCGAACTGCACCCGGACCGGCAGCCCCATCGAATCCGGGTAGCAAGGGATCTCGCAGGCGAGGGTGCCAGGTTCCGGGGGGAGATGGGAGCCGTCTCGGTCTTCGAGGGCCCACAGGGCGTGGACGGTGGATTCCTGGACTTCGGCCCAGCACCCCCAGCCCCACCGGCCGTCGCTGAAGGTGAAGGGGACATAGAGAACGCCGCGCAGGAACCAACGGCCCTCGTGGTGGCAGACGTCGGTGGCCCAGTCCAGGTGGGCTTGGCGGGCTTCCTCGCCGAGCGCCCAGACCTCGTCCGGCAGCCGCCAGCCGTAGTCGGTGGGGAGGCCAACGTGCGTGCCGCCGCATTGCGGGCACACCCATTCGGGCGGCGGAGGGGTGCGCTTCTTGCCCCACATGGCGCGGAGTTTACTTTGGGCTTGGGGGGTGCAAACCACGCCTTGCCCCGCACGCTCAACAGTAAGCGCGATACTCCTAATCGTGGAGGTACTGATTTGGCATCCACTGGTACTCAGTTTTGCCATCCGCGTATCTCGTGTGGCCACCAATTTCATCCAGGTGCTCCGCATCCACGCGGGCTAATGAGTCTACGAACTCCTCGAAGTTGCTTCCCCGTTCGATGAACACATAGCCATCATGGTCAAAGGTATAGACCTTGCCGCGATTATCGCCGACCAGCGGCATCAGGAAGTAATTGCCCGATTGGGGGATTTCGCCGACCACCACGTATTCAGTGATCCAATCCGGAAGCGTCTCCTGATCATCTTCGTCGAGATCATCGAACCAGCTTTGAGCCCCGTCGCGGAGCTCGGCCCACTCATCCGGGGGAGCGATGTAATAGGCGGACGCCTTGCCGCTCCACTTGCCCTCGATGGAGTCTCGGAACAAGCGCACGCTGCCATAGCGTTCATAGAACGCGAAGAGATGCGGAAGGTCGCCAACCTGCTGGCGCAGCTCGGCCAGTGCGTTGGCGTCCAACCCCGGAGTCACCTCATGATCGATATGCGCGATGTGCTCGCCGGCATCGGGCTTGTCACCCGCCGCCTCGCATACAAAGCGGGGGTTACGGTGTTGAAGTAACTGCTGCAGTTGCTGAAACATGGGACTCCCTCAGATGCAGAACTTCTGAGTCTCTTTAAGTATCCACCTTTCGAGAACCCGACAGCAAGTTTGGCTATTGTGTGTTTTCCCATGAGCTTCCAAGAGTGAGCCACTTCTGATTAAATCCTAACCTTCAGCAATACACTTATGTGGACCTACTATCGGAATCTCCCGCCGCTTGAGCTTGACTCCCGCCGTTTTCTAACTTAGTCCAATCGACTCTCGATACGCTTGCTCAAAGTCCGCCCGCCATGGCTCATCGGCCCAGATGCCTTGGGTGACTCGCCCGCCACCCAGTCCACGCACGGGATGAACCTTCCCCTCGGGTGCACCTACTAAGGCCAGGCCGATCTCAAGCCGCCCGTTCTTTGGGCGCAAGGCCGCGAACTGGCGTTGAGTTTTGAGCCCCACATAGCCCTTGCAAGGCACAATCTCTACTTGCGATAGACCCCGAGCAAAGGCCAGTACCTCTGCAAGCTGGGTGCGGACAGCTTCCTCTTCCTTGCCAAAGAGTTGATCAAGAAGCGCTTGCGGCCCAACCTGCAGGTGAGCGTCGCCAGCGGCATGATCCGCCAGAATTGTCGCGGTAACGTGCCCGACCCCGTGGGTGGACTTCAGCCACGTAACTCGCTCTTTTCGAGATGAAAGTGCGGCTTCTTCCAGCAACGCAAGCCACTCTTCGAGATCCCTGCCGGTCTTGGCTTTCAGGCCGCGAATCACGGCGGCTTGCATCTCGGCGGGGGTCATTTCGCTTCCCTCGCCAGTCGCTCGAAGGCTTCGCCGGAGAGCATCGACTTCCATCCGCTTTCGAGGATACGGCGGATGAGGGAGGCCTTGAAGCCGCGGAATCCACGGTGCCGCAGTTTTAGCAACGTTCCGGAATTCTTAGGTTCAAGGGTCCATTCGACAACCGTATCCAGACCGCCGCCCTGCCAAGTGTAAGACAAGGAGCGCTGGGGATTGATTTGGAGGACCTTACAGCGGACGACCCCATCAAAGCCCGGGGCCGGCTTCGTCGAGAATGTGAATTCCGCTCCCACCTCGAGCCGGAATGTGTTCGGCATCAGCCATCGGCCCAGGGTCTCGGCGTCAGTCAGGGCGTGCCAGATCTTCTCAGGCGGGAGGTTGAACTCGCGTTCAAGAACGATGGAATCCTTCATCGCTGCTCAACCACCTCAGCAAGTCGGTCAAGTCGTTCGGACCAGAACACCTCGTATTGGGCGAGCCATTCGGCAACTGTTCGAAATCCCTCCTCATTGAGCCCGTACAGTCGGCTTCGGCCTTGTGGCGAGACTCTTACCAGTCCAGCTTCCAACAACACCCGCAGATGCTGGGAGACGAGCGGCTGGCTGTGGCCTGTGGTGAGAGCCAGCTGTCCGGCCGGTTGAGCCCCGGCCCGCAGGATTTCGAGCAACTGACGGCGAAGCGGTTCGGCCAGGGCTCTCCAAATGTCACCATTTTTCATAAGCTTGCGCTTATATTAGCCGTTGTTTATTCTTTTTGTCAAGGACGAGACCTAGAGCAACCAGTTTTGTCCTCTCCGCCGGGGCCAGAGCCCTTCCAGGTGCCGTTACGCCTCAGCCGCCCACTTCAAGACCATGCGAAACACGGCATCGAACCCCAGCGGCTCAAACCCGTGGTCGGCCCCTTCAATCCGGTGGAGCTCGGCGGGGCGTTCCGCTTGAGCGAGCCCAGCCCTCAGCACCTCAAACGACTCGATGGGCACGGCCATGTCTCGGCTACCGCTCGCGGCAAACAGCTTGGCGCGGCTGCCCAGCGCTTCTTCCAGCGGGGATGTGCGGAGCATGCTGCCCCAATACCGATACGGGTGCCCCCACGCCATCTTGGTCGTGCTTTCCGGGTCACGCTTGATCTTCTCCCACTCGGCATACACCGATTGACTGGCCCCCGGCATCCCCTTTTCCGCCATGGTGGCGAGGTCAAAGAGTTGGTTCGCCCCGCCCCCCGCGAGCATCGCCACGTGGGTCACGAGCTCTTCCAGGCGGCTGACCTTTGCGGCCACCTTGGCCCCTTCGGAGTGACCGACGACCAGGGTGCGGGCGGGGTCAGAACCCGGGAGCGCCCAGGCGGCCTTCAGGGCGGCCGCATTGGCGGCGGACCACCGCTCCAGGGTGTGCTCGGCCAAGAACTCCGGCGGGCAGTCTATGGCCGTGCCTGGCTGCGGCGGATTGAAGGCAAACGGCACGCCCGGCTTCTCCACCACGAGCACGCGATACTGCTCCTTGGCCACATTGAGGAAGAGGTTTTGCAGCCCTCCCGCAATGCGATCCCCCACTCGCATCCAGATGGATTGCCCGCCCGACCCGAGGATAATGAGGGCGACCGGCTTCTTCTCATTCGCCGTCACGGGCGAGATATAGAAGGTGATGTTGCGCCCGTACGCATCATTGCAGGTCATGCGCTCAAATCCGGGCACGAGATCAGCGCCCGGGGCGGGCATGGTGGCGGCGAGAACGCAAGCGAGGGCGACCATCTGTTTCTTCGATTACCGTTTTGTGCTTGAGGGGGGTTCCTCGCCTGCGCCTATCCCGCCACTCAGTAAACTCCCGGCGTGGCCGAAGACCGACTTGACGTCATTGCGCACTCCACCGCGCTCACCCACGCCAAGCCTGCGTGGCTCCGCCAGCGCCTGGAGTGGTTCCAAGACCAAAAGTTCGGGCTTCTGCTGCACTGGGGCCCCTACTCGCTGTGGGATTGCTGCGAGTCCTGGCCCCTCTCCCCCGGCGACGACTGGGCGCGCAACGACAACATGGAGTGCTGGACCAGCCGGGGCAAGGACCTCGCCCGCTTCCAGCGCGATTACTGGGCGCTCAACCGCGAGTTCCACCCCCACCGCTACGACCCTGAAGCCTGGGCCGAAGCCGTGGCCGACGCGGGCATCCGCTACGTTTCCCTCACCGCCAAGCACCACGACGGCTTTTGCATGTGGGACACGCACGAAACCGACTACAAGATCACGGGCCCGGAGAGCCCCTACCCGGTGGATGTATACAAGGGGTTCTGCGAGGCCATGCAGCGGCGCGGGCTAGGGATTTCGGTGTATTTCTCCAAGGCGGATTGGCACTCCCCCGCCTACTGGTCGCCCGATGCCCCGGTGACGACGCGCCAGGCCAATACCCGCGGCACCCCGCAGTGGGACGAATTTGTGCGGTTTACGCACGCCCAAATCCGCGAGCTGATGACCGGCTACGGCCCGGTGGACGTGCTGTGGCTGGATGCGGGCTGGGTGAAGACCGAGAGCGGCGAGGACATTGACATGCCCGGGATGATTGGCATGGCGCGGGAGCTGCAGCCCGGCCTGATTGTGGCCAACCGCACGGTGGGCGACGAATATGAGGACTTCATCACCCCGGAACACCAGATCCCCGATGCGCCCCTAGACCAGCCGTGGGAAAGCTGCCTGTGCATGGGCACGAGCTGGAAGTATGCGGGGCCGGAAGTGTTCCGGCCGGTGGGCGAGATCCTGCGGATGCTGATTGAGATCGTCTCGAAAGGGGGGAATTTCTTGATCGGGTTTGGCCCCACGCCGGAGGGCGAGTTCCCCGAGGGGGCGCGGGAGCGGCTACGGGAGATTGGCGCGTGGATGCGGGTGAACGGAGAGGCGATTTATGGTTCGCGGGCCATTGCCCCCTACGGCGATGAGGGCGTGCGCTATACGCAGCGGGAGGGGCAGTGCTTTGCCTATTGTGCGACGAGGGGGCGGACCGGCTGCGGGCGTTGCGGCCTGCGGTGGGGGCGGAATTGAGGCTGCTGGGGTGCGAGGCGCCGGTGCCGTGGCGGGAGGAAGGCGGGGCGTGCGTGTTTGCCCTGCCGGCGGGGGTGGAGGACCTTCCCCGGCCGCTGGTGCTGGCGTTTGATTTGGGTGAGGCGTGAACTGGATTCCTCTGACAACCCAGGCGGAGTTGGACGCGCTCCTCGTGCGGTTTGGCAACTTTCACGATGGCTGTATCCGGGAGGCTCATGTTTGGACGGAGACATACGTGATGGAGAACATGCACATGCGTGTTCCCCACCATATGGATAACAGGGTTCGCTTGCTTGTCCAGAGGCAGTGGCGCGATCCATCAGCCATTGAGCTTCTGTTTGAGGAAGTCACCACGCTCCATCTGGTGCCACCGCCGGAGAACTACGCAGGAATCATCATGGTTGCCACGCTTATGTTGGAGGGCGAGATCTTCTATTGGGCAGATGATGCACCGTGGCACCCCTCCGCTCCTCACCGTGACAGGAGCACCTGGATTGGGGCGCGTAAGCTCTCTTGGCGAGATGCGAGCGACTGGATGGGGCCGGAGTTACGCTACGGCGGCCCTGAGCCAACCCCCTAGCTCAGCCCTTCACTCCACTATCTTCCCGTCGCGCCAGCGGAAGCTGACCTCGCGGCCACCCCGCACCCGCAGCCCGCGCACCGACCCCTCGGCCGCCCACGCCCGGGGCAGCGCCGGCAGAAACTGCGTCTCCCCATCGTGGCTCTGCACCAGCATCTCCGCGATGCCCGCCGTCACCCCAAAATTGCCGTCAATCTGGAACGGTGGGTGCGCGCAAAACAGGTTGGGATACACCCCGCCGCCGTTGCTGTAATCGAAGCTCTGATCCCCGGTGGGGCGCGAATAGTTGCGCAGAAGCTTGTACGCCCGCTCGCCATCCCGCAGGCGCGCCCAGAAGCACACCTTCCACGCCAATGACCAGCCGGTGCCGGCGTCGCCACGCCCTTCCAGCGTCTTGCGGGCGGCGGTGGCCAGGTCCGGAGTGCGGCGCGGCGAAATCTGGTTGCCCGGGTGTAAGCCATAAAGGTGCGAGACGTGGCGGTGGGTCGGCTCGGGCTCCTCGTAGGGTTCCAGCCATTCCTGCAGCCGCCCGTCCGGGCCGATTTGGTGGGGCGCCAGGCGGGCCAGCGTGGCCTCTAGTTGCTGCTGGAACTCCGCATCCACGCCCAGGGTGCGCGCGGCCTCGCGGGTGTTGGTAAAGAGCTCGCGCACAATCTGCTGGTCCATGGTCGGGCCCATCACGGTGTTCAGGTTGCGGCCGTTCAGCCGATAGCTGTTCTCAGGGCTGTTGCTGGGGGCCGTCACCAGCCACTTGTTCCGCGGCTCTTCAATCAGCATGGCCAAGAAGAACTCGCTGGCCCCCTTCAGCACCGGATAAATCTCGCGGAGGGTGCGGGGGTTGGGGTTAAAGGCGTAATGCTCCCACAGGTGGCCGCACAGCCACGCCCCGCCAGTGCAGGTGGAGCCCCAACTGGCACCCTCGCCGGGGGAGGTGAAGTTCCAGGGGTTGGTGATGACGTGGGCCACCCACCCCGGCGCGTTGTAATAGGCGCGGGCGGTTTTGGCCCCGTTGGGGGGTAGCCCCGCGATGAACCGCACCAGAGGGCGGGCGCAATCGGCCAGGCCGGTCGTTTCCGCCAGCCAGTAGTTCATCTGCAGATTGATGTTGATGTGGAAATCGCCATTCCAGGGGGTTTGCAGCTCTTCCGCCCAGATGCCCTGGAGGTTGGCGGGCAGCGGGCTATCCGGCCGTGAGGAGGAGATGAGGAGATACCGCCCGTAGTGGAAGATCAGCGCATCGTAAGCCGGGTCGGCCTCGCCCAGGGCCACGCGCCGGGTGCGCTGCGGGGTGGGCAGGGCGCTAAGGGCGGTGGTGGGCAGCACCAGTTCGCACCGGCGGTAGAACTCTTGGTGGTCGCGCTCGTGGCGGCGGCGGAGTTCGGCAAAGCCCTGCTTGGCGCCGGTTTCGACGTGCCGCTGCGTGCGGGCCGCGAAATCCGGATCGAACATGCTGGTGCCCGCCGAGAAGATGAGCAGCACCTGCCGCCCCGCCGGGATGAAGATTTGGCCATCTTGCGGCGGCACCACCTGGCCATCCACCACCGCGCGCAGGCGGGCTTCGTAGCGCACGCCGTCTTGCCCGGGGAAGCCGCTGGCCAGGGCCCCGAACATGCGCAGATCCGGCCCCGCCGCCTGCACGGTGGCGCGCTCGGGGCGGCGGAGGGAGACGGCCATACGAATCGGCTGGCTGGCCATGATGCGGGAGACCACCACTTGGCCGGGGGCGGAGACGAAGGTTTCGCGCTCGATGCGGACCCCGTTTTGGGTGTAGGCCACGCGGGCCGAGGCGCGGTCCAAGTCCAGCGTGCGGGTGTATTCCGTGGCGGCCCCCCGGGGGAGTTCGATCACCATGTCGCCCAGGGTTTGGTAGCACCCAAACGGGACATCCTTGCCGTTGCCGTGCCCGGAACCCGCGCCCTTGACCACAAATTCGCGCTGCAGAATCTCTTGCGCGGCGGCGTTGTCTCCGGCCAGGAGCCGCTCGCGGATGGCGCCGAGAAACTGGTGGGCGTTTTCGCGGTCGGCATCGTGCGGCGAACCTGACCACATGGTGGATTCGTTGAGGACGATGCGCTCGGTTTCCACCCCGCCGAAGACCATGGCGCCCAGGCGGCCATTGCCGAGGGGCAGGCTTTCGGTGAAGTGCGCGGCCGGTTGCTCGAAGTAGAGGCTGTGGGCGGGGTTGAGCGCCGCGACCGAGAGCGCCAGCGGGGTGAGCATGGAGGGGACTCTACCCAGTGCGCCGGGGCGGGAGGGGTGGATTTGTTGGTTACAATGAGGGGGTGAGGCGGCGGGCTTGGTTCATTGCAACTGCGCTTGTTGCCTTGGCGGCGCTGATTGCTCTGGCGGTTTACCGGAACCCGACCCGGCTGGCATTCGAGCGCGCGGCGGCTGATTTGCCGGCGGCGGAAGCAGAGGCCCGGCGCTTAGGCTTGCCTTTGACTGGCGCGGACTTGAGGCCGAAGACGCCCATCATGCCAAGTGAGAATGCGGCGCTCTTGATACGCAAAGCAGGAGAGCAAATCGAGACCCTCACCAAAAAGCATCCGATCTTGAACGAGTTATCCTTTAGAGGGCTTGCGAGTCTATCCCCTGAGAAACGAACGCAGTTAGATTCGGTCTTTGCTGATTGCGCACCGATTCTCGAGGTTGCCATCCTGGCCTCAGCAAAGCCGGAATGTGACTTTGAACGCCCGTGGGATACCAAGCCCATGTGGGAAATCCTCTTTCTTGAGCACGCCCAACTTAAGAGGCTCACTTCCGCCCTGAGAAATCGTGGACTATGGCTCATGGAAAAGGGTGACGTTTCAGGCGCAATTCGTGACTTCCGCGCGGCTTTGGCACTTGCTCGCTTTGCGGGTAGCGATCGAGATGCTCTTGGATCATTCCTCCAAGTGAATTTGGAAATGAGTGGAATCGTCGCCATCGAGCAGGCCGCAACACTTCGCCCTCGCGATGCAAAGCTACTTGCGCAGCTTGATGAGCTATTAGCGGAAATGGAGTCGCACCCCGCCCGAAATCAACAGATTCTAGGAGCCGAGGTTGTCAACTCATTATTGATGGTCAACTACCCCCCGGATAAGTTGGCAAGCGCAGTTTACGATCACCATGGCTCCGGCGGCTTAGAAGGTCAACTCCAGGTTCTACAGTATTCGACATACTTGGCGCCTCCTTTGGTGCCGACCACAATTCGCAAAGACGCCTACCGCGCAAGAGCCCTTCGCTTTTGGAGTCGATACATCTCTAGCATTACGAGTGCGGACACCAGTTTGCGGGCTAACGCGCTGATTGGCCCCACTCTTAGTCAACTCGATTCCGCCGATGAGCCAACCCTTAGGCTTCTTCAACACAGCTCTCCAGTCATGAAACTTTCGCACAAGACGTATTTCGGCAGTGATGCCAAAGTTCGGACTACAAGGGCACTTCTTGCCGTCCTCGAGCATCGCATCCAACACGGTAGATATCCAACCTCTCTCGCAGGCCTCAAGAGCAACACAGACGACCCGTTTTCATTCAGCAAGCTCGGCTACCGTGTGAATGGAGAGGAGGTACGTGTTTACAGCGTTGGCCGAGACGAGAAGAGCGATGGTGGTCGGCTTCTCTCCGAACGTCGCTGGTTTCTGCCCCGTGGGCGCGACATAGTATCTCTCTATCCTTTCCGCCCTGAAATAAGCTACTAGATCTAGTATCGCCTTACGACCCCATGCCACACTCCCTCCAACGCAATGAGGATCACGAAGTATTGGTGGGTGGGGTTGGTCGTCGTGATCATCGGCACAAGCCTGACCTGCGACATCACCCGCAAAATCTCCTTCAATAAGATCGCGGGGCAACTCCCGCAGGCCGAAGCCGATGCCAAGCGTCTTGGCCTCCCCCTCAGCGGTGCCGAACTTGTCCGCAACCCCCCGGTGAAGCCCGAGAACAACGCCAAGCCGTTGCTGGACGAAGCCACCGCCGCCCTCAAGGCAGCACGCAAGCTCGATGACAATTGGCGCACGACGGTCACGAACGCGCTCATTGACCAGGATGCGGCCAGCCTTGCCAAAGCTGAAGAGTGGATGCGAAAGCTTGGTCCGGCGATTGACCTCGCCGCTAAAGCCGCCGCCAAACCCGATGCCGATATGGGCCGCAATTGGGCCACAGCCAATCCGGCTTCAATGACCACACCCGAACTCGCCTACATCAAGGAATTCGGCTCGGCCTTGGGGTTGCGGGGCGCTTTGCGCGCGAAGCAAGGGGATAAAGAAGGGGCGATTTGGGATTTCCGCGCGTGCCTGAGGCTGGCCCGCCTGGCCAGCACGGAGCCCATGGCCCTGGATGCCATGGTGCGGATCGCGGTGGAGTCATACGCCTTTCGCGGCATGGAAGCCGCCGCGACGTTTGCGCCTAAAGACGCAAAGTTCTTGGCCGAGCTTGATCAATTGGCCGCCGAGCATGCGGCGAAGCCCTTGGACTTTGACAACATGCTTCGGGGGGAAATTTGGATGGGTGTCTTCTTGGCCGAACGGAGCCCTAAGCAGATTTCTGCCGACTTGCTGGCAGGATTGGAGCGGGCCGGACAAACGAACATGTTCGATGCCTATCTGCTCGAAAAGACGATGGAGGCCCAAGGGGTTCCCGATGATTTACGCAAGCGAGCGTATCGTTCTTACTTCCTCATCGCGTGGGTGGATTTTTTGGATGCGAAGGCCGAGAACGAGACCCGCTTGCAACGCTACCAGCGCTTTGAAAAGTGGGCCAAAAAGTATGCGGACAACAAAGCCTCAGTGGCAGACCTCAATGCGATGCTCATCATGCCCTACTCGGTTATGGGGCGTACTTTAGCCCGTTCTGAAGCGAAGCCGATTGTCTTTCGAGGCTTGATGGCCGCAATGATGTACCGGGCCAAGAAGGGAGCGTGGCCCTCTACTTTGGAGGAGGCAGGGTTCGAAGAGAAGGACTATTTCACAGGTGAGCCGCTGCGGATGGTGGTGGATGGAGATTCAGTGAAAGTTTATAGCGTGGATTGGGATCTCAAGAATGACCAAGGGAAGGAGGTGATTGCAAATTCCCAGAACCGGGAAGAGACGAGAGATTTGGCCTGCGCTTTCCCCCGCCAGATTCGCAGTAGCCGCATGGAGAATTGACTTCTTGTAGATTGCATCAAGTTTGCGTTACAATACAGGCATGAAGCTTGGCATATCCGGCGTCATTGGCCTGGCCGCGCTCCTTATGGCGGGGTGCAACAACTCCACCCTGGCCGCGTTTGAGAAGGCCGCCGCCGAGCTCCCCGCCGCCGAGGCCGCTGCCAAGCAGCTCGGCCTCCCCCTCACCGGCGCGGACCTGATGCCCAAGACGCCCGTGCGCCCGGAGGACAACGCCGCCCCCCTTCTGCGCGAAGCGGGCAAGACATTCTCGGAAGCTGCCCGCCCTCATAAGGGCTGGGAGCAGACCTTCGCGCTGGCGATTGCTGAGCCCACCCCCGCGAACATGGAGGCCGCCCAGAGGGTCATTGCGAGTTTAGATCCTGCCCTGAGCCTCGCCGAGAAGGCCGCCGCCAAGCCCTCTATTGACTTTGGCCACGATTGGACCCGCGAGGACCCTTGGAAAATCGAGTTTCCCGCGTTCTCGGAAATCAAATCCCTGAGCAAGGGTTTCGTTTTCCGAGCTCAGCTGCGGGCCATCTCCGGAGACAAAGCCGGTGCGATCCGGGATATGCGCGCGGCCTCTCGACTGGCGGAGTTCGCGGGCACCGATCCGACGCTGATAGCTGCTCTCGTCCAGATTGCAACCGACGCGATGGTCTCGCGGACGATGGAGATTATCGTGTCACGACATCCCGGCGATGTAGCGTTGCTCAACGCCCTGGATGAAATCGCGGACCGCAAAACCAACCAACCGATGGAGATTTTGCGCTCCCTGCGCGGGGAAATCATCATGTCCTTAGCGGCGGCCGAAGCTCCGGCGACGGACTTAGTGGGCAGCTATTTTGGTGAAGTTGATCCCGAGGATCCCAACGCCGTGAGTGAAGCCAACAAGCTGAAGGCTGAACTTGCCCCCAGCGGCGTGCCCGATGACCTGCGGGCCCGGGCGTTTCGCGCCCGGGCGTTGCAGCCCTGGATCGAAGTCTATGCTGACCAAGCGACGGTGAAGGACAATGCGACCCTCGTGAAAAGGTTGGCTGAGATCGATTACCAGCTGAAATCGGACGACGACCCCACCACGGCCCTGCGAGTAATGACGTATCCGATGACGTTGCAGGCCGGGCAGGCGTTCTTGAAGAGAGATGCCCAGTGGCAGGCCGTGCGCGGGCTGATGGCGGTGCTGAGGTTCAAGGGGGCGCAGGGGCGGTACCCGGCGAGTCTTGCTGAGGCGGGCTTTACGGACGTGGATCCGTTTACGGGGAAGGCATTTCACCTTAAGGTGGAAGGTGAGACCGTGCGGGTGTACAGCGTGGGACCGGATGGCGTGGACAACGGCGGGGAGGAGCGGGTGAACACCGCACCCGATGCCCCCCGGCAGATGGACATCGTCAGCATGTTCCCGCGACGAGTGAACCCAGCGCCAAAGTAGCAGCATTGTTCCATCGTTAGCGAAAGATGCCGCTTTTACCGAAGCAGCCTTGGTCCCTACGCGAGCTCGAGCGCGACGTAGATGAAGCGCTCTACTGGATTTGGGATCCCATTGGGATTAAGGACTCAAAAGGACCGCGCGGGGAGTATTGGGCTTACGTTCCGCATGTCTTTAAGCTCCTCCGGGCCGAGAAACCGGAGGAGGAGGTCCGCGAGGACATCCTCCAGTATCTGATTGACGTGGAAGAGAATTCCATCACAGTGCCCGGCAACAAGCCTGCGACTCTCGATCGTCTGCTGGAAGTGCGGCGCGCTCACCTTCAGTGGCAAGACTAGCGGAGCATGCAAAACGCTAGCAGGGGCACGCGCAGATCATGTCACTGAACTGGCCAGTACAATGAAAGGATGCCGGTGATTCCCACCCATAGTGATTTGGAAACGGCCCTCCTGCGGGCCGTAGACGAGGTGCTATTTTACGTCTGGGATCCAATTGGCATCAACGACGACCCAACTGTACGCGACGAGTACTACAGTTATGTCCCTCAAGTCTTTGAGTATCTACGAGCTGACCTGCCTGAAAGCGAAATCCGAGAGCAAATCATGAAGTACCTCACGCATGTGGGCGAGAACCTCATTGGCTACCCAGGCAACAAGGAAGCAACAATAGACCGCCTATTGTGGATCAAGGATCACCTTGCGAGCAGCCAATACGAAGGGTTCAAGTTTGGTCCCACCGGTACTCCCTATTGAAGAAGGCAGCGAACTGAATTTCTATGCCGTGCTCCCCCCAATGGTGGCGAAGTGCCGCACCCCCTCGTCACTGATCTTGAAGATCTCCCGGCTCAGGGGCAGGTCCACCCGCTCGTACTCGCGCATGGCCGCCCCGGCCGCGCGATTCAACAAGTCTTCATCGTCCGCAGGAACGATAAACATATAGTCATCCGCCGGCACCAGCGTGTACACCGGCCACGTAAACTCGGCCTTCATCCGCCGCGCAAACTCCTCCGTCAGCATCAGGCTGGCCTTGAGGTTCGTTTCCTCCGTCCCCAAGATGGCAATGCGCCGCGTGTCCACATCAATAAAGTCCACCTCCGCTTGCCGCATTTTCTCGTTCATATGCTGCATGGCGAGCGCGCGGATTTCCTCCGCAGTTACCCCCCAGTGCGCCAGGTCGGAACCCGAAATCCACACCGTCGTACCGGCCTCCCGGCGGTCGTAAGCGTAGAGCTTCGCCAACCCCGGGCTCAATTCGTCGCGCAGCGGACCCAAACCTTGCCAACTGGGGTCTTTCAGGTCCTCCGTAGGAAAGAGGCAGAAGTAAATGCCCTCCCGCGCGGTTTCCCAACTCGTATCCGAGTAAGTGCCGCTATCTAGCACCACGCGGACAAAGTGGTGCACCATGTCCGCCGCTGGCTCCTTTTCCCATTCGCGCGCCAGGTTGCCCAGGTGCACCGTGGGTTGATAACTCGGGGATGCCTCGACATGATAGGTGCCATCTTCGTTACGCGAAAAGAAAATGCCTCGCTGGCGGAGTTCTTGCTCAAAGAGCGCGGCAACTTGTTCGTATGCAGTCGGATTCATGGACTTTGCACCTCTCCCCAGGAGCGGTACGGGAATCTACTCGAATCTATCCAAACGGCGCAAGTGTGCATTTTCTGGGGCGAACTCTTTAAAGTGCTTATGTATTCGCCGCTACAAGCGCCGCAAGTCTCAATCTATATGCACGTAAATGAAGCCGGACTCCCTAGCATTCTCATTCCAAAAGTCAATCTCTTCGTCCCGATAACCGATCATCCCGGGGCAAATGCTCCTTAGCTCCTTGAACCACGTCACCATGTCTTCCGGGAACTTCTCGAGCTTGAGCTCGAGCGTTCTGCCCACGATGCCTGTTAACTTCCAGTCGAGATGCTCCCACTGTCGCAGAAATGCCATGAACCGAATCGCTACAAATCCAATCCGGTGCCCATGGAACTGGGAGAGCGCGATGGCAGCGTACGGATTGCGACCTTCAACAAGGAGGATCTGGTCGCGGTAGTTATGTGTGGGGCGCCAGGCACCACACCAACTTTGATTGATCTCGAGGTTAATCTCCTGGACGAGTTCCTGGCACACTTCCTCTCTGGCTTGATACTCCGCAGCGGACTTTTCCTCGCCGGCTAGCACCAGCTCAGCCGCCCTCACTTCAACCTGGCGATCCATCGCGAACAGCACGGCACCTTGGGCCTCGTTAAACAGTTTGGGTGTGGCGCCAATCAGCTTCGTCGTGAGATCCACGTCGGCCTGCCACTGCGAGCTTCGCGTCTCGACAATCTGCCTTACTGTTGTCAAGGTGTCGGATTCCCAAGTGGCCTTGGCTCCGGCGGAAAGCAAAGCATCGGCCACGGCCCAGGCGCGAAATCCGAGGGCCGCCGTGAGGGCCGTGATTCCAGGCTCCACCACAAGGTTGACATTGGCGCTATCCCGGATCCATCGCTCAACGTCCGAAATCTCAGGCGGCTTCTTGCCACGTAGAGATTCTCGAAGCCTCAGAGTGGCGACCGCCGCCGGATTGGGAGTGAAGGCCACAAACATCAACTTCAGAACCTTCGGTGCGAGCTGCGCCACGTCCACTGCAGAGTGACCTTCCGCATCCCTGGCCAAGGGGTCGGCTCCTAGCTTCCGGAGCCGCTTGACAACTTCGAGGTTCCCGCTCCTGATGGCCGACTGAAGCGGCAACTCGCCCGCCTCATTAGGCTGATTCACGTCGGCACCGAGGCTGATGAGCAGATCCACCATTTCGATTCCTTTCGCATAGTGGAGACCGTGGCTTGGATTGCATCCGAGTTGAACCATCCTCTTGACCACGGGCTTAAGGTCTTCTTCCTCCGCTTGCTGGTAGTCGGCGGGGCTAGGAAGTTGCCCTATCTTGGCAAGCGCCGCCAAGGCCCGCGCTTGTTGCAGGGGCTGTCGCTTCCCACGGGCTCGGCTCATGACACCCGCACTTTCCCCTTCATAGAGCCGAGCACCGGCCTCCACCATCAGAGGAACTGCGGCCCAGTGTTGGTTTCTCACCGCCGTGAGCAGAGGCGAGCACTTGCGGTTGGGTGCATTGCAGTCGAGGTGAGGGAGCAAGACGCGCATCGTGGCGGTCCTGCGGTCGTCGGTTAACGCCTCCCAAAAATCACCATCTCGCCATGGTCGTACGCACCAGCCGTTAGCCAGTGCGCAGACTTGAGCCCCGCGTGCGAGAAGCAGTCGGGCCGTCTCGGCGCGCCCCCACCAAGCGGCTTGCAGTAAGGCGGTATGGCCTTCGTTGTCGGTGGCTTCGATGTCCGCTCCTGCGTCTAGGAGAAACTCAACCATGGCTGGGGTCGAGAATGCGGTGGCCAAGATGAGAGGCGTGCATCCATCAGCCATGCGTGCGTTGACATTGGCCCCCGCCGTGACTAGGTCTTGCACGATCCGGAGGTTTTTTGTACGGCAAGCCATGTGCAAGGGTGTGTTGCCGGCCGAATCGCAAGCCTCTAAGTCAGAACCCCACCTCAACAACACCCGCACGGCATCCTGCGCTTCGTGTTCCGCCGCCAGCATCAGCGGCGTGCAGCCACCATAAACGCCAGAATGGATATTGCAGTCCCCTCGTCGATCAACTCGACTCTGATAGCAAGAGTTCCTATGGTTTACATCAGCGCCGGCGTCGAGCATGGACTCGAGCGCCACGCTACGGTTCTTGATTGCAGCCAGGTGCAGTAGGGTTGTCCTCTTGTAAGAGTAGAGGGTTTCTTGGGCTTGCTCAGCAGTTAGTGAAAGTCTCGTGTTTCCTTGCAGGACTTGTCGAATTGCCTCATGATGCGGGGCATGTTCCCTCCGGTACTGCCGCTGATAAACCCGAATGGTTCGCCACAGCTTCTCTGTTCGATTGGCGGCAAGTCTCCGAAGGTTGCAGACAAATGGATTGGCTCCTCGCTCAAGTGCCAGCTCAGCTAGGTCGAGCCTCTCTGCCCACAAGGCGGCGAGAAGGACGCTGCCTCCTTCTTCAGATTCCAATGACAGGTCAGCACCTGATTGCAAAAGTAACTCAATGCAGTTGTCCGCGCCTTCATCAATGGCCTCATTGATGAGTAGATACTTGCGGGTCCCATTTGGGCTAAGTCCCTCCCTGAGGCATTGCATGAGAACCTCGGCTTGATCCCCTTCGATGGCCGCTTGCCAAATTGGCTCATGCCACTGTCCATATTCCGCAAGGAGATCGCAACCACTATTGCGCAACCACTCCACATCTCCCCGCCGCGCGGCACGCAGAACTTCTTGTCCGTCTATTGGCTCAGACATGCAAGCTTTCCTTGATTCATTGCACCAAAGATACCTCTGGAGGTGCCCTGGCCCTTGTAATCCCTCTACAGGCAAAGTGCTGTTCACCACCCCCTTGGCATGCTAGGCAGCCCCACAGGTAGCCTCGACCGCATGTCGAGTGTAGACAAGGCTATAGCGACGCAGCTGGCCAATATCCAGGCCAAGACCGGCAAGTCGCTGGACGAATTCCGCGCGATCCTGCAGCAAAGCGGCCTGACGAAGCACGGTGAACTCCGCTCGCACTTGATGGAAACCTTCGGCCTTGGCCACGGCGATGCCAACACCGTCGTCCATCTGGCCAAGCAGACCGACGGGGCCAGCGCGGCCGCCGGCAAGAGCGAGGATGCGGTGCTCGACGAGATCTATACCGGCCCCAAGGCTGACCTCCGTCCGATTCACGAGGTCCTCATGGCCGCGATTCAACCGTTTGGTGACTTTGAAGTCGCCCCCAAGAAGGGCTACGTCAGTCTGCGCCGCAAGAAGCAGTTCGCCATGGTCGGCCCGGCCACCAAAACCCAGATCGAGGTCGGCATCAACGCCAAGGATCTCACCCCATCCGCCGAGCGCCTCGTCGCGCAAGCCCCCGGGGGCATGTGCCAATACAAAGTGCGTCTCAGCTCAACTGATGAAGTCAACGAAGAACTCAAGGGCTGGCTGAAGCAAGCGTTCGACGCGGCCGGCTAAGAAGTGGAGAGCGTCTCGGTCGAGTCCACGGTTCCTACTTCTGTCAGCACCGGCGTGGCCGTTTCCAGTGCGCTCACCGGTGACGAGGATATTGCACTCGCGAGTTGATCGAACAAGGCCGCGTTGCGTCGGCGATCCTTGACCCACCAACTCCGCACCGATGCCCGAAATGAGGTACCCAGCCCGACCAGGGCCCCCGCAGAAAGCAACATAGAAAGCCACGGACGCAGCGCGTCGTTGGCAAACAGCAGCGAGGTCGTGGCAAACCACGCAATGGTGGTCGGCACGATGCCTGCAACAATGCCCCCGTCAATATCCAGCTCCAGCTTCAGGTGTGCGCCCGCCTCCGTTTGGATGGCGGAGACATACACGCTCCCGAGGTCATGCTTGTACTTCCAGGAGTGAAATCCACCCGAGACCTTGCCCGCCTTGGATTGCTTAAAGTGGTGGTTGAGCATGCCGACCAGGGTGCCCCAGGATTCGGGAGTGAGCTGCCCGGGAATCACCCGCTCGATGGCGTATTGCGGGGGTGCTCCCAGCCACCGCGACTGCCCCTGGTGGTCGGCGGCGACGCCCGCATCCAGCCCCTCGGCCATAGCGGCTTCAATAAAGGCGGGGTCAATGCCCACCTCGCCCCCAATCCGCTTGAGGTCTTCCCGCGATGCGCCCTGCCCGCTCCGGGCGGGGGATCCGGCTTGCTCTTGCAACTCAGCCGCCCGGCGTAGAATCCGGGTCACATCCTTATCGCTGTATTCGGGCGATGGCTCAGGACTCATTCAATAATTCTCCCTACTTAGTGCGCAATCTCTAGGTTGCAATCCCGGCGCCTCCCCCCCAGTTAGCTAGCCGCCATCTCCGCCCAGACCTCATCCACTCGCACGGACTGACCACGCAAAGCCGAGCGGCGTGCGGCTTCCATCAGCGCAAAGGTTTCTAGCCCGCTGGTCAGGTCAGGTTGGTTGGGCGTGCCCTCGAGAATCGCCTGAGCAAAGTGGTCGGTGTACGCCGCAAACTCGCCGTAATGCATGCCGTGCACTTCGTTGTTAAAGTACGGCCCGCGCCCGGCGTAAAGCCGATCCACCAGCACCTCTTCACCGCTTAGCCCCGTCTGCCGGTAGCGCATATCGTGGTATTGCGCCTGGCTGGTGCCCTTGTCGCCATAAAGCATGCACTCTATGGCATTGCGCGCACTCGGGAGTTCCACCAGGCCGTAGTGGCCCAGGGCGCGCCCGATCCGCCCATCGGCAAACTCCACGTTCACGCTGTAGATATCCGCCCCCGCCGCGCCGAAAGAGCGGGACAAAGCACTTTGCGTGCTCGTCGCCGTTACGGTTTCGGCCCGCCCCCCGTACCAGGTCAGCAAGTCCAGCGGGTGGCTCATGCCCAGGAATATCCAGTCCGTGGTGTCCTTGGCCCACGGCGATTTCTCGTAGAACCAATCCATCCGGTGGATGTAGTGCGTATCAATGAGGTCCAGGGCGCCGAGCTCGCCACGCTCGAAAGCCGCCCGCTGCTGCGCAAAGGGCGGGAAAAAGCGCGTGCTCTGCCCCACTTGCAGGCGCATTCCGGTTTCCTCGGCCACCCGCCTGATGCGCCCGGCTTCCGCCACTGTCACCACCAGAGGCTTGGTGCAAATCACATGCTTGCCCGCCCGCATGGCCCGCTCAATCAGTTCGCCGTGGCTGGCGTCGGGGGTGTAGATGGCCACGACCGCCACATCTTCCCGCTGCAGGAGCTCATCGAAACTGGTGGTAGTGGGGGTGCCCGGGGCGACTTCGCGGGCGCGCGTGCACTTTCCTTCGTCCTGGTCGCAGCCAGCGGCGGCGAAGGCAAACTGGCAACGGGTGGCCTCGCCGTCCCTCGCCGGGCGGCTCGTGGAAAGCGCGTCCGGCACGGTGTGGGAGAGGGCTTTGAGCAGGGTCAAGCCCTCGTGCAGCCCAACGATGCCCACCCCCAGGCGCCCTGGGTGGAGGGATGCGCCCTTGTGCGCCACTTACGCCACCCCCATGCCCAGCAGTTTACTGACTTAGTTTGCTTTTTGCGAACGACGGCGGAGCATGGCTGCCAGACCAAGGCCAAGCGCCACCATAGAAGCAGGTTCCGGCACCACCGTCACGTTGTCCACGCGGGTGTAGTCAACGCCAGAGGCAATGTCCGCGCTGATTCCAATACGCGTGAGTCCGGCCAGCACGTTCGCCATGTCCGCCTGGGTAGCGTTGCGGAAGTTCACGCCATTGCCGTACTTCCAGCCGGTGTTGTCGGTCAGGCTGTAGTTGTAGTGCGCGTAGGCACCCCCGCCAGTCGGGGCTTCTTCGCGGTAAATCGCCTCGCTGCCATTGGTCAGCACCAAGAACGGCAACAGGGTGCCCGTGACTTGCGTCGAGTGATCAAAGCTGATACTGGTCGCCCCGGCGTAGTTGCCCGTGAGCAAGGGACTCACGTGGAAGGCGTAGCCGCTAAAGTCGTCGGCATCAATGAATCCACCGCTGTTCCAGGTCGCCGGGCCGAGGTCAGTCAGAACCATCGTGGTCGGGCTAAAGTCAGCGCGCCGCCAGCCTTGATTGGTCGTGTCAAACGTATAGCTGAACGCTTGGGCCGACGCCTGAGAGGCGGCGAGGATCAGCGAAAGAGCTCCAAGCACAGGGAGAATTCGAACGGAATACACGCCCCCAAGTATACATAGAAATCCCCACATTTAGTTGCGTGCGCAACATTCCCGAAGAGTTTACGGGGCTGGGTGAGGAAGAAAAAAGAGGCCGGAGCGGCCCGAACGAGGGCAACTCCGGCTTATCATTTGCGAGGCGAAGCTTTACTTCGACTTGGCCACGGCGCGGCGGCGGAGCATGGCCACCAGGCCCGCACCCAGCGCGATCATCGAGGCCGGTTCCGGCACCACGGTCACGTTGTCCAGTCGGGTGTAGTCCGCCCCGTTCGCGATATCAGAACTCACACCAATGCGGGTCAAGCCGGCCAGCACGCTGTCAATGTCGGCCTGCGTGGCATCGCGGAAACCCGACCCGTTACCGTACTTCCATCCCGTCGGATCGGTGAGACTGTAGTTGCAGGAGACAAACGCACCGCCCCCCGCTGGGGCTTCTTCACGGTAGATCGCTTCGGTGCCGTTCGTCATCACCAACAACGGGAAGAGCCCACCGGCACCTTGCGTGGAGTGATCGAAGCTGACCGAGGTCGCCCCCGCATAACCGCCCGAGAGCAACGGGCTGAGGTGGAATGCCCACCCACTAAAGTCGTCGCCGTCAATGAAGCCGCCCGAGTTCCACGTGGCCGGCCCGATGTCGGTAAGCACGAGCGTGGAAGCATTGAAGTCGGCACGGCGCCAACCTTCATTGTCTGAATCAAAGGTGTAGCTGAGGGCCTGAGCCGAAGCCTGACTCGCTACCAGCACCAGTGCCAGCGTCCCTACCATAGAATTCAATCGCAAAGAAAACACGCCTATGAGTATACACAGGCGTTCGTTAAGATCAGGAAAAGACGCGACATCTTCCCGCAGAATTGCGGGGGAGTCCCCCGCTACGATCCTGCCTTCAGCGACGCCAGATCAATCACAAACCGGTACTTCACGTCGCTGCGCAGCATGCGCTCGTAGGCTTCGTTGATCTCCTGCATGCCAATGCGCTCGATGTCGCACACAATGTCGTGCTGCGCGCAGAAATCCAGCATCTCCTGTGTCTCGCGGATCCCCCCAATCAATGAGCCGCTCAACGATCGCCGCTTGATCACCAAAGGGAACGCCGCCACCGGAGTCGGGTCGGGCAAGCCCACCAGCACCATACGGCCATCGCGCTTCAGCAAGCTCAAATACAGGTTGAGGTCGTGGGCCGCCGAAACCGTATTCAGCAAGAAGTCAAACGAGTTGGCGTAAGCCCCCAGCGCCTCCGGGTCGCGGGTGACAATGAACTCATCCGCCCCCAGCGCCAGGGCATCCGCCTCTTTGCCCGGGGAGTGGCTGAGCACGCTGGTGTGGGCGCCCATGGCCTTGGCGAACTTGACCCCCATGTGCCCCAGGCCACCCAGACCTACGATGCCCACGCGCATGCCGGCCTTCACCCCAAAGTGGTGGAGCGGGCTGTAGGTGGTGATGCCCGCACACAGCAGCGGCGCGGCGGCATCCAGCGGCAGATTCTCGGGGATGCGAAGCACGAAGTCTTCATCCGTCACGATGTGCGTGGAATAGCCCCCGTAAGTAATGGTGCCGTCGCGATCGGTGCCGTTGTAGGTGCCCACCATGCCGCTCTCGCAGTACTGTTCTTCCCCTTCTTGGCAAGAGGCGCACGTGCGGCAAGAGTTGACCATGCACCCCACGCCCACGCGGTCGCCCACTTGATACTTGCTGACCTCGCTACCCACGGCTTCCACGACCCCGACGATCTCGTGGCCGGGCACCAACGGGTACTGGGAGAATCCCCACTCGTTCCGCGCAAAGTGGAGGTCGCTGTGGCACACCCCGCAGTAGAGAATCTCAATGCGCACGTCCTTCGGGCCGGGCTCGCGGCGGTCCACCGACCACGGGACGAGCGGGGCATCCGGGGCGTGAACGGCGTAGGCGGGAGTGGGTTGGCTCATGCGATCACCTTACCGAAAAAGAAACCGCGCGAGCTTCGTAGCCCGCGCGGTAACCGGTTCAATGATCGGGATTAGTTGGCCAGGCAGGCCTTCACGAACTCACGCACATCGGCGTGGAACTTGATGCGCGACGACACTTCCGTGTACATCATGTGCCCCGCCGGATAGTAGGTGAACGAGACGCGCGACCGGGATTCCTTATCCAACCCCATGTGGTTGAGCGTGTACATGGTGGCGTGGAACGGGCAGGCCAGATCGTAGTAGCCGCAGGCGTACAGCACCCGGAAGTGCGGGTTGCGGGCCAGCACAAAGCGGAGTTCCGAAGCCGTTTCGGCGTAGGAACCCTCCGGCTCTTCCCACGGGCGGACCGAACCGTAGTTCAGGTACGGATAGGGGGCCTTGATCTGCAGGTCGCGGGTCAAGTAGTCATTGATGGCGGCCGTGTAGGGCGGGGTGATGGCCCCGTCGCTCGGGTCGCCTGAGCCCCGGTCGCCCACGCCCAGCTCTTCCTTGCCGGTGATGCGGCTATCCAGCCGTCCGACGGTCAGGCGCTGATCGCGGAGAAGCTCGCGGAAGAAGGAGAACTCGGAGACGCGCAGATTGGCGGCCAGGATGTACTCCTTGCTAATGCCCAAGAGCTGCGACATCTTGCCGGCAATGCGATCCTTCTCGGCGTCCGTCAGGCTGTCCCCTCGTTGGAGCGCAGCGGCGTATTCGTTATCCACAAATGCGACTGCTTCCTTGGCCACTTGCTCCACGCTCGTAAAGCGCCGATCGAGCCGCTTGTGATACCAAGCCGTGGCCGCCAGCGAGGGCAGGAAACCGAGGTAGGTGACATCGTTGCCGCGCATGCCGTCCAGGGTGAGGTAGCTACTAGTGCCCGAGATGCTGATGAAGCCATGAATGGCAATCCCCGCACGGAGCAGGCTGGCGCTGAGGCCCGAACCCCGGATGCCGCCGTAGCTCTCGCCCGCCACGAAGAGCGGGGAGTTCCAGCGTTGGTGCTTGGTCAGCCACAGCCGAATGAAGTTGGTGAAGGCTTGGATATCCTGGCTGACCCCGAAGTAGCGCGGGCCCGCGGCGGAATTGGCCAAGCGGCTGTAGCCCGTGCCCGGGGCGTCAATCAGCACGACGTCCGTGAAATCCAGCCAGGTTTCCTGGTTGTCTACGGCTTGGTAGGGCGGCTTGGGCAAGCTCCCGTCGTCGTTCATCGGCGCACGCTTAGGCCCGAGCGAACCCATGTGTAACCACATGGTGGAACTTCCCGGTCCGCCATTGAAAGCGAACGTCACCGGGCGGGTTCCCAAATCCGCTCCATCCTTGGTGTACGCCACATAGAACATGTGGCAATCCGGAGCCCCTTCGGGGCCGAGCCCGATCATCGAGGCGTGGGCGGTGTAGCTGAGCGGACCCGTCGGCAACTGGATGGTGTGCTTGGTGACGGCATCCGGCACGGGTTGCGATCCGCTTTGCTGGATAGGTGCCGCCGGGGCTGGGCTGAGCACCGCCGCCGCCAGCATGCACGAGAGGAATGCAGACATCAACTGGAGTCTAGCCGAATCCCTGCCCGCTCGCCACTTAAAAAAAGAGAGCCACTTGCCGAGACAAGTGGCTTCACAAGTGCGGCAGCCAGCCTACGAGCGCGGGGTCGCCATGATCTTGCGGAACCAGTCAATCATGACCTTGGAGAAGTCGTTATTGAACTGTCCGCGCTGGAAGTTGGCCATGCTTTCTTGCTCGGTGGCAAAGGCGTGGAAGAGGTGGTCCGAGTTCGGCAGCACCATGCTTTCGCCTTGGCCCGGTCGCACCTGGTTCACCGTATCCGCAATCGTCTTGTGGTCGATGTCATAGGTGACGAAATCGGAGGCTCCCCGCACGGCCAGCACCGGTGCGTTGGTCTTCACCCAATACTCGGCGTGGTTGAGGTCGTTCAGTTGCCGCCAAAACTCGAGCGTCTTGCCGTTGAACATGCCGCCCGGGAAGTAGGCGTCCACCAGTTGGGCCAGATCAGGATGCGAGGCCTTGATCTCCTCGGCGCTCTTGCGCTCAATCATCGCCAGAGCCATGATGCGCGCGCCCAGCCGGGCTTCTTGGTCGGCCTGCACGTAGGATTGCCCCGCCACCAAGCCTTGGTAGCGGATGGTGTCCATCAAGTACTCGAACCAAGTGCGGCCCGCGCAGCCGTACACCACGACTCCACGCGTGGGGTACTTGGAGGCCACGACCGGCCCGAACGAGCCGCCCATGCTGTGCCCAAAGATGAAGATGTTGTCCGGGTCGACGTTCGGCTGCTGGCGGAGCTGCTCCATCGCCTTCTCGTAGATGTCCAGCTCCGTGAGGAAGTCCATCGTTTCGAAGGGGCCGCCTTCGCTATCGCCCACGCCCGGCTTCTCCACCCGCATGGTCACAAAGTTCGAGTTCGCGAGGGTGAATAGGATCGGCCCATCGAGGGTTGTGACATCGCCCTTGGCGGTGGCGAGGGTGTAGTCGTACGAGACCGGCGAGAAGCCTTGGATGAAGAGCACGCCCGGGTGCTTGCCGGCGGCCGTGGGGCGGGTGATGATGGTCCGCATCCGGTCGCCATGGCTGTTGACCGAGCTGTATTCGACCTTGAAGTTCTCGTTGCCCGGGTCGCGGGGCTTCTCGGTGAGCGGCGCGGCCAGCTCCACCGTCTGGCCATCTCGCATCACGCGGAAGGTCACCCGGGAGCCCGTTTCGAGGGTGCGCACCCACGCGGAGAAGCCCTGCGCCTGGGCGGGGCGGCCATTGACCTGGACAATGATGTCGCCCGTTTTGATGCCGGCATTGGCGGCGGTGAGTCCGGGCACCGGGGCTCCGGCCACGATGCCTTGGCCGGCCGGGAGAGAGAGACTCTGGGCAACGTCCGGCGTGACCGGGCTCAGCGGAACCCCGAGGGCACCCCGACGGGGCAGATCATCGGCAAAGAGGAGGGAGGTGGCAAGGACAGCGGCGATCCAAGGCATAGATGTATTACATTATGTAATAGTCGCCTTGTTCCCGGGCACAATAGAGGGCTCATTGCCAAGGAAACTATCGAACGTCGAGATGACCATCCTCGGGCTGACCTGGCTCCGGGGGCCGTGCACGGTGTACGCCGTGATGAAGGAGCTGGCGGCTTCGGAATCTACGTATTACCGGTCGCGGGCGGGCACAGCGTACTCGGTGGTGAACCGGCTGGTGAAGTTTGGACTCATCCACCAGGCCGAAGACAACAGCATTTCGATTACCGAACCGGGCACGGCCACCTTGCAAAAGTGGGTGGGGCCGAGCATCGAGCAGGCTGACATTGCCCACACCGTGGACTGGGTGCGCTTGCGGTTCTTCTTTCTGGAGTGCCTGGCCCCGGCCGACCGGCTCACCCTGATTGATCGCTGCCTGGAAGGGCTGGCGGAGTTCGAGCAGCGTTGCCTCAACCTCATTCAAGTCAACCAAGAATTGGGCGAATACTTCGGCGCGCTGGCGACGGTCAATATCGTGATGGAAACCCGCGCCCGCATGCGGTGGTTGCGGTTGATCCGACCCTTCATCGAGAACCCCTTGCCCCCCGACGCGGATTGGACACGAGCCCTGATCGAAGCCATGGAAAAAGACGCGCCCCCTGGGTGATGGGGCGGCCCCAATTTCGGTAGGATACGGAGAAGGTTCGCCTCACCATGAAGTCATCAATGTCTGCTCGCGCGTGGAAGTTCGCCACCTTGGCCGGAGCGGTCACGGTTCTCACGCTGTCGGTCAATGCCGGCACGTCCGGCACGAAGGCCGCGCCCAAGGAAGTCCGCGCTATGCAGCCCCGGGCGACGGTGACCCAGCTTTATCAGCAGAACTGTTTGAACTGCCACGGCCCGAGCGGTGAAGGCGGCGGCGCTGGCACCAAGACCTTCCTGACCCGTGAGAAGTTCGCCCAGGAACTAGACAAGCCGTACTTTGATGCCATCAAGAAGGGCGTACCCGACATGGCCATGCCCAGCTACGGCGAAGCCATGAGTGACGAGCAGATTTGGGGCCTGGTGGTGCTGATCCGCGAAATGCAGGGCCGTGCGCTGCGCCGCGAGTTCGGTTCGCCGCGCGCGGTGAACGGGGTTTACAAGTCGCAGCGCCACAACTTTAAGGTGGAAACCGTGGTGGACACCGGCAAGGGCCTGAAGACGCCCTGGGGCATTGACTGGCTGCCCACCGGGGAGATGCTGGTGACCAACCGCCCGGGCGGCGTGGTGGTCGTCAAGAACGGCAATGTGATGCCCCTCAACGGGGTGCCCGCCAGCCTGGAACTGGGCCAAGGCGGCATGATGGAAGTGTCGGTGCATCCGCAGTTCCGCGAGAACGGCTGGGTGTATTTGGCTTACACCGAACCGGCGGCCTCGGGCCGGGGTGGCAACACCAAGATTGTGCGCGGCCGCGTGCGCGTGACGGCCACCGCCGCCACGTGGAGCGAGCAAAAGACGATTTGGCAATCCGGGCCGGAGTTCTATACCGGCGCGGGCGTCCACTTTGGCAGCCGCATCGTGTTCGACGGCAAGGGCCACCTCTTCTTTGTGGTGGGCGAGCGCGGCGGCAACATGATGGCGCAGGAGCTGACCAACCCCTTCGGCAAGATCTACCGGGTGAAGGACGACGGCACCATCCCCACCGACAACCCGTTCTACAGCCGCGTGCCAGCGGACAAGCCGTACCTGCGCGCCATCTGGAGCCTGGGCCACCGCAACCCGCAGGGCCTGGTGATGACGCCGAAGGGCGAACTGTGGGCCACCGAACATGGCCCGCGCGGCGGCGATGAACTGAACCTGATCACCAAGGGCGCCAACTACGGCTGGCCGGTGGTGGCGTTCAGCATCAATTACAACGAGATTCCGCAATGGACGCCGTGGCCTGCCGCCGGGCAGAACATCTCCATGCCGACCTGGCGCTGGATGCCCTCCATCGGGGCGAGCGGCCTGGATGTGGCGCGCGGGCGGGCGTTCCCGAACTGGAACGGTGACCTTCTGGCCGGCGGGCTGAGCGGGGCCAACCTGGACCGCATCCGCACGAACGGAGCGAAGCTGGTGGAGCGCGAAGAGCTGTTGCACGGCATGGGCCGCGTGCGTGAAGTGGCCACCGGACCGGACGGCAACATCTACGTGGCGCTGAACCAGCCCGACAAGATCATCCGCCTCGTCCCCGCCCCTTAAGGGCGGGGCTGAAGCCTTTTCAAGGAATCGGGTGGGCGGGGACGCCGGTGAACGTCTGCCGCACGGGCAGGATGTTCCCGTCCGCGTCGAACTCCAGCTTATCCAGGCACACCTGGCGGGCGTTGGCGTCCGTCTCCTCCAGCGGGCGGCGGTGATAGCAGATCACATACTCGTCCGTCCCCGGCAGGCGCAGCACCGAATGGTGCCCCGCCCCCTTGCCCACGGCCGGGTCAGTACCCAAAATCTTGCCGATCCGCACGAACGGCCCCAGCGGTGACTTGGCCCGCGCATAGGCCACGCCGTAGCTATCATTGCCCCAGCCGCCTTCGGACCACATAAAGTAGTACTCGCCGTTCTTTTTGAGCATGAAGCTGCCCTCCACGTAGTTCTCCGGCGTGATCTCGATGAACTCGCCTTCCGTGCTGGTCATGTCGTCGTTCAGGCGCACCACATTGGCGTGCTTCCACCCGCCGTAATAGAGATAGGCTTGCCCGTCGTCGTCAATGAAGGCGTTTGCGTCAATGGCCTGTGCGCCGTTGATTACATCCTTGATGAGCGGTTTGCCCAGCGCATCCAGAAAGGGGCCGCCGGGGTCTTTGCTGGTCGCCACGCCGATGCCCGCGCCATCCCCGGCGCTGAAATACATGTAGTAGGTGCCGTTGCGCTCAATCACGCTGGGCGCCCACGCGGCGCGGTTGGTGCTCCAAGGGATCTGGGCGAAATCCAGCACCCGGCCCTCGCGGTGCCAGTGCACCAGGTCGGGGCTGCTGAAGGCTTCGAGGAAAGTCTGCTTCTCGTAGGGGGCGCTGTAGGTGGGATAGACGTAGTAGCGGCCCTGGAACACGTGGATCTCGGGGTCGGCGTACCAGCCGGGGAAGATAGGATTGTTCGAGGTGGCAGGAGGCGTGGCAGTCATGAGTCCAAACGTGAGAAGCGCCGAGAGCACGCCGCAGTGTAGTCCAATTTGAAGTCAGAAATTGACGGCCCCGAGAACTTGATGGACCTCCTTGGGCAAGTAGACTTGGGCGGTGAGCCGCTATCGTGCCAATGAGCAGGACGAGTTTCAATCCGGTTCACGGGGGCGCGTGCTCAAGAACCTCCTCGGGATCACGTCGGTAAGGGCGATTCAGAGGATTGAGTACGAGGCATTAGAAAGATCCAGGAAGGCGTACTTCAACAAAATTGAGTTAACGACAGTCTTCACGACTGACCTAATCACTGAAATGCACAGGGACTGGCTCGGGGAGATCTATCCCTTTGCCGGAACATTTCGCATCGTAGATGTCATTGCGCCCGCGCAAGGTGGGGTACCTGAGTTTCGTTTCTCCCATGCGGGTTACATTCCATCCAACATGGCCACCTTCAGTACTGAGGTACTTGGGAGAATTACACCGTGCCGGGCAACAGGAACTTCAGAGCTATCGGACATGCTTGCAGAAGCTCATGCCGAGTTCATCGCCATTCATCCCTTTCGAGAAGGAAATGGCCGAGTGGGGCGTTGGATTACCCAACTCATGGCACTTCAAGCTGGCTTTCCGCCCCCGGACCACGGATTTTCCGACCGAAATGGGCCCCAGCTTAGGCGGGAATACTACAGAGCGATGAGCGTCGCACTCAACCGGAAGGACTACAAACTCCTTACGAGTCACTTCCAGCAGGCGCTTGATCGGGGTGAACGGTCTTACCGCGCGTAATCGTGGTCGACTTCGAACGAAGCCCACGGGCACCCTCAATGACGCTGCAATCAAGAGCAGATTTTGCGGCCACCTTTTGACGCATTGCCTCAGTCCGCAAATACTTGTTGGTCTTCGCGAGCGACGCCATCTCACTACTATTATACGGCAAATTTGAACCTAAAATGCAGGTTCTAGGCTGATAATCGGCAACCACATGGGCGCCGCGCCACTCGGGCTTCGGGCCCGTTTCTTAACCTTTCCCACTCCGCACAGCCAGTAGACTCCGACCATGACCCGAGTCCTTTTTGTATGCGTGCACAACGCAGGCCGCTCGCAGATGGCGGAAGCCTTCCTCAACGCCATGGCACGCGAATCCGGCGCCCCCGTCGAGGCCCAATCCGCCGGAACCGTCAGCGGCAAGGAGCTGAACCCGATGGCCGTCGCCGCTATGGCTGAACTCGGCATCAGCATGGAAGGCCACGCCCCCAAGCTACTGACCCAACCCATGGCCGATGCCGCCGACATCACGATCTCGATGGGGTGCGGCGTGGATGCCGAAGCTTGCCCCGCCAAGTTCCTCCTCACCGAGGATTGGGAGCTTGAAGACCCCGCCGGACAAGGGCTGGAATCCGTCCGCGTCATCCGCGACCAGATCCAAACCCGCTGCCGCGAACTCCTCGACCGCATCGCCGCCCAGGAGTAACAAAACAACTCCCCCGCCCGCAAGGGCAAGGGAGTTGATGGGTAGCGCAACCGCTTCGGTTAGTCGAGAATCCGAAGTTCGCGCGCGTTGATGGTCGTAGCGCCGTCCAGCGTCCCGTGGACCTTGACGTCCACGTTGGTGTTCAGCAGGGCAAAGAACGCAGCCTTGGTCACGTTCTCGTTGTTGGCATTCTTGTACTCCGTGGAGCCGCTGGTGCGGATGGACAGATTGCCACCCGGGAACGACCACCCTTCGTACTCGAACACCGAGATGAGAAGCGTGCCGGCCGTGGCATTGCCTTCCACATAGCCACCCTTGGCTTCCTTCTCGCCGGCACCACCGCCGCCGCCACCGCCACCGGTGCCTTCATCTTCCACTTTCACCTTCGTGGCCACGAGGGTGTTGGTGGTGGGGTTGAAGGTGCCTTCGGCTTCGGCCAGGCCAGTTTCACCAATTGCCGTAAAGAACTCGGCCTTGGTAATGATCGCCCCACTATTGGCGCGATAAACGGTGTTGGTCGTGGTTTCGATCTTCACGAACGAACCCTTCGGATCGAATCCAAAGAACGTGCCGTAGGTGATGCGGAAGGTGCCCGCCGTGGCGTTCACTTCCGAGGTCGCGCCCTCGGCCTCATCGTTGTCATCTCCGCCATTGCCATCTTCGATCTTGACCTTGGTGGCCACGATGCCGTTTCGGGCGGTATTGAAGAGGCCGTAGACCTCCACGACTTGACCATTGGCCACGGCCGGGTTGCTCGCGCCATTGCTGTTAAAGACCGTGGTATTGGCATCCATGAACACCGTCACCGAGTCGTTCAATCGCGTGAGCGTGAATTGCTGGTTCGGCACCGTGCCCGTGAGGCCAGCGACCGTACCCTTGATGTCGTCCTCTTCGTGACGAGCAGTGTCATCCAGGCCACTCCCGTTGTTGCGGCGGATGGCCGGCGTCACATTGGAGCCCGTAATGGTGAAGTTGGCGAGATCGAAGTCCAGTACAAAGTCATCCGTCACACCGAACGTAACCGGAGTCGCCAGCGTGCGCGTAATGGTCACCTTGCCGCCCGCGGCCGGGCCATCGCCCACCACGTTCACGGTGTTGGCATTGGTGCCCCCGGTCGGCACGATTTGCATGGTGGCTCCCACCACCACTCGCACCTGGGTGTAGGTTTCGTTCGCCACCACCGCATTGGCGAGGAAGGCGAAGCGCGAACCGCTAGTGTCACCCAGCTGCTTGAAGTCATAGGTGGATCCCGTCGTACTGTCGTAAATCGTCGCGGGGGTGTTGGCCGCCGTTAAGAGTTCGACTCGGTAAAGGGTGCCAAAAACGTTCTGGTAATCATCGGCAAAGGTGTCAGAGACAAACGTTCGGACCGAGCGCGTGCCTCCCGTAGTGTCACTACCGCCTCCGCCGCACGCCACGAGCATCATGGCCGCAGAGACAAGCACAAACCAGAGGACTGTCATTCTCCATTTCATGGGTTTCATCCCGAAGACCCGCAGAAACGCGGGAGCTTCAATGGTCAGACGTACCAGCAATGTCGTTGCGTTCGCAATGTCCGCCCCCATTTTTGTGCTTTTTTGGAAAAGTTCGGGGGATGTTGAAAATCAGGGCTTGAGTATCATCCCGGCCATGCCGTGCCCGGGAGCTCTTGCGATGGCCCGCCTGCCCCATCAGGCTTGGTCACATCGGGCGGAGATGTATCTCTTGCTGGAGAAAGCAAGGCAACAACTTGAAGCCGAGCCCGAAGCCACTTCCTTAGCCCATTGGGCGCGCGTGGCCACCCTCAGTCCGGGGCACTTTCACCGCCTGTTCCGCGCCACCTATGGTGTCACCCCGCACCGATACGGCCGCCGCTGCCGCCTCGCCCGCGCCCACATGCTCATGAGCCGGGGGATGTCCGTTGCAGCAGCGGCCCTAGAAGCAGGCTACGAAAGCCGCTCAGCGTTCGTTCGGGCTTATCGCGCCGAGTGGGGACACGCTCCTCGCTTCGCGAAGGCCCGACCGAATCGCAAGATTGGGCACGAATCGTAAGTCACTGCCACCCTAAAATCTCCCCCAGGCACAAAGCCATGAATTACAACAACCTCTGCCACGTCGAATACTTCGTCCGCGATCTTGACCAAGCTCAAGCGTTCTACCAGGGCCTCTTTGGTTGGGATTTCCGCTCGTTTGGCGACGACATGCGGGTGTTTGGCCAACAGGGCAACCACATCGGCGGCCTTGCCAAACGCGACAAGGTGAATCCAGGGGAATCCCCTTCGCTTTGGTTCCAAGTCCAAGACCTCGAGGCCACTATGGCCCGTGCCGTTGAACTCGGAGGGCAGCGGGTTTCCGAGCGGAGTGATGTCCCGGGTGTGGGGTGGTCCGGGGTGGTCGCAGACCCCGATGGAAACGCCGTCGGGCTCGTCCAATATGCGGATCCAGCGGAGTAAGAGGCGGGCCAAAAAACAATTCGAGGCCGGTGATCCGTTCCGAAGAACGGGCCGGCCCCTGGATTGGTCTCCAGATTTGGGGCGAGAACACCCCGCTTTGCGTGCAAAACGCGGCCGCCTCACAGAGACTTAAGTGTTTCTATGACGTAATTGTTCCCTATCTACGTTCGCAATTGAAAAAATTGCTCCCGCAACAAAAAGAAAGCGGGTCGGGGTTGCCCCCGCCCGCTGTTTCCCTCATCGACGCTCGGCTTAGTTGCCGCCGCCGCCCGCACCACCGCGAGCACCGGCTCCGCCACCAGCTCCGCCTCGGCCACCCGCTCCACCGCGACCAGCCCCGCCACCCTGGAAGGTGAACGGCTCACCGCGCATTTCGCGCAGCATGGCCTTCTGGTCGGAAGTAAGGATGCCACCGATCGTCTCGTTCATTTGCTCCTGCATCTTGGTGCGCATTTCGGCCATGGCCGCCATGTCGCCCCCGTTCTGCCGGGCTTCTTGCATCATCTCCATCATCTGCTGGCGCTGCTCTTGCTGCGCTTGCTGGATGCTGGCCTTTTGCGAGTCGGTCAGGTTGATCGCCTTGGCGATTTCCTGGTCCATCACGGCGCTATTGCCCGCCCGCTGGATGTAGAGGCCAGTCAGGCGATCCCACTGCTCCGGCGTCAGGATCTTCTTGATCGTGAAGACGATTTCGGCGAACTGTTCGCCCTGGCCTGCCTGACCGCCACCAAAGCCGCCGCCTTGGCCGCGACCCTGACCGGAAGCCGAACCACCGGCAGAACCCGATGCGGAACCGCTTGCGGAGCCCGAAGCCGAGCCGCCCGCCGAACCGCTCGCCGAACCACCAGCCGCCGCGAAGCCTCCACCTTGGCCGCCTTGCTGGCGCTGCGGCATGGCTGCCTGAATCTGCTGACGCTGCTCCGCCGTAATCTTAAGCTCTTGCTGCACATCGGGGCGCATCAACAGCGTGACGCGATTTTCTTGCATCATGCCGCCACCCATGCGGCCCTGGCCACCGCCCGGTCGGCCTTGTCCGCTACCGGGGCCCGCGCCTTGCGCAAACGTCAAACTCACCGCCAACACGGCCAATACAGTTGCGAATGTTCTCATTTGAGATCTCCTGCTCGTCAGTTATGGACGCAGGCCCCTCTCAAATGTTCATTTCTTCGCAACAATTTTGAAAATTCGACCCCGCCCCTCGTCGGTGAGGGCGTACAGGTGCCCATCCGGGCCCATCCGCACGTCGCGGATGCGAACCCCCATGCTGAGCTTGGTTTGCCCCGTCACGCGGCCTTTTTCGTCCACCGCCACGCGCCGAATATCCTGCCCCGCCAGGCCGCCACTCATCAGGCTCCCGCGCCAGGCCGGAAACTCGGAACCCGTGTACGCCACCAACCCGCTCGGGGCCGGGCAAGGAGTCCACGCCACAATCGGGTCCACCATGTCAGGCAAAGCTTGCTTGTCACTGATGGCCGGGCCGCTGTATTCGTTGCTGTAGGTGGCCAGGGGCCAGCCGTAGTTTCCGCCCGGAATCAGGATGTTCAATTCGTCTCCGCCGCGCGCGCCGTGTTCATTGGCGAAGACGCGCCCCTTTGCATCCACCGCTAGGCCCTGGATGTTGCGATGGCCATAGGTGTAGATCAACGGGTCCGCGCCCGACTTGCCCACAAAGGGGTTATCCGCCGGGGCTCGTCCATCCGCATCCATGCGCAGGACCTTGCCGTTCGTAGTGCTGAGATCCTGGGCGTAGTCGCGGATGTTCTTGCCGTTGTACGCACTCGGCGGGTTCCCCCCGTCGCCGATGCTAAAGAGCAAGGTTTTGTCCGGCAAGAACGCCACCCGCGAACCGAAGTGCTGCCCTCCGGACTTATCAATGTTCGTCTCGGCCAGAACTTTGAGGTCCGTAATGGAGGTACCGCTCAGGGTGCCCCGCGCCAAGACGGTGCGGTTGGCTTCATTCGTGCCCGTGGAATAGGTGAAGAAGAGAAAGCCGTTCTGGGCAAAGTCTGGGTGGACAACGATGTCCATCAGGCCGCCCTGGCCGATGGCGGCGGGGATGGGCGCACCCGTAATGGCGTTCGGGGTGTGGCTACCATCCTGCACCACGCTGATCCCGCCCCCTTTCTGGGTGACGAGGAGCCGCCCATCCGGCAACCACGCCATGCCCCAACCATTCGGGATGCCGGTGACGACGGTTTGGGCTTCCCAGCCCGTCTCTTCGGGTGGCGGACCGGAGACGGCGATGGCCTTACCCTTGGTCGGGTACTCGCCTTCCGGAGCGGCCATCGCGGCGACACCACCGCTCGCCGGGGCACCACTCGCGGCGGGAGCCTCCGGCGCCGGGGACGCGCAGCCCCCTATGAACAGCAAGCTGAGCACACCGGCTCCGGCGACGAAGGCGAACGAGCGAACCATGCCCTAATCTACGGAACAAACTGCCGAAGGGTGCGGGCCTGGTCCATATCTTCCGGGCGCCACCAGACGGCCTTGATGAACGGGGACTGCCCTGCTTCCCAGTGTCCGTAAGTAATGGCGAGGAGCGACCCGTCTGGCATCAGTTCCAGCCCCGGGTAGCCGCAATCCCATGAGTTCTGGTTGTCCAGCAATCGGAACCGGGCTTGGCCAGCGCGCCCGTTCTTGAAGTCCTCGTAATGCCCGAGCCACGCCACAAAGTCGCCCTTCGTGGGGCCATCCGCCATGTCCCGGTAGACTGCCACCAGCCGCCCATCCGGCAGGTAACGAAGAGTGTGTCGGTCGCCGCTCAGGCTGGGGTGCAAGGGGCGCGGGGCCGACCAAGTGCGGCCCTCGTCTTTTGAGAACACCACCTGGGATGGTCTTTGCCGCCGGTTTTCGCGCAGGAGCAGCGCCCACTCCTGCCCATCCGGGCTGGCGATGAACCCGGGTTCGCAGAGGTGCACGGCCCGCGAGCTTTGGATCACGCGGGGTTCGGACCAGGTGTCGCCCATGTCCGTGGACTCCGTTTGTAGGAGCTTGAACTCCCCGGTCGCTCGCCCGCCTTCCTTAAGGAACCGACCATCGTCGTGGAACCAGGCGATCACCGTGCCGTCGGCGCGCTGTGTCACGCTGCCCATCACCACGATCCCGCCCCAGTCGCCCACTTGCCGCAGGGGCGTCCAATTCTTGCCATCGTCCTCGCTGGTGGCGATGAGCGCCGGGTAGAGGCCGCTCCACATAATGAGCCGCGCGCGCCCCGTGCGCGGGTCCACCAAACGGTGGAGAGTGGGCGTCTCTTGGCTTTGCGCCCAGTTGCTGGGCGTGGGGAGCCGGTCACTCCAATTGCGCCCGCCATTGGTAGAGCGCTTGAGCACCACGGGACCGCGCCCGTGCCCCTGCGGGTAGGCAATCAGCACTTCGCCACCCGGGAGTTGCACCGAGGACACGTGCCCCAGATATTGCCCGGCCTGCCGATCCACCACGGTTTGGCGCTCCGTCATCATCGCCCAATCAATGGTGGGCGGAGCCTGTCCCGGCCCGGCCGCCAGCAGCAGGAGTGAGGTTAGAACCATGCGACCTCGGTGATCATCGGGCAGGCATCGGCCTTCACAAAGCGCACCCGCACGCGGTCCGTCTGCACACCGCCCAGGTCAAGAATCCGGTGCGGGCCGATGGCCTGCGCCCGCTTGACTTCGCGCCATCCGTTGCCTTCGGGCACTTCAATGGCGAAGGTGTCCACCCGTTGCCCCCACCGGATGGCCTCGCGGAGTCGCACGTAGCGCAGGTTCTGAGTTTGCGACCAGCGGAACTCGAGCCAGGCGTTCGCTTGCCCGTCCGGGGCGGCCCAGAAGGTGGCCTTCTCACCATCATTCACCTTCACCGCCGGGTAATCCGCGCTCCAGTCACCGCTCGAGGTCACTCGTGCGGCGGGGGCCAAGTCGCGCCCGAACGCTTCCTCCCGCAACCGCCGGAACTCTTGCAACGACTTGATATCCGCGTCGTGGATCTGGCCGCGCGAATCCGGCGGCACGTTGAGCAGGAAGCTCGCGCCGCGCCCCACGCTCTGCATATAGAGACTAAAGAGTTGCTCTCCCGTCTTGACCTTGCTGTCCTCCGAGGGTCGCCAGAACCAGCCCGGCCGAATCGAGACATCCGCTTCCGCCGGCATCCAGGTGCCACGTCCCCGGTGGCCGCTCATCGCTTCTTCGTAGGCAGTGAAGCCCGGCGCGGGTTTCTGGCCCGGTTCGGGGCCGCGCGGGTCGTAGGTGGCCCAGCACGGATCGTTGGCCACCCCGCGCTCATTGCCCACCCAGCGCACGTCCGGCCCGACATCGCTGAAAATGGCGGCGCGGGGCGCCCACGTGCGGGCAAGCTCCCAGGTTCTGGGCCAGTCGTAGTACGTCGTCCGGTCAATCATCCGGTTCTCGCGCGCTCCACCGTAGTAGCCATCGCCCCCGTTCGCGCCGTCGTGCCAAATCGTGAAGATGGGGCCGTAGTTTTGGGTGAGCTCCCGCAACTGGTCGCGGTACATCTGCACGTATTCCGGCTTGCCGTAGCTGGCCGCATTGCGATCCCACGGCGAGAGATAGATGCCGAACTGAAGGCCGTGGCGGCGGCAGGCCTCCGAGATATCCCGCACCACATCGCCCCGACCATTCTTCCAATTCGAGGCTTTCACGCTATGCGGCGTGGTCTTGGTGGGCCACAGGCAGTAGCCGTCGTGGTGCTTGGCGGTGAGGATGATCCCGGTCATCCCGGCGTCCTTGAAGGCTCGCACGATCTGGTCCGGGTCGTAATCGGTGGGGTGGAACGTGGTGGGCGGCTCGCTGCCGTCGCCCCACTCCTTGCCCGTGAAGGTGTTGTTCCCAAAGTGGATGAAGCCGTAGTATTCGAGTTCGTGCCAAGCCAATTGCGCGGCGTTCGGCACCGGGCTGTAGGGGGTCGGGGCCGCCATTTTCGTTGAGGTCATGAGGGTCGCCAGGGCCACAAGACAAGCCATGGCCCATTATTCCCGAACCGGACTGACCTAACGAGCGGGAACCCTCGTAATTTTCTCGGACGGTAAAACGTTAAGTTAGTTGGAGATACTCGAAAGCATGTTGACGTCCTTAGTTGCCACCGCGATCCTCGGCCAAAGCGCCTCCACGCCCAAAGTGGCACCCGTCAAGACCTTCCCCGGCATTCGCATCGTGAGTGCGGCTGCCGCGACTTCGGGCGCCAAGTTCGCCGTGGGGCTGGAAAACGGGAACGTCCGCATCATGAACGGGACGAACTACACGACCTTGTTCAACCTGGCGGGTCACCCGGGTCCGGCTTACGGCCTCGCGTTCAGCCCGGACGGCAAGCTGCTCGCCACCGGTGACGAAACCGGCCGCATTTGGATTTGGAACGTGGCCAACGGCCAAAAAGTGCGCGAACTCCCCCGTGAAAAGGGCCACCAGCGCGGCATCCAGTCGCTGACCTTTAGCCGGGACAACAAGCGTATCGCGAGCGTGGGCAAAGACGACGTCATCCACGTGTGGAATGTGAGCGGCGGCAACCCGACGGTGAGCATGAAGGGCATGGGCGCCAACTTCTTCGGCGTGGGCTTTGCCTCCACTGGTGGCCTGGTGACCGGCACCCTGCTGGAAGGCATGCGCATCTACAACGCCGGCACGGGAGCCCTGGCCTCCACGGTGACCATGAAGCCGATGGCGGGCGCCAACAACCTGAGCGTGAACAACGCCGGCACCCTGGCCGTGACGGCGGGGCGCGACGGCAGTGCAGTGGTCTATAACCTCTCCACGCGGGCGCAGGCGGCCAAATTCAAGAATCACCAGGATTGGGTGCTGTACACCGCGTTCACCCCGAACGGCAAGTACGTGTTCACCAGCAGCAACGACATGACGATCAGCATGGGCGCGGTGGCCAATAGCCAGCGCGTGGCCACGATTACGGGGGCCAGCATGGTCGGTTCGCCCCTGGCGGTGACCGGTGACGGCAAGCTCCTAGTGACGAGCGACGACGGCGACAACCTTAAGCTCTACACCATCACCCCGGCGCAACCGGCGGCCGCGACCAGCACCCGCCGACGACGCTAACGAGGAAGGACTGGCGAGGCAATGGCCCGGGCGATTCGGGCCGGGAAATCAGGCCCGCCATAAACCCAACCCGTGTAAACCTGAATGAGGTCTGCCCCCTGCACAAAGCGGGCGCGGGCCTCTTCTTCGTTATGGATGCCGCCGACGTTAATGACGGTTCGCCCAGCGTCCAGTTGCTGGCGGATCAGGGCCAACACCTCACGACTGCGCCCGGCGAGCGGGGCCCCGCTCAGGCCGCCTTCCTGGCCGGGGTCTTGCTTCAGGTTCACGCGGCTAATGGTGGTGTTGGTGGCCACCACTCCGGTGATGTCGAGGTCGTTGACGAGGGCCGCCACGTCGGCGATCTGCTCGTCGTTCAGGTCGGGCGCGATCTTGATAAAGAGAGGCTTGGTGCCGTCCATCTCTCTCAGCCGCCACAGAATCTGGCTGAGCGGGCCGCGATCCTGAAGGGTGCGCAGGCCGGGCGTGTTGGGCGAGCTGACATTGACGGTGACGTAATCGGCAGCGTCCTTGAGCCGCTGGAAGGAGTAGGCGTAATCGTCAGCCGCTTGCTCCAGGGGTGTCACCTTGCTCTTGCCAATATTCACCCCGAGCACGAGGTTCTTCGGACGGTTTTCGAGGCGGGGGGCTACCGCATCCGCCCCTTCGTTATTGAATCCCAACCGGTTGATGAGGGCTTGGTCCTCGGGCAGGCGGAACATGCGCGGGCGCTCATTCCCAGGCTGGGCGTGGCGCGTCACCGTGCCGATCTCGGCAAAGCCAAAGCCGAAGGAAGCCCAGGCGTGCAGACCCCGGGCGTTCTTGTCAAAGCCGGCGGCCAAACCCACGGGGTTCGGGAAGTTCACGCCAAACCGAGTCACCGGGGCGGACACAGGGCCAGGGCCCTTGATCCAGCCGCGCTCAATCGCCGCCAGGATGCGCTCGTGCACCGTCTCCGCATCCATCCGGAAAAGGAGCGGGCGGAAGGCATGATAAAGGCTCACGGCTTGGGGAGTCTATCCCTTACCGTGAGCCTCAGTTGTTGTGCGCTTAGGCCTTGCGGCGTCGGCGCGCCAGGGCGACCAGGCTGGCACCCAGCACCAGCATGGAGGCCGGCTCCGGCACACCCGAGATGCGCTGGATTTCGTTGGCAGCCTCGGGGGTCATGGCCGTGTACCAGTTCTCGGCGCCGTACTGCTCGAACTCCCCGTTGGAAAGCACGCCCAGGATGCGACCGTTCGGGTCGATCAGCGGGCTCCCACTGTCCCCCGGAGCGCCAAAGCCCTCGAAAGCCGTGAAGTTGGCGTCGCCCGGGGCGTCAAAGCGGTCCACCACCGAGAAGTAGTTGCCGAACAGGTTGCCGGCGACTTCGGTGCGTTCAATGCGGCTCGTCATACCGCGGCGGACGTTGTCCGACTGCCACGGGCTGTTGCCTTCCGCTCCGTGCAGACCATAACCGGCACTCACCAGCTGCGTGCCCGGCGTGAAGGTGTTGTTGTTGCGGATGAGCGGGGTCCAGACGTTGCGGTTCCAGCCACTGATCTTGAAGATGGACATGTCCGCGCCCAGGATGTTGTAGACCTGGGTGATCGGATAGTTGCCGCCGTCCGAGAACCGGAACGAACCCGTGCTGCCCGCGTCTATGACGTGGCGGGCCGTGATGCCCCAGTGGAAGCCGTTCATGAACCCCATGTAGGTGCCCGTAGCGCGGAAGGTGGAACCTTCAAAGACCCGGCCGATGCCTTGGAATCGCGGGTCGGTGGCGCCGAAGTTCGAAACTTGGGCGTTGGTGAGGTTGTTGCTCCACACGATGGCGGGCGCAAAGGCGGGGACAGCAAGTACTGCCAGAGCGGCGGCGAGCGGCCGGTACATGCCGCTTAGGATACTCCCCCTTGGGTTCGCTTTGCCTGGCAATCTTACGGGGTTAGGGTTAAGATTTGGCCAGGGCATCACCCGTCTGCACGCGCCACAAGGCGGCGTAGATGCCGTTTTGCTCCAAGAGCTCCTCGTGCGTGCCGGACTCGGCGACCTGCCCCGCCTCCATCACCCAAATGCGGTGGGCGTCACGCACGGTGCTCAGGCGGTGGGCGATCACCACCGAGGTGCGGTCCTTCGTCACCCGGGCCAAAGAGCGCTGGATGGCCGCTTCGGTTTCGTTGTCTACCGCGCTGGTGGCCTCGTCCAGAAGCAAGATCAGCGGGTCGCGCAGGATGGCGCGGGCCAAGGACAGCCGCTGGCGCTGGCCGCCACTGAGTTTTTGCCCCCGCTCGCCCACCACCGTGTCGTACCCTTCGGGCATGGCGGTAATGAAGTCGTGGGCTTCCGCCGCGCGGGCGGCCTCTTCAATCTCCGCGTCAGTGGCCTCGGGGCGGCCGTAGCGGATGTTCTCCCGCACCGACCCGTGGAACAAGAACACATCCTGACTGACGTACCCGAACGCCCCCCGCAGCCCCGCGTAGGTGAGGTCGCGCACGTTGACGCCGTCAATTCGCACCTCACCCGCCGTGACATCGTGGAAGCGGAGCAGCAGCCGAATGAGGGTGCTCTTGCCCGCCCCAGTGGCCCCCACAATGGCGTGGGTTTCTCCGGCGGGGATGTTGAGATTGACGCCCCGTAGCACTGGCACCCCGTTGGCGTAGGCAAAGTCCACGTCCTTCAGTTCGATGTGGCCCGTCGCAGGCGCCGGCAGCGCCAGTGCTCCCTCCTGCATCTTGGGGCGCACGGCCAGCAGATCCATAATGCGGTGCGTGCTGGCCATGGCGCGTTGGTAGAGGTCCAGTGTTTCGCCGAGCCGGGTGAGCGGCCACAGCAGCCGCTGGGTCATGAACACCAGCACCGAGTAGATGCCGACCTCCATCCGCCCGTTCAGCACCATCCATCCGCCCAGCACCAGCGTGCAGGTGAACCCCGAAAGAATCACCATGCGGATGAGCGGCACAAAGGCGCTGGAGTACTTGATCGCGTTCTGGTTGACCTCGCGGTACTCCTGACTCACCCGGCCCAGCCGGGCGGACTCGCGGGCTTCGGCGGTGAAAGCTTTGATCGTCTGGATCCCGCTGAGGTTGGCGCTGAGGGTGGCACTCAGCTCGCCTACCGCTTCGCGCACCTGCGCGTAGAGCGGCTCCAGGCGCTTTTGGTAGCGGATCGACCCCCACACGATGATGGGGATGGGCACAAACGCCAATAGGGTGAGCAACCAAGAACTCGCCGCGAACACCGCCCCCACCAAGACCACGTTCCAGAACACGACGATGAGCGATGCCGCCCCGCCATCCAAGAACCGTTCGAGTTGGTTGATGTCATCGTTCAAAACACTGATGAGGCCGCCACTCGAGCGATCTTCAAACCAACTGATTTCGAGGGTCTGCACGTGGTCGTAAAGCTCGGTGCGCATGCCGTGCTCCATGCTCTGCGCGAGGTTGCGCCAGGCCACCGCACTGAGGTAGCCAAAGAGGCTCTCCAGAATCCACACCACCACGTTGATGGCGGCCAAAACGAGGAGTTGGTGCCACCGATCGACGATGCCGAACTGGGTGGCGACAAAGCTGCCTTCGCCCCGCACCACCACGTCAATGACCGCGCCAATGAGGACCTCGGGAGCGACATCCATCACCTTGCCGAGCGTGGAATAGGTGGCGGCCTTCACCACTAGCGGCCGGTGCGGACCGGCGTATTGCCACAGATGTTTGAGCCCCGACGTGCGCGGGGTTTGCGTTTCGCTCATGCCTTCGTCACCGGTACAGCACGTAGGCGGTGAGCGGCCGCATCTCCATCTCGCCTTCCTCTTGCCGCACGCGACCCCGGGGCATCACTTCCTCATCCAGGCCCACATTCCACTTTCCTTCGGGCAGGGTCACTCGTTGACCCTTCATCCCGGCGTGGAAGAGCACAATGACATCCTTCCAAGTATCCCGTGCCCCCGCACCGTCCAGCCGGAATCCGACGGTCTGGGGCGGCAACTGATCGGCGGGGATTTCTTTCACCAAACGGTCAACTTCTGCCTTCGTACGCAGTCGGAACACCGGATGCGCTCGCCGCAGGGCGATGAGCCGCGTGAAGTAGGCGTTGCGCTGCCAGTAGTCTTCGGCCCGCACCCAGTCGTATTGGTTCACTGGGTCACCGGCGTTGTAGGAGTTGTTGTTGCCGCCCTTGGTGCGGCCAATCTCGATACCCCCTTCGATAAACGGCACGCCTTGCGAGAGCAGCACCCCTGCGTGGGCAAACTTCACCGCGTACTCCTGCATTTCGGGGGATGCAAGTTCCATCGCGACCCGGTCGCCGAAGGAGAGGTTGTCATGAGCACTTACGTAGTTCAGCGTCTCGGTGGGGTGGTTGGCAAATTCAGGCGAACCCATCATGCCGCGCACAATGCCCGCGCGATCGCCGCCGCCCATGGCCCAACCCGGACCCTTTTCGTCCAGCGCACCGCGCCACGCCCCTCGGAAGTTGTCGTTGAACACGGCCAGGCCCATCCCGCGTTGCGCACCCTTTCCGAAGCGCAGGGGCCCGCCGCCAGTCCAGGGCTCGCCGTAGATGATCGCGTTGGGGTTGACGGCCCGGACAGCCTTGGTCCAGTCGGCCACGGACTCCGGCTCGTGCATGCCCAGCAGGTCAAAGCGGAAGCCGTCCACGCGGTACTCCCGCGTCCAGTAAACCAAGGAATCCCGGATGAACTTGCGCACCATCGGCCGCTCATCGGCCAGGGCATTGCCCACCCCGCTCTCGTTCAGCACATCACCGCGATCGTTGGTCCGGAAGTAGAAGAACGGCACGGTTTCCCAGAACGCGCTCTGCTGGCCTTCACTCGGCACACTGTGGTTGTAGACCACGTCCAGCACCACGCCCAGCCGCGCTTTGTGCATCCCGGCGATCATCGTTTTGAACTCACGAATGCGCCGGATCGCGTCGTTCGGCGTTTGGGAATACTGCTCTTCCGGGACATTGAACTGGGTGGTTTCGTAGCCCCAGTTGTAGCCCTGCGAGTGAGCCGGGTTGAAATCGTGGATGGGCAACAAGTGGACGTGCGTCACGCCCAAATTGACCAGATGGTTAAGTCCTTGGCGAGGGCTGGACGAGTGCAACAAGCCCAGATACTTGCCGCGCAAGGAAGCGGGCACCCCGGAGGCGGCTTGAATCGTGTAGTCCCTCACATGAAGTTCGTAGATCACGGCGTCCGTCTGGGCACCCGTGAAAGCCAGACGCGTCGGCCAGCCCGGCGGCTGCGTGCGGGAGAGATCGACGACCACACTGCGCGTGGAAAGCGCATTGGAAGCCCGCCCGTAGATGTCGGTGGCAATGCGCTTGCGGCCGTAGCTCTCGAACTCGTACTGGTACTCCGTGGCGTGCAGGTTGCCGGTCTGGCTGGCGTACCAAACGCCCCCCGTGCCCCGCTTCATTGGCACCCGCCGGAAGGGCGTGGGGCGGCCCGTGCGGTACAGCAACACCGTGGCACTGCGCGCCACCGGACTCCATACCTTGAAGGTGGTCTCACGGGAAGTCGCCACCGAACCAAGATCGGTCTTCGTGTACTGGAACGCGGGGTCGTTCAGCACATCACGGAGATAGACGCGCCGGGCTTCATTGCCACCGATTCGGACGCGAATCTCCTCGGTGAGTTGCTGATCATCCAGCGGGGCGGCCAATAGCACGCGCACACTGCCCAGGAGGTCGGCGTCTGGCCGCCCGAGTCCGACGGGCGGAGCCTCTTTCGGCGCAACGACCTCACCCGGGTTGTTGATCGAGTCCTTGACCTTGTTGGTGTTGAAATCCACCACGAACTTCACAATCGTGCCGGCGTTGGCTACCGACAGGCGAATGTTTGGCCCCCCAGGCACAAAATCTCGGCCCCAGTTTTGCGACCAGTTGCCGCCCCGTGCCACCTTATACTCCCAGTCCCCGGCCGGAAAAGCGGCCACAAACTCGAACACCCCCGGGCGCACCTCGTTCATCTGCGTGACGGGATCATTGGGAGCCCATTCGTTGCCCCCCAGGGCCTTCTGAATGCTCCCTGGTAGCGTCACGGCGTTGGGCGGCAGCGGAATCTCGGCCTTGGCCCCGGGCTTGATCTCCACCACTCGCACCGGCTGGTCGTTGATGGAGACCCGAACGGCCCCTTCTAGCTCCTGAATTCGGGCGGGTTCGGCCAGCGCGACCGTAACCTCATCCCGCTTGTCCAAGAAGGCGGGCTGCGGATCGGTAGTCGGCTGGGCCAGCGCCCAAAGGGGCAAACACCCCATGAATAACCCGAGGAGACGACGCATGGTTCTAGTTTGAACTACGAGAAAATGCGGCATGGCATATTCCGGGCCTGGTGATTTTCGACCGCTTTCATTGCACGTGCAACGATTTGAGCATTTCGCGACGTAAGGGAGTATTGAGAGAAGATCCCAGCCGGGAGACTTTTCAGGATTTAACATGACCATTCAGTTCAAGCATCTTTGGTGGGGTGCGGCTCCGGCCGTGGCCCTGGGCTTCGTCGCCCTGCATCCGGGTCGCGCCATTGCGACCCCGACCGAGTTCCCCGTGTCGCCCTCGGCCGTGGCCCCGAGCCACTACAAGGTGGACCCGGTGCACTCCGGCGTCGGTTTCGAAATCGTGCACATGGGCCTCGCCCACGTGCAGGGTCGCTTCACTAAGTTCGATGGCCACGTGATGGTGGACCACGAGAACATGGCGAATTCTTCGGTGGAGTTCACGGTGGACGTAAGCAGCGTGGACACGGCCGTGGGTCCCCGCGATGACCATTTGCGAAGCGCCGACTACTTCGATGCCACCAAGTTCCCCACGATGAAGTTCAAGAGCACCAGCGTGAAGGAAACCGAGAAGGGCTGGGTGGTCAATGGCAATCTGACGATTAAGGACCAGACCAAGCCGATGACGATTGGCTTTAAGTTCAACGGGCCGATGGAAGACCCGCGCATGGGCAAGATCGTGGGCGTGATCGCAGAGCCGTTCGTGGTCAAGCGCAGCGACTTCAAGGTGGGCAGCACCGACAAGATGCCGAACGGTGTGATGCCGCTGAGCGACGAAGTGTTCGTGCGCGTTTCGTTCGAAGCCAAGGCGCAGTAAGCTTCGGCCTAAGAACCCGTTCCGGCCCCTGCGGGATTTCTCCCGTGGGGGCCGTTGTTTTGCACCCGTTAAACGGTGGCGCGGGTACGGGCCATCACGCTCTCCAGGAACGCCGCATTGGTCGGCGTGCGCTTGAGCAGCTTGATGAGTTGATCGGTGGCTTCCACGTTGTCCTTGGTGTTGGCCAGGATGCGGTGCAGTTGCACCACGGCTTCCAGCGCCTCGCGTTCGAAGAGCTTCTCTTCGTGGCGGGTGCTGCTGCGGCGGACGTCCATGGCCGGCCAAATACGGCGCTCGGCCAGTTCGCGGTCCAGCACGATTTCCATGTTGCCGGTGCCCTTGAACTCTTCAAAGATTGCGTCGTCCATCTTGCTTCCCGTCTCGATGAGCGCGGTAGCGATGATGGTGAGCGAACCGCCTTCTTCGATGTTGCGCGCGGCCCCAAAGAAGCGTCGCGGGCGATAAAGCGCGGCCGGGTCCAGACCCCCCGAGAGCGTGCGCCCGCTGGGGTTGATGGTCAAGTTGCTGGCGCGACTGAGGCGGGTGATCGAGTCGAGCAGGATCACCACGTCGCGGCCGGCTTCCACCAGGCGCTTGGCTTGCTCCAGGCACAGATCAGTGACGCGCATGTGGTTTTCGGCGGGTTCATCGAACGTGCTCGAAATCACCTGCCCCTTCACGCTGCGGCGCATGTCGGTCACTTCTTCCGGCCGCTCGTCCACCAGCAGCACCATCAGGTACACGCCGGGGTTGTTGGCCGTAATGGAGTTGGCGATGGTCTTGACGATGGTCGTCTTCCCGGCCTTAGGCGGGGCCACGATAAGACCGCGCGAACCCATACCGATGGGCGAAATGAGGTCAATGATGCGCCCGATGATGTTCTCGGGCGTGGTTTCCATCTTCAGGCGCTGCTCGGGGAAGAGCGGCGTCAATTCGTCGAATGAGCGGCGGGATTGGTGCTCGGGCGACTGGGTGCCGTGGCCGTTCACGCTCTCAATGCGGAGCATCCCGGCGTACTTCTCGCCTTCGCGCGGCGGGCGGATGAGGCCCATCACGGTGTCGCCAGCCTTCAGGCCGTTCTTGCGCACCAGGTTCTGGCTCACGTAAACGTCGTCGTTGCTAGAGCCGAAGGTCGGGCGGCGGAGGAATCCCCACCCGTCGTTCATCAATTCGAGGATGCCGGTGCGGTAGACCGCATCGGGGTTGGCTTCCTTGAGAAGCGACTCGATAACGACGCCTTTGTCCACGTCGAGCGAGATCTTCGCCTTCTTGGCCGCCTTCGCCAGGTCAGCGGGCGACATGGCGTCAAAGTGGTTGAAATCAACCTCGGGCAGATTCTCGAGATCTACAGAGGTGTCGATATTGGGCTGCTTTTCGCGGCCGGAGCCACCAGAACCACCGGAACCACCTCGGCCTCGGCGGCCGGTCGAGCCAGATTTACGGGCACGGAATGTGTGCTGCATGTGTAACACCGATCCTCGCACACCCAAGAACGGGGAGGAGGGGGAAGGGGTAGACGATCAGTCGCCGAGTACGGCCACGTAGGGAAGGTTGCGATAACGCTCCTCGTCGTCTAACCCATATCCTACTACAAATCGGTTCGGAATGTCAAAGCCGATGTACTCAACCGGGACATCGTGGGTGCGGGCTTCCACCTTATTAAGGAGGGCCGTGACGGCCAGGCTGGCGGGCTGGCGGGTTTCCAGCAGTTCGCGGAGGTAGCCGAGGGTGAGGCCGGTATCCACAATGTCCTCCACCAGCAGCACGTGCTTGCCTTCAATCGGGATTTCGTGGTCGCGCTTGAAACGCACCGCACCGCTACTGATCTGCTGGCCGTGATAGCTGGCCACCTGCACGTAGTCAATCTGCATGGGCAGGTCAATGCTGCGGGCCAGGTCGCTGAGGTAGGGGTGGCACCCCTTCAGCACGCCCAGCAGGATGAGCTCTTGCCCCTGATAGTCCGCCGTGATCTGGGCACCGAGTTCGGCGATGCGCTGGGCGATCTGGTCAGCGGTGAGCAAGGGCTTTAGGAGCATGTGAGGCTATTTTATCCCCGGTCAATTGGGGAAACGCGCCATTTCGGGCCGACCGGTGCCAAAGGCTTCTTGCCTCTCAGGTACAGGCCTGTGATGCAGCAAAATGAAGCCATGAGTTCCCTCTTCGCCCCCTTCTCGCAAAGGTCGGTCACGCTCCGCAACCGGGTGGCTATGAGCCCGATGTGTATGTACTCGTGCGAGGGCATGGACGGCGTCGCCACTGCCTGGCACCCGGCGCACTACGGCAGCCGGGCGGCGGGCGGCTGCAGCTTAGTGATGCTGGAGGCCACTGCCGTGACTCCGGGCGGAGTGATTAGCCCGCAGGATCTCGGCATTTGGAGCGACGACCACATCCCCGGCCTCCGCGCGATTGCGGAAAGCATCCAGTACGCCGGGGCTGCGGCTGCCATCCAAATCGCTCACGCCGGCCGCAAATCGGGCACTTATCGCCCTTGGTCGCCGGTGCGCGGCTACGTCCCCGATTGGCCGCACCCCCGCCTGGCGCCGGCCGCGATTCCGTTCCGCGAGGACACCCCCGTGCCGCAGGCCATGACGGCCACCGAACGGAACGCCATGATCACCGCCTGGCAACAGGCCGCCCGCCGCGCCCACGAGGCAGGGTTCGACGTACTGGAACTCCACAGCGCGCACGGCTACTTGTTGCACCAGTTCCTTTCCCCACTCAGCCACCCCGAACCGGAGGGCGGGGATCGGTTTGCCTTCCACCGGGAGTTGGTGCGGGCGGTGCGCGAAGAGTGGCCCGCCGAGAAGCCGCTCTGGATGCGACTGAGCGTGACCGACTGGGTGGAAGGCGGCTGGACCCCCGACGATTCGGCCCGGCTGGTGCAAGAGCTGGCGCCTCTGGGCCTGGACCTGGTGGACTGCAGCAGTGGCGGCACCGTGATGAACGCGAATATCCCGGTCGGGCCGGGGTACCAGGTTCACTTGGCGAGGGATCTGCGGGCGGCCACCGGCATCGCCACCGGGGCAGTGGGCAGCATCACCGAACCCGCGCAGGCCGAGGCCATAGTCGCCGAGGGGAGTACCGATATCGTGTTTCTGGGGCGGCAACTCTTGCGCGAACCCTATTGGGCGCTCCGGGCGGCCAAGGTACTAGGGGCCGAGGTGCCGTGGCCGTCGCAATACGCGTGGTCGGTCGGCAACCCGGGATAGTCCGCAAAGTCCGAAGGGGATTGAGGTCACGTTTGTGGTTTCGCCAAGGCATTCGCTATAACTGGGAGAGGTAACCGTGAAACTTGGCACTGAAACCTTCCAGATGATCTGGACCACTGCCACCGTACTCGGTGTCCTCGGGGTGTTCGGTTACTTCCACAAGGGTTCCGTAGTCATTTCGAGACTGAGCATGGCGCTCTTGAGTTTGGGAATCCTTGGCAACCTGGCGGGATTCGCCTCCGGCGCGCTGCCCTTTCAGGCGGGTTGGGCGGCCCTCACCCTTGCCTTTGGCGTGGTACCGCTGCTGGTTGTGTGGGGAGGCTTGAGCCTCAACACCATTGACCCCCAAGAAGCCGCGCTCATCGAGCGCATCATGCGTGAGCTGGAGGACGACCTTGACAGATAAAGTTGCAAGTCCTTCCCTTATCAGGACGGCGCACGAAGTTCGCGAGAAGAGAAATGCCCCCGGGGAGTGAAGGAAACGAACTCGTCGGGGAGGAGAGTTTCGCCTACGACCCTGAGTTTTCATTCACATGGCGCTCGACCGCTTCGTTCTTTCTGGCGGCCGCCGCAATGCTCTGCGGGATAAGGGATGAGATCGATCCAAGTACATCTTTGAACGTCCTGGCGTTCGTCCTGGTGTCTTCTCTTCTCATGGCTTGGAAGTCGCCTGCAACAGAAAAGCTCACTCGATTTGCGCTAAGTTTCTTGAGTTGCGCGATCTTGCAGGATTTCCTCATCCGTCCGATCAGCCTTTGGGATGTTGCGTTGAGCTTCGCGTTGTCCGTTCTCGTTTTTCTCGCGTTATTGCGCGCGCAAGGTATCTCTCGAATCTCAATTGAGAAGGATCATCCTCTTACAATCTTCATGATAGTGCTGGCAGCGTTCGCGTTGTTTTCAACTGACAAGGACTTCGGGATCGGCTTCACGCTCGCTGGCTGACCAAGTCCAACAAACCGAATTCAGACCTAGTCAACGCCCTCGGCACAATTCACCAGGTGCTGAGCGCTGGCCTCATTCCGCCCAACAACGACCACCCTCACTTCGTAGAGATCGTTATGAGCTCCACCTTCCGCCCGGCCATTGCCATTCTGGGGGCCGTCGCGGTCTTCGTCGCGGGTGGGATTGGCGGCAGCGTCACCCCCAGTGCCATCCAAGACGGCTGGTACGGCGCCCTCACCAAGCCGCCGCTCCAGCCGCCCAGCTTCCTCTTCGGGATCGTCTGGCCGATCCTCTACGTGCTCATCGCCGCCAGTTGGGTCATCGCCTACCGCCGCCAACCGGAGAACCTCAAGGCCCTCGCCCTCCCCTTCGGCATCCAGCTTGCGCTCAATGCCCTGTGGTCGGTGGTGTTCTTTGGGCTCAAGGCTCCCGTCGGCGCCCTCGCCGTCATCCTGCTCCTCCTGGCCACCATCGCGTGGATGATGCAGAGATTCGGCTCCCCCGCGCGGTGGCTGTTGGTGCCCTACATCCTGTGGGTCAGCTTCGCCACGTACCTCAACGCAGGCATCGTGTTCCTCAATCGCTAGCGATTAGGTGTTCGCGCCGCCCAGGCGCCACACGCGCAGAATCTTATCAAGCCCCCCGGCGACCATAAAGCGGCCTTCGGGGTGGAACCCCACCGTCATCACCGCCTGGTGGCTGGCCTCAATGCGCCCGTGACCGAGACCCCGGTCGATGTTCCACAGCCCTACGGTGCCGTCCCGGCTGCCGCTGGCCAGCAGCCACCCGCGCGGGTGGAACGCCAGCGTCTCAATCGGTCGCTCGTGGCCAAAGAAGGTCGTCAGCAAGCCCGAAGTGCGCGTATCAAACACCCGAATCGAACGGTCCACCGCCGCCACCGCCACCCGGCTACCATCGGGGTGGAACGCGATCGCCGTCACCGTGCTGCGGATGCGCTCGATGCCCCGCACTTGGGTGCCAGTGCGGGCGTTCCATAGCCTCACCGTGGCGTCGGCGCTGCCGGTCGCGAGCGTCCGCCCATCCCCGGAAAAGGCCACTGCCGTCACGCTGTCTTTGTGGCCACGAAGCAAGAACCGGTCGCGGCCGGTGCGGGCATCCAAGATGCGCGCCTCCTTGCCCACCGTCCCCAGCGCCACGCAGCTGCCATCGGGGCACGCCGCCACCGCCACGCTCCATTCCGGCGGGTGATGCCGCCAGAACTGGGTGCCCGCTTCGCTCTGCCGCCATGCCGAAACCGTCTGTTCCGTGCTCCCCGCCGCCAAAAAGCCGTCGCTCAGGGCCGCCAGGCTGCTCACCGCGCCGCCCTCCAGCGGGTAGCGCTTCTCGACCTTGGCGAGGTCGCGATCCCATTGCAACACCTCGTTGTCAAAACCGCTGGTGAGCATTTGCCCGCCCACGCTCCGGAACGCCATCGCGTAAATGGGTGTGCGATGCACCCGGTGACGCTGCACCAGCCGGGCCTGCACCACCGAGGGCCGCTTAACGAACCCGCTGGGGTCAGCGTCTTCCCGCGTCAGGCCGAGCGTGCCGTCGTACTGGGTGCGCTTGAGGGGATCACTGAGGGTTTCGAACGCCTCGTTCAGTTGCGCCATGCGCTCGTGCGCCTTGGGGTCCTCGGGGTTGAGGTCGGGGTGGTACTCCCGGGCAAGCCCGCGATACGCCTGGCGAATGTCTTCACCAGACGCGCTCGGCGGAACCCCCAGGACCTCGTAGTGCGTGCGCAACCCGTTGGGCATGATACGGAAGCGAGGCGGACGGAGGTCGGGACAGACCAGCCTTCCGCCGGGATGCCCCTCTGCCTACGCGCAGACTCCGTAAACTGGTTCCATGGCCGGACCGCATGGTCAACCGATTCGCGTAGGAATCCTGGGCGCAGGCAACATCTGCTCGATCTACATCGAGAACCTGCAAGCCGACCCGATGTTTGACCTCGTCGGCATTGCCGACATGGTGCCCGAGCGCACCCAGTCCCGCGCCGAGAAATACGGCATCGAGGGCATGACCCCCGACGCCATGATCCAGCGGGATGACCTGCAAGCGGTGGTGAACCTCACCCCGCCCCTGGCTCACTTTGGGACGAGCAAGGCCTTGCTCCAGGCCGGCAAGTCGGTGTACTGCGAGAAGCCACTGGCCTTCACGCTGGCCGAAGTGCAAGAACTGGTCGCCCTGGCCGAAGCGAGCGGGCTCCGGCTCGGCGGTGCCCCCGACACCGTGCTAGGCGCGGGCGTGAACACCGTGATGGACCTGATCCAGGGCGGCCACGTCGGTACGCCGGTGGGCTACGCCGCCCACATGCTGTGCGGCGGCCACGAAAGCTGGCACCCGGACCCCGATTTCTACTATCAGCCCGGCGGCGGCCCGCTGTTCGATATGGGCCCGTACTATCTCACGGCTCTGGTGCATTGGTTTGGCCCAGTGGCCTCGGTGGCCGCTTCGGCGCGCACCGTACGCGACCACCGCACGATCGGCAGTGGCCCCCGGGCGGGCACGGTGTTCCCGGTAGAGGTGATGACCCACATCGTGTGCACCCTCACCCACCACTCGGGCGTGATCGGCACCCTGACCACCAGCTTCGAAACCCCCAGCCACGAACTGCCTCACATCGAGATCCACGGCACCGGCGGCGCGATCCGTGCGGCGGACCCGAATGGCTTTGGCGGCCCCGTGGTGGCCCGTCAACCCGGCCAAGAGTGGGGCGAGATGCCGCTTGGCAGCGGGCCGGAGAACAACATGCGCGGGCTCGGTTTGCGGGCGCTGTACGAAGATGCGTCCTCGCCGGTGGGGGCGCCCCGGGTGGCGCATGTGGTGGAGATCATGGCGGCGGCCCTGGAGTCCGCGCAGCAGAAGAGTGTCCTTACCCTGGCCACTCGTCCCGCCTGCGGATGGGATTCAACGGCCCGAGCGTAAAGCAAAGCAACGACGAAATGGTGAACCCTCCCCGAGCTCATTGGCCGGAATGGCTTTTCTCCTTTGCGTGCTGCGGCATGATTGCCGCCAATGCGCGTAACCGGAGGTTGGAAGGCGAACCGTTCTCGGTGATGACGTACTACGGCCAAACCCCCGGGGTCGAGGTACTCCAGGGCATCGGCTGGGTGGTGGCCGTGTCATTCATCCTGATCGCGGCGGCATGGATCATGCGGCCGCAGTGGGGGTTCCAATGCCGGCACGCCCTCACCCTCATCTCCGGTATGGGTTTCGTGGTGGCGTGGCTGGAACTGGTGACGGCCCTTCGTAGCCTGCAAGGGGCCCCGTATCGGCTCGATGGCCTCCCGTATGACCCCGTCACAAACCTCGGGCTAGGAGGTGCGCAGGTGTTCGCGACCTACATGATGCTGAGGCTTCCGGATGGTAGGTTGGGGCCGAAGGCCGGTCTTGGGGTCAAACTAGGATTGGCGGTGTGCTCATGGATCATCCAACTCATGCTGTGGACCCTTATCTCCATCCGGTAGAAGGCCGACGCTGGATCTTCCCCGTCCTGCTGGCGATCCTCGGCTTCCCCATTGCGGGCCTGAGTTTCTTTTGGTGGCACGCCCAACGCAATATCGAGCAATCGGCTCGGCCCTACGTTCTGGAGAAAATTCCGGTGTGGCTCGACCAAGACGACCGCGCGATGCTGGAAGCCAGCCCCGTGCCGTGGTTCAAGCAAGAGTTCGATTGGGCGGACTATGAGCAGTGGCCCGCCAAGTACGGCGACTTTGTGGCTGTGGAGAACCTGGACTACCGGACGATGGAAGCCGGCGAGAGTGAATCCAAAGAGGTGTACCAACTGGCGCACTTCCAAGCCCGCGTGAAGTTTGAGAAATCCGAGCAGGACGTCTACATCACCATCGCCCGTAAGACGCTGGATATCAAAAAGCGATGGGAACTGGCCTACCTCAGCATTGGCAAGCCTGCCAACAAGCAAGAACCCGCCGCGAAGACGTTTGACGCCGAACTCGGTCGAATTCAGGCCAAAGATAAGCAGGCCCAAGAGAACGCGCCCAAGTAAGATGAACCCGCTATGCGGGTGTACATTTCCGCCGATATCGAAGGCGTGACCGGGGTCGTGAGTTGGAAGCAGTGCGGCAGCCCCTCCAGCGAGCATTACGACTGGGCGTTTGCCCGCCGGATGATGACCCACGATGTGAACGCTGCCATTCGCGGGGCGATTGCAGGCGGGGCTACCCGGGTGGTGGTCAAGGACTCGCACAACACCGGCAAGAACCTCCTCATCTCCGACCTCGAGCCCGGTACCGAGCTCATCAGCGGCACGGGTTCGGGTGACCTCGGCATGATGGAAGGGGTGGACCAAGGCTTCGATGTCGCGTTTTTGGTCGGCTACCACGCCATGGCGGGCACCGGCCACGGCATCATGGAGCACACCATCAGCGGGCGCGTCCACCGGTTTTGGGTGAATGGCGAGGAGTGGGGCGAGCAGCGCATGAGTGCCACCGCCGCCGCCGCGTGCGGGGTGCCGCTGGCCCTGGTGGTGAGCGACGACAAAGGCTGCGCCGAGGCCCACGCCTGGGGCGGCGACCTGATGCATAGCTTTGTCACCAAGTACGGGATGGGCCGCTACATGGGCCGCCTTCTGCACCCGTCGGTAACGGGCGAAGGGATCCAAGCCGCCGCCCAAGCCGCCATGAGCGCCGCCGGCAAGTCCCCGGCCCTGCCCCTGCCGGACACCAACCACCTTCGCCTCGAGGTCAATCGTAGCGAAGAGGCCGACGCCGTGGCGCAGCTGGCCGACTGGCACCGCCGCGACGGTTACACCGTGGAGTGGGAAGGTGATGGTGGCTGGTCTGCCGCCCACATCGCCGCCCGCCGGGCCATGGCCGTGATGGGACTGGCGAACCAGAACTAGGCCGCCAAACCAGCGGGATTGACCGCAACGATGGGGCCCTGGGTAACGTCCGAGGGCCCCTATCGTAGAAATGCGCACAAGGGAGACCGCTTGGCACTCCCCCGAGTGAGTTGGACATGAGTCACGAATCAGCCGCCCTGCCGGACATCCAAAAGACGCAGGACACCCGCAATATCGCCATCGACAAGGTCGGTGTGCGCCGCGTGAAGTTCCCCATCGAGGTGCTGGACCGCAGCGAAGAGCGCCAGCGCACCAGCGGCGACTTTACGCTGACCGTGGACTTGCCCAAGGAGTTCAAGGGCACCCACATGAGCCGCTTTTTGGAAGTGCTGAACGAGTACGGCCGCACCATCAGCGTGCACAGCCTGCCGCAACTCCTGAAGGCGCTTACCCAGAAGCTGAACGCCGAGAAAGCCCACGTGGAGGTCCGCTTCCCGTTCTTCATCGAGAAGGCGGCCCCTGTCACCGGCAAGACCGGCATGATGGAATACGACTGCGGCTTTGACGCCTTTGCCAACGGCCACTTTGAACTCACGATGTACGTGCGGGTGCCGGTGGCAACCCTGTGCCCGTGCAGCAAGGAGATCAGTAGCTACGGCGCCCACAACCAGCGCGGCTGGGTGACGGCCCGGGTGCAAACCAACGACCACGTGTGGTTGGAAGAGCTGATTGACATGATCGAAGCTTCGGGTTCGTGCGGTCTCTACCCGGTGCTCAAGCGCCCGGACGAAAAGTGGGTGACCGAGCACGCCTACGAGAATCCCCGCTTTGTGGAAGACCTGGTGCGCGAAGTCGCGCTGAAGTTCGACGCTGACGACCGGATCACCTCGTACTCGATTGAAGTCGAAAACGAAGAATCCATCCACGCGCACAACGCCTACGCGTACTTGGAACGAAGCAAGGTCTAAACGCCGCTCGCCCGCCACTCACGAGCCCGGTTTCCCTTAGGGGAAGTCGGGCTCTTTGGTTTACGGCGTGGTTACGGCTTCGGGTCGGCGACGATGGCGAACTGCAACCACCGACAGTCTTCCAACTTGCGCAGCAGCAACCGGTTGAGCAAATTGAACTTACGGCCCGGGTTGGGGTTGATGCCCACCAGCGTGCGCACCTGGAACCCGCCGCGCTCGAACCATTCGGGGATGGTCTTCTGCGTAAAGAATCGCAGGTGCGTTCGGTCGAAAATGCCTTCGTCTTGGTAGCGAAATTCGCCCAGCCACACAATCTCCCACAGGGCATTGAAGTAGCGCACGTTGGGCAGGCTGGCCACCACCACCCCGCCCGGGGCCAGCAGGGGTTTGGCGAGCTTGAGCGCCTCATCCGGCCAGGCCAGGTGCTCCAGCACGTCGGTGAATGAAATCACATCGAAGTGGCCGTGCGGCATGGTGGGCAGAATCTGCATAGCGTCGCCGGTTTCCACCCGGGTCAGGCGGCTGCGGGCGGCCTCGGCCATCTCGGGCACGTATTCGATGCCCCACACTTCCTGGGCGGCGCCGGTGCGCAGCATGGTTTCACCAAAGAAACCCGCGCCGCAGCCCACGTCCAGCACACGGTTCGTGCCCGCCGGGATGTAGGGGAGGATGTCCTCGCGGGGGCGGGTGTAGTAATCGGGCAGGCTCATTCGGGGGTCACAAAGTGGGCGTCGAGGTACTCGCGCACGGACTGACGGGCACGGTGAAGTCGAGATTTGAGAGCGGCGAGGGTGATTCCTTCCTTATCCGCCGCCTCCTGCAAGTTCATCCCTTCGATTTCCACCAATTGGTAAGTTTCGGCATACGGGGATTCTAAACCGGCGATGGCGGCCTTCACGTGGCGCTTCAGTTCCCGCATCGCCACCTCGTGGTCCACATCCAGTTGGGGGTCGGCGGTGGTTTCCATCTCCGCCATCGGGATGGTGTTGCGCAGGTCGTCACGGGTTTGGATGTGCTGGCACACCCGCCGCGCAATGGTGCCGACCCAACCCCGGAAGGCGTCGGGGTTCTGCAACTGCCCGGCGCTGAGATAAGCCTGCATCAACGACTCCACCAGCGCATCCTCGGCATCTTCGTAGTTGCCGCAGGTGCGGACAAGTTGCCGGTACACGCTGTCCTTGTGGTCGTCAATCAGTTGCTCGACTCGCATGGGCGCGTTTCCATTGTAGCCAACCTCTGGTTTTCTCAGATTTCGGACATACTCAGCGGGTGCTTGGCTCTCCGCACTTTCTTTCTCGGCGGGAGGTCCTGAAAGGGGCCATGGCCGCCGCGGCCACCCCGTGGGCGGCCCGGGTGTGGAGCGCGCAAGGAGTCTCCATGAGTTCTCAAGATATTCCCTCGCCGCTCCCCCGGGTTCAGCAATTCGAGTCCATGGCCTTTGGCATTTTTGTGCACTTTGGCCTCTACTCGCTCCTTAAGAAAGGCGAGTGGGCGATGCACCTGCACAACATCCCGCGCGACGAATACATGAAGCTGATGGACGAGTGGGCGGTGCCGGATTTTGACGGACGCGCCCTCGCTCGGCTGGCCAAAGAAGCGGGCGCCAAGTACATCACTCTCACCAGCCGCCACCACGACGGCTTCAGCCTTTACGATTCGCGCGGGCTTTGCCAATGGGACGTGACCAAGACCCCGGCGGGCCGCGACATCATCAAGGACTTCACCGACGGCTGCCGCGCTGAAGGCATCATCCCCTGCCTCTATCACACCACGCTGGACTGGAGTGAGCCGCGCTTCAACAACGATTGGAAGGGCTACCAGCAGTATCTGCGCGATTCGGTGGAGATCATCTGCAGCAACTACGGTGAACTCGGCGCGGTGTGGCTGGATGGCAACTGGAGCAAGCGCGACGCCGACTGGGAGCTAGATGCCCTCTACAGTGTGATCCGCAAGCACCAGCCCGAGACGATGATCATCAACAACACCGGCATCGGCGAGGAGGGCAAGCTGGTGCACAACGAAATCGACGCCGTGACCTTTGAGCGAGGTCGACCCGAGCCCATCAAGCGCGAGGGGATGACCAAGTACGTGGCGGGCGAGATGTGCCACACCAGCAACTTCCACTGGGGCAACGCGGACCGAGACCTGAACATGATTAGCCCCGCGCTGGTCATCGAAGAGTTGGTCCGCAGCCGGGGCGCCGGCGCCAACCTGCTCATGAACCTCGGCCCCACGCGCACCGGGGGCATCCCGGAATACGAGCGCGCCATGTTCCACGTGGTGGGCCAGTGGATTGAATACCACGGCGGCGACAAGTGCCCGATCTACGCGGGTCGTCCCTCTGGCATCCACGGCACCGACGACGACTTCGGGTTTGTCATCGGCGACGAGGCGTACCTGTTCGTCTTCGACGTCACCGCCACGGCGGACCCGCGGGTCAGCGGCACCAACGCCCGTGGCACGGGTCCCCGGCTCTACAAGGGCGTCCCGGCGGGCTTCAAGTCGGCGACCTGGATGGACGACGGCAGCGAGGCCAAGTTCACGCCCGCCGACGACGGGGTGGTACTGGACGTGAAGGGCTACCCCTACGGAATGAACAGCGTCGTCCGCGTTGTGCGGATGACGCGCTAGCCCGAACGCAGGGTGAGCAGACTGACTTCCGCCCGGCAGAAAAGTCGGCTGGGCGGACCGGTCGTGCCCACCCCGCGCGAGACGTAAAGCGGCACGGGAAGGTCGGGGAAGAACCCGTCCACGTACTTGCGCCCTCCGGTGGGGAGGCCCGGCGCCCACCCCCAAGGGGATAAGAACTGCCCGCCGTGGGTGTGCCCGCTCAGCATGAGGCTGGGGCCACCGGGCGGGAGCGTGTCCACACCGTCCGGCTCGTGCCACAGCATCAGGGCGCCGCGCCCGCCGTCGGTCTTGCGGAGCAAAGCGTGCGGGTCGGGTGCGCCCTTCACCAGCGAATCCACGCCCAGGCACGTCACGCCTGCCACCCCGGCCACCTCGTTGATGAGGTAGGTCACGCTGAGGTCTTCGAACAAGGGCCGCAGCCAGGCCGCTTCTCCGGCAAAGTAATCGTGGTTGCCGGCCACCGCCACCACGGGCGAGTTCCAATCGGCCAACGGGGCAAAGCCCGCCGCCACGTAGGCAAAGGCCTGCGGGTGCCAGAACGAGACGTAATCGCCCAGCAGCACCGTGAGGTCAGGCTTGGTGGCGTAGGCCAACTCCAATGCCCGGTGGGTGTGCTCCACCGACCATTCATCGCGGATGTGGGGGTCGGCAATCACGGCCACGCGCAGCCCATCGTGCGCCCAGTCCGGCAGGGTTAGCGTGCGGCGAACAAGCTCGATCTTGCGCGTCTCAAAAAGCCCCCCGTAAAGGTACGCCCCAACCCCCACGCCCAGGCTGGCAACGGAGAGGGCGGAAGCAAGGTCTCGAACGCGCACGCGAACTCGAAACTACCCCACCAACCGGCCTTACTGAGAGGTCCGGCGGGCGACCAAGAGCGCGGTTTGCACATCCCGCACCACCGTGTGCAGGCTGTTCAGCTCGGCTTCATCATCGGCGCTGAGGGCATGCGCGGGGGCCTGGGGATCAAGGCGCCCCATGATGCTGCCCGACATCGGCGAATCATCGAGCCCGATGACGTGGCCCATCTCGTGCGCCATCACGTGCCGGATAGCCGGCAGGCTCAGGGGAGCCCCCGTGGGGTCTTGTAGGCCAATGGCGATATCCGCGCGCAGCGTGGCGAAGTAGGAATCGCCCAGCTGGTGGACAGCACGGCTCCAGGTGGCGCGGCCCGCCACATGGCGGTGCTCGTACCGAGCGGCCGGCACAAAGGCAATCCGCACTTGCGCGTTCTCCGGCGTGGAGAGGTGCCAGCGCACCAGGCCATGGCTGGCATCTTCCCACATGCGCAGGGCACTGAGGTAGCTCACCCAGGCCCCGGCGCGTTGGTCAGCGGGCATGCCGCTCAGGTCGATGGAGACCCGCACGGGAGCCCCGACACCTAGGGCTTCGAGGCTCGCTTCGCTCTCGCCCAAGCGGCCTTCGACGAGGGCGGTTTGCGCGCGTTCAAGCAGACGTAGGGTCGGAGGTGCCGGCGTGGACGAGGCCAAAGCCCCGAGCAAAGTGAGAGAGATACCGACGCCCCAACGACCCCACATACCGTTGGTTTTCCGCTTTCTCCGGGCGGCTCATCCCGGCGGTGTTACGGTGTTGCGTGCGCTCTGGTAATTTGTCGAGATGGCGAATTTGCGAGGCGCTTTGGTGGGCTGCGGCGGCATGATGCGGCACCACGCCCGGATGCACCACCAGCTGGATGGGGCGGAGATTGTGGCTCTGTGTGACATCGTTCCCGAGCGCTTTGAGGCAATCAAGGCCGTTTCCTCGCTCGTGAAGGAAGCGGCGTGCTACGAACGGTTTGAAGACATGCTCGCGCAGGAGAAGTTGGACTTCGTTTTCATCGCCACTCCGCACGATTGCCATGCCCCCCAAGTGATCGCGGCACTGGATGCGGGCATCCATGTGCTGCTGGAAAAGCCCATCGCCATCTCCGTGGCGCAAGCCGAAGCCATGATCGCCGCTCGCGACCGCTCGGGCTGCACGGCGGCCCTCGCCTACCAAAGGCACGGGCTCGGTCAGTTCCGCTGGCTCCGCTCGCAGATTCAAAGCGGCGCCTTTGGCGAACTTCGCGCCGCCACCTGCCACCTCGGCCAAGCCTGGAAGACCGGCACCGCCAACACTTGGCGGCAAATCCCGGCCCAATCCGGCGGCGGAATGCTGCACGACAGCGGCAGCCACATGATTGACGTGGCCATGTGGATGACCGGGCGGCACCCCGTGCGCATCAGTGCCCACATTGACAACCGCGACACGCCCGTGGACATTCAAGGCTACGTGGCGGCAGTGCTGGACAACGGGGCCACGCTCCAGATCAACGTGATTGGCGATGCCAGCATGTGGCACGAGCGGCACAGTTATTGGTTCGAGAACACCAGCGTTTTCATCGAGGATGACGTCACGCGGGTGTTCCACCGCGATGGCACCCGCATGGTGCTGGACGCCTGGCCCGCCGCCGAAACTCCGCTGGTGAACTTCGTCCGCGCCCTGCACGGCCAAACGGAGATCTACGCGCCGCTGGAGTGCGGCCTGCACGTGCAGCAGGTCACCGAAGGCGCTTACCGTAGCCACGCCCAGAGCGGCGCGTCGGTGAGTTTCTAGGCTTCGATCCAGGATTCCAATCGGGTCCGGCAGGCATCCAGCCGGGCCTGGGATTCCTCGATGCTCGGGCTCTCGGCGTAGACATGCACCACGGGCTCGAAGGAATCCGGCAGCACCAGCACCCACCCCACGTCGTCGTAAATCTTGATCCCGTCGGTGAGTTCGACGCTGAGCCCCTCGCGGCTGGATTCGGCCAGCTTGCGCATCACCGTGCCCTTGCTATCCCACGGACACTGCACCTGGCCGTACACCAGGTGGAACTCGGGCAGGCTGCGGATGAGTTCGCTCAGCCGGACATCGGCCTGCAGCATCATCTCGACAATTTGGGCGGCGGCGAACATGCCATCAAAGCCCGGGTGGAAAGACGGCCAAATGAACCCGCCACTTTCGTCGCCCAGGAAGCTGAGCGGACTCCGCGCCGCTGCGTCAATGAGGTCACGTCCGGTGGCCCGGGTGCGGGTCACTTCCGCCCCCTCGGCGGTGAGCAGAGACTCCAAGCGCGCAGGCGCCGTCACGCTCATGGCGATCTTGGGGCTGGCTTCCGCCCGGCACACCAGCAGGCACATCGCCGCAAAGAGCGTGTTGCCGGTGATGGGCAGACCGTAGTCATCCACCAAATGGATGCGTTCGCCTTCGTGGGTCAGCAGGATGCCGAGGTCGCTATCCAGCGCCCCCACAATCTGCCCCAATCGCAGGAGGTGATCCTGGATCTCTTCGTAAGAGCGGGGGGCCAGCCGCGCCTCGTTCTGGAGGTTGAGACTGATGACTTCGTAGCCCAATTCCGCCAAAAGGTTAGGCAAAATGCTGACGACGCTGGAATAACCAAAGTCCACGACAATCTTGGGACGGCGGTTATGCCCCCGGGGGGCCACCCGCTCCAAGAACTCCCTGCGATACAGCTCCCGCGCGCCGCTGGCACTGTCCACCACCCCAAGTTCGTCGGGGTCAATACGCCGAAATTCCTCGCGGTAGAACGCCGCCTCAATCTTTCGTTCCTGGGTGCGGGCGACGTAGCCCCCGTCTGCTTCCAGGAACTCAAACAGACTCATCCGGCGATTGCCGGGGAGCTTACGCACGTTCACGGCCCCCGCGATGCGGGTTTGCGCGGTAAAGAGACGCGTGACGGGCAGCGGCTCGCCGTGCAGATCAATCACGTCGCATCCCGAGCTGAGCAACGCTCCCGTGAGGGAACGCTTCAGCATGCGGCTGCTGCGGCTACTGTCGCGGCTCACGGCAATCCGCGCGTGCTCGCGCAACGTGCTACCAAAAGCGAGCCCGAGCCGGGTGGCGAACTCCGGGGTGGCTTCGATGTTGCTCAGCCCGGCCACACCAAGCTCACGGAACAAAGACCCCCGCCACCGGTTGCCCTGCACGATGCTCATGGTGACGGTGCTGCCCCGGTCCACCACCTTGTCCGGCCACAGCTTCACGCGCGGCCGCAGGTTGGCCCCTACGTCAATCAGGCAGCGGTCGCCCACCACCACTTCTTCGCCAATCACCGCGCCCCGCTTGGCCGTGACCCGGTGAGCCAGGATCGCCCCCGTGACCTCCACGTCCAGCCCGATGTAGCAGGCATCCCACACCACCGAGTTCTCGATGCGCGCGCCTTCTTCGGTCAGCACGTTGTCGCCCAGGCAGGTGTAGGGCCCCACGGTCACGCCGGCCTTCAGGCGGCAGTTGCGCCCAATGACCACAGGGGCTTCAATCACCGCCTGCGGGTCAATCACGGTGCCCTCGCCCACCCATACGCCGGGGCGGACCTCTTCGCCGGGATGCACCACCTTCAGGGCTCCCGCCAGGGCATCGCGCTGGGCTTCCATGTACTGCTGCAGCGTGCCGACGTCGGTCCAGTAGCCGTCCATGATGTAGCCGTACATCGGCGCGCCTTCGGCCAGCAACTGCGGGAAGATGTCCTTGCTCCAGTCGTAGGGGCGGTCGGGCTCCATGCGGTCCAGCACCTCACCTTCCATGATGTAGATGCCGGTGTTGACCGTATCGGAGAACACCTCGCTCCACCCCGGCTTCTCCAGGAATCGCTCGATGCGCCCCTCGTCGTCGGTGATGACAATGCCGAACTCCAGCGGGTCCGGCACGCGTTTGAGCACCAAGGTGACGAGACTGCCTTTCTCGCGGTGAAAGGCCAGCGCCGCCGTCAGGTCGCAATCCGTCAGCGCATCCCCGCTGGCGATGATGAAGGTGCCTTCGCGCAGCCAGTCGGCGGCTTGGCGCACACTCCCGGCCGTGCCCAGGGGCGTGGGTTCCAGGCAGTAGCGGGTGCGCACCCCCCACTCGCTGCCGTCCCCGAATCGGGCCTGAATCTCCTCGGCCAAGTAGTGCAGGGTGCAAGTGATGTCCGTGACCCCGTGCTGGCGCAGAAGGTCAATGACGTGCCCCATGATGGGCCGGTTGAGCACGGGCACCAGCGGCTTGGGGCGGTGCGAAGTCAGGGGCCGGAGCCGGGACCCCTCGCCCCCTGCCATCACAACTCCCCGCACCTCGCCCATGCCTCATTATCCCTGGGGGAAAGCCCCTCGCAGGTAAAACCGGACCGTGCTCGATCGAAATCTCATTCGCCGCGACCCCGAGTTCGTGCGCGCCCAGTGTCTCCGCAAGGGTGTGAACGCGCCGGTGGACGAGTTCATCCGGGTGGACACCGAATGGCGCCGCGTGAAATCGGCCATGGATGAACAGAAGGCGGAGATGAACCGCGTGAGCAAATCCATCGGGCAACTGATGGCCAGCGGGCAAAAAGACGAAGCCGCCCAGGCACGTGAAGCGGCCGGGGCCCTCAAGGCCACCATCCAAGGCCTGGAAGAGCAGGAGCGCACCCTGGAAGCCGAACTGGAAGCCATTGAGCTGGACTTCCCCAACCTCCCGCACGAGAGCGTGCCGGACGGCAAGTCGGAAGAGGACAACGTCGTCATTCGCACCTGGGGCGAGGCGCACCGGGCCTCCAAGGAGCCCGTGCCGCACTGGGAGATTGCCGAGCGAATGGGCTTGATTGACTTCGAGCGCGGGGTCAAGATCACCGGCAGTGGCTTTGTGGTTTACACCGGGGCGGGCGCGCGCCTGGTGCGCAGCCTCATCAACTTTATGCTGCACGTGCAGACCACGCAGCACGGCTACACCGAAGTCTGGCCGCCCGCGCTGGTGAATGCCGAGAGCCTGGTGGGCACAGGCAACCTACCGAAGTTTGAAGAAGACCTCTACAAGTCGCGGGATGACTTCTATCTCATCCCCACCGCCGAAGTGCCGGTGACCAACATGTACCGGGGCGAGATTTTGCCAGAGGGCGACCTGCCGATCAAGCTGTGTGCGTATACGCCGTGCTTCCGCCGCGAGGCCGGGGCCGCCGGGCGCGATACGCGCGGCATCCTGCGGACGCACCAGTTCGATAAGGTCGAGCTCGTGCAGTTTGTCCACCCGGATCACTCCTACGAGGCGCTGGAAAGCCTGACCCAAGAGGCCGAGGCCATCCTTCAGCAGTTGGGCTTGCACTACCGCGTGATCGTGCTTTGCACCGGCGACATGGGCGAAAAGGGCTGCAAAACCTACGACCTCGAAGTGTGGTCGCCGGGGGCGGAGCGTCACCTGGAAGTCAGCTCTTGCACCAACTTTGAGGCTTATCAAGCGCGGCGCGCCCGGATCCGGTACCGCGCAGAAGGTGGCCCCGAGCCGCTGCACATCCTGAACGGATCGGGCCTGGCGGTGCCCCGGTTACTCGCGGCGCTGCTGGAGACGTATTATTCAGAAGACACGAACTCGGTTCGCATTCCGGAGGCGTTGGTGCCGTTCTTCGGGAGTGACTCGATCGTGGCACCCGCATGAAACCACTCGACAACAAGCGGCCTGGCCGGGCCGTGGACCAACTGGAAAGCTGGGGGCGCTACCCCCGCGTTCCGGCTCGTCTGTTCCGGCCCGAGCGGATGAGGGATTTCCACGCGGGTGAGGGTCCCTCGTTGGCGCGCGGCCTGGGGCGGAGCTACGGCGACGCGGCCCTGCTGACCGACGGCGACGTGGTGCTCTCCGAGCGTCTGGATCGTTGCCTGGAGTTCAACCCCGAAACGGGCGTACTGCGGGCCGAGGCGGGGCTGAGCCTGGATGCCTTAATCCGTGCGTTTGTGCCGCAGGGCTGGTTTGTGCCCGTCACCCCGGGCACGGCGTTTTGCACCCTGGGCGGGTGCGTGGCGGCCAATGTCCACGGCAAGAACCATCACCGCGATGGGAGCTTCCGGCAGGGCGTTACTAGCCTGGAGATGTTGACAGCCGACGGGAGCGTGCGCGACCTCACGCCCGCCGACGGGGACGACTTTGAGTTCGCGTTCGGCGGAATGGGGCTGACCGGGATGATCCGGGAGGTCGAACTCCAACTTCGCCCGATCACCACCAGCATGATGATGGTGCGGCACTCGGTGGCCGGCAACTTGCCGGAGCTGATGGCCCAAATGGACGACGAAGCCCGCGACGATCAATATTCGGTGGCGTGGGTGGACCTGCTGGCCCGGGGCGAGCGCGCCGGACGCGGCGTGCTGATGACCGGCCACCACGCCGAGATCAACGAACTGCCGATGCGGTACGCCGCGCACCCGGAAACCCTCCTGACCGACCGTCCGGGCCGCGCCCGCCCGTTCCCCTTCGAGGCGCCTACTTGGCTGCTGAGCCCGGGCAATCTCCGCCTCTTCAACTCGATGTATCACAAGTGGCAAGGCCGCAAGGGCACGTTCTTTACGCCGTTGCGCACGTTCTTCCACCCCCTTGATGCCATCCGCAACTGGAACCGGATGTACGGCAAACCGGGCTTTGTTCAGTACCAATTTGTGGTGCCGTTCGAATCCGGCCGCGAGGCTGTGACCGAAGCGATCTCGCGGCTCAACGCCGCCCAGGCGTCATCGTTCCTGGCGGTGCTGAAGCGGATGGGCGCCTCCGATGGGGGACCGCTTTCCTTCCCGATGCCGGGCTACACCTTGGCCCTGGATATTCCGCTGCGCGAGGGCGTGATTGACCTGCTCAACAACCTGGACGCGCTGGTGGCCGACCACGGCGGGCGGGTGTATTTGGCCAAGGATTCGGCGCTGCGCCCCGACACGTTCCGGCGCATGTATCCCGAGTGGGAGCGGTTCGTGATTCACAAGCGCCAAGTGGACCCCGACGGCCGCTGGCAGAGCGACCTCGCCCGGAGGCTGGAACTGGTATGACGCCCTTAGCCCTGGAAACCAAAGGATCGGTGCTGGTGGTGGGGGCGACTTCGCCCATTGCCCGCGCCGCCGCCGCCGAATTTGCCCGGCAGGGCTACGCCGTTATCTTGGCGGCCCGCGATAAGGACGAACTCGACCGGATTGCCGCCGACCTGCGCATTCGTTCCCGCGTGGAAGTCACTTTGCTCCCCTACGACGCCGATCTCAAGGGGTCGGGGACACGCCTCGCCGAGATTGCGCTGGAGCTGGAGCCGCCCCTCATCGGGGCTGTATGGGTGGTGGGTGACCTGGGCGACCAGGACCGCGCCCAGGAGGATGTGACCCACGCCAAGGCCATTGTGCGGCGCAACTTCACGGGGGTCATTGACGTGTTCACGCCCATTGCGAATGCCTTTGAGGCGCGCGGGGCGGGATTCCTGATTGCCGTGGGAAGTGTGGCGGGCGACCGAGGCCGGGCCAAGAACTACGTCTACGGGGCGGCCAAGGCGGCCCTGCACGCCTTTATGAGCGGTATGCGTCAGCGCTTGGACCGGAAAGGCGTGCGCGTGCGCGTGGTCAAGCCGGGCTTTGTGGATACGGCGATGACCTTCGCGATGGGCCCGCTGCCCTTGCTGGCTTCGCCAGACAAGGTGGGGCAAGCCGTGGCCCGCGCGGCCACCGGCAAGAAGGATGAAATCTACACCCCCGGGCCGTGGCGGTGGATTATGCTCATCATCCGCCACCTGCCCGAGCGGGTCTTCAAGAAAACCAATATCTAGATAGGCAAGTTAGCGGCGATCTGGAAGCACATTTTCAATAACACCCTCCTTCCGCAAGCGAGAAATTGTTCCAGGATTAGATTCCTCGGCCCATCTCAGAATCTTGGGCCAGTTCTTGATTATGCGAGCGGCATCATCATAGATTGACAATTGGGTCTTACCAGTACGGATGTAGAGCGCCTTTGCATCCGAGACTCGAATGCTGGAGTGAATCACACGATTCTTGCGTTGATTGAGATCGCGACTGACGATGATCCAGCCCTCTTGGCAAGCAACTGGAATCCAGACTTCATCCGGCGTACTTTGATCGAAACGCTCTCGAAGGGCAATGCATTCGTGACCGGGACCGACAAGTTCGTTCAGTGCTCTCGCTAGTCTAAACGAAATGTCGTTATCGAAAAGGAACGTAGCCATTGGGCCATATCACAAAAGTGATATCTCGAACTCTCTGGAGTCCAATACCGACTCAACATTGGTTCCGTACCACCAGGCAACGCTTTCAGCGGAGTCCCCACCTTCGGTCGCTTTGTAAAGGACATAGGTGCTCGTGCCGGAGTTCGTGTCGATTGGTTTTCCAAACGAGCGACGAGGATCCACAACCACCGCCCGATCTCGCCCCAATGGGTGCCATTCCGAAGCGAGGTCACCCGTGTGAACAAGCTGTTCAGCAATCCGATCGGCAAACACAAAGCCTTGCCCAGAGAGGCACTCGCTCCACTCATCACTCTCTTGCAATAGGATTTCTCTAGCGCCAATTGCGAAGCGCTTGGTGGCAAACGGATACTCAGTCTCCCATTGCTTGGAATACTTGGCGGAAACTTGCCGAATGGTCTCCAATTCAACCCTTCGTTCTCGAAATCCCTTGACGTACATCAATTCGATCAAATCACCGAAGGTGAGCAGGGAATCCCTGCCCCCGGCAATGACAGGTGCGTAGGCCTTGACCTCGGACTTCAGGTTCTCCGTGTAACCCTGCACCCATCGGGCAAGAGTGCGCCTCTCGGTTTTCAGCAGTCTTGCTGCGTCACCGATGGAATACAACCCAATATTCGAAGCGGCACCCTCAATCACTATCCTATTCTACGACTAAGTTCGACCGAAAGCAACTTGTCCGGCTGAACGGCTCGACTATAGAGCAACCTCGAGGTCGCTGCTCTCAGAACCGGAAGAACGTGCCCGCCATCAGGCGGTTGGCGCTGCCCACCGCGAGGTTAAACCCGCCGAGCGACGCCCCGACCGTCCAGCCGTCCAGGGTGGAGTAACCCGCCCGCGCGCCAAATCCCCGCGCCAGCTGCCAATCCGCCCCAAAGCGCCCTTCGGTGCGGCCCGAGCCAATGCCCACCAGGTCGGCGGCCAGGCCCATCGTTTCGCGTTCCTGCCAGGCCACTCCCAAGCTCATGGTGCGGCGGTAGGCATCAATGCGGCTAAAGCCATCGCCCGGATCAATGGTGGCGCCTTGGTCCGGCTGGAACGCCTGGAACGACACATCCGGCGACACGAGGTTGTTGATCACTAAGGCCCCCTGGAACCGCTGCCCCGGCCCAAACGTGGTGTGCATGCCCAGGTCGAGGGCGAAGCCTTCCTTCTTGAGGAAGTCGCTCCCCGCCATCTCCGGCGCGGCGGTGTTGATCGCGTTGCCCGAGGTGATTTGGGCTTCGTGGGCGATGTGGTGGCTGTAGTAGGTGGTCACAAACCGCCCCATCAAGCCGACGGCCATTTCTCCGTTCGGGCCACTCGAAATCACGCGTCCGTAGCCAAATTGCAGCTCACTCTGCCCCACGCCGTAGCCGTCCAGTTGCATGCCCGCTTCGGGGGCCGTCAGGTTCGATCCTGCCCGCACCCAGCGCTGGAGAGCATCATTCGGTCGGGTGGTCACCAGCGCGACCCCTTCCGCCCCGAAGTGGAAGCCTGATGCCGTGAAGCCCAACCCCAGCGTGCCGCCGATGTCCGTCTTGCTATCCCCAAACTGGCGGGCCAACCGCACGATGCTGTCGGCATCGAAGGCACCCTTGTCGATCCCGCTCACAAAGTCAGAGGCATCGCCCAAGTCCACGCCGTCGGCAAAGTAACCAAAGGAAAGGTCGCTAAACCGGAACCGTTGTTGCCACGCAAGCTGGGCCGGGTTGGCGGGGCGGCTGCTGGCCAGGTTGCCTCGGAAGGCCAAACCAGCATTGCCCATACCGGCGGCGCGAGTGGTGCCGAGCGCAAAGTCGGACGCCGAGGCCAAAGCGGCCAGAGGCAACAAAGCGAGGCAGGCGAGGGTTTTCATGTGGCACCTTGCGGCCGGAGCCGCTTACCCTCATTCTACTGCCCCGGGTCGCGGCCCAGGCAAATTCACGAGGATTTTATGGGAGGGGGCGCGCTTGGCACCGGTTTTGCACCCCTCTCCCTCGGCTCCTCTCCGGAGTCGGAAACGGTAATCATCATGAATCTCTCCCGCATCTCCCTGCTGGCCCTCACCGCCGCTCTCGGCGCCGCGAGCATGGCCAACAACAATCTCCCCGTCAACCAGATCCTGACCGCCACCCAGGGCGACGAACTCTCGCTGGTTTCGCTGACCATGACCGGCACCGGCGTGGTGTTCACCGAAGAAGATTTTCGGCGCTGGGAAGACGCCCGCCTGGCCACCGGCGGCAAGACGTACGGCTGGATTGATCCGATCAAGCGCGACATGAACACCAGCGGCAACAAGTACGCCGTGAACCCGGACCGCCGCGACAACGCCAAGCCGATGGCCGGCGAAAGCAGCAGCACCGGCACCCTGCGCGAAGTGTTCACTGCTCGCCCGCTGGACTACATCCTGGATAGCGAAGACTGCGCCAGCTGGAGCCTGGACCTGAAGCTCGGCAACGGCCAGTACATCAAGAGCGACAAGAACAGCAAGACGCCGGAAATCGCGATCCTGGAGCGCGGCATGAACAGCGACCTGAAGGTGAAGGCCATTGTGAGCAACGGCGGCCAAATCACCACCACCAAGAGCGTGTTCCTGAGCCGCACCGCTCAGCGCTACACCAACTTCAAGATGGACACGCTGGAAATCGCCGGCGCCCAGAAGGTGGGCGTGTGGGGCCTCAGCCTCGACTCCTTCGGCCCGATTGAAGGCCAAGTGATCGGCCTGCAAATCTCCAGCGACGCCTCGTACGGCGGACCGGACCTGGTCGGTGTGGCCACCAATGCGGTGCCGGAACCGGGCACGATGATCGCCCTGGGTGCGGGTCTCGCTGCCCTGGCTCGCCGACGACGCAAGACGGCGTAAGCCAAACCGGTGCCGTTTCCGTTCCCTGCCTCGCATGAGGTAGGGAACATTTTTTTGCGTTACACTTGTCTTAGGTCCAACCAATCGGCGCGAAGTTGTTCACGTCCGTTGGCCCAGGTACATCATTATGCGTTGTCTGTCTATTCTCGCCGTGGCCGCTGTGGCCTGGTCGCTCGCCGCCTGCGACGCGGCCCCGAACACCAAGTCGGTAGCCGAACTCAACGACCTTTACCAAAAGATTGAGCCCGGGATGGCCGAAGCTGATCTCAAGACCGTGGCCGGGGAGCCGACCAAGAAAGAGCCCAAAGACGAGGCCACCGAGTGGCTCTATAGCGAAGCGGGCCTCAACACCTCATTCTTGAGCGTATTGGTGCGAGAAGGCGCCGTAGTCAAGGTCACCCTGCGAGACCGAACCAACTCCAGCCAAGAAGCGCAGACCAAGCCCGCCGAGTAACCCGCTAGGTACCCTCAGGGGCGCGTGGAGCGCCCCTTTTTAACTGCCGCCTGGCGGAACCTCATCGTGGTGAACTGGGAGGTCTCGCCGGACCTCCTGTTGCCCTTGGTGCCGGCCGGCACCATGCTGGATACCTTCCAGGATCGGGCGCTGGTGAGCTTGGTGGCGTTCCAGTTTTTGGAGACACGGGTGCGCGGGGTGGCCATTCCGGGGCACATCAACTTCCCGGAAGTGAACCTGCGGTTCTACGTGCGGCGAGAGTTGGAGGGCGAATCCCGGCGCGGGGTGGTGTTCATCAAGGAACTGGTGCCCCGCTGGACAATTGCCACCGTGGCTCGCACAGTGTACGGCGAGAACTACCACGCGGTGCCGATGGCGAGCGAAATCAATGATCCCCACTTCCGCTACTCCTGGCGATGCGCGCGCCAGCGCCAGCATGTGGCGGTGGAAGTAGGACCGGAACGCCTTCCCCTGGCCGAGGGGTCAGAGGAAGAGTTCGTGCTGGAACACTACTGGGGGTACGCCCGACACGGCAACCTCACGCGGGAGTACCAAGTTACGCACCCCCGCTGGGAATCCCGCCCGGTGCTCAACCTTGACCTCCACTCCGATTACTCCCCCACTTACGGGGCAGATTGGGGGCGCGTGCTGCAGGGCGAGCCGCGCTCGGCCATGTTTGCCGTGGGGTCGGCGATCACCGTTCAGCCGGGCCGGCCGTTATCCGGCTGAATCCGGCTTGCGGAAGCGCTGCTTCCATTCGGCCAGGGTCATCATGGCCTCCAGCGGGGTCATCTGGTTCACGTCCAGCGCCTCCAGGGCTTGCTCCACGGGCGAAGGCTCGGCTTCGAACAAGCTCAACTGCAACCGCTGGCGCTCCACCGGCATGGCTGGCGCCGGCCCTTTCTCCAGGTCTTGCAAGATGGCCTGGGCGCGGCGCACCACCGGGCGCGGCACCCCCGCCATGCGGGCCACTTGCAGGCCGTAGCTCTTGTCGGCCCCGCCTCGCACCACGCGGTGCGTCCAGATCACTTCGTCGCCCCGCTCCTGCACCTCCACCCGATAGTTGGCAATCTCGGGGTGTGCATCCTGCAGAGCGTTGAGCTGGTGATAGTGCGTGGCAAACAGCGTCTTGGCCCCGAGTTCGGCCAGCGATTCCACCATCGCCCAGGCAATCGCTAGACCATCGTAGGTGCTGGTGCCGCGCCCCACTTCGTCCAGGATCACCAGGCTCTGGCGGGTGGCGTTGTTCAGGATGTTCGCGCTCTCCACCATCTCGACCATGAAGGTGCTTTGGCCCAGGGCGATCTCGTCGCGCGCGCCGATGCGGGCAAAAATCCGGTCGCAGAGCGCCAAGCGGCACGCCGCCGCCGGCACAAACGCCCCCATCTGCGCCATCACCACAAACAGGGCCGCCTGCCGAAGATAGGTGGATTTCCCGCTCATGTTGGGGCCGGTAAGCACGATCAGGCGGGTGGTTTCGTTCAGCTCCAGGTCGTTGGGGACGAAGGAGGCCGAATGGTGCGCCACCACCGGGTGCCGCCCTTCATGAATCCAGATCTCGTCATCGTCGCTCAGTTCGGGGCGCACATCGCCCCGCCGCACAGCGGTGTCCGCAAGGCCGGCCAGCACGTCCAGTTCGGCGATGGCGCGGGCGGTGCCCAATAGCGCAGTGCTTTCGCTCACCACTCGGTTGCGGAGTTGCTGGAAGAGGTCACTTTCCACCGCCACCGCCTTCTCATCCGCGCCCAGCACGGCACTTTCGTGCTCCTTCAGTTCGGCGGTGATGTATCGCTCCGCGTTGGCGGTGGTCTGCTTGCGGATGTAGTGGTCCGGCACCCGGCTGGTGTGGACCTTGCTGACCTCGAGGTAGTAGCCGAAAACGCTGTTGTAGCCCACCTTCAGGCGGTCAATGCCGGTGGCTTCCCGTTCCGCCGTCTCGAGCTTTGCGATGTAGTCGCGGCCCTCCCGGGCCTTGTCGCGGAGGGTGTCCAGCGCCACGTTGTAGCCGGGTTGGATAAAGCCCCCTTCGCGGAGAGTAGCCGGGGGCAAATCGGTGATGGCGAGCCGGAATTCGTGCGCCAGGTCGTGGTGGTCATGCACCTGGGCGCGGAGTTCGGCAATGCGGCCGCGATTCACCCGGCGCAGGGCGTCGTCGAGGTCGGGCAGGGCCAGCAGCGCATCGCGTAGCGCCGCCAGGTCGCGGGGCGAGGCCAGCCCGCTCATGCACCGGCTCACCAGGCGCTCCACGTCCGCCACGCGGGCCAGGGCGACGCGGGCATCGGCGCGGGCGGCAGCGTTTTCAATCCAGTGCTGCACCGCATCGTGCCGGGCGGCAATGGCCGACTTATCGCGCAGGGGCTGCTCCACCCAGCGGCGCATCAGGCGGCCGCCCATCGGGGTCACGGTGCTGTCCAGCACCGAGAGCAGCGTGTGCTTGATGCCGCCGTCGTGGCTGTTTTGGGTCAGTTCCAGGGCGCGGCGCGTGCTGGGGTCAATGACCACGAACTCGTCCACCTCGTAGGTGGCGATGGCGTCGATGTGGCTGGTGTTCAGCCCGTTCCGGTGGGCGTAATCCAGAGCCATGGCGGCCGCGCGGACGGCCTGCTTGCGCTCGGCAATCCCGAAGCCACCCAGGTGGGTGGTGCGGAACTGTTCCGTCAGCCGCCTCTCGGCCCCCGCCGAGGTGGGCGCATTGACGTAGGTCACGGCGCAGCCAATGGCTTCAAAAAGCTCCGCCGGGAGCGTCTCTTCGTCCTGCGGCAGCAGGGCTTCGGCGGGGGTGAGGCGGGCCAGTTCTTGGGCCATGCGCGCCTCGCTGGCCTCGCCCGCGAACTCGGTTGCCAGGAACTCACCCGTGCTGGGGTCCAGCAGCGCCCAGCCGATGCAATGCCCGTCACGGGCCACCGCCACGAGGAAGTTATTGACCCGTGCCGAAAGCAGCGCATCCTCCACCAGCGTGCCGGGGGTCAGCACGCGCGTGACCTCGCGGCGTACCAAGCCCTTGGCCGTCTTGGGGTCTTCCACCTGGTCGCACAGGGCCACTTTCTGTCCGGCCTTGATCAGCCGCGCCAAGTAGCGCTCCACCGAGTGATGCGGCACGCCCGCCATCGGGATTCGCCCGGCTTCGGCATCTTCTCGCCCGGTCAGCGTGATTTCGAGGATCGAGGCGGCCGTCTCGGCATCTTCCCCATAGAACTCATAAAAGTCACCGACGCGCATGGCGACCAGAGTGCCCGGATGGGCGTCCTTGGCCTCGAAATATTGCCGCATCATGGGGGTTCGCGGCCGCACGGACTGGCAGGATACATGATGCTTGGCTACAATGAAGGGAGAAATGGGCAAGTTCTTCCTCCGCTGGGTCATTCTCGTGGCAGCGCTGATCGGCGCGGCAACCGCCACGGGCGCGATCATGACCGCGATGGGGTGGCAGAGCGGCTTCCGCGTGGAACTCGTCCCGGTCAACCCCACGACGATCCTTCAGCTCTTTTTGGGGGCCGGATTGCTGGCCTTGGTCTCGGCGGTTTTGGGGCCGATCCTCAAGCTGATGACACTCCCCCTTAACTGCATGACGCTGGGCCTCTTCACGCTCATCATCAATGCGGGCCTCTTTATGCTGGTCGGGAGTTGGGGCATTGGATTTGTGGTGGAAAACTTCGGAAGTGCCCTCTTGGGCTCCATTATCTTCGCCGCCATCAACGGCATCTTGGAGAAACTCTTCGTCAAGGACGACGACAAGCGAGACTAACGCGTGGCGAAGCGAGCCGGAACCTACCACCGATGGCGTCGCCGGCTGGCGCCAGCACGGAATCTACGAACCCCCTTCTTCCGCTTGGGGTTCGGGGTTTTGGTGGGTCTCTTCGGGATCATCCTTAGCTTTCAATCGTTGATTCTCCCCGGCGTCATGGCCGTGGACGGTTGGTGGATTGAGCTCAACCGCCGCCTGTTTGGGAACGATCGCGCCGAATACGCCACTCACTTCATCGGCGGCATCCTCATCTTTGGAGGGATTGCCGTGGCCGTCTCCGGCTATCGCATGGGCCTTCGCCGCCTGCGCGAGATGCTGGACCCCAGCACCGTGAATGCCGGGAGCGGCCCGGGAACGACGGTGGTGGACGCCTACAAGCGCCGCGCGCAGCTGGCCCTGGGGCCGCGGGTGGTGGCCATTGGGGGCGGCACGGGGCTGAGCACCCTCCTGCGTGGCCTCAAGAATCACACCGCCAACATCACTGCCGTGGTGACGGTGACCGATGATGGCGGGAGCAGCGGCCGATTGGTGCAAGAAATGGGCATCCTCCCGCCCGGCGACCTGCGCAACTGTTTGGTGGCGCTGGCCAACGCCGAAGGCCGCATGACCGACCTCTTTCAGCACCGATTCCGTACGGCCGCGGGTTCACTTTCGGGGCACAGTATTGGGAATTTGTTGTTGGCGGCGCTGATTGACCAAGCCGGGGGCGACGTAGATGAAGCCCTGCGCGTGGCCAGTGAAGTTCTCAATATTCGAGGTCGAGTGGTGCCCACCACCACCCGCAGCGTGGTGCTGCGCGCCCAGATGGAAGACGGCAGCGAACTGACCGGCGAAACCCGCATTGCGGCCTCGGATAAACGCATCCGCCGCTTGTATCTGGATCCGCCACAGGTCGAACCCCATCCCGCCGCCCTCGAGGCCATTGCGGAGGCCGACCTCATCATCATCGGCCCGGGGAGTGTGTACACCTCGGTACTGCCCAACCTTTTGGTGGAAGGCCTCGCCAACGCGCTCAACCAGGCCAAGGTGCCGCGCGTGTACGTGTGCAACGTGATGACCCAAAAGGGGGAAAGCGACTCCTTCACCGCCGCCGAGCACATCATGGCCCTGGAGGCCAATATCCCGACCCGGGTGGTGGACCACGTTCTGGTGAACACGGGCGTGCCCAGTTCGCAGGCGCTGGAACGGTACCGCGAGAGCGCCCAGGAATTCGTCGCCCCGGATATGGACCGCATCCACGCTCTGGGCTACACCGTGGTGCCCGGCGACCTGATGAGTGAAACGGACGTGGTGCGGCACGACCCCGTGCGGCTGGCCAACCGCGTGATGGACATTCTTTACCGATGAGTCTGGGCCAGTTAATCATCTTGAGCGGCCCGAGCGGAGTGGGCAAAGACACGGTGCTGGACCGCTGGCGCGCGCGCAACCCCCTGGTGAAGCGCGTGGTGGCCTACACCACCCGGGCTCCGCGCCCCGGCGAATTGAATGGCGAGGATTACCATTTCCGATCGCGCTCAGAGTTCTTAGCTTTGGCCGAGCAGGGGGCCTTTTTGGAGTGGAAAGAGGTGCACGGCAACCTCTACGCCACGCCCCTGGCCGACATGGAACAGATGCTGGCCGACGGCCTGTGGGCAATCCTCAAGATTGACGTGCAAGGCGCGCAGGAGGCGATGCAATTGCGCCCGGATGCGCTTTCGATCTTCCTGCTACCCCCCTCGCGCGAAGAACTGGAGCGTCGCCTGCGCGGCCGGGGGACCGAAGACGAAGCCAAGGTGCAGCAACGCCTAGAGAACGCCCTGCGCGAGCTGGACGCCGCCGGGGACTATGCCCACCAAGTGGTGAATCTGGACGTAGAAACCTGTGTGGACGACTTGGAACGGATCGTCCGGGAGCACCTGTGCCCACCGTCGTCTTAGGCATCACCGGCAGCGTGGCCGCCTACCGCGCCGCCGACCTGGCCCGCGACCTGATGCGGGCGGGGTTCACCGTGCGCGCCTGCCTCACCGAAGGCGCGCAGGAGTTTGTCCAGCCGGCATTGTTCGAAGCTCTCACCGGGCAACCGGTGTTGCAGTCGGCCTTTGACGAGCCCGAACCCGGGCGTATGGCGCACATTGACTGGGCGCGGCAGGCCGATCTCTTGCTCATCGCCCCGGCCACGGCCCACACCCTCAATCGCCTCGCCGCCGGCATCGCCGACGACATGCTCACCACCATCGCGCTGGTCTACGATGGCCCGGTGGTGGTGGCCCCGGCCATGAATCCTAGCATGCTGGCCCACCCGGCCACCCAGGCCAGCTTGCAAACCCTGCAAGAGCGCGGCGTGGTGGTGGTGGACCCCGTGGGCGGGCTGGTGGCCTGCGGCGAAGAAGGCCAGGGCAAACTGGCTGCCAATGAGACGATTTTGCAGACCGCCCTTGCGGCTGCCCAGCAGGGGAAGGCCCTGGCGGGCCAGCGCGTGCTCATCACCAGCGGCCCCACCCAAGAGGCCATTGACGATGTGCGCTACCTTAGCAACCGCAGCAGCGGGCGCATGGGCGCGGCCCTCGCCCAAGCCGCCCTGATGCAAGGCGCCGAGGTGACCGTGGTGACGGGCCCCACCGCCGTGAGCCTGCCGGGCCGCGCGCGGGTGATCCGCGTGAAATCGGCCCTGGAAATGCAAGCCGCCGTGCTGGCCGAGGCCCCCACCGCGAACTGGGTGGTGGGGGCCGCCGCCGTGGCCGATTACCGCCCCGTGCAACGCCTGAGCGGCAAGCGGCGCCGCGATGGTGACCGCTGGACGCTGGAACTGGAACCCAACCCCGACATCATTGCCAGTGTGGCCGCCGTAGCCCCCGGGGCCGTGCGCGTGGCCTTTGCCGCCGAGAGCGGCGAAGACCTGGACTATGTGCGCCAGAAAGCCGCCCGCAAAGGGGTGCACGCCATTGCCATGAACGATGTCTCCCAGCCCGGCATCGGGTTTGAGAGTGAGTTCAACGCGCTCACACTCATCACCCCGGCGGGGGTGGAGACGAGCGGACATCTGCCCAAGCTGGGCTGCGCGCAGTGGCTGTGGGCGCGGTTACTCGCGCACCATCACGAGGGTGGCCTTCGCGCCGGTCTCGCCCGCGAAGTTGAGGACTGACGCCTCCAGCCGCTGGGGGGCGCCGGTTTTGGCGTCCAGGGTCCAGGTGCCGGTGGCGGTGGCGCCGTTGGTGCCCTTCTCCCGGTAGTTCATGGTCACGGTGGCCAGGCCGTCACGCTGAGAGGCCAGAACGTAGCGGATATCCGCACCCACCTTCAGGCCGTTCGCGCCCGGCTCCACCATCACCGTCCAGCCTTCGCCCACTTGCACCGCCTTGGGCGGGGTGATGAAAGTGGTGAGATAGGTGAGTTGGGCGGCATTGGCAGCGGCCGCGCTGGCGGGCTCCCACCGCACCAAGAGCCCGTTGGGGCCAAACCAGGCTGCCTTCTCGCGCGGGGTTTCGTCCAGCAGGCTGTCTGCACCCACCGTGATGCGGGTGCCGAGGTTGCGGCTGCGCATCATGTAGGTGCCATCCGGGCGCACCGAGGCGACGCTGCGCTCAATGCGGCCTTCGCTCTGCAGGCTGTTGGCGGCTTCCACGCGCATGGTGAGGGCGTAGACCGCTTTGTCGCCCGCACGGGTTTCGGTGCGGAGCGACCAGGCTTCCTGCGTCCACAGGGCCCCGGCCAGGGGGAGCAAAGCGAGGAACGGTGCCATGGGTATCTATTGTGACGGCTGAAAATGGCGCGAGATTCATTCGCCTTAGCCTGCAATCCCCCTTATAATACGGATATGTATCGGTTGCCCTTGATTCTTGCCCTGGCGGTTTTTGGGCAACAGACTTCAACTCCTCCGGTTCTTCATCCTGAGGCGGATGCATTCCGCTTGGGTGACCAAGCCTTTTTGATGGCACCTGCGAGGCCAATCCCGGCTTTTGACTTTGTGGTTTCCGTTCAAGGTGGCTGGGGTCCGTCCGATTGGCTGTTGATCGAACATCGCAAGAGGACGCCGCTTGATTCTACGACACGACTCACTGATCAAGTCCCCCCAGCAACATCATACAGTTTCTACAACTGGAAGCGAAATCAACTTCGTCCGCTTCCAAACAATCTTTACTCAGAGAAGGCCGTCTTGCTGGATGCGGTAGGCGACACGGCTATCATTGGTACCCAACCTGCCGACGAGAGTCGTGAGTTCGAGTATCGCCCGCACGGCATACAAATTCTTACGGGCCGTACCATGGCCCTGCCCGAAGCCCATCTCTTAGTCACCGGCGATTCGCGCTTTGTGGCCGAAACTGACAAAACAGTGAGTCTCCTTGGCTGGAATGAAGAACGTCGTGTCATCGCATCCGACGGTGGAATCTATGAAGTTTTCCGATTGTCAAACCCACTGCAGTTCATTTTCACGAGTTACGCGAATGGACGTCAATCTTTGAGCTTTAAGGTAGATGTCCGAACCGGAGAATCGAGGCCGATTGAAAATGAGGCTGTGAGGCAAGAACTTGATAATGCAACTCGTGCGGGCAGCGTTGAGTTTCGGCCCGAAGCTGACGATTCGAGCTCTCTAGCAGCATATATTGCCGGGGACGAGGAGTCGGGCCAAATCTTGAACCTGACAAATGACGACTTGCCGCTAGGTTCGGAGGACGGTCGACTGCCTCACGAATTGAACTCGCTTGGATACGTGGCGAGGGACCTGGCCGAACTACCCGACATGGGATCTGCCGGCGTGGTAGTCAAAGTTGACTCGAATCTAGAGGCCGCATGGTTTATACGAAACGGGATTCTGTTTTTGCGGACTATCGAGACCATGCCTTTAAGCGAGTACGAAGCCTATGTTCGGGAAATCGTGAAGATTAAGGCAATCAGCATGGCTAAGCAGACCGGGGTGGCTTGCAACATTTATGCGGCCGACTACGACGATCACTTTCCTCTCAATGCGGGATGGAAAGATGCACTCGACCCCTATATGAAGAACTCTACGATCATGCGGCGTGTGACGTACCTTGGAGACGGCCAAAACTACAATGATTTCGATGATCCAAGTGAAGGCGTCATGGGCTATGTAGACACCCCCTATGGCCGCGCCACCTTTGCCTGGGACAGCACCACCCGCTGGGTGCCCCGCCCCTGACCCCCACGAATTCTAGGAGACTCTCATGAAACTGAACCGCCCCACCCTGGCCCTGGCGCTGCTTTGCGCGGCACTGTTCGCCCCGGCCCAAACGGGCGTGCAGCCCATGCTCCACCCGGAGGCCGATGCCTTCCGGGCAGGAGACAGCGCCTACCTCCTTGCCCCCACCCGCCCTGTCGAGGCCTTTGACTTCATCCTCTCAGTCAAGGAATGCATGGAGCCCTGCCCTTGGCTCCTTATAGAGCATCGCGCGCGCATTGCCCAGGACACAGCCACCCACCCGCAACTGGACACGCCCCCCGCCACGCAACTGAGCTTCTATAACCCCGCCACCCGGCAGACCCGCCCCTTCCCCCCCGAGCTGAACACGCCGCCCAAAGAGTGGAGCATCATGTCCGGCGGTGAGAACACCGTCATTGTTGGCTCCATTCGTGAGTTCGTCCCGCAATTCTGGGCGATCCGGTGCGATACCGGCCAGACCATGCGGCTTCCCGCGAAATCCCGCGCCTGGGTAGTGGACAACGAGCGCTTCTTCGTCGTGGAACCCGAAGGACACTTCTTGTATTCCTGGAGCGGTAACCCTCAGCCGCTCGACTTCCAGGGCTGGAGCACCGACATCCGGCGAACGAGCGAGCCCACCCTCTTCCTCATGCGCTTAAAGGGGCAGGGCGGAGCGGTGAACTGGCAGACCATTGACTTTAAGATAAACCAAGTCGCCTCAATTTCGTCGGAAGCCGCCGAGAAGCTTCTCTTCGAAGCGCACCCCGCACTGGCCGTGCAGAGTCAGCCTTCGAGCGATGCCCCCGGCCTGCAAACCGCGTGGCTTCGTTCGAACGGCAGGGAGTCGCCCATCTCACTGCATGGCCCGGGCATTATGCAAGCCACATCCGAAAGCCGGATGCCCCACGAACTGGATTCTCAGGCCCGCATTTCCGGGGATATTCGGGATAACGGGTGGTACGTGCCGGCCGGGATATTGAATGCCGCCACCTCGAAAGGAGGCGTGGTGTGGTTCCTGCGCGACCACCAGCTCTTTTTGCGCGATGTGGTGCCGATGTCGCTGGCCGAATACGAGCAATACGTGCGCCGCTTGGTCCAAGAACGCGCCATGCGGCAGGCCAAGCAGATGGCCATCGGGCTCTTCATCTATAGTGCCGACCACGACGACCAGATGCCCGAAAATGCCGGGTGGCGAGATGCGGTGACGCCGTATCTTAAGGACAAGAGCACGCTAGATGGAATCGTTTACCTTGGCAATGGCGAGCGCATCAACGAGATCCAAGACATCACTACAGGCAACATGGGGTTCTTGGATACGCCCTACGGGCGGGCCAACATGCGCTGGGATGGCAGCATCCGCTGGGTGCCGAAGGAGACCCCGTAGCTTTGATTTTGAAGGAGAGAGAGATGAAACTGAACCGCCCCACCCTGGCCCTGGCGCTGCTTTGCGCGGCCCTTACCGCCCCCGCGCAAACCGTCCTCCACCCGGAGATTGACGCCTTCCGTAGCGGCGACAAGGCGTATGTGGTCGCCCCGCCCCGCCCGGTCGCGGCGTTTGATTACGTTGTAGACATACAGAAGGCATACGATGGATCCGGATGGATGCTGGTGCAGCACCGAGGACGGCGCGCCCAAGATGCGGCCGCCCACATCACCGAGGCAGACTTCATGCGACCCACAGAAGCCAGCCTGTTCCACCCGGGTCGGAACATGGTCCGTCCCATTCCCGACACGATCCCTTCGGGGGGTCGCACCCTCGAAAGCGGTGTGGGGAACGTTGTGATCCTGCATGTCTCACCCGATCCTAGGGTTGCGACCTGGGAGCCCTTTCACTGCGCCATCAACGTGCAAACCGGCCGAATCTTGGAACTGCGCGACGCAAAGCAAGCCTTCGTGGTAGACGAGAACTGGTTCCTTATTCACCGCGATGGGCAAATGTCGCTGCTGAACTGGAGCGGTGAACGCCGCCCCATCCCGTTGAACCAAGTGCCGAGCCAAGTCCATTCGGTGGGTGAACCTGGCCGCTTCATTATGGGCGTACTAAGTGAACAGCGAAGTCTAAGTGAACCGCGCCGAATGACTTGGCACCTTCTGGACATCAACTCGGGACGGATTGAACCCGCCGACGACGATACGGTTCTCAAGGCTTATGATCTCGTTGGTTCACCGCCGGGCCTCATGTTTCTGCCGGAGCCGGATCGCCCGGAGACTTACGCGGCGTGGTTTGCCAACCCCGAGGGTGAGGAATTTCTAGACTTTGCGAGCCCCACCTTCATATGGGGGTTGCCGGATGGCCGACTACCGCACGAGCTAGATTCGCGCGCGGTGATTGCGGGCGATCTCGTCCAGTTCCGGTACGGAGTTCCGGCCGGCTACGCCGCCGGAGTCGGGCGTAACTTGGGCGCCGCGTGGTACGTGCGCGACCGGATGATGTTTGTGCGGGCGGTGGAGGAGATGCCGCTGGCCGATTACGCTAAGTACATCGCGCGGTTTGTCCAGAACCGGGCCATGAACATGGCGAAGCAAGCAGGGGTGGCGCTGAATATCTTTAGCGCGGACAACGACGACCGCCTGCCGGAGAACGTGGGGTGGCGAGAGGCGGCGGCCCCCTATCTTAAGAACAACACGATTCTGGAGCGGGTGACGTACCTGGGCAACGGGGAGCGATTGACCGAGGTGCAGGACTTGCGAGGGGTGATGGGGTTCATTGACACCCCCTACGGCCGTGCGAACATCTCCTACGACAGCAGCGTCCGCTGGGTGCCGAAGGTGACGCCGTGAAGCAGAGAACCCTAAAACCGACTCTCATGAGAACCAGCATCATCTTGGGCTCGCTCCTCGCGGCTACTTCGGTCCTTGCCCAAAGCGAGTTTGGGATCCCCTGGCGAGCGGATGCATTCCGCGCCGGAGAGAAGGCATATGTGGTGGGGGCGCCGACCCCGTTGGGTGCCTTCGATTACGTGACCAACGTGAACGTTGCCCCCGGCTCCTCGGGTTGGGCTCTTGTGACTCATCGCCGCCGGACGCCTGAAGATGCCATGACCAATCCGCCGAGGCCGGTGGAGCGCCAACTTAGCTACTCCCTTTTTAATCTGGCGACGGGCAAGGTCCACCACTTGAAGGACGGGTTCTTGCCCACTATGCCCGGAGTCACGATGACCCATGCCGCGGGCGATATTGTCGTCTTTGGCACCGTAGGGGCCATTTTTGCGAGTGATCGCCAGACCAAGCAGATTGCCTATGACTGTCGAACAAGCCGGACTCTCGATCTGCCCGAGAATGAGGACGCATGGGTGCTCAACGACCAGGAGATCCTGACTCAGTTTGAGGGTCGATTCTGGATTATGAACTGGAATGGCGAACGCAAGTCGTTGACCTCCGAGGTCGCTGAGAACACGGTGACCTTGACCCCCAACCCATCTCAATTTGTGGTGATGAGTAGCACCGGGAGCGGACGACCTCAGTGGTTACTACTGGATGCGAAAGCACAAACACTGACCCCCATCTCAATGGAGGAGGCTGCATCTCGTTCCCTCCCTGGTGCCCGCCCGCTACAAGTTCGTCAAGAAGCGGACTCCGAGATTGCCACCACCTTTTCCGCTTGGATTGAAGGCCGGAACCAACAGGCGCCACAGGCACGAGGGAGTGTTCTGACCGCCCAAGCAAGCTCCGAAACTCGCCTGCCCCATGAATTAGATTCCAGCGCCCGCATTGCGGCCGACATGCGAAGCTCGAGCCTTTACGCTCTGGTGGGCACCACCTATGATGCGATGAATCAGCCGAATGTGGCATGGTTCGTCCGGAATGAGCAGCTTTTTGTCCGACGCATTTCGGAACTGCCACTTTCCGATTACGAGGCCTATGTTCGTGGCAATGTGCAGCTGAACGCCATGAACCGCGCCAAGATGGTGGCTGTGGCCGCCATGCTATTTAGTGCGGACCATGATGGGGCGACTCCCGAGAACAAGGGCTGGCAAGAGGCCCTCAAACCCTACTTGCGAGATCCTTCGGCCATGGACGGCATCGTCTACCTGGGCGACGGCAAGCTGCGCAACGAGATCGAGAACCCTTCGACGACCTTTATGGGCTTCCTCGACACGCCCTACGGCCAGGTGAACATGGCGTGGGACGGTAGCGCCCGCTGGGTGCCCAAGGAGACGCCATAGCTTAAGGATTGCGGGAAAGCCCATGGGACAATCAAGGCTGTTACAAGAGAGCTTTCTCCCAGTAGCCGTGTCAAAATGAATGTCTCGCAATGGGAAGGAAGATTGACCTAACGGCCTCACTCTCGAATGTTGCGAGAGACCTTGGCAGCATGGGCGGTGTCGCAGACACTGCCGATCGCACTGTGAAGGTACTCAGCGCGATTCCCGGGTTCGCAACATGCGGGTTGGCGGCTTTTATGGGGGCTCCGGTAGTCCCCATCCTCATCTTTACAGCGGTGACTGCTTTGGGAGTCGCCGCGCAGCTCAAAGCTGCCAAAGACCAGGCGGAGCGCGACCGTGTGATGAACAACTTCATTCGCGACGTACGGGATCCCTACAACACGGCTCGCACAATCGCGCAAGATAGGTGGCCAGAAACCCCTCAGTTCGACCAACTTCAGCTTGACTGGATGAAAGTGCTGGAAGCGATTGCGGTCGAAGAAGCCGACCGGGTGATCCTCGAGCTCCAACAGATCGATCAGAATTACTGGAATTGGTTTGCGGAGTACATCATGCCCCGCATGGCAGAATTACAAGAGAACGTTAAAGAGATTGGCGCTCCACCCATTGAGCGTCCTGAACCGATTGCAAACAATGACTACTTTTACGCGAACAACGATATTCCTTTGGTCGGAAGAGAGGCAGAGAAAGAACTTCTATTGGAGTTCTTGAAGAGCGATCAGGCGGTTGCGTGGTTGCTCATGGTGGGAGCAGCCGGTAGCGGCAAGAGCCGCCTAGGACTGTGGGCCATGGAAAGGGCCTTAGAGAATGGCTTCCGTGCGGGCTTCCTCAACAAAGCTACTCCTTTCGATCGCTGGGACGAGTGGAACATCCACCAGGATACATTCATCATCGTGGACTATGCACTCCGCCGATCCGGAAATCTGAAGAACGCATTAGACGGTCTTATTGGTAAGCGAAAAGGGCACAAGATACGAGTTCTGGTCGTTGAGCGTAATCCGATTGGCACGTGGTGGTCCGAGCTGCAGGCGGTCGAAGGGCGGTACCAGCCCAGGTCCGACGTCCAGCTCGGGACCGGACCAACCGGAGGCCCGCACCTTGACCTCGGCACGATGAGTCATAAGGGCGCAGTGGATCTATTAAAAGAACTCGCTCGCAACGTAGAGCTCCCAGCCGAGTGGACCCCGGAAGCTCTAGCCGATGCCCTCGAGCGGGCCGACCCGAAGCGCCGTCCGCTTTTTGCTCAGTTTCTCGTGAATGCTGTTCATGGCGGCGACTACCGACCTAACTGGACCGCTCAAGACCTCGCCGCTATGGTACTTGACCACGAGATCAAGCAGCGATGGGTACCCCATAACATTGATGGGCTCCATGCAAACCTCGCAACCGCCGCATGCGCTCTCAAGGGAGTGCACGTGGGGTGGTTAGATAGTGTTACCTGCCTAGAAGGCTTGACACCCCGCAGGGGGCAAAGAGACCACGCTCAGTGCCAAACCGTTGGCGGTCTAGGGGGTGGATTTCTCGATGGCTACCTCCCGAGTCATGAACCGGATACTCTTGCCGAGCTATACATCTTAGAAAGACTCGCCGGACGCGCACTTTCGATAAATGATGAGGATGCGAAAGGAGATACCAAGCAGGTCTTGCAATGCCTTTGGTCGAGTCCGGACTTTTCAGGTCGCATTGAAGGTAGTCTTCATGACAAACTAGTGGACCTTTTGCAACGGGCGGCAACCAACTTTCTGGAACATGATGGGATAGAGCTTCTCCGTCAAGTCCCGCGAAACGTTCCAGAAGGAGTACGATCCCAAGCACTCGGACACATTCTTGCAGCTGAATACACCGCAGCCAGTACTTCTGAAGACCGAGCTATCATTCAGTCGCACGTAAGTACAATATCCGACGAAATCCCTGACTTTCAGAACGTTTTCGCAAGACTTAGCGCACAAGCTCTCTTTGCCATCACTTTCGATATGGAAACAACGGCAAGGGGAAAGGGCGCACTTAAAGCTCTGAGAGAACTATCAGTATCACACTCAAACACACATGAAGTAGTATTAGCTCTAGCCAGAGCACTCACGAATTCTTTGTCCGAGATGAGTGACGATTCACTACTTAGCGACACCCTGGACGAAGTTAAATTCTTATACAGCGAGCATCGCGATATTCTCGGGCTCAACGTGGTATTGGCGCACGCCTACAGGATTACGGTTGGGAAACTCTTGAGCGATGATGAAAGAAACACTAGGCTCGATCAACTTAAGAGACTCTTTCCAGCCCCTTTGGCAGACAGGGATCTGATTCAAACGTTAGCAAGAGCGTTTGCCAACGCAGTGTACATGTTTCAAGTCAGCCAAACACGAGTTCAATGGCTTGAAGAACTTGTTCTATTCTCACGCAGTTTGCGGGGTGCTATTGATCTGGGCATAGTAGTAGCCCGACCCCTTGCACTCGCTTTACACAGTGTTAGTGATATATCAAAGCGCAAGCAGCTTCTCGATGAACTCAAAGAGCAAGCCAGAGCTGGTGATCCTGAGATTAGGTTGCTTCTAGCTCAGTTTCTCAAAGAGTCCGTATCTCAGATTCGAGATGAAATTGAGCGGCTTCAGAGACTTGATGATCTCCGTCAGCTAGCCTGGGATCACCCTAATGAGCCAGACTTAAGTAAAACCTACAAGGAAGCTCGTCAATCTTACAATAACCGAGTCATTAACAGTGATCGGAAAATTGACCTCGGCACAAGAAAGGATCCGGCACAGATCAATATCGGCCCGCAGGAACTAAATGCCACTTCTCTGAGCGGGATTTTCAAAAAGTATGTTGATCTTAGTAAGATCAGGCCTTGAGGGGTAAATCATAAGCCCCCCTGATCTTGGCAACGCCAGATTAGAATCGGTTTCACACCGTCACAAAGGAACCCATTTCCAAAATCGGCACCCTAGCCCCCTTTACAACTTCACGCCGGCGTAGTCGCTCAGGCGGCGCAGGTCGGCCATCAACCCGGCAAACTGCGCCTGGTCCAGGGTCTGGCTGCCGTCGCTTTTGGCTTCGGCGGGGTCCGGGTGGACCTCCACCATAATCCCATCGGCCCCCGCCACCATGGCCGCCTTGGCCATGCCGGGCACAAATTTGGCCACCCCGGTGCCGTGGCTCGGGTCCACAATCACCGGCAGGTGCGTCTGCGCCTTCAGCACCTGCACCGCCGTCAGGTCCAGCAGATTGCGCGTGTACGTGCGGTCGAAGGCGATAATCCCACGCTCGCACATGATGACGTTCGGGTTGCCCTCGTTCAGCACGTATTCCGCCGCCAGCAGCCACTCGTCAATGGTGGCGCTGGGGCCGCGCTTCAGGAACACCGGGCGCTGGCTCTTGCCGGCCTCAATCAGCAGGGGGTAGTTCTGCATCGAGCGCGCGCCAATCTGCAGGATGTCCACGTGCTCGGCCACCACTTCCACCATGTCGGCGCTCATCACCTCGGTGATGGTCACCAGGCCGGTTTCGCGCGCCACTTGCTGGATGATCTTGAGCCCTTCCACACGCAGGCCCTGGAACGAGTACGGACTCGTGCGCGGCTTAAACGCCCCGCCGCGCAGGATGCGTGCGCCGCACGCCTTCACCATCAGCGCGGCCTCGCGGTACTCCTCGTAGCCTTCCACGCTGCAGGGGCCGGCCATCACGGCAAAGTGGCCCGCGCCAATCTTCTCTTCGCCCACTTGGATGAGCGTGGGGTCGCGGTGGTATTCCTGCGAAGCCAGCTTGTAGGGGTGGCTGGTTTCGCTGATCTTGTTGACGCCTTCCAGGCGGCTGAGCACGCCTTCCAGCGTCATGCGCTGGTCGGGGGTGAGGCTGGCCGGGATGCCGATGGCCGTGCGGTCATCGCCGGGCATCACCAGCGGCTCAAGGCCCTTGGCGCGGATGGCTTCGGCGACGGCTTGAATCTGGGCCTCGGTGGCCCCCAGCTGCATCACGACGATCATGGTATGGGGGCAAGGTACCCGCGTTTAGTGGGCAGAGGCCGGGAGTTCAGGCCCCCTGGCCAGCCGATC
>DEIB01000003.1:36972-64540 GCA_002352215.1 Chthonomonas sp. UBA2785 | reverse complement strand
GTGCGGGCAATCTGCACTTTGGTGCGTTCGCCCCCCAGTTCAATCCAGGCTTCTTCGCGCCAGGCATCGGGAGTGACGTGGTACTCCCGGCTGACCGGATGGGGCGGCCAGTGAAAGGGAACCCGGTCCCCGGGGCGGCGGGCCTTCGTCTCGCCTGGGAAACGCGTGGCCGCCAGGGCCAAGAATTCCTCAAGGGCCTTCAGGACCTGGTCCGCCGTCATGGCTTAGCTCTTCTTGGGTTCTTCCGTGGCCGGCTCGTCGTCGCCGCGCAGACCCTTCTCAAAGTTCTTCTTGCCGTCCTTAATGCCTTCTTGGAACTCGCTCACGCCCCGGCCCATTCCGCGCATCAGCTGCGGAATTTTGGTGCCCCCGAACAAGAGCAGGACCACAAAGACGATGATGATGAGTTCAGATCCACCAGGGAGGCTGAGTGCAAGGAGATTTGTCATGAGAGGCCTTTCTTAAGTATACGCCGATTCTGCCTGAAACAGAGCCCTACTGGGTTTCTCCGACCGGGGAAGGAGCGGGAGACTGGGCATCCTTCGGCTCCAGCGCATCTTCAGTTCGGAAGTCGAAGTCCATGCTCGAGCTGGACGAGCTCTTGCCGAAGTCCGGGTCGCCTTCAAAGTGGATCACCAACCAGTCGCGGCGTTCGTTCAGAATCTTCGGGGCCTTCTTGGGGTCTTGCTTCGCGTAGGCCATGTTCAGATTCTTGCGGTTGCCGTCCGTCGGCAGGTCCGCTTCAAACACCAGCGGAGTGCCCGCCTTATCCGTGATCTGGTCCAGCTTCTTGCCTGCCACATTCGCGTTGTAGAAGAGGCCCGTCAAACGACCACTGGTCTTGCACACCCATTCTTCGTTCGGTCCTGGCGGGATCATGCCCTTCACCATGTCAGTGACCATTCCCGGTGCACCATCCATCTCGGTGTCCATCTCCTTCTTCATCTTGTCGTGCAAGCGAGCGTAATACGGCCGGATGTCATCTTGCCAGGTGGCGGCGGCAGGGAGTTGACCCTTTTCTTGGGCGTAGGCCAGCGTGGCTTTCTGGATCATCGAGCCCGTGATGGCGCAGCCCGCCGTTTCGGTGGCTTGGCCCACCACCGAGCGGCACATGACCAATCCTCCCACGCCCATGACCAAACAGAGGGCCACGACAAGCAACAGAATCCACACGATCGGGCTGACGCCGCTCTTGGTCGGCGGAGACATCGGGGGCGGATTAAACGGAGGAGGCACGTTCGCCATAAACCGAGGATACGGGATATGTGGCCCCCGGTTGCAAGCCTAGGTACCAGTTAGGTTCGCGGTCCTGCAGGCATCCCGCACCTCTGCGGGGTCGGGTAGCGTCTGGAACATCATGGAAGACGCCATCCGCGCCCTACAACTCGCGCTCGAACTGCACGATCCGGGCGAACGCGAGCACGCCGAACGGGTGGCCGTCTACGCGGTGGCAACGGGCGAAAAGCTGGGCATGACGGACGAGGACCTCATCCACCTCCGCCGCGCCGGGCAACTCCACGATGTGGGCAAGATTGCCGTGGACCGGGTGATTCTCCGCAAGATGGGCACCCTGACCGAACAAGATTTCGAAGATCTGAAGAAGCACGCCGATGCTGCCGTCGACGTGCTAAGTGCCTTCCCCTGGCTATCCCCCAGCGTGCCAATGATCCGCTCGCACCACGAGCGCTGGGACGGCATGGGCTATCCGCGCGGGCTGGAAGGGGATGAAATCCCGCTCGGTGGGCGCGTTTTGGCCGTGGCCGAAGCCTTTGACGTGATGGTGTCGGGTTCGGCATGGCGGCGCCCGCTGGACCCCGAAGACGCCTGCATGGAAATTCGCGATTGCAGTGGCACGCAGTTCGATCCCAAGGTGGTGGCGGCCTTCCTTGCTGTCCAGCCTCTTATCCAACCGCTCGGGCAAGCCTAGAATCCAGCCTGCGGCAATGGCGTAGACTGGGTGTATGAGTGCGCAGCAGGCCTTGCACGAGCGGATTTTTGACATCAATGCCCTGAACTCGGCCGTCACGGTCTTGGATTGGGATCAACAGACGTACATGCCCGAAGGGGGCGCCGAGGCCCGAGGTGAACACGCCAGCCGCCTCACCCGCATGGCGCATGAGATGTTTGTGAGCGACGAAACGCGGGACTTGCTGGAGAAGGCCACCGCCGCCGCTGCCCCGGGCAGCGTGGACGCCGCCGTATGTCGGGTGGCGCAACGCGAACTGGACCTGGCCACCAAGCTCCCGGCCGAATTGGTAGCACGCCGATCCAAGCTCAGCACCCAAGCCCACGAAGATTGGGTGAAGGCTCGCAAGACCAACGACTTCAAGACGTTCTCGCCGATCCTGACCCAGATGGTGGATATTGCGCGGGAAACCGCCGATTGCATCGGCTACACCGACCACGTCTACGATGCGCTGACGGATCAATTTGAAGAGGGGGCCACCAAGGCGACTTGGGACGCCATGTTCGATGGCATCCGCGAGCCGCTGGTGAACCTAGTCAAGGAGATTCAAGGCGCGCCCAACCACCCGGACAACAGCTTCATGTTCGGGGAATGGAACACCGCCGACCAATCGAAGTTCACCGAAGAGCTGGTGCAGGCCATTGGCTTCGACTTTAAGCGCGGCCGCCAAGATACGGCCCCGCACCCGTTCTGCACCAACTTCAGCATCGGTGACGTACGCCTCACCACGCGCTACCAGGATTATCTGGGCGCGAGCATCTTTGGCAGCCTGCACGAGGCCGGCCACGGGATGTACGAGCAGGGCTCGCCGATGGAATGGGATCGCTTGCCGATCGCGGGCGGGGTTTCGCTGGGCGTCCACGAGAGCCAAAGCCGCCTGTGGGAAAACATCGTAGGTCGCAGCCTGCCGTTCTGGCAGCACTTTCTGCCGCGCCTGGAGGGGTACTTCCCGAACCTGCGCGCCGGGAATGTGAACGACTTCTACCGCGCCATCAACAAGGTGGAGCGCAGCCTCATCCGCGTGGAAGCCGACGAGGTGACCTACAACCTGCACATCATGATCCGCTACGAACTGGAGTGCGCGATGCTGACCGGCGAACTGGCGGTGAAGGATTTGCCGGAAGCCTGGAACGCCAAGTACGAGGCTTATCTCGGCCTCACCCCGCCGACGGATGCCGACGGCTGCCTGCAAGACGTGCACTGGAGCATGGGAGCCCTGGGCTACTTCCCAACCTACAGCATGGGCAACATCCTCAGCTACCAAATCTGGGATGCGCTAAAGGCCGATATCCCGAACGCCGACGAACTGATGGCCAACGGCCATTTCGCGGAGATTCTGGAGTGGCTGCGCAGCAAGATCTATCAGCACGGTAGCCGCTATACGCCGAAGGAGCTGATCACGCAGGCCACGGGTAAGCCGATGGATGCCAGCCACTACTTGAATGGCATTACGGCCAAGTACCGCGCCATCTACAACCTATGACCGCTCTGCTGCTCGGGCTGGCCACCGTGCCAGCGTGGAACGAAAACCCGGTGGGAGTGACGGCGCAATGGCCGCAACCCCCGCAGGCTCGTGAATTGGCCCCTGGCGCGACTTTTAACCAGCGCTACGCCTATGAGTTGGTGCAGGGAAGTGCGATGTATCGCGTGGACATGATGGAGTTGAAGCCCGAGGCTCTGACCGGACGCAACGACATCCAACTCCTGGATAACGGGATGCGCGGGGCCGAAACCCTCAAGCAATTCCGCCCGCTCCGGGTGACGACGACGCGTGTGGACGGCCACATGGCGCGCCGCTGGGATGTACAAGTGGACAAGGGCCCGCTCATTCGCCACCTGCTGGTGGTGAAGCGACCTTGGATGGTTCATGCCCTCTACATCGGCGACAAGCAAGACGCCGATACGAAGGCCACCAACGAGTTCTTTGGCAGCCTAAAGATCAATACTCCTCAGCAACGAGGCAGTCTCGTTCGGGCAACGAACGATTAATTTAGGCCTTGGCGACCTCGAATTGCTCCATGTATTTGAGGCAGCAGGCCCGTACGAGGGCGCGCACCCGGTTGATGTAGCGGCCCCGTTCGGTCACCGCCACCGCGCCGCGCGCATCCAAAAGGTTAAAGGCGTGTGAGCACTTGAGCGCCAGTTCAAAAGCCGGATAAACCAGGGCCAGGCTGGTCGGGCATCCCGGGTCGCTCTCCTTCACATCGGCCTCGCGGGTGGTGAGCACGCCATCGGTGGCATCCCAGCGCACCGGCGTCCCCAACACGCGCTTGCTCTCGGCCTCGTACATTTCAAAGAGCTGGAAAAGCATCTCGGTGCTGGCTACTTCGAAGTTGAAGACGTTGTTCTGCATCTCCTGGTCGAATTCGATATCGCGATACGTCAGGCGCTCGTTCCACTGCAGGTCTTCCCAAATCGAGGCCTGTCCGTTCAGCATCAGGGTCAGTCGTTCCGGCCCGTAGGTGAGCTCGGCACAAACCGGACTTACTTCAATGCCCCCCATTTGTTGGAAGAACGTGAACTGGCTGATCTCTGTGCCGTTCAGCCACACTTCCCAGCCCACCCCGCTGGCACCCAGGCTCGGGTTCTCCCAGTCGTCCTCCACCAGCCGAATGTCATCGCGATGGACATTGAATCCCACGGCATTCAGGCTCTCCATGTAGAGGTCCACCACGTTTTCCGGGCTGGGTTTCAGCATCACCTGGAACTGCACGTACCGCTGGTTTCGCATGGGGTTACGGGTGTAGCGGCCATCCGCCGGGCGGCGGCTCGGCTGGGCGTAGGCAAAACTGTATGGGGTCGGCCCCAGGCACTTCAGGGCCGTGGCGGGGTGCGAGGTTCCGGCCCCTACTTCCATATCCCACGGTTGCAGGATGGCGCAGCCTTGCGCCGCCCAAAAATCACTGAGTTTCCGCAGAATCTCCTGCAACGTCACCATACGGCTCAAGGTTACCAGCGGCGCAGAATGGACCCCCGACACCGTACAATGAAGATATGCGCACGTTTGTCCCGTTGGTGGCCTGCATGGCCGTGATGGTTCATGCCCAAGACACGCCGCCCCCCGCCTACGATTACGTGCCCGGGTCGTTTGTTTGGTTCGATTCACCGAACTTTGGAGATCGACCCGAGGGCGTGGTGATTGACACCATCGTGCTCCACCACACGGCCAGCAGCGGTCTGGATGGGGTTATCAAGTGGTTCCAGATGCCGGAAAGCCAGGTCAGCGCGCACTTCACCGTGGGCAAAGACGGCACCATTGTCCAGCATGTCAGCACCTACAAGCGCGCGTGGCACGCCGGCAAGAGTATCGACCAATACGGCCGGGAGAACCTAAACGACTTTAGCGTCGGAATCGAGATGGTGAACAAGGGTGATGGTTCGGAACCCTGGACGAAGGAACAGGTGGAAGCCGTCCAGCACCTGGTCGCCTCCATGGTGCGCCGATTCCCGATTCGCCAGATTGTGAGCCATGAGAAGATTGCCGTGCCCGCCGGGCGCAAGAACGATCCGCTGGGCTTCCCGTGGGAATCCATGCGCCGGTTTGGCGTCTCGCTCTGGTATTGAAGTTGGTACTGAGCCTTAACGGAGCTGAACCATCGCCTGCTCGAGGTCGGCGATGAGGTCCGAGGGATCTTCTAGGCCGCAATAGAGTCGGATCACCGACTTCGGTTCCGGCATGTCCATGCAGCAGGCGGGGTAGTGCACGGCCAGGCTTTCGTGGCCGCCCCAACTCACGCCCATGCGGTAGATCTTGAGGCTCTGCAAGAAGGCGTTAAGCTTGGCCCGATCTTGCACCTTGGGCAAGAAGGAGATGAGGCCCCCCGTGCCCTTAAACTGCTGCTCAAACAGCTCGCGCTGGGCGAAGTCATCCGCGCCGCAGTAGAAAACTTCCGCCACTTCGGGGCGGTCTTTCAGGAAGGCATGTACGGCTCGGGCACGCACTTCGGTGGCGTCGAGGCGAAGCTTGAGGGTGCGCAGGCCACGCAGGATGAGCCACGCGTTGAACGGAGCGATGATGCCGCCGAAGAGGGCGCCTTCCCAGTCGTGAAGCGTGCGGATGCGCTCCTTGCTCCCACAAATCGCGCCGGCCACCACGTCGCTGTGGCCTGCGAAGTACTTGGTCACGCTGTGGCACACCAGGTCCACGCCCAAGGCAATCCCGCTCTGTAGCAATCCCGCGCCGTAGGTGTTGTCCATGATCGTCGAGATCCCCCGCGATCGCGCCATGGCCGTGATGGCCGGCACATCTTGCAGACGGAACATGCCACTGGTCGGGCTTTCTAAGTAAATCAGGCTGGTTTCGGGGCGCAGGGCATCGGCCACCGCTTCTTTGCACCGGCCATCCACCACCGTGCTCGTGATGTTGAATCGTTGCAGGTACTGGGTGATGAACTGGTACGTGGGGCCGTAAACGCCATCCACCACCACCACGTGGTCCCCCGCCTTCACCACGCTCATGATGGCTTGACTAATCGCTGCCATCCCGCTACCCGTCAGCAGGCAGGCTTCGCTGCCTTCCACGGCCGCGATCTTCATTTCGGCCAGCCGCGTGGTGGGGTTGTTCCAACGTGTGTAGAGACAAGCCTCGCTCTCGTAATCCTTCATCGCCGCATCGAACTGATCGAGGCATTGGAAGGCAAACGTGGAGGTCTGGACCAGCGGCGGTGCGACGGCCCCGTACGGCAATTGGTCTTCGCCCAGGTGCTGCAGCAGGGTTTCGATATGCGCTTCGTTGCGCGGGTCCATGCGCCCATTTTTGCACGTTCCCGCGCAAGGTGAGATTGTCAATAGTCCTGAGAGTGAGAAAAGGGTTGGGAATCGCAAGGGTGTTGTGTCATCCTGAAGATTCGCCCATGCCGACTCCGAAGAACCTCATTCTGCCCGATCCGGATACGCTGAACCAAGTTGAGTACGGCAAGTTCTTGCTTGCTAACCTCGCCGCCAAGCGTGCGAAGCAGATTAAGGAGGGTGCGCCCCCGCTAGTGCGCATCGAGTCGAACCACCCGCTCAGCATTGCTCTGGCCGAAATTGCCCAGGGCAAGATTAAGCCCTTGCTGGACGGCGAACAGAACGCCATCGAGGAAACCGTCGAAATTCCGACCCTCGATCTCTCGGACGAAGACTTCCTGCTACCCTCCCTGGAGGACGACGAGGACGACGACGATGGTCTGTCGCTCGGCTCCCTGGTGGATGACGAAGACGAACTGGAAGACGACGAAGACGTTCTGGAAGTGGACGAAGTGGATGAAGATGCCGGTCTCGGTGAACTCATCGAAGACGACACTCCTGAAGCTTCTGACGATCTTTCTCTGGACGATCTGGCCGAGAAGGAAGAAGAAGGCGAAGATCCGGGCGACGATCTGTAAGCTAGCATGCCGGTGACGGATCCCTACGCCGTCTTGGGAGTCTCCAGAGATGCGAGCGCCGACGACATTAAGTCGGCGTACCGACGTCTCGCGCGCAAGTATCACCCGGACGTCAATCCCGACGACCCCACGGCGGAAGAGAAATTCAAGGAAGTCGGCGAGGCCTACAGCATCCTTTCCGATCCCGAACGACGCCAGCGCTTTGATCAATACGGCGTCACCGACGACTCCGGAATGGGCGGCGGTGGCGGCTACGGCCCTGGGCCGGGCGCAGCTGACTTTGGTGACCTCTTCGAAGCCTTCTTTGGTGGCATGGGAGGCATGGGCGGTGGCCAAGCGAACTTCTCCCGTGATGGCGACGACCTGCGCGCCGATGTCAGCATCACCCTTCGCGATGTCTTAACCGGTTGCGAGAAGCCGATCAAGGTCAAGCGCACCACTCCTTGTACGCACTGCAGTGGCACCGGCGGGGAGCCGGGTTCCGAAATCAAGACCTGCGATACCTGTAACGGGCAAGGCGCGGTGCGGCGCATTGCCAACACCTTCTTGGGCAGCGTGACCACGACCACCACGTGCCCCACCTGCCGAGGCACCGGCAAGAAGATTGAAAAGCCTTGCTCCAAGTGCCAAGGCAAGAAGGTAACGGTGGAGACGGCCGATCTGACGGTCAACATCCCCGCCGGGGTGCAGCACGGCACCACGCTGCGGGTCTCCGGACAAGGCGGCGCTGGCATTGATGGCGGCCAACCGGGCGATCTTTATGTGGTGGTGGCGGTGGCCCGCGACGCCCGCTTCGAACGGGACGACATCCACCTCTATGCGCCGCTGGACATCACCTTTGCCCAGGCGGCCATGGGCGACCAGATCGAAGCCGAATCCTTGGACGGGACGGTCAAGATTTCCATCCCCCGTGGCAGTCAGCCGCAAGCGGAGGTCCGCATCAAGGGGCGCGGCTTGCCTCGCTTGCGCGGGGGTGCCCGGGGAGACCTAATCTACGTCCTGCGCGTGCAGGTGCCGAAGGATTTGAGCCAAGAACGCGCCGAGTTGCTCCGCAAGTTTGCCGAGTTGGGCAATGAACGCATCCCCGAAGGGGACGGCCAGGGCGGCGGTGGATTCCTGGGCGGGTTGTTCGGGAAGAAGAAGAAATGAGCGTCGGCATGTGGACCCAAGTCACCGCGGTGTGGCCAGAGACCGTGCCCGACACCTCGGCCTGGCACTGCATTTTTGAGGACCACGGCGTCAACGGCACCATCGAAAACGAGAGTGTTCCTGGCCTCACCGGTTACCTCGCGCCGGGCGATGAAGACAAACTCGAACCCCTCCGCGCTGCCCTGCTGGCCGCCGGGGCCACCGAAGTCTTCACCGATCTCATCCCCGAGGACAACTGGGCCGAGAGCTGGAAGCAGTTCTTCATCCCGCGCCGCCTGGGTGAGCGCATTGTGGTGCGCCCCACGTGGGAGGAGTACGAGAGCCAACCGGACGACATCGTGCTGGTACTGGACCCTGGTCAAGCCTTTGGCACCGGTGACCACCCGACCACTCGCAACTGCCTGGTTTTGCTGGAAGGCACACCCCTGCAGGGCAAAGAGGTTGCGGATATCGGCTGCGGCTCCGGCATCCTGGCCATCGCGGCTGGGCAACTCGGTGCGTCGCTGATTCACGCCGTGGACGTGGAAGGGCCGAGCGTAGCGGCCACCGCCGAGAATGCCGAACGCAACGGCGTGACGTTGGTGGTGGAACGGGGCTTGGGGTTCGACCCCCTGCCCGCCGAGCAAACCTACGATGTGGTCGTCAGCAACATCCTCAGCGCCGCGCTAATTGCTTTGGCCCCCGAAGTGTCTCGCCGCCTCCGCACTCCGGGCGTGTGGATCGTCAGCGGCATTATCCAGGCGAATTGGCCGGACGTCCGCACGGCTGCCGAGCGCTACGGATTCCGACTGGACGAAACTCGTGAGGAAGGCGAATGGGTGACGGCGCGGTTCGTTCGATAAGAGCACTGCCGCGTTTCTTTGTCGCCGGCGTGCCCGACCCGGCCCCAGAAACCGTACCCATCCCCGACGACGAGTACAAGAAGCTCCACGGCGTGCTGCGTTTGCCCCGTGGCAGCGCCATTGCCATCCTTCCTGGTGACGGGCGGGTGCTGGTCGGCACTTTTGAAGGCCACGAGATGGCCGTGCAGTCCACCCATACTCCCGCTACCGATGCCACGCGGCCGGTCACCTTGGCCCTCGGACTGGCGAAGCCTGAGAAGATCGAAGAGAGCATCCGCATGGCCACCGAGATTGGCGTGAGTGCTGTCCGGCTCTTTGCCAGCGACCGGAGCGTGACCCGCTGGGACGAAGGGAAGCGAGACGCCAAACTGGTGCGCCTGCGCCGCATTGCGCAAGAGGCGGCCGAGGTCTGTTTCCGCACTCGCCTGCCCGAGATCAGCTTCGCCAAGGACCTGGCTCAGGTTTTGCAAGACCCGACCGCAGTGCTGCTCAGCGAAACCGAAGGGCTCAGCCAGCTCTTCACCCCGCCCCCCGGGCCGGTCACTTTGGTCATCGGGCCAGAAGGCGGCTGGTCGCCCCGCGAGGTCGCGCTCATCGGGGATCGGGCGGTGACGCTCGGCCCGCGCGTGTTCCGGGTGGATACGGCGGTGGCCGTGGCTTGCGGTCTCGCGCTGCACGGGGTCTAGCCCGGTATTCTGCCCCCCAGTTATGAGACCCGATGGTCGCGCCGCCGACGAACTCCGTCCCACTACGCTTGAACGCAACGTCATCAAGTTCGCTGAAGGCTCGTGCCTCATCAAGCAGGGCGACACCCATGTGCTGGTGTGCGCGACGGTCGAAGACCGCGTGGCCCCGTGGCTAAAGGGCACCGGCCAGGGCTGGGTGACGGCGGAATACTCCATGCTCCCGCGCTCGGGTCGCCAGCGCAACCAGCGCGATGGCACGCGCGGCCCCAACGGCCGGAGCCTTGAGATTCAGCGCCTCATTGGCCGGGCCCTGCGCAGTGTGGTGGACCTGGACGTGCTGGGCGAGCGCACCATCACCCTGGACTGCGACGCAATTCTTGCCGACGGGGGCACCCGATGCGCCAGCATCACCGCCGCCTATGTCGCCCTCTACGACGCCCTCACCTGGATGAAGGATCGACGGATGATCAAGAAGTGGCCGCTCCGCGAGGGCCTGGCCGCCATCAGTGTCGGCATTCTGAACAACGAAGAGCGCCTGGACCTGTGCTACGAAGAAGACAGCCGCGCCGCCACCGACATGAACGTGGTGATGACCTCCTCGGGCCGCTTTGTGGAGATCCAGGGCACGGCGGAGGCCGAACCGTTCGGCGCCGACGCTCTCGGTCGGATGCTCAAGCTGGGGCAGAAGGGCGTCACCGAACTGCTGGCGATGCAAAACGAGGCCCTCGGGCTGTGAGCGCCGCGCGGCGGCTGGTGATTGCCAGCCACAACCGCAAGAAATCGGGCGAGATGGTCACCATTCTCACCGCCGGGCTGCCGGGGTGGGAGATTCTCACGCTGGCCGATTTCCCCGGTGCGCCCGAGCCCGAAGAAACCGGCACCACCTACGAGGAGAACGCCGTCATCAAGGCGGCCAGCGCCGCGCAGTTCACGGGCGAGCTTTGCCTGGCCGATGATGCGGGCCTGGAGATCGACGCCCTGCCCGGTGAGCTCGGCCCGTGGAGCAAGCGATTCATGGGCGAGGAGACGCCCTTCACGGAGAAGATGCAGGGCATCCTCACGCGCATGGCGGGCCTGCCGGAAGCCGAGCGCGGGGCGAGATTCAACTGCTGGGTGGCGCTCGCCGCGCCCGGGCTAGAACCCAAGACCTTCCATGCCACCTGCGAGGGCCGCATCGCGGAGGCCCCGAGTGGCGGCGGCGGGTTTGGCTACGACCCCATCTTTTGGCTAGAAAGCCAAGGGTGCACCATGGCCGACCTCACTGCCGAGCAGAAGCACGCCATCAGCCATCGCGGCAAGGTGCTGGCGCAAGTCATCGGCCACCTCCGTCAAACCGACGTGTAAGATAGAACCATGATGACCCTCGCCCTCCTCGCGGCGATTTCGGCCACCGAACCCACGCGCATCCTCGTGATGACGCGTACGGAGGGGTACCGCCACGACAGCATCCCCACGGGCGTCGAGTGTCTCAAAGCCATTGGCACGGCCCGGGGTTGGGTCGTCGATCAAACCGAGAACCCGGCGGACTTCAACACGGCCAACCTCGCCCGGTACCGCGTGGTGGTCTTCCTGAGTACCACCGGCGACATTCTGGACCGCCCGGAAGAGCAAGCCTTTGAGGGTTACATCCAAAACGGAGGTCGGTTCCTTGGTATCCACGCCGCCGCCGACACCGAGTACGACTGGCCCTGGTTCGGGCAACTGGTAGGGGCCTACTTTATGAGCCACCCTCACATTCAGGAAGCCTGCATGCACGTGCACACCCACGATCATCCGGCGACGGCCCACCTCGGCAAGACTTGGATCGCCACCGATGAGTGGTATTGCTACAAGAGCCAGCCGCCGGCCCGCGCTCAGGTGTTGCTTTCGCTCGATCACAGCTCCTACACGGGCTGGAAGATGCCGGGAGACTCCCACCCGATTGCCTGGAGCCAGCGATTTGACGGCGGGAAGGCGTTCTACACCGGTCGGGGCCACACGAAGGAATCCTACAGCGAACCGGACATGCGCAAGCATCTGGCTGGCGCTCTCACCTGGTTACTTCAGTAGGATTCGGGGTTCACCCCACCTCGGAAACGCGCCAAACCATGCATCCAGCCCCCCTGGGGTTGTATGATGCAAGGTCATGAGTAGCGGTTACGGTCTGCAGAACACCGGCAACTACGGGGCGGCGAAGCGCTTCCGGTTGATCCTGCGCGAACAAGGCCAAGCCCGAGAAATGGGCGGCAGCGAAATGTCGCTCGCCGTCAGCATCGTGGACAACATCATGATGCAGGCCCTGGACGCCAAAGCCAGCGACATCCACATGCAGCCGGAGCGGGATCAGCTCAAGATCCGCTTCCGCGTGGACGGCATCCTGCACGAAAACGGCTTCCTCCCGCCGGAGCAGGCCACCAACGTGTTGGCGCGTCTCAAACTGTCGGCCGGCATGCGCATTGACGAAATGCGCGAACCCCAAGACGGTCGTATCGACATGGAATACGACGGCCGCCGCCTCTCCGCTCGTGCCTCGTGTGTGCCTTGTCTCAACGGCGAGAAGTTCGTTATGCGTCTTCTCGACCCGGCCTCGATGAAGGTCAATCTCGCCGATCTGGGGATGCCGGACGACATCCGTGAGAAGTGGATGCGCGCGGTGGGCGTGCCGTACGGTCTGATCCTAGTCACCGGTCCGACGGGGAGCGGGAAAACGTCCACGCTCTACGCCAGTCTCAACGTGCTGGATAGCAAGACCCGCAACATCCTTACCGTCGAAGACCCGATCGAATACGAATTCGACAAGAACATCGCACAGGTGCAAGTCACCGAGAAGATGGGCTTCCCCCGCGTCATGCGCGCGTTCCTCCGTCAAGACCCGGACGTGATGATGGTCGGTGAAATCCGCGATGCGGACTCGCTCAAGATTGGGATCCAGGCCGCTCTCACCGGTCACTTGGTGCTGGCCACGATCCACACCAACAACGCCATCGAGGCCATTGGGCGCATGATTGACATGGGCGCCGAGGACTACCTCATTAGCGGCGTTATCGTCGGCATCATGGCGCAACGTCTGGTGCGCCGCATTGACCAAACCACGGCCAAACCCTTTGCCTACAGCCGAGAAGAACTCGAAGCCATCGGCATTACGGCCGCCGACATGCAAGGCGCGCGCCTTGTGAAAGGGGAACCGGGTGAAAGCAACAACGGTACGGGCTTCAAGGGTCGTGTCGGCCTCTACGAACTGGTGGTTGGCGACCGCGCCTTCAAGCAGGCGGTGGCTCGCCGCGCCCCTTACGAAGAACTCCTGAAGATTGCCCGGGAACAGGGCTTCCGCAGCATGATGGAAGACGGCAAGGAAAAGGTGCTGAAGGGCATCACGACCCCCGAGGAAGTCGCCCGTGCGGTCCTCACTCAAGCTCTCGAATAGATCATGGCCAAAATCTCAAAGAATCGAAAAATCGTCAACTATGTCCTGCTCGGTGGCATTCTCATCGGCGCGGGTGTCGTAGGGGCGCGGCTTTCGGGCCAAATCATGGAAGCCCGCGGCCTCGCCAAGCTCGAGGAGCAGATCGCGGCCACCGGGATGCCTCGCAGCGCCAGCAAGATCAAAGAGCGATTCCGCAAAGATGACAATGTGCAGAAGGCCATCGCCGAGCTGAGCAAGAAGATCGAAACGGAACCCAATTACGGCTCCGACTTGCAGAAGGCTCGCTACGACGCCAACCTCGCTTGGTCCATCATGACGGAGCGACAGGATTTCGCGAGTTGGGCCGAAACGGTGGCCAAAGCACCGCCCCAAGATTACGGCCTGAATCTCGACGATTTTGAATTTGGCCTGGGGGCTCACCAGGGTGCCATCTACTATCTCGGCCAAACGGCCGGCCATGCCGCCAAAAAGGCGGCACTCGATGGTAACTGGGAAGAAGCCCGCAAGTACCGCGACCTTTCGATGGACATTTTTGGCAAGATGTCTCAGGAGACATGGCGAGGCTCGGCGAGCGTGCAAGCCAATGGCCTGAATACCGCCTACCGCTACGTTCTCGAAGTGCTGGATACCAAGCGCGATGACCCTGAGGCTTTGAAGTTCGCCCAAGAAACATTCGCAAAGGAGGTCCCCGTGATCACTTACACGGAACTCGCCCTTACCGAGCTGTTCCGAGTGCGGATCAAGGCTCGCGACGTGGGCCGCGATGCCAGCCTGTACCACATGAACGTGATGAACTGGGTGCGGGATGACGCTGCGGAAAACGAAGCCTACAGCGATCTCGACGAAGCCGACGTGAACATCTGGCGTAGTTTGCCCTCGGGAGTGGCCCTGGCCGATATCGTCGAAATGCAAGTCATCAAGGACCTGCAACCGCTCGCCGACAGGATCAAGGGCGCCAATAACAACCCGATCGAGATGCGCCGGATTGCGAGTGAGTTTGAGGAAGCTCTGCCCAAGGAGCCGAAGGAAGACATCACGGGCATTACGCCGCGTATCTACTCGCTGAACCTATCGGACTTCGAATCCATGATGGAAATGGATGGTCGCCGCTTCTTAGGGCGGCAAGTTCTGCGAGTCATGGAGGAGTACCAAAAGACGAAGGCGTTCCCGGCGGAATTCAAGGCCGACGGTCCGGCTCCGTTTGGAATGGAGTTCCGATACGTCAAGACGCTGGACGGATTCCAGGTGAACATGGGCGGACGGCGAGGCGGCTACCAAATCGCGTTCCCGATGATCGTCATCACGCCGGAGATGGAACGACCGGCCGTCGGCGCGGGCTAAGCGTTCTCGGCAAAATAGAGAAACCCCGGTCCGTTGTGGGCCGGGGTTTTTCATTGTTCGAGCCAAGCCTAACGACTAGTCTTCTTCTTCGCGCTCGCCGCTCTTGCGGGCGAAGATGCGAATCGGGGTGCCTTCCATCGGGAATTCGGCTCGAATCCGATTGGCCAAGTACCGCTCATATGAGAAGTGCATCAGCTGCGGGTCGTTGCAGAAGAAGATGAAGGTCGGGGGGTTGCTAACCGGCTGGGTGACGTAGTACACCCGGAACGCGCGGCCCTTGCGGCTGAGCGGTCGGTCCAAGGTTGCGTTTTGGATCAGGCGGTTCAGCTGGCCCGTGGGGATGCGCGTGTTACCCGCCTCCACGGCCGAGAATGCGGCATTGATAGCCCCATCCATCCCGGTGCTCATCTTGGCGCTGGTAAAGCGCACGATGGCGTAAGCGCACTCCGGAATCTCCGCCTTCAGCGCCCGCACAAATTCCTTCTTCACCGGGCTGGTGCGGCCCAGGTTGCCGTCGGGCGGCTCCACTTGATCCCACTTGTTCACCGCAATCACCAGCGGCTTTCCGAGTTCAAAACTCGCCTTGGCCACGCGTTTGTCACCGTCGGTCAGGCCTTCGTTCCCGTCAATGACGAGCAATGCACACTCGGCGCGCTCCAAGGCGCGGGCGGCCCGCAGCACCATGTAGTACTCGATGCTGCCTTGAATCTTCCCGCGTCGTCGAATCCCGGCGGTGTCAATCAGGCGGACCTTGCGGCCCTTCCAACTCACCTGGCTGTCAATGGCGTCGCGGGTGGTGCCGGGGATGTCACTCACAATCGAGCGCTCCTCGCCGCTGAAAGCGTTTAGCATCGAGCTCTTGCCCACGTTGGGTCGGCCGATGATGGCGAGGCGCAGTTCGTCGTCGCCTTCGCCAACCTCGTTGGTGGTCTTGGGCAGCAGATCAACGACCTTATCCATCAGGTCGCTGAGGCCACGTCCGTGGAGCCCAGAAACGGGGAACACTTCGCCAAAGCCTAGGGCGTAGAACTCCGCCGCCTGGGGTTCGCGAATCTCGTTGTCCACCTTGTTGGCCAGCACCAGCACGGGCACGTCAATGCTGCGCAAACGCTGGGCCAGGTCTTCGTCCGCTGGGTTCAGCCCCTCGTCGGCGTCCACCATAAAGAGGATGACGCTGGCCTCGGCCAGAGCCACCTCGGCTTGCACCCGAATCTGCTCCACCAGCGGGTCATCGTCACCAAACAGAATCCCGCCGGTATCCACCACGCGGAACTTGCGGTCCTTGTGATCGAACTCGGCGTACAGGCGATCGCGGGTCACGCCGGGTTGGTCTTGCACCACGGCAATGCGCCGGCCCGCAAACCGGTTAAAGAGGGTGGACTTCCCGACATTCGGTCGCCCGACGATCACCAAAGTGGGTAACTGAGCGGCCATAAGAAGGAGAATGATACCGGCCCCTCCCGCGAGGGTTCTGGGAGAGGCATAATGAACGGGTGAGCGACTGGCGCCACCGTGTCGACAACTTAGTCGAACTGATGAACGATTTTGGGCTCGAGCGCGCCCGGCAGAGCGGGGAAGGCTGGAGCCTGGAGCTGAGCAAGACGGTCCCGGTGAGCGGGGGCGTGCCGATGATGGCCGCTGCACCCGCCGAAGCCGCTGCCCCGGCCACGCCCGCCGCCAAGCCGAAGAAAGCCGCGCGCCGCGCCGCCGAAGTCGCCCGTGGCATCCCCGTCACCACCCCGATGATGGGAATCTACTACGCGGCCCCGAGTCCGGGCGCGCCCAACTTCGTGTCCGTGGGGCAAGAAGTGACGGAAGGGCAAGTGGTGGGCCTGGTGGAAGCCATGAAGACCTTCAACGAAATCCTGGCGCCGCAGAGCGGGGTGATCACGTCGGTGGAGGCCACCAATGGCCAACTTGTTGAACCCGGAACGGTCCTCGTCCGCATTGAATAGGCTGCCTCAACTCCGGATTGGGCTCCTGGGATTCGGCACGGTGGGTGAAGGCACCTACCGGATGCTGGAGGACAACCTGGCCAGCATTCGGCGCAAAACCGGGGCTGATCTCTCGGTGGTCCGCATCGGCATTCGGGATGAGAAGAAGTCTCGCCGCGCCCCGCGTGAGCTTTTCACCGCCGATAACATGGGCATCGTCATCGATCCGAGCATTGATCTCGTGGTCGAAGCGATTGGCGGGATTGACCCGGCCTTGAGCCTGGTGGAAGCGGCCCTAGACCACGGCAAGAGCGTGGTGACGGCCAACAAGGAGATGATGGCCAAGCACGGGGCTCGCCTGCTGGAGAAGGCCCGCGCCAAACAGATTGACCTCCATTTCGAGGCCGCCGTAGGTGGGGGCATCCCCATCGTGCAAGTGCTGAAGCATCAGTTGGCCGGCAACGACGTGCCGATGATGATGGGCATCCTCAACGGCACCAGCAACTACATCCTCACGGCGATGAGCCAAGAGGGACGACCCTTTGACGAAGTGCTGGCCGAGGCCCAACTGAAGGGCTACGCCGAAGCCGACCCCACCAACGACGTGGAGGGCTTCGACACGATGTACAAGATCAGCATTCTGGCGAGCATCGTCTACGGCGGGCCGGTGCCGCTGGAGTCGGTGCACCGCGAGGGCATCACGGGTGTGGATGCGATCGATTTTGAGTATGCGGATGTCCTGGGCTACACCATCAAGTTGCTGGGCGTGGCCGAAGAACTGGCCGATGGTTCCGTGCGGGTGCGCGTGCATCCCGCGTTTGTGCCCAAGGCGCATTCGCTGGCGAGCGTGAACGACGTGTTCAATGCGGTGTGGTTCCACGGCGACTTCGTGGGTGACCTCATGTTCAGCGGCCGGGGGGCCGGGGGCGACCCGACCGCCAGTGCCGTGGTGGGCGACGTGATTGACGTGGCGCGCAACTTTGCCGCGAAGGGTACGGGGAGCGCCCTGCCGTTCGATCCGCCGCGCGCCGCCGCCGGGATGGACGACCTGGTTTCGCGCATTTATGTGCGGCTGGACGTGCTGGACAAGCCCAACACCTTGGGCCGCATCAGCACCGCCTTTGGTGACCACAATGTGGGCCTCGCAGCGATGGAAATGCGCACTACCGATGCCAACCACGGCGAAATCGCCTTCCTCACCCACCCGGTGCGAGAGGCTCAGTTTGTGGCGGCACTGGAAGCCGTCGAGCAACTCGACGTGGTCTACGGCGTGGGCAATTGGATTCGTGCGATTGAGGTGACGAAGTGACCCGCGTAGCGTGCGTGCAGGCTCCGGCCATCTTGGGTGACCCCGCCGCGAACCTTGAGACGGTCAAGGAGTACTTGCAGGCCCTCGCCGAAGATGGGGTGGACATTGTCGTCTTTCCGGAGTGCTTCCTCACTGGCTATGTGGTGAGCACCGAAGAGGAAGCCCGGCGTATCGCCCTTACGGCCACGGAACCCGCTTCGGAATACGAGGACGTGGAAGAAGACGCCTTCTACATGTCCGATGAGATCGCCCAGCTGGATGCGCTGTGCGAGGAGCTCGACATTGTGTGCGTGGTGGGCTATGCCGCCGAAACCGCCCTCGGTGAACTAGTGAACGAGTGCGTGCTGCTGGAGCCCGGCCAATTCCCGGCCGTGTATCGTAAGACGCACCTGCCTTGCCTCGGCTTCGATAACTTTGCCCTCACCGGTGACGATTTGCCGGTTTTTGAGACACGCTACGGCCGCATTGGCATGGCGATTTGCTACGACCTGCGCATCCCGGAGACCCTGCGCGTGCTGGCTCTGAAGGGTGCCGATCTCGTGATCCTGCCGACCAACTGGCCGGAAGGCGCGGACTTCAGCGCCGATTCCGTCGCCCCGGTGCGGGCGATGGAGAACAAGGTGTTCCTGGCCACTTGCAACCGTTGCGATGAAGAAGGCGGGTTCCGATTCATTGGCAAGAGCGGCATCTTTGGATTGAACGGCGAGCCCCTGGCCAAGGCCGGATCCGAGCCCGAAGTGATCGTGGCGAACCTCAACCTGCCCGCCGCCCGCGACAAACGCAACGTGAACCCGGTGACCGGCTACGCCACCGAGGTCTTTGCCGCCCGGCAGCCCGACCTCTACGACGTGATCGTGAGCGGGCAAGAGCTTCCCACCGTCCCGCCGGAACTGGAAGACGACGAAGACGCTTAACGGCCCCAACTCGGGGTGAGCGAGAGGGATAGACTGCAACCTTCCATGCAGCATTCCCTCGTGAGCGTCATTGACTTTGGTGGGCAGTATTCGCAGCTGATTGTCCGCCGAATTCGCGAACTGGGGGTGTATAGCGAAATGGTGCCGTGGATGCACGCGGCTGACCACATCCGCGAGAAGAATCCGATCGCGATCATCCTCAGCGGCGGGCCGCGTAGCGTGCGCGAAGAGAACGCGCCGGACTTCGATTTTGCCTTGGCCGAAGGGAAGCCCTTGCTGGGTATTTGCTACGGCATGCAGCTGATGGCGCACCGCCTGGGCGGGCGCGTGGAGCGAGCTTCCGACCGGGAATACGGCCGTCAATCCTTGTCCACGCGCGAATCTGATGCCCTGGTGGGCGTGATGCACGACCCCCAGATTTGGATGAGCCACGGCGACCGCATTGAAGACATCCCGGCGGACTACGCGGTGACCGCGCAAACCGCAACCTGCCCGGTGGCGGCCATGGAGAACGCGGGGGCCAAGCGATTTGGCGTGCAGTTCCACCCCGAAGTCAGCCACACGCCCGACGGAAAGGCCTTGCTGGATGCCTTTTTGAACCAAATAGATGGCCTCAGCCGCGACTGGACGGCGGGCCAATTCATTGAAGAAACGGTCGAGTCCATCCGGGCGCAAGTCGGCACCGAACGCGTGCTGTGCGCGGTGAGTGGCGGCGTGGATAGCTCGGTGGCGGCGGCGCTGCTGACCAAGGCGCTGGGCGACCAAGTGACCTGCGTCTTTGTGGACCACGGCCTGCTACGCAAGGACGAGGCGGAGGAGGTGGTGCATATGTTCACCGAGACCTTCCACCCGCACCTGGTGGTCATCCGGGCCGCCGATCAGTTCTTTGGCAAGTTGGAGGGCGTGACCGACCCCGAAACCAAGCGCAAGATCGTGGGCGCGGAGTTCGTGCGGTGCTTTGAGGCGCACAGCGACGAATTCAGTGACTGCCAGTGGTTGGCCCAGGGCACGCTCTACCCGGACGTGATTGAGAGTGGTTCTTCCACGGCCAGTACCATCAAGACGCACCACAACGTGGGCGGCCTGCCGGACTGGATGAAGCTCAAAGTCATCGAGCCGCTGCGCTGGCTGTTTAAGGACGAAGTCCGGGCCGTGGGGCGCGCACTGGGCTTGCCGGAGCACGTGGTGGACCGCGAACCGTTCCCGGGTCCGGGCCTGGCCGTGCGTGTGCTGGGCGAAGTGACACGCGAGCGCGTACGGATGACGCAGGAGGCGGATGCTATCTTCCGGCACGAATTGCGGGTGCAGGGCCATAAGCCGGGCATCTGGCAGAGCTACGCCGCCCTGCTGGACGTGCGAAGCGTGGGCGTGATGGGCGACGAGCGCACCTACGAGCAGCCGATTGTGCTGCGCGCGGTGACGAGCGAAGACGCCATGACGGCCGAAGCGGCCGCCCTGCCATTTGAATTTTTGCAGCACGTGGCGCTGCGCATCGTGAACGAAGTGGATGGGGTCAATCGCGTGGTCTATGATTTGACGGGCAAGCCCCCGGGGACCATCGAATGGGAGTAAAGATGACCCCGTATTCTTACCAGGATCGGGAGTTGCTTTTGGCGACGGCGACTGGGTTGATGAGGGCCCGAGAGGATGCCCGGTAACTTTGCGGGGTAAATCCTGCAATCACCCTTTTATTCAAATTTTATGAGCATGTTTGTCTCCGAAATCAGTAAGACATTCCGGTGGGAAATGGGGCACCGTCTGGCCGGACACCCTTTGTGTGGCAACCCGCACGGGCATAGCTACGCCGCCGACATCCACCTGAAAGGGCCGGTGCAGGACAACGGCATGGTGATGGATTACGGCGACCTGAGCGCGCTGATGAAGCCCTTGGTGGCCCAACTCGACCACGCCTTTGCGGTGGACCAAGCCGATGCCCTAATGGGTGAGTTCTTGCGCGAGAACGGCTTCCGCATCCTCGAATTGCCTTATCCGCCCACGGCGGAGAACCTGGCCCGGTGGCTGGCGGAGGCGCTGGCCCCGCAACTCCCGTCCGGCTTGGTCCAACTCACGGTGGTGGTACGGGAAACCGCCCACACTACCGCCCAGCACACCGTCGCGCTGGGCTAGCCCGTAGCTGCCCGGAAGAGCTGAATCCGGTTACGGTCGGGGTCGAACACCATCTGCACGTGGCCCCGGGGGGTCTCGTGGATCTCGGGGTCCACTTCGCCGCCGGCCTCCCGGCAAGCACCGGCGGCAGTCTCCAGGTCTGCCACTTCAATCGACACCACAAATCCGGCCGCGCCACCCGGCATATCCGCATGCAAGCCCAGGGTCACCGCGCCCAAGCGGAAGGCCGTCCAGTGCGGACTGGCGTAAGCGGGCTCCTGCCCAATTAACGCCGTATAGAACCGCACGGAACGGTTCATGTCTGTCACTCCGGCCCAGACCGTATCGATGTGCCCTACCATGGCGCGGGTATACCGAATGGCAACATGGCCAGTGAATTTTCCTTTGACATCGTCGCGAAAGTGGATGAAATGGAAGCGAAAAACGCGATTGACCAAGCCCAACGAGAGCTTGCCAACCGCTACGACTTTAAGGGCTCGAAGGCATCCGTCGAACTCGAGAAGCTTGAGGTGAAGATGGTGGCCGACGACGAGTTTCGCATGGATCAACTTCGCGACATCGTGGAGAGCAAGCTCATTCGGCGCGGCATCGACCTCAAGATGGTGGAGCGCGGCAAGGTGGAAGAGAGCGGACAGATGACGGTCAAGCAGACCCTGACGCTCAAGAGTGGCCTCAGTTCGGACGAAGCCAAGGCGCTCAACAAGCTGTTCAAGGAGAACAAGGCGCTGAAGGTGAACACCCAAATTCAAGGGGACGCCATCCGCGTGAGCAGCAAGAGCAAGGACGACCTGCAAAAGGCGATGACATGGGTGAAGGCCCAGGATTTGCCCTACGTTCCGGACTTCACCAACTACCGCTAAGCGAGCCTGAGACTTCCCAGCCCGGCGGGGCCTGGGAGGGGTACCTTCAAGTTCATGAATGGCGTACCTGATGAAACGGTGAACCCGAATCCGGCGGACGTGACGGAAACCACGCCGCCGGGGGAAGTTGATCCTCGCGATCAGGAAATCGCGGCTTTGCAAGGGCAGCTGGCTGAGTGCGCCCGTCGCCTGCAAGCCGCCGAAGAGCAAGTATTGCGCGTGCAGGCCGAGAGCCAAACCATCATGCGCCGTCTCCGCCAGCAAATGGAAGACGAGAAGAAGTTTGGCCCGCGACCCTTGGTGGAATCGCTCCTGCCTGTGCTCGATAACTTCCAGCGATCTATGGCGGCCTTGCAGGGCGGCGCCAATCCCGAACGCATCCTAGAAGGCGTGGGCGGCGTGGAGCGGCAACTGCGGCAAGCGCTCGAAAGTGTGGGGGTGCAGCGCATCCCGACCGAAGGCATGAGCTTCGACCCTGAGCGGCACGAGGCGATTGTGGCGGAGCCCAGCGCCGAGCACGAACCGGACACGATTCTGAATGAGATTGCGGCCGGCTACGAGATGCACGGGCGCATCATCCGCCCCGCGCAGGTGCGAGTGACGGTGGCCCCGGATGCCTGATGTCATTGGCCGGCTGAAGTTCGGCACCGATGGCATTCGTGGCGTGGCCGGGCGTGAGCTCACCCCCGCCTTTGCCATGCGCCTGGGCGAGTGGGCGGCCGAGTGGATGCACGCGCACAACCAGCCTCTGCGCATCGTGGTAGGGCGCGACACGCGCCGCAGTGGCGCGATGCTGGGGGCGGCCTTCGCCGCCGGTGCCACCAGCCGGGGCGTGGACTGCGACAGCGTGGGCATGGCCCCCACCGGAGCGATGAGCTGGCTGGTGCGGAACGAGGGCTATGGCCTGGGCGTGGTCATCTCCGCCAGCCACAACCCGGCCCCGGACAATGGGATCAAGTTCTTTGAAGCGGATGGCGCCAAGGCCAAAGATGCCACCGAAGCCTGGATTTCTGAGCGATGGCACGAAGCCCCCACCGGCACCCGCGAAGGGGCCGAACTGGGCTTGCTCAACACGGGCCATTCCCTGAACGCATACGCCGAGTGGTTGGTGAACTTGGTGCCAGAGCGTCTGGATGGCATGAAGCTGGTGGTGGATGCTGCCCACGGCGCGGGCTACCACTGGGGCGTGGAAGTACTGCGGCGTCTGGGTGCGGAAGTTCACGTCATTGGCGATCAGCCGGACGGCCTGAACATCAACGCCGAAGGCGGGGCCACCAAACCCGATGTGATGATGGCCATGGCTGTCAAGCTCGGCGCGGTGGGGATTGCTTACGATGGCGATGCTGACCGCGCGGTTTTCAGCGACGAGCAGGGACGCCTGATCAACGGTGACCGCACCATGGCCCTGTGGGCCGCGCACTGGGGCAGTAGCCCGGTGGTGGGCACGGTGATGAGCAATGGTGGCTTTGAGGCTCACCTGAAAAAATCCGGCATTGGCCTCGAGCGGACGCCGGTGGGCGACAAGAAGGTTTCCGAGCGCATTTTCCAGACCGGCGCCAAGGTGGGCGGCGAGCAAAGTGGGCATATCATCTTTGCCGAGCGCGGCCCGACTGGGGATGGTTTGATTACGGCCCTCGAGTTCCTGCGGGTGCTGCGCCGAGAAGGCAAGCGAGCGGCCGACCTCGCCTTCCCGTTCGACAACTGGCCGCAGATCATGTGGAACGTCCATGTCGGGCAAATCGCGGGCTGGGAGCAAGAAGCCAGCGTGCAGGCCGCCATGCAGCAGGCCGAAGCCGGCCTAGGCGCAGGGCGCCTGGTGGTGCGGGCCAGCGGCACGCAGCCGATGATCCGGGTGATGGCCGAAGGGCCAGACCGACCGGCGGTGGAACAAGCCGTGGCCCTGGTGGGCGAGGCGCTGGTCGCCGCACGGGGCGGGGAAGTCGCCGGTAAAGTAGATTTAACCGATGCTTTGGGCGATTGACGTTGGCAATACGCAGACCGTCGTGGGCATCCACGAGGGTGGTCAGTGGCTCGCCCACTGGCGGCTAGAGAGCGACCACTCGCGCACCGAAGACGAGATAGCGGCGCTCTTGAAGCCACTATTTGACCTCGCCGCTTTGCCGTTCGTGAGCTCAGGGGTGGTGATTGCCAGTGTGGTACCGCCGACCGAAAGAAACTGGGAGCGCTTCTGCGCCAAATACCTCCAGCAGCCCGCTACGTTCTTGCGTCGGGGCGACCAGGTGGGCTTGCGCGTCACCTACGATCCTCCCCATGCCGTCGGGGCCGATCGCTTGGCCAATGCCCTCGCCGCGTGGGAGCAATTCGGGACGGCGTGTATTGTCGTGGACTTCGGCACGGCCACGACTTTCGACGTGATTGACCACGAAGGCACCTATGTGGGCGGGGCAATCATGCCGGGGCCGCACGTGGCCCTGGAAAGCCTGGCGGGGAAGACGGCGAAGCTCCCCACCTTTGCGCTGGAGACACCTGCGCGCGCCATTGGCACGCAAACGGTGGGGGCGCTGCAGAGTGGCTTCATGTTTGGCTACGCAGGAGGCATAGATGCTGTGGCCCGGCGGATCAAGGCAGAACTGCAGGGTGACGTGCATGTCATCAGTACCGGTGGGTTGGGCACGCTCTTCCTTCCCATTTCGGAGATGCTCGAGGATCACTATCCCACCCTGACGTTGGATGGACTTTTATTAGCCTGGGATCGCCTGCCCCACCGTGACCACCTGGGGTAACTCCCCTGCTACTTAGAGACAAAGAAAAACCTCCTCGCGGCCTGTGCCGGAGGAGGGTTTCTGTTCTCTAGCCTTAAAGCTTAGAACCGGGAGTCTTCGCCCATGTTCCGCAGGGCTGGGAGGGTTGCGGTCTGCCCCGAACCACCACCAGTGGTCCCGCCGCCGACGCGTCGCATTTCGTAGAACACCTGCCAACCAAACTCGGCGATGGGCACGCGGTTGGTGCGGTAGCGTTGCAGCACGGCCACCAGCGCCCGGGTGTAAACCCCGTTCACACTGCCACTGTTCATCAGGCCGATGACGTCGCCCCCACTCATGGTGGATTGCATCTGCGAGAGGAAGCCGAAGATCGGCACTTCCTCACCGAAGTAGCGGCCGTTGGCCATGGCGCGGCGCACTTGGAAGAAGGAGAAGACGCGTGCACCCTTCATAAAGAACGGGCGGAACAGGTCGATCTTCGCCACCATGCGGCTGGTGTCGCTGGTGCCGTTCACATCCACGCCGGCCAGGTAGTCCTTGCCGTCAATGTTGAAGCCCGCACCGGCGAAGAAGAGGAACAAAGTCGCGTCCTGCGGCATGCGCTCAGCGAGGGCGGCGGCTTGGTTCTTGATCTCTTCGGCGCTGACGTTCAGCAAGATCACCGTGTTCTCATCCGCGTAGCCCGCGTGCTGCAACAGGGCATCGCGCAGCAGGTTGGCGTCGTTCTGAGCAAAAGACTGCTTGTAGTTGTCCAGGCTCGATTCGCTGTTGCCAATGATGAGGGCAAACTTGGTGGCTACCACCGGAACACGGTCGCTCGGGCCGGTCGGCACCGGCGGCGTCGTGGCTTGGTTACCCGCTTGGTTACCGGCTTGGTTTCCCGTTTGGTTGCCCGCGCCAATCACTTGGGTCGGGTTCACCATCCCGGATTGGTTGCCTTGGTTGTTGTTCGCCACGGCCTGGCCGGTGATCGCCGCGAGGGCCGCGACTTCACTCGGATCCAAAACGGAGGCATCCACGCGCCAGGTGGCCGGTTGGGCCTTCCATCGCGTCTCCACTTCCCGCTGCATCTGGGCGTCGTTCAGGGCAATGTAAATCTGGTTAAGGATGTAGAACGTTTCGGCCGAGCGCTGATTCTTGTCAATCAGCGTGCTGAGTTCCATCGCGGCGGTGCGCAGGATGCCCGTCTTGACTTCGTCGTTCTTTTCTTCCAGGGCCGAGCGGTAAGCACTATAAGCGGCCAGGAAGTTCGGCGAATACGGACTGCCATTTCGCCATTCGCGCCGTTCCGTCACCGGAGCGGGAAGGCGAGTCGGTTCCGATTGATCCTCGGGCCGCATCGCGGCCGCATTCAGGAAGGCCTCGCGGGCCACTGCCCACTGCTTACCCTTTGCCGCACCAAGCCCTTGCTCGTACGCTTCACTCCATGACTGCGCCCAGGCGGCTGCGCTTAGCGCCGCCACCAGTAATAATGCCGAGACCCGGTTTGCCCTCATTCCGTTGCCTTTGTTAAGTTCCTTCTTTACTTGACACCGCCGACGGCATACGTGATGCCCAGCGACATGTCGACTGGCCCGCCCCCGGTGGGGGAGGCAAAATTGAGGTCCACCGCGTACTTGTTCGAGTAGGGGCGATAGCCCAAACCGAACGTCAGCGCGTGGCGCTCATCAAACCCTGCTCCTCCGCTCGGTGCCATTTGCACACCAAAACGGATGGGCCAACGTGCGTCGAACTTGAACAAATTGTATTCAAGCCCCCCGCCAAAAACCAGGTGGTTCTTACGCGGGATCACGCGGTTTGATTGACCTCCAAAGTAATAGTCGGCTTGAAAACCGTAAACCATGAAGTCATCCGATCCAAATCGTCCGTCAGTCCGCATTGCGAGGCCCAGAGTGGCCTTACCCGGCACGCGGTCGTAGATGGCCTCAGTGCTCGTGTTGCCCTCCAGCGAAATCGGCGTGCGCAGGCTGAACGAGACGTTGAGATCCGGGTTATTGACCGGGGTGTGGCTGATCCCGACCACCGCGCCGAGGCCCGTGCCGTTGCCGCTCACATTGGACTGCTGCGTGCCCACGGTCTGGTTCGTCTGCGGGTCCACGATCGTCAGGTTGCGCTCGTTCTTGATGTACTGGTTGGCCACCACGATGCCAAAGCCGTAGTTGGTTTGGCCGGAGTTGCGCCCGTAGCTGATGGTGAAGAAGTCTGTCTGGCTGATGGTCTCCTCAAAGTAGTTGTCCACTCGCAGCTGGCCGTTGGCCAGCCCCGTGCCCGCCTGCTGGTTGCGCAGATAGCCACCCGTGGTGAAGCTCAGGCCAATCGTGCCGGTGGCCACCGGCGTGGCGTAACCCACGTGGGTGATGGCGCGCTTGCCAAAGAACTCTTCGCCGTTGAAAGTGCGGTTGGTAAAGCTGCCGCTCACGCGCTGACGGCTCGTCGGCAGGTTGCGGAAGGCAATGCCGAACTGGGAACTGTTGATGAAGCCCAAGTTAGCCGGGTTGCTCAGCGCCGAATAGGTGTTGGCATCAGTGGCGTAAAACGCGCCGCCAGCGCCCATCGTTCGCCCGCCGGCGTCCAACGCATTGACGAGATCAGGGACTTGAGCCAGGCTCAATGCCGAACCACTGATTGCCATTACGGCCAGTGACACTCTCAAGGGCAACTTCTTCATCATGCGTACCTGTTCCAAGACGGTGTAAGTCCTCATTATGCCGCGCCTACTGACCTTGGACCCGCAGGACGACCTCTTGGCGTGCGGCGGCGTTTCCGGCCTTGTCCACGGCCGTCACCACGAGCTTAAACTGACCCGGCAATCGGAACTTGGATTGCACCCGGCCGGTCCACACAATGCGGTTGCCATCGGTGCGGATGGAGCGGCGGCTGACGCGGGCCAAGAATCGGTTGTCCATGCTCACCAAGGTCACGTCCACACCGGTTCGGTCAATCGCGTT
>DEIB01000003.1:34262-36920 GCA_002352215.1 Chthonomonas sp. UBA2785 | reverse complement strand
CCGCTATTGTTGGGGATGTCGCTGTTGTTCACCCGCACGCGCCATTCCTTGATGTTCGGCTCGTCCAGCGTGGCGCGGATGTTAACCGTGCCATCCACAAAGGAGTTGCTGATCGGGTCGAAGTCCACGATCTTGGGGTTGCGGATGTCCACGATCACGGGGATCGGCGGCACGGTGTTGTAGGTGTTGCCGGGTTCAGTGGCGACCACCTGAATGTTGTAGGCACCCTGCGGAGAGGTTTCGCCAAAGTTGAGGGGAATGGTGCCGGTGGCGTCGCCGCCCGGCTCGGGCGTGAACTTTCGCTCCACCGATACGCGGTTGGCGGGGTTGGCTACGTTCGTCGCCGTCACCACCACGGTGGCCTCACGATTTGAGCCCGTGATGTTGATCTGGACGTTGTTGCTGCGGCCGAGATATTCGCCGTCGGTCGGCTTCGTCACCGTAATCGTGGCGGCCTGACTGAATGTCGCCGCTAAGGTGGCGCCCAGCATCCAAAAGACTCGCATCGCTCCCTTCCTCATGCGGGCTAGTATAGCACCCGCTTACGGGTTCAGGATGGACTCCACAAAGTTCGCCACGCCTCCTTCATCGTTCGTCCCCACCACGATATCGGCGACCAGTTTCAGCGGGTCGGGGGCACCGCCCATGACACCGGCGTAACCCGCCCATTCCAGCATCTCCTTGTCATTAAAGTAGTCCCCAATCGCGGCGACTTCATGCGCTTGAATACCGAGGGATTCGCAGAGAATCTGGAGGCCGCGTCCCTTGTGAATGCCCAGGGGCAGAAACTCGACGTAATCGGCTTCACTCCGCACGAGTTCGTAATCAACCCCGTGGCTGCCGGGGGCGTTTGCCACCGCGTCTTCAATCACTGGCGGATGGTCAAAGTACAGCAACTTGGTTGCCGTGTGCTGGCTCATGGCCTCGTAGCCCACCACGGGCACCGGGCCAAGCCCCGTACGTCGTTGATACTCTTGTGCAAATTCGCCGCCCGTAGACATGAGTACTTGGCTGCCCGAATACAGGTTGGTGTGCAGTGCCCTGTCCTGGCCAAAGCGGACCAGCTCGTCCCGAATCGCATCCTCCAAATGAAAGTGCGCAATCGTCGCGCCCTCGGCATCCATCACAAACGCTCCATTGCAACTCACCGTGGGTCCGGTGAGCCCGCATTGGCGGGCAATCGGCGTCATGGTGCTGGGGGCACGTCCACTCGCAAGAACGACCACAATGCCGGCTTCCTGGGCGCGACGAAGGGCAGCGGCGGAATCCGGATGAGGCACTCGGGAATGAGTGAGAAGGGTGCCGTCGCAATCCACAGCAATCAGTCGAAGGGAAGAAACCGAGGCACTCATGCGCCCCCAGTGTGCGGGATGCGCGCAGTCCCATCCCGCCCTTCGACCCGCGCAGCTTGAATGGAATCCCGTCGCATGGGGCCGTAAAGATTGCGGGGGCCGGTGCCAACAATGAGTCTTGCGGGGGAGTGCCGCACTACGGAAATGAGTCAAGACGCCATTGCCGGCCCGGAAATTGAGGCCAGCGAAGCCAGGGTTCCTCATGCTGAGGACCGCCAAACCGTGGTTTTCCGTTTGAGCGGAGAATCCTACGGCATCGATATTTTTCGGGTGAATGAAATCATCCGCATGCGCGACATCACACCGATTCCGCGCACTGAGGCTCACATTCGGGGTCTCGTTAACCTTCGTGGCAAGACCATTCCCGTCGTGGACCTGCGCATTCGCATGGGCCTGGAAGTTCAAGCCGAAACCGAAAGCAGCCGCATCATCGTGGTGGATTCGGAAGAAGGGCAGGTTGGCATCATGGTGGATGCGGTGAATGAAGTCGTCACCCTGGACGGTGAGCAAATTGAACCGACCCCGGCCCTGGCCAACGACGACCAAACCGAATACGTGGAGGCCGTGGCCAAGCGCGAAGCGGAGTTGGTCACCCTTTTGAACCTCGATAGTGCACTAGCCGCTTAAACCAAGGGAGAGAGAAATGAGCGCCGAACTGGATATGAGCCAATACGTTGACCTCTTTTTGCAAGAGGCCGACGAACAAATTGAAATTCTTGAACGAGAGACCCTGAAGCTGGAAGAAGATCCGACCAGCGAGCGTCTCCAGGTCATTTTCCGTGCGGCGCACACCCTGAAGGGGTCGAGCCGTGCGATGGGCTTCTCTGGAATGGCTGAGCTCACGCATGAGATGGAGAACGTGCTCGATCAACTGCGCGAAGGCCATCTGCAAGTCACCACCGAGATCGCGGACGCGCTCTTGCAGTGCCAAGACGACCTGCGGCAGATGGTGGTGAGTATCGGTGAGGGCAACGGCGATCAGGCCGATTGTAGTGCGCTGGTTGCTCAACTTCAGGGCTTTATCAATGGTTCCGTAGCGCCGGCCGGCGGGGCCGAGGCCTCCGCTCCGGCGGCCAACAAGGATGAAGACCTCACCCTTTGCCCGGACCTCGTTGAGACTCTCCAGCAAGCGGCTGAACAAGCTCCGATCCGCCAACTTCGGGTGACGGTGAACGCGGAGTGCGTGATGAAGTTTGCCCGCGCCTATATGGTGACGGGTGTTTTGACCGAAGTGGCCGAACTCCTTGCCACCGTTCCCTCCGTGGAGGACTTGGAAGAAGAGAAGTTCAACCAGCAGTTCTTGGCC
>DEIB01000003.1:0-34149 GCA_002352215.1 Chthonomonas sp. UBA2785 | reverse complement strand
ATCGGGGAGTTGGTCATTGACCGCACCCGCATCGCCCAGATTGGTAGCGACCTGGGTAGCAAATTCAACGACCCGAACATCGACGCGCTCGAAGAAACGGTCAGCCACATCGCCCGCATCACCAGCGACCTTCAAGATCAAATCATGAAGGCCCGCATGATGCCGATCGAAACGGTCTTCAACCGATTCCCGCGCGTCGTCCGTGACCTGGCGAACAAGCTGGGCAAGGACGTGAAGCTGGAACTGGTTGGTGGCGAAACCGAACTTGACCGTAGCGTCATTGAAGTCATCGGCGACCCGCTCCTGCACATCCTGCGGAACAGCGTGGACCACGGCCTGGAAGATCCCGATACCCGCGAGCAACTGGGCAAGCCGCGTCAGGGTCGGGTGCTGGTGCGTGCTTACCACCAGGACAACCACATTGTCATCGAGATCCGCGACGACGGTCGAGGCATTGATGCCGACAAGATTCGCAAGAAAGCCGTCGAGAAGGAACTCCTCACCAAGGACCAGGCCGACCGCCTGACGGACCGTGAAGCGCTGCGGTACATCTTTTCCAGCGGGTTTAGCACGGCCGCCGAGGTCAGCGAAGTCAGCGGACGCGGGGTCGGAATGGACATCGTACGTTCCAACATCCAGCGACTCGGTGGCCTGATTGACCTGGAAACGGAAGTCGGCAAGGGCTCACGCTTTGTGCTCCGTTTGCCGCTCACTTTGGCCATCATTCGTGGCCTCCTCACCCGGGTGGGCGAGCAAGTCATCGTCCTTCCGCTCGGCAGCGTTGTCGAAACGCTCTTGGTCGAAGTGGACAGTATTCAGACGGTGAATCGCAACGAAGTCATCGTGCTTCGAGGCCAAACCCTCCCCCTTGTGCGACTGAATGACATGTTTGACATTCAGAGCCGTGAAGATTCCTTTGAGGACGGCCAATACGTTGTCGTAGTGGGATTGGCGGAACGACGAATTGGTCTGGCCGTAGACGGTTTGATCGGCGAAAAGGAAGTCGTCATCAAGTCGCTCAGCCGGTTCTGCGGTGATGTCCCCGGCATCAGTGGCGCCACGATTTTGGGAGATGGAAATGTGGCCCTCATCGCGGATGTCAACGGAATTGTTTTGAAGGAATCGGCCTAATCGGCCCCCGACCCCAGAAAGAGATCGCAATCATGTCAGCACGTTCGGAAAACTTCTTGCTTCGGCGCTATATCGAAAAGGCCATGGTGGACTTGCCCGCCATGCCCACCACCGTCATGCGAGTGGTGCGGGCGATTGAAGGTGGCGAAGCGAGTGCTTCGCAGATCGAAAAGATCATCACCGCCGATGCCGCCATTACCAGTAAGGTCCTCAAGACCGTCAACTCGCCGTATTTTGGGATGCCGCGCACGATCTCGAGCGTCAACCAAGCGATTCAGATTCTGGGCCTCAACCAACTTCGCAATGTCACGCTGAGCATTGGCGTGCTGAACGCGCTCAACACCACGAGCCCGCGCATCCAGGCTCTGCAGCAGCAGTGCTGGGAGCAGTCCTTTGCGAGCGCGAGTGCGGCTCACCGCATCGCCGTAAAGAAGGGCCTGGCCAAGCCGCAGCAAGAAGCGGTGCTCATTGGAGGTCTGTTGCACGATATCGGTCAACTCTTCCTCCTCACGCTGTTCAATATCCCCTACACCGAGGTGCAAACGCGCAGCAAGAAGCAGTGCGCTCCGCTGCACGAAGTCGAGCGCCAAGTGCTGGGCACCACCCACGCCAATCTGGGGGCAAGCCTTGCGGAACGCTGGTCGTTCCCGTCGGACCTCGTGGAAATGATCCGCGACCACGATGGCGACACGACGTCGGAAACTCTGAACCCGACCGTGGCTTGTGTCCACCTGGCTGACCGCATTGTCAATCGCATTATCGAACCGGAATCGGCCGAGGAGATCTTCCCGCTGGATCCGAAGTTCGCGGAGTGGCTTGCATTCTCCGATGCCGAGCTCACCGAGATTGTCGAGCTCACTATGAAAGACATGGAGCAAGCCAAGGTCGCGGCCAGCGCCTAAGTTTGGTTCGGGTCCCGCAATTCTCGCGGGAGGGCGGCGCCTCCAATCGCCGAAGGAAGAAATACGATGAGTGTCAATGGAAGTCTGAGCGGAATCTCGTTCTCCGGCCTGGGGTCGGGGATCGACACCGCTTCCATTGTTTCTCAGCTGATCAGCTTGGAGCGGTTGCCAATCAACCGGATGCAGACGCAAAAGACGCGCATCCAGACCCGCCAGGCTTACTACAACGAACTCAAAGCCCGAACCTCGAGCGTGGCGGCCTCGCTCGGCACTCTCAAGCAGTCAGCCACTCTGAATGCGGTGAAGGGCACGAGCGCCAACACCGACGTGGCGACCGTGAGCGTCTCGGCGGCGGCGAACCCGGGTTCGTATCTTCTCAAGGTTTCTCAACTGGCGGCCGCGCAACGATCCACGAGCACCGTGCAGGCCAGTTCTTCGACGGCTCTCGGCTACACCGGCACGTTCACCGTAAATGGCAAGAGCCTGGAAGTCGCGGCGACCGACACGCTTGCGGGCATCGCCGCAAAGGTGAATGCGCTGGGCGTGGGCGTGAGCGCCAATGTGATTTCGGGTCAATCCGGTGACGCCTATCTCAGCCTGAGCTCCACGGCTACCGGGCAGAAGAATGCGATTTCGCTGGCCAACGTAAGTGGCACGGCCTTAGCCTCACTCGGATTCCTGGGCGGGACCAGCAGCTTGCGCGATGCCACCGGCACCACCGCGCGAAGTGTCAGCTTTGCCAGCGCCAGCCAAAGTTTGGGCAGCCTGACGGGCCTTTCCGGGACCGCCAATTTTGACGTCAACGGCACCACCGTGACCGTGGACTTTGCCACGGATACGCTGGACTCCCTGGCCACCAAGATTTCTGCTGAGGGAAGCGTGACGGCGACGGTGAAGACCGACTCCGCCACGAACCGCTCCTACTTGGAGCTGGATGGCGCGAGTCTGGGCACGCTTCTGTCCGACACCTCGGGCGTGCTGAAGCAACTCGGCATCTTCCAAAACAACTTTGCCCAGCCCGTGACGGCGGCGCAGGACGCCACGTTCACCCTGGACGGCATCGCCATGCGCAGTGCCACCAACACCGTCTCCACCGCCGTGAACGGCGTGACGATGACGCTGAAGAAGGCCAACGCCACCACGCCGGAAGAGTCGCTGATCACAGTGGAGCGCGACACCGACACGGTGGTCAATTCTTTCAAGGCCTTTGCGGATGCTTACAACAATCTCAACGGTTTCATCCGCCAGAACAGCAGCTTTGATGCGGAGACCTTTGAGAGTGGCGCCCTGTTTGGCGACCCGATCGCCCGCCAACTGGAAGACATCATGTCCGACTTGATCTTCCTGACCAAACCGGATGCGGCTACGGGCGACCTCAGTTCGCTCCTGCAAATCGGATTCGGACGAGATAACACCGGCAAACTCACACTGGACGAATCTCGACTGCGAGAAGCGCTGACGAACAACGCCTCGGGCGTGAGCAAGCTCTTCTCAAACTCCGGTTCAACCACCGGCGCGGACCTAGCATTTATAACAGGTACCAATGCCAGCCGAAACCTGTCCGCAGCCAGCGTTGTCATTACGCAAGCGGCCACGGCGCACCTCGTGGCATCGGATCCGGTGGGCGGCACCCCGCAAGTGGCGGGAGAAATCTTAACGTTTGGCGGCTCAATCTTCGGGAACTCCAACATTCTGTTTTCGATTCCCAGCGGCATTGACCAATCTGAGATTGCGAACCTTATCAACAGCGATTCGCGCCTCAAAGATCTTGTCACGGCCAGCTACAGCAGCGGAACGCTGAGCATCACCAGCAAGACGAAAGGTACGCCCGGCGCCTTTACGGTGACGAGTAACGTCGCCAGTGCGGCCGGCAATAGTGGCATCGGCACCAGCGGCGGCAACATCACGGCCGGGGTAAACGTCGAGGGCACCATTAACGGGGAAGCCGCGACCGGCCTCGGAACTTTGCTCACCGGCAATAGTGGCAACGCGAACACCGAAGGGGTTCAAGTGCGCTACTCCGGCACGACCACTGGCAATGTAGGCACCGTGACGTTCTCGCAGGGCCTGGCCGCGCGTCTGGAAAACCAGATGCTGCTCTTCTCCGACTCGGTGAAGGGCATTTTCAAGGCGCAGGACGACTCGCTCACGAGTCAGATCGCCGATATTGACCGCACCATCGCCAACCGTGAAGCCGTTCTCAAGCTCCGCGAAGCGAATCTCAAGGCACGATTCCAGGCCATGGATTCGGCCATCAGCGCCTTCCGGGCGCAGCAAGCGCAGCTTTCGGCCGCCCTCACCGGCCAGCGCTAAGCCAACCTAGAACGCCCACACCAGCTTGAGGGCCGCCCGATTGCGGGTGCGCTCGGCATTGGCGTCGCCCAGGATGAAGTAAACGTCCAGCCCTTCACGCCCGCCTTGCCGGAAAGCCAGGTAGGCATTGGATTCGCCGTCCTGCCACACCACGCGCCCATTCAAACTCTGGTAGGCGTTGATCTCGTAGCCCATGCTGAGTTGGGTTTGCTCGGTTTTGCCGCGCCAGTCCAACTGCTGCCACCCCAATGACATGTCGAGCCCCGGCGCGAGGCGCTGCTCGGCGCGGAAAGACGTGTACCGTGAAGGGTCACCGTCAATCTCGCCGCCATTGATAAACCCGTTGAACCGGGAGAATCGGTTGCGCTCGTTGATGGTAAAGAACAAGCCCGCCGACCGGGAAGGCAATCCCTGAAACTCGGAAGTAGCGAGGGATATCCCCAACCTCAAATCTTGGGCCGTCAGGAGGCTCCCGTCAAAGCTCGCTGACTTTGAGAACGCACCTCCGCTTTGGGTTTGGCGTTCTTCCAAGAAGACCGAACCCGACATATCGTGGATGCCTCCGCGAATGGTGGGGTCCGAGAACTCGGAATAGACGTAGTGCCGCCGAGTGCCCTGGAAGTTGATGAGCCCGAGCGACGGCCGGAAGTCGGCGTCCACCGTATCGGCTTTGTAGACCACGAAGAACCGGGGTACGGAGTATTCGAATCCAACGGCCGCCGCCCCGCTGGTACGGCTCCCGTTTTGGCGGCGAGCCAGGCGGATCGTGCCGCCCCAAGACCCGCTTTCCATGCTGTATTGGGTGCCAACCATGGCGTCCGAGCGCACGGGCCCGTCGCTGATCGTACTGAAGAAAGAAAGCGAGTCGAGCGAGCCAATGCGCTGGGCCACGCGCGTGACAACGTCGGTTTGCCGGCCGTCTTCGCGGGTGGCCAGCACGCCGTAGCTCAAACGGTCGTTCGGCGTACCAAAGACTTTGATCCCCTGGTCGAAGTCATCGATCCGACGCGAATAGAACAACTGCCCGAAGGTGAAGCCACCAAAGAGGTTGAAATACTCCTGTCCCTCTTGGAAGAACGGGCGCGCATCCGCCAGGGAACGCTCGGTCCGCGAGAACGAGATATCGGCGATCGCTTGCTCGATGTTGCGGAAGTCGGGATTGACCGAAAGCACCCCGGTCAGCCGAGAATCTGGGCGATAACGGAGATCAAAACCGGAGCGCAGACTGAACGTCTTCTCCGCATCCTCGTCGTACTGGGGCACCGCGTAGACCAGACCCTGCCAGTCCCGTTCCCGGGTGGTGACGGGGGCGTTCACGCCCGTCCAGCGGCCCAGGTTTTGCACGCGCCCGGCCAGGGTTAGGTCTGCCCATGCGCTGCTGACCCGGGTGCGGGGCTGGCTTCGGATGAAGTTGATTTGCATCGTCTGGTTCGGGCCGGCGGGGTAGTCCAGCATCCGCCAGGGGATGCGAATCTCGGCGGTCCAGCCGTGTTCGTTGCGCTGGGTAGCGGCCGTCCAGTCGCCGCGCCACTCTTGCTTGGTGGCTCGCCCGGCGCCCAGTCGCTCGTTCTGGGTGCCTAGGGCGTTGACGGTGAATTCGAACTGGTTGTTGTAGCGGTTGCTGGCGAAGGGGTCAATGAGGAAGGCGACCAGGTCTTCACCCTGGAAGGAGGCGCCCCGCTGGCGTTCCCGGGCCGTAATGGTGTCGGGCTGGGAATCGGCGCAGGCAAAAGCGACGTAGATGAACTCCGCATCGCTCGTCAGCCAGGCCTGCGTTTGCTCCGGCGCGGCGGCCGAGGTGACGATGTCGATGAAGCCCGTGACCTGGCTGGCGGCGGCCCACTCCCCGGTTTCAAGGTTGCCATCAATCGTCAGCGGGGTCGATGTGGCCTGGAAGGGTAACTCGGGCGGGTTTTGCCCCCATGCCCCTGCGCTCAACGCCACCAAAAGAAGTCCCGCCGCGGCCTTCATAGGTTCGGACGTTACCTGCCGTCTTGGCCCGCGTCCCCTGCCAATACCCAGGCAGGCAAAAGCAAAGAACGGAGGCCGGCTTTCGCCAAACCTCCGTTCCCTGGGTTCACCGCCGGGTTGGTTAAGACGACGCGGGCGGGTCCTCGGGCATCTTGGGGCCGTGCAGTTGCACGACCTGACCCTTCTTGCGCATCTTGATGTTGAGCATCTCCACCACCACCGAGAACGCCATCGCGAAGTAGGTGAAGCCCTTCTCAATGTGGAAGTGGAAGCCTTCGGCCAGCAGGTTCACCCCGATAAGGATGAGGAAGGCCAGAGCCAGCATCTTGACCGTGGGGTGTTCTTCCACAAATCGTGAGACCTTGCCGGCAAATGCGAGCATAAAGCCGACGCTGATGAGCACGGCCAGGATCATGACGGTGAGTTCCTTCGCCATGCCAACCGCCGTGATCACCGAGTCCAGCGAGAAAATCACGTCGAGCAACAAGATCTGGCCGATGACCGCGGCGAACGATGCCGCCTTGGCATCTTTGGTGTGCTCGGAGCCTTCAAGCTTGTGGTGGATTTCGATGACCGCCTTGTAGATAAGGAACAAACCCCCACCTAGCAGGATCAAGTCACGTCCGCTGAAATCGCGTCCCATGACATTGAACAAAGGCGCGGTGAGCCCCATCACCCACGTGATGCTGAGCAGCAACAAAATGCGCGTGACCAACGCCAATGCCAATCCGATCTGGCGTGCCTTGGCGCGCTGAGCTTCGGGCAACTTGCCGCTCAAAATCGAGATGAAGACGATGTTGTCGATTCCGAGAACGATTTCGAGAATGGTGAGGGCCGCAAGGGCCGACCAAGCCGCCGGGTCATTAACCCACGCAAAGTTCATACTGGGCGAGTTTAGCCGCTACTGGACGGGAACTTGCCACGCATCTTGCAATTGGGCGTAAGAAACCGACTTGGCGTGGAAGTCGGTGAAAATCACGTTGTAGCGGTAGCGTTGCAGTCGGTTCCACCACTCCGGGCCGCTGATATCGGGGGTCATCCCGGGCAGCCCCGAATGCCAACTCCCGGACGCCGTTTCCATCATATTGCTCTCACTCGGGCGGGGTAAGCCGGAGTGGCTGATTTGGCGCAGCGTGAGCTCCGTTCGATAGAAGTAGCTGCTGCCATAGGTGCCGTAAACAGAGGATTGCGCGGGCAAGGGGATATAGGGCCGGTCATCCAAGACTTGCATCCCCTTGTCGGCGGGGCTCCGAAAAATCTCTTTGTTTTTGAGGTACGGCTGTAGCAAGTCACTGAGCAGGGGCATCCGCTCCACTTGGGCTTTGAGTTCGGGTTCGTCGTCCCAGATCCCGGGCTGCCACTTGTCAATCGCATCCACGCCGTAGGGGAAGAGGTCACCCTCATCGGCCATGTAGAGGGCAAAGGCGTTGCCGATCTGCTTCATGTTGCTGAGGCAACTGACTTGCTTGGCCTTGGCCTTGGCGCGGGCAAAGGCGGGGAAGATGAGGGCCGCGAGGATGGCCACAATGGCCACGACCACGAGTAGCTCGATAATGGTGAACCCCCGGCGGCGCGCGGTCATACACTCTTATACGGCGGGCAGGTTGCACGGGTGCCACCGGGACTCAGGAACCGTTCTCTTCCGCATTTGCGTCAGTATAAAGTAGGTCACAGAACGGGAGAGCGTGGTACAGGATGCCCTTCTCCAGGTCGCGGCCCCTTCATTGTCATGAGCCGCTCACGTGGGAACAACTCCGGGTTCTTCCGGTACTTCTGGGTCGGGTTGTATTCCCTGTGGCTCATTGGGGCATTGGCCGTCGGCGCTTTTGGCGGCATGCTTTCCCAGTCCGAGGCGTTCCGCGAGTCGCTTAACCTCATGCTCACTAAGCAATCGGCAGAAGATGTCTTCGCCGAAAATGGGGTCAAGAAAGACACGCTTACGCTTCTCATCCTGGGTTGCGACGACGACGTTTACGTCGAGAACGGGGCGAAGAAGAAGCGCAAGGGCCGCAGCGACATGATCATGGTCGCCGAGCTCGACTTCAAGCTGAACGAGATTCGGGCGATTTCGATTCCTCGCGACGTGTGGGTCAACAATATTCCTGGCGTCCGTGGCTCCAAGGTCAACGCGCTCTACGTGACCGGTGGCCCCGAACTCACCAAGCTCTACGCCGAGGACCTGCTTGGCGTGAAGATCGACCGCATTGTGGACCTGGACTTCCGGGCCTTTGAACGTACGATTGACCTGCTGGACGGCGTGGACGTGTTTGTGCCCAAGCGCATGTACTACCAGGACACGTGGGCGGACCTCTATATCGACCTCCAGCCGGGCCAGCACCGACTCAATGGCTACGAAGCCATGGGCTTCGTGCGGTTCCGTAAGTCGGATAGTGACCTGGAACGCCAGAACCGCCAAAAGGAATTTATGTTGGCGGTGAAGAACCGCATCGTGGCGCGCCCCGACCGCCTGCCGGCAGTGGCCGACCAAGCCGTGGCGATGCTGGGCAATGCCTTCTCTGCCCGCGAACTGGCCGCGCTTGCGCTCTTTGCCCCGCAGGTGGGCTCCAGCAACATCCGCATGGGCATGGTGCCGGTGGAGGACATGCCCGGCACGTCAAACCTGCGCATCGTGTACCCCGCCCTTAAGGAACTCCTGACGGAACTCCGGCTTGGCAACCCGGAAGCCATGGACCAAGGCTTCCACCGATCGGAAGTGAAGGACCTGCTGGAACGAGCGGATGAGCGCGCCTCGCAACCGGGTGAACCGGTCCGAGACCGTGGCAATCCGTCGCCGGCCCCCGATGACGAGGAACCGCGTGCCCAGCGCAATCCGCGCCAGGATGCCGGTCAGCGCCTTATTGAAGACCCTGCCTCGACTGATCCGGATGTCGCCGCCGCCGGCGGACTAGAAGGCGTGGAGGAAGTGCCCGATGAAGAAGCCCCGCCCGTGGAAGAGCCGCCCGTTGAGGACCCCCCAGTGGAGAATCCCCCGGTTGAGAACCCACCGGTAGATGTGCCCGCCGCTGATCCTCTTCTCGGGATAACATCGGGGGTGTGATTTTGTCCACCGAGGACTTTGCCCCGGACGCCCCGGAGGGCGCCTCCCGTAGCGAGTACATCAATCGCAAAGACCTCAAGTGGATCATCATCATTCTGGTGGTGCTTGGCCTGCTCCTCACTCCGGTGTATCTCACCATGCGCAGCCAGCAGCAAAAGCAGGCCTGCGCCGGCAACCTCGGCCAGATTTACAAGGGACTTTTCCTCTATAGCCAGCTCAACGACGACCGATTGCCGCCGGTGTACGAGATGGAACCGGATGGCACCCCCCGCGTGCAGGAACTGGACGGTAAGGGATCAGTCATCAGTTGGGCTAGCCACCTGGGGAGCCACATCCCCGACCGCGTGAAGATGAGCTGTCCGGCTTCTTCAGCGGATGAGAATGTGCCAACTCTCGTCTACGGCCGCCCCGGCCGCCAGGATGCCATCGAACCGGTGAGCTACGGCATGGTCGCGAGCCTTTCTTCGATGCCCATTGGCGACCTCGCCGACCCCAATGGCACGCTTCTCATCACCGAAAGCAGCAATAGCGGCGCGCAGGGAAGCTACAACCCGCTCCCGTTCCGCAAGGATGGCAAGGTCGTGCCCTTCGATGGGATGGTGATTGGCTGGAACAATAGTAACTCCTTCCCCAACGCCCAGACTGAGTTCATGACTCGGCTTGCCTTCCGCAACACGAGCCAGGGCAACTTTGGGGCGCAGGCATTGGGTCGCCACAACCTGGTGAACAACGCCATCATGGCGGACGGCAGCTTGCGGCTTCTCACTGCTCCCGAAGCGAAGGTGAAGATTCAGCGGGGACGCCCCAGCGGCATTTGGAACGTGGAGGCCACGTTCTATCCCCTCTTTTACGAAGAAGGAGCGGCCGAGGCCGCCCCTGCTCCGTAGTCGTTGATCTCGCGCGGGCTTACCAGCGCGTAGTGACGGTGTAGCGGACCTTCTTCACTTCGTCCGGTTGCAGCTTCAGCACCCATTGCAGGGTGTTGCTGTCCGGGCGTGCCATCGCTTCTTCGCTGGTCACGGTGAAGTCACCGAACTTGCGGTCCATCACAATCAGCTCGGTCGCTTCCTTCTTCCGGTTGCGGGCTTCGAACTCGATGGTGATCACGCTGCCGGTGTCGGGGTTGCCATTCAGCCAGCGGAAGTCTACGACCTTGCTTTCCACCACCACGTCGAACGACTTGCCGATGTTGATGTTCAGCTCTTCGTTGCGCGGAGTGTGCTGGATGAAGTCTTCGCCCATCAGTTGCACATCACCGTCCTTGTCGGCCTGGAAGACCTTGAACGTGCCCTTGGGCATGGCAATGCCGAGACCGTTGGCTTCTTCATTCTTGAAGGTGATGAAGGCCTGCGGCTTGATCGGTCCGGAGCCAATTCGGCCCTCTTGGCGCGGGTTGCTGTAGAACGGGCCGAGGTCGGCGATGAGCTTGGTGCGCACCTTGATGCCCTCGTGCTCCATCAGCGAGACCTGCTTGATGGCCTTGTTCGGTACCGAAACCTGACGTGACATCTTGTACAGGTGGTATTCGCCGATCTCTTGGGCCGCCATGTCTTCCATCTTCGCGGCGGCGTTCATGGCAGGCATTCCGCCGCCACCGCCAAAGCCTCCGCGTTGCTCGATGTAGCGATTGACTTCACCGGCCAGGAACGAGAGCTTGGCGTTTTGGTAGCTGGTGCCGCTGTTGTTGGTCAGGGTCACCCAGCCCTTCAGGCCGCCGACCTTGCCTTGGTTGTCCAGCGTCATCACGTAGTCGCACTTCCAAGAGAACCCCTGGGTGAGGTAGCGGAACTCGATGCGGTTGCTGCCGGCTTTGCCGTCCAGCACCCACAGCAACGAGGGCTTGCTGATGAGCCCTTCCGGGAGCTTAAGCACTTCGATTTCGCCGGTGGGGTTCAGCAGGATGCCGCCATTATCGGTGCGGACGACCATCCCGTTGTAGGTCTGCCCCATCGAGCCGTTAGCGTCGGCGACCATCGCGAAGGGGGCACTGATGAGGGTGCCATAGATGGTCTCCTTGGTGCCGTTGGCGAGGTGGCGATGGAACCGGATCGGTTGCCCCACGCTCTTGTTGAGGATGGCGATCGGGTTGATCAGGTCGTATTGGTAGTTCTGCTCCAGGACGGTGAAGCTGCCCGGCGCGGACAGGGAAGTCACGGAGACGCTGTTGGCCTCAATCATCTGGGCCACATCTTCGACAAGCACATCCTGCGGGCCACCGGCCAGATCGATCATTCGCTGTTCGCGGACGAGAGCAAAGCCGTCGTTGTAGATCGTGAGCGCAGATTCAAGCGGCGGGCCGGCTTTGGTTACGGCCGCCAATGCAATGGTAGTCAGCATTCATGGGTTTGGACGCTCTGATTCTGAGACGGTTACGGGAAAGGCGCGGAACCCTGGGCATCTCTGGCATGAAAATGCCCCCTTCCGAACTTGACGAAAGGGGGCTGTGTGAATCAGAACACGCCGTCACCAGCGGGTCGTGACGGTGTACCGGAATGTGCGAGTTTCGTCCGGCTTTAGGTTCAATGTCCACTGGAGCGTATTGCTGTCCGGTCGAGTCACGCCATTCGTATCCTCAACCGTGAACGCACCCTCGAACCGGTCAAGGACCTTGACCTCGACCGGGCTCTGTTTTCGATTTCGGATCAAAACTTGATAGGTGGCAATTGATCCGATTTCACGATTGTTGTCGATGTACTTGTAGTCGAGTTGGAGATAGTCGGCCACGACGTCAAACGCTTTGCCAGCATTGATGCGAAGGGTCTCGTTTCGAGGTGTGTGAACGATTGCATCTTCCCCTAAGAGTTGAGCCTGCCCCTCCTGGTCATGCTGGAAGACCTTGAAAACGCCCTTTGGTAAGGCGACACCAAGTTGATTCGCCTCATCGTTCTTGACTGTGATGACGAAGTTTGGCTTGATAGATAGAAAGGGAACGGGGTATGCGTTCCGAGGTGCGCCTTTGTAGCGTCGCAAATCAAAAACTAGCTCGCGACCCGCCTGGATTCCGCTCTTCTCCATCAGGGACACCTGCTTGATCGACTTATCTGGAATCGTAACGGTGAAGGGCACTTTATACAAGTGGTATTCACCGATGACTTGATCCCAGATGCTGCCATCGCTCGCAGTGACGGCTCGGCTTCGAGCCCCTGGCATTCCGGGTCTAGGATTTTCTATCGGTACTCGATTGACTTCACCGGCGAGGAAAGATAGCTTGGCGTTTTGATATCGGGTCCCGCTGTTGTTGCTGAGCGTAATCCAAGACTTCAGTGAACCGGTTTTGCCTTCGTTATCTAGTGTGAAGATGTAATCACACTGCCAATGGAATCCTTGGGTCAGATACCCGAACTCAATGCGGTTGCGGCCGGCCTTCGCGTCCAGTACCCACTCCAGCGAGGGACGGCTGATCAGCCCCTCCGGGAGTTCAGTCACCTCGATCTCCCCAGTGGGATTGAGCAAAATGCCGCCACTATCGGTGCGGATGACCATGCCGTTGTAGGTCTGCCCCGTACCGCCGTTGGCATCCGCTACCGTTGGATAGGGCGCACTAATCAGCGTGCCCGAAACCACTTCCTTGGTGCCATTCGCCAGCATCCGGTGGAACCGAATTGGCTGCCCCACGCTCTTGTTGAGGATGGCCATCGGGCTGACCAGATCGTACTGGTAGTTCTGCTCCAAAACCCGGATGCTCCCCGGGTGACTGAGCGACCGCACCGAGACGCTATTGGCCTCGATCATCTGGGCGACATCTTCCACCAGCACTGATTGCGGGCCGTCGGTTAGGTCCAACTCGCGTTGTTCGCGCACCAAAGCGAAACCGTCGTTGTAGATCGTCAGGGCCGATTCGATCGGAGGCCCGGCTTTCGTGGTGGCCATCAGCGCGAGCGTTGTCATCATGAGTTCAAAGTTCCGTCCCTAAGGCTCAGACGCCCAGCCACGCCGGGAAGTCACACCCTTGCCTATTGCCCGAGCGACGCCCGCACTTGCTCTTCGCTGGGTGCCTGCAGTTCGTCATTCACCAAGTAGAACGTGGCGGCCCCGTGGCCACCCCACTGCCCTAAGCGGGCGGAGAGAATGTTCCAGCCCAGTTGGGTGATGCGTCGGCTCATTCGGAACGCCATCCCTCGGCCACGCGGGGCATGAATTTCTAGCACGCCCATCCCGGATACTTGGTACGTCCATTCGTAGATCTCTTGCGGGCGCAACGGGTCTTTGCCGCGCTGCTGCATCCAGGCTTCCAGGTCCTGCTGTCCGCCCAGAATCAGGTTCAAATCCTCTTCCAACCGTTGCTGGGCGCGTCGATTTAGCATGCGCCCGGCCTGGTTGATCTCGAAGGTGTCGATGATCATGGGCTGGTCACCGGCCGTTGTGCACGCGCGCAGTCCGTTGATCGCCAAATCGTTGGCGTAAATCACACCCAGAATGGACATCAGCAATCCCGGGGCGTCGGGGCAAACCACGGTGAGGCGGGTGGAGTTGTACTCACGCAGGTCTTCGAGGGCAACTTGGAGTTCGCCAGACCGGGCGCGTTCGCCCATCTCATAGTGCTGGCGGATCACGTTCATCGGCGTCGCCAGCATGTAGCTGGCGGGCAGGGCATCGAGGAAGGCTTCCACTTCCGGCCCACTCTCGTTATCTCGGAACTGGCGCGCCAACTTACGCCGGACATGGGCCGTATCGGTAGGGGCGGTATCGCCAGCCGCGTCCAGCAGCGCCCGCGTTTGATAGTAGAGATGCTGGAGCATCGCCTCCTGGGTAGGCGTCCAGATCTCCGGGTGGACGGCCGAGGTATCGGCGTAGGTGAGCAGGGCCAGTAGGGGCACGCGCTCCCACACCTGTACTTGCTCGGCGAACTCGCGCACCGTGTCGGGGTTCAGCACGTCTCTTAGCCGGATAAAGCGCGAGAGCAACTCATGGTGGCGCACCAGCCAGGCGGTCATCTCGGCCACGTCGGGCGGCAGTCGCCACCGGTCGGCCACCAAGCGGGCCATGCGCTCGCCCACGATTTCGTGAGGTTCGCTCGGGTCAATCTTCCCGGCATCGTGCAGCAGCAAGGCGAGGTGCAGGGGTTCCTCGTCTTCGATCTCGGCCCGGACTTCGGCCAAGAAACCCGTGGGGGGTAGCTCATCCAGGTGACGGATGGCCAGCAAGGTGTGTTCTAGCACCGTGAAGACGTGCGGCGCATCATTTGGGATGAGATAGCGCACTGCGTCGAACTCGGGGAGCAATGCGCGCAGCACCCCCGCGTGGTCCAGCATCCGCAGGGTCTGTTCACCGCGCGAAATTGTGCGCAGAACATCTGAACCCAAGACATCCGGCGTCAGGGCGACCTCGATCGGTTCGACATCCAACCCCAGCGCCCCACCAATGGCAATCGCGGTGGCCGCTTCTCCTGCTGAAATTGGAGGGTGCATGCGCACTTCGCCATTGAGGGCCACGCTGTGCGGGGTGAGGGGGAAGCGGTTCTGGCGGATGTAGCGGATGGCATCCTCGTAAGTGCGGTGGAGCTCGCTCATGGCCTCCAGGCGGCGAGAAGCCAGTTCCGCTATATCTACGCCGACCCGTTGGGCCATCTCCGCCTGCCGTTGGCGGGTGAGGGTCCCGGTGGTTCGCCCACTCAGGGCTTGCAATCGCAGCCGATGCAGCAAGACCAAGTCGTAGGCGGCCGGGGGAACCATCGTGCGTTCGCCCATCGCCATCCGCATCCAGTTGGCGGTTTGCCAGCAGCGCAGGCCGCCCGCGCCTTCTTTCAGGTCGGGTTCCACCACCAGGGGGCTGGCATGGGTGCGCTGCATCGCCTTCTCCCGCTCCTCCCGTTTGGCCAATAGGAATTCACCAACGTCCATTCGCCCCCAAAGACGGCCTAAGGTGCTTTCCCATTCTTTCACCGGCCCCGCTAAGTAGCGCCCGTCCATCAGGCTGCTCACCAGGCGCATATCCACGCCGGGGAAGTCGGCGGCCGTCACATAGGTGTAGCCCACCCGCACCGCAAAAGTGGCCTGAATCTCGGTTTGCACCGACCGGAAGAACGCCCGCAAGAACGGGTCTTCATCGTTGCCCCGGGTCGGGATGACGGCAATATCGAGGTCACTCTCTGGCCCGGCTTCTTGCCGCCCATAGCCCCCCGTGGCGACCAGAGTGAAGGGTGCGGACTCCCCGCGCACGAGTTCCAGATGGCGGAGAATCTCGAGCAATGCCCGGTCGTACATGGCCGAGTGCTGCTGCGCCCATTGCCGACCCGACGCTGCCGACCATAACTGCTCGACCTGGTGCGCCTTTTCCTCGGTGAGTTGGGGGGAGAGGATCCGCTCGCTCATGGGGTGTGAGGTAAGGATACGACTTCTTGCCCCAGGGCGCGCTGACTTTCGTGCGCCACCCTCCGGTCCAGCGCCAGGCAGGCGGGCACCGCAGCCACGGTAAGGGTGAGCCCCGCCAATGCGAAGGTCATACCGGCCTCGCGGGCGAGTTGATCCACGGCCCACGGCAGCGGACGCCCCGTTGTAAAGCGCGCAATGAGGGCCAAGGCCCACAGGATGGCGATGAAGAGTGCCGCCCACACGGCGGCTTGCCAGGGGCTAGGTGAGATCTCGTAGAGGCTCTCCGGGCTCATCAACTGCATCGCGGGCGCAAACGAGACGAACCACCACGCCAAGCTCATCAAGAGGGCCAGAGAGACCCCGCGCACCCACCACTCCCAACCGGCTGGCAGTCGCTTCGGGCTCTCCTCAGGTTGCAGGGCGGGCAATATCCAACTGGCCATGCCCACCGATGCGAAGACGAAGGCCGGCCATTCTAACTTCAATTGACCGTACGCCCAACCCGCCGCGACAAAGCCGAGGGCGGAGACACCGAGGCGAAGGAGAAGCTCTTGCCGACCGAATCTCCGCATCAAAGTCAAAAAGGCACAGACCGTGACGCTTGCCGCCGTCATCGCCAGCAACGCCCCGGGCAATCCCGCCAACACGCCGGCCTCGGCGCGGTGATACGGTGCCGGGCGGATGATGCGGGCATTGGCCGTCATGATCCGCTGCGTGCGTGCATCACCCCTTCCTTCGCCAATCCCGTACCGGATCAAAGCCCGCCCCACCATCGCCCCTTGGTAGGTCGAGGATTGGTCGCGGATCATCAAGCCGATTTCCACGGTGCTGGGCCGGGGCATGGTTTCGGCCAAGCCCTCCAGTGCGTACGTGGCCAACCAAGCGGATCGGTCGCCGCGCACCACGGTGGTGTGCCAGCTCCGAGGCGTGCCCACGGCACCTTCCATGGCCTCGACTAGCGGCCAAATGCGTTCTCCCTGGTGGTCATCCCACCGGGGTAGCTCACCGGCTCGCACCCAAGCGGCTTTGCTGGCGTCGTTATTGTCCAGGGCGGCCTGTGTGACGGCGATTGCTACCTGCCAATAGGCGTTCTCAGGGTCTTCTTCCGAGGCCTTCTGAAAGATTTCCGCATTCGTTATCAGGTCATCGGGGGTCAGCGAGGGGCCATTGATGAGACGTTGAGCCAAGGCTTCCGCCCAGTTCCCAACTTCGGCCAGCGTGGTCGGTGGACCGAGGGTGGCCTGATTTTGGGGCCTTAACGGCGAGGTTCGCGCCAATTGCGCGTCGGGGGCATAGCCGACGCCATGAAAGAGCGCAAAGCGCAACACCGGCACGGCGGTGTACGCGATTAATGCGCCGAGGAGCCCACCGATGAGGACGCGCGCGGCGAGGCCCACTGCTGAGTTGGTTCGGAATCATGCCCAAACGAAGGGGCCGGTCGGTTCATGGCCGAGCCCGTGGGGGGCACGACTTGAGGCTGCGACCATAACGTCTGAGCAAAAGCCAGCATAAGGCAAGCCACGGCACCGGCGGCAGCCAAAGTAGGCAACCAATGCTTTGGCGAACGCAAGCGGTGCCAAGTACGCACGCGCATGACGGTCACGGTCTCCATCAATTCGTCGCCTTCGTAATCGATGGCGGCCGAACGGAGAACCGAAAGAGCGTCAGCTTCGAGATGATCCTTCGGGATCATTCTCCCTCCGTCGCGGCGCTCCAAAGTTCGCGAAAACGCTCGCGCGCGGCATGCAGGCGGCTACGGACGGTTCCAATAGGCACATCCATAGTTTCGGCAATTTCTTCGTAGCTCAGTTGCTCCATTTCGCGGAGAACGAGCGTGAGGCGTAAATCCGGAGTCAGGTGCTGCAGGAGCTTGCTGACCAACACCTTGGTTTCCACCGAACTCCCCTCGGCATTCACGGCGCGGTCCACCAGGCCCGGCTCGGGGCGGCGGGAGCGCAGGCGATCCATGCACAGCCGCACGCAAATGCGATAGAGGTAACCGGAGAACGCACGATCCTCGCGGAGGCGGGGAAGCTCGCGGAACGCCTTGAGGAAGGTGTCTTGCACCACATCTTCCGCTTCGTGGGCGTCGCGCAGGGAGTTGGCGGCAATCCGGACGAGTCGCTTGCGGTGTCGGCCGATCAGGATGCGCATAGCCGTATCATCGCCCTCCCGACAGCGCGAAACGTAGTAAGCGTCCTCGCCAAAAGTGTCGGTTGCGCCGGTGGCAATTGTGTTCGTGCGTACCCAGGCCATGATCGGTTCTTCCGTTGGACGACCCCACCGGGGGGAAAGTTCATGTGACTTATGAGATTTCGCATCCGCGAATCCCCGGGTCACTTGAATCGTCCAGAAGTACACTACCCCACCGCACCCTCATGTTCTCAATGGATGCGCCCGCGCCCGAGGCTCAAACTCCCCCGCCCATCTCCATTCCGGTTCCGCAGGAATGGCGACAGGGCGAGGTGCGTGTGCAGTACCAGAGCGTGGAAACCGAGTTCATCCGGGGCTCGGGCGGCACCCGCATGCGCCTGAGATTTGAGGGCGACGTCATCGTCACCTGGAAAGAAAGTGAACTCCGCGCCAACACCGTGGTGTACGACGAACTCACCGGCGAGCTCTCGGCGCAAGGTGAAGTCCGCCTCACCGACCCGGATGGCCACATCGAAGCCGAAGCCTTGCAGTGGAACACGCAAACTCGCACCGGGCGGGCCAATGATGCCTTATTCAGGGTGCAATCCACCACCTTTCAGGCGAAGGTGCTCGAAGCCGAAAACGGGCATTACCGGGCGGAAGGCGTAACGTTTTGGTTAGCCCGCGAAGGGCGCCCACCGGTGTATGTCACTGCCAACCGGGTCAGCATCAGCGATGGCCGCACGGTGCGGGTTTCGGGCATGTCGCTCCACCTTTACGGGGTGAAACTGGGGCCTTGGCCGTCGTGGTCGTTCCGCCTCGACCGGCGCACTGAGGGGCTGCGTCTGCCGCGCATCGTCCCCACCAACGAGGGGCTGGGCTACGCCTGGGGCAGCGACTATTCCTTCAGCGATCAACTTCTACTGGATGGTTCCATTGAATCCCTGTTGGGCGAGCCGATTCGTTCCGGGCTGCGCCTGACTTATTCGCTCGACAAGGAGACTGCCAACGTACGGCAACTACCCACCGATGACCTCGGCGAGCGGGTGGCGAACGGCTGGTTCAACTCAGTGGATATCAAAACTTCGGAGCACGAGCGCGGAGAAGTCAGTGCCAATCGCAACCTCCTCAGCGCAGCCATCTATGGCAATCGGCGTACATTTGGCCGAGAGAACAATGAAGACCGGGTGAACCAGTGGTTCCGGTTGGACTACACGCGCAGCGAAGAAGTCCAGGGCTGGGGTCTCAACCTCAGCACTAGCTATCAGCGTACGCAGCCCGCGCCGGGTGCGCCAAGCGTGGACCGGCTGCTCAGCCAGGCCACCATTCTCGCGCCCACCTACGACTTTGGAGGGGGGTGGAAGAGCCACGTGCGCACCGACGTTTTCTCGACCGTGGGCGGCAACCAATTTGGTTTCGTTCGGGGCGAGCTGGGGGCATACCGCCAATTTGGGGGCGGGCTCACGGCGGGGGCCGCCGTGGCCATGAGTTCCGAATTTGGCACGCCCGACTTCAACTTCGACCGGCTGTACAGTCGGGGCGGACTCCTCGTCCGGCTCGATTACGACCGAGGCCCCTACACCGGCCGATATCTGGCCAAGTGGGATGAGAGGCGTGGGGGCTGGTACGACCAAGAATATGAACTCGCCATCGTGGCCGACGTTTTTGAACCGTTCTTGCTTTACCGCCGGTTCCCTGGTGAGTTTAGATTCGGAGTGCGGCTCCGGATGGACGCGTTCCGCGATACCGTCCGTCGCCGCATCGAAGAGTAGCCGCGCTAAGCGGCGCGGGCCTGCTGGGTGGCGGTCACGCTGGTAATCCAGTCGAGCCGGAAGTCACCCACGTCGGTAATCAAACACGGACCCTTGAGGGGAAGGAAGTTGACATCAAAGACTTCGGCGACCACCGAGGACGAGTCGCCCTTCCGGTCGCGGTAACTGAGTTCAACGAACTGTCCGACAAATGCGCGTGCGTCACTGCTGAGCATGATTTGACCCTCACAACCGCCCGAGCCGCTGACCCGAGCCGTTGTATCTTTGACTTTCCACAGTTTCTGGAGCCCAGTACCCGCCCTCCTACCAGTCTCTCGGACATTTCCGGGTCTCGCGGCCAGTAATATCAAGAGGGCCATGCGATATCAACTAGATGAGACGACGCTGCGGGACGACCGCCAGGCATCTCTTCTGGAGTGGATGCTCCCCACCGGAACCGGGGGGTACGCCATGGGTACGGCGGTCACCACCAACACGCGGCGCTACCACGGGCACCTGGTGGTGGCGCGGCCGGCCCCGGTCAATCGCATCGTCCTGCTGAGCGCCGTCGAAGCCTTTGTCACGATTGGGGCGGAAAGCTATGGGCTGAGTTCGAACCAGTACGTCGGCACCATCCATCCCGAAGGCTACAAGCACCTCAAATCGTTCCGGGTCGGGAACTTCGTGGAGTGGGAGTGGGAGATTCGGGGCCATGTGATTGCCAAACGGCTGATCACGCACCCGGGCCAAGACGCCGTCACCGTGGGCTATATCAACCGTTCGGATTCCGCGGTGAGCCTGCTTTTGCGGCCGCTGGCGTGCCACAAGGGTTACCACGAGAACTTCCGGGTGCAGGATTTCTATCCTGAGTTCATCGTCTTCCCCGATGACCGAACTCTCATCACGCACAAGGGTCTCACGCTTTACCTAGACCACGCGGGGGCGAGCCGGACACCCGCGACGGGCTGGTACTACCGATTTGAACGCCGGCGCGAAGCGGAACGGGGCCTCGACCCGATTGAAGACCTTTTCTGCCCGTGCGAACTGCGCTACCTGCTGGCGCCGGGCGAAGAGATCAAGCTCGTGGCCAGCGCGGATGATGGGGTCGAGCCTCTCGATTTCCCCGATGCACCGCCGCCGTTGCGGCTGAGTGATGCCCTTCGGCGCTCGGCGGTGGACTTTTTGGTGCAAGTGCCCGAGCGCACGACCATTCTTGCGGGCTACCCTTGGTTTGCCGATTGGGGCCGCGACACCATGATCGCTCTGCCCGGGGTTTGCCTCCATACCGGGCATGTCGAAGCCGCGAGGGAGATTTTGCGCTCCTATGCGGCGCGCATGCACCAGGGTCTTCTGCCCAATCGCTTTGTCGAGGACGGAGAACTCCCCGAATACAACACCGTGGACGCGACTCTGTGGTTCGCCAACGCGATCTACAAGACTCTCGTGCACGAGTGGGATGCCGACTTTGCCAAAGAGGCATTGGCGTGGTTGGCAGAGAGCATGGAGTGGCACCAAAAGGGCACGCTGTACGGCATCAAAGTGGATCCTGCGGATGGACTTCTTCGCCAAGGTGAACCGGGCACCCAGCTGACTTGGATGGACGCCAAAGTCGGCGACTGGGTGGTTACGCCGCGCCACGGCAAGCCGATTGAAATCAACGGGCTCTGGATCAACTTCTTGCGGGTGGGCGAATGGATCGCCGGCAAACTTGGCGAGGATGGCGCGGCCTTTGCCAGCGCCGCCGCGCTGGCCGAATCGAACTTCGAGCGCAAGTTCTGGCACCCGGTGCAGGGGCACTACCTCGATACCGCCGACCCAAACGACGCCAGCCTGCGCCCCAATCAGTTGATTGCCATGGGGCTACCTTTTTCGCCGCTCTCCGGCCCGAATGCCGAAGCGGCCCTGCGTAAGTGCGTGGATAAGCTCCTCACGCGGCACGGGGTGCGCACGCTGGGACCGGATGAGCCGGGCTATACGGGGCGCTACGTGGGGCCGCTGGCCGAACGTGATGCCGCCTATCACCAGGGCACGGCCTGGCCCTGGCTGCTGGGGCCGCTCGTCAGCGCCTGGGTACGCCTGACGGGAGACAAAGCCCGCGCCCGCGAGATATTGGCCGATGCCAGCGTGTGGCTCAGCGAATACGGATTTGGAGGCATCGCCGAGGTTTATGACGGCGACGAGCCGCAGTTCCCGGGCGGGTGCCCGTGGCAAGCCTGGAGCGTGGCCGAGGTGCTCCGCGCTTGGGTGGAAGATTGCGATGGAGACGAGGTCCCCGAGTGATGTGGCCGCGCATCGAATCATGGGGGTCCGGCGTCTGGAAAATCCCCGGTTGTCGCTCTTAAGCCCCCATGTGTTCCTCCAACTTCGTCCACCTGCATAACCACACGGAATACAGCTTCCTCGATGGAGCGAACCGCATTCCGCGCATGGTGCAACGGGCGGTGGAGCTCAACCAGCCCGCCCTCGCCATCAGCGACCACGGCGCGATGTTCGGGTGCATGAACTTCTATTGGGAATGCAAGAAGCAAGGAGTCAAGCCGATCATCGGCATGGAGGCCTATATCGCTCCGGATTCGCGCCACAAACGGGAAGGCCGCCGGGACGAAGCCGCCTACCACTTGCTGCTCCTAGCCCAGAACGAAGAGGGCTACCGCAATCTGTGCCGCCTGCATAGCATCGCCTCGCTGCAGGGCTTCTACTACGTGCCTCGCATTGACCGCGAAGTGCTCCGCGAGCACAGCCGGGGGCTCATCAGCTCCACCACATGCCTGGGCAGCGAGATCAACCAGTTGCTCATGAAGGATGAGTTCGACCGGGCGATCGCCATGGCGGACGAGTATCGCCAGATTTTTGACGAGGGTTGCTACTTCGTGGAGCTCCAAAACCACGGCATACCGGAGCAGAAGAAGTGCAACGAGGGCCTGGTGCGGATTGCTCGCGACCTCAATCTCCCGCTCATCGTCACCAATGATGCGCACTTTTTGTGCAAGACCGACGCGCCTGCTCACGATGCCTTGTTCTGCATCGGCACGGGCAAGCTGATTGAAGATCAGAACCGGCTGCGTTTCCGGGGTGAGGAGTACATCAAGTCGTACGACGAGATGGCGAGCCTCTTCCCGGACCATCCAGAGGCTCTGAGCAACACGCTCATGGTGGCGGAGATGTGCGACTTGGAACTGGGCAAGACGCGCAACCTCATGCCGACTCCCGACTTGCCGGAGGGCGCGACGCCCCAAAGCTACTTGCGTCAGCTGGCGGAAGAAGGACTGAAAGCGCGGGTGCCCCTCGCCGATGAAGCCGCCTGGAATCGCCTGGATTACGAACTCAAGGTCATCGAAACCACGGGTTTTGACGCTTACTTCTTACTCGTCCGCGAATTTGCTCAATACACCCGCAAGCAAGACATTATGTTTGGCGTGCGGGGTTCGGCGGCCGGTTCGCTCGTTTCTTATACGCTCGGCATCACCGACATCAACCCGGTGGAATACGACCTCACGTTTGAGCGGTTCTTGAACCCCGAACGGGTCTCCATGCCTGACGTGGACATGGACTTCCAAGACGACCGGCGGGACGAGATCATCCGGTACGTCACGGAGCGATTTGGCGAAGACAAAGTGGCGCAAATCGTCACTTTCGGAACCCTGGGCGCGAAGCAAGCCATCCGCGACGTGATGCGCGTGATGGGGGAGGAGCCACGGGAGGCCGACGCGCTGTGCAAGCTTCTGCCCAAAGCGCCCGGCCTCACTTTTGAGCTTGCCCTGACCGAGCCCAACAACAAGATGAAGGAAGCGGACCAAGCCCTGGCCCGCGACAGCGCCGACTTCCGCGCCCGGTACAACAACGACCCCAAAGTCCGTGAGATCGTGGACATGGCCCGCGAACTGGAAGGTCTGAACCGGCACGCGGGAGTCCACGCGGCCGGGGTGGTCATCTCCGGGGAGCCGCTGGCGGAGATTGTGCCCCTGGCGCGCGGCCAGAATGGCCAAGCTATCACCGGCTACGAGATGGGCGTGCTGGAGAAGCTCGGCCTGCTCAAGATGGACTTTTTGGGCTTGAGCAACCTCACGGTGCTGGCCTTGGCCCTGGCCAACATCAATCGAAATCGGCCGGACAATCCGCTCACCGTGTCGGATATCCCCCTGGAGGATGAACCCACCTACGCTATGTTGGGTCGCGGCGAAACCGTCGGCGTTTTCCAGCTTGAAAGCGGCGGCATGCGCCGCAACATCATGGCCCTGCGCCCGCAGAACGTGCGCGAACTCGCGGCCATGGTTGCCCTCTACCGGCCAGGGCCGCTTAAGCACATTTCGCGTTTTGTCGACAACAAGCACGGTCGGCAGCAACCCGAGTATCTGCACCCGGTGATGGAGCCGATCCTGGAGGAAACGTACGGGATCATCGTTTACCAAGACCAGGTGTTGAAACTCGTGCAGGCCATGGCGGGCTTCTCGCTCGGGAAAGCCGACATCCTCCGCCGGGCCATGGGGAAGAAGGACGAGGCGATCATGACCAGCATGCGCGCCGAGTTCGTGGCGGGTTGCCAAGAGCGCGATATCACCGAGAAAGTGGCCGCCGCCGTGTGGGAGTTGCTCTTGCCGTTTGCGGGCTACGCCTTTAATAAGGCGCACGCGGTGTGCTACGCCATGTTGGCCCACCAGACGGCGTACCTGAAGGCGCATTATCCAGTCGAGTATTTGGCGGCGCTTTTGGCCGCCTACCGCGACAAGGAAGACCGCGTGACGGTGTTCATCGATGAGTGTCGCCGACGCAAGATTGGGGTGTTGCCCCCGGATATTCACCGCTCCTTCGTGGACTTCACCATCGAGGCGCAGGGCAAGCAGAAGGCGATCCGTTTCGGTCTGGCCGCCATCAAGGGCGTGGGCGAAGGCCTGGTGAACGCCATTATCAAGGAGCGCGAAGAGGGCGAGTTCACCCACCTCTACGATTTCTGTCTGCGGTTGCGGCCCCACGGTTTGAACCGAGGTTCATTGGAAGCCCTGGCCCGGGCTGGCACCCTAGATTCATTGCACGACAGCCGCCACACCATCCTCGATAATCTCGATGGAGCTCTGGTTTGGGCGGACCAGAAGATTCGCCAACGCCAAGAAGCGCAGGATTCGCTCTTTGGCGGCGACGAGCAAATGGAACTCGACCGGCCGCCGCATCTCCCGCCCGGCCGCAAGGCCACCCGCGAAGAGATCCTGAGCATGGAGAAGGACGTGATGGGGATTTACATCTCCGACCACCCCTTGCGCGGCTACGAGCGGCTGATCGGTGCCAAGAGCCAGTTCACCGTGGCTCGCATCCGCGAGATGGATGGGGAAGTGAAGGTGACCATCGCCGGGGCCATGTCTCGCATCCGCTCGAACATGACCAAGAAGGGCAAGATGGCGCGAGGGGTGCTGCAAGACTTCACGGGGGCGATTGAGTTTGTACTGTTCCCGGCGGCGCTGGAGCGTCTCCAGGATTCGCTGGTGCCCGACCGTGCGGTGGTTTTGAAGGGCTTTGCCAGGGCCGATGACCGCAACCAGGACGGGGAAATGCAGCTCATCGTCAACGACATTGAAGTCCTGCCCGAACCCGAAAGCCTGGGCGCTGACGAAGGCGGCCTGACCATGTTTGTCAAGCTGAACCGCGCGACGCGCGCGCAACTAAGGGCCATCCACGAAGTGGTTCGCGAACACCCCGGTGACTACGAGGTCTTGATCCAAGTGGCGGGTGCGAACTCCGCTCCGGTGGCCATCCTGGAGCGAGTGGCCGCCACCGAAAAGGTCATTGAGGGCCTACGGCAAGCGGCGCCGGTCGAAGTCGAAATCTACAACGATCTGGGCCTGGCGGAGCTCCCCACCGGGACAACGGAACCGGAACCCGACCTGGTGGAAGTAGGATAGATCAAGTCTCGTGCGACGTTTCTTTACTTCTCTGGTCAGCTTGGTGCTGGTGGCGTCCGTCGCCCTGGCGCAAGATTCGTTTGACGTGCACGTGGCACAGTTCGAACTGCTGCAGGATCGCGCGATCCAAAACGAACTGGGCATAACGGAACGCCAGCGTGACCGGATGAATGTTCACGCCGAGTGGTTCAACGCCGAAAGCAAGAAGCTGCAAGCCAAGTACGAAGGCAAGCCGGACAACGGCGGTGAAGCCGCCATGAACGAGTTGAACACCATGCGACAGACCATGAAGGGGCGCGTGCTGGGCGAGCTAACGGCCAACCAAGTTCACCGCTTGGCGCAGATCAGCCTGCAAGATGCGGGCGTGCTGGCCCTGATGGATGACCAGGTGGCGAGCAAAGTGGGCTTGAGTTCTTCGGCCATGCAGACGTTACGCGAGGAGTTCCGCAAGAACGGGCAGAAGGCCGCGGAACTTGAGCAGAAGACACTCGGACCGATCTACGACAAGTACCGCGAGCGCGCGATTGCCGGCGACCAAGCCGCACAACGCGCCATGCAAAACGAGCTTGATGCCGCCCGCCGGCGTATTGCCCCGCAGATGGACAAATATCAAAGCGAGTTCTTGACGTTAATGGACAAAACCCTTACCGACGAGAACAAGCTGGCATTTGCCCGGCTCCAAGGCGTTCCCTACGCCGCCCGATAGACCCGCCGGAAGGGAAGAATGCCGCCCGATGCGGCATAATGTTCTTTCGCGCCCGTCGAGGACCTCTGGGTTCTCAGACGAAACCAACGGAAAAGCTAAGTAACAGCATGGCGACCTATCGAGGACGAAGATCAGATATCTGCCGCAAAGTCGGCTTCAACATTTGGGGCCGGGCCAAGTGCCCGAGCGTCAAGCGACCGTATCCCCCCGGGCAGCACGGTCCGAACCAACGCGAGCGACGCATGTCGGAATATGGCGAGCAGCTGCTGGCCAAGCAAGTCATCCGCCGCTATTACGGGATGCTGGAAAAGCAGTTCCGCCGCACGTTCGAGAAGGCTCAGCGCATGCGCGGTAACTCCGGTCTGAACTTCCTGCGCTTGCTGGAACTTCGCCTTCAAACCCAGGTTTATCGCATGGGTTTTGCCAACACGATTGAGCAGGCCCGCCAGATGGTGAGCCACCAGCACATCTTCGTCAACGGCAAGTTGGTGGACATCCCGTCCTACCAGTGCCGCGTGGGTGACGTGATCTCGGTTCGAGATCGTGCCTCCAGCCGAGGCATTGCTCGCAAGAACAGCTACGAAGGCGCCGCCGTGCCGGTGTACATCGAGCCGGATGTGCCGAACTACGCGGGCAAGATCATCGCTCTGCCGGAACGGGAAGACTTCCCCAAGTTCATGGAAGAGCAGAAGGTCGTCGAGTTCTACGCTCGCTAAGGCCTACTCAAGAAAGACGGAGCCCTTCGCGCGCTCCAAAACAAAACGATCACGTTCCCGCCCGTGGAGCGTGATCGTTCGGTTTCCGTCCCTCACAAAAATCTCTTCTTTGGGATTGCCATGCTTGTCGCGGAACTTGCAGTAGGTGATGCTGGCCGTGGGCTGCACCTCAATGAGCATGAAAATCCGGTTGGCCATGCGCGGGAAGGTGACCTTAACATTCTCGAGCGGCGGCGGCTGGAGCGCCGAGCGGAGGTGTGTGCGCAGTCTCTGCTCTAAGACATCCAGCGGGTTTCGATCTCGGACGGCTTCGAGTTCCTCGTCAATCCCGACCGGGATCCCTTCATCTGTCACGCCCAGGGCGATTGTGCCTCCGCGCGTGTTCAGCATTGCTGCCACTGTGCGGATGATGCCGTGTCTTAGCTCTGCATCTTGCTGCCGAGTGCGCGGATTCCAGTCAAATCCTCGTTTGAACTCAAGAGTGTCTGACTCCTGCTTGTAGCTGGGGACGGTCTGATCATCTCGGACCGACCGGAAACCATGCCGAACCGCCGTATTGAGTTCCGGCAAATGCGGGAGTTCACCGTCGGGAAACCACTGGAAGGAAGTGAGCCCCAACCGCAGTCTGAGGATGTAGAGGTCAATGATGGACGGGCAGATGAGCACGAGGTTGTGACGAAGGATTCGCCGAAGCGTGCGATCCGGATCCCATCTCTGGCCAAATTGCTTCGCGGCAAGCATTTCCAGGCCCATCAACTCGCTGAGGCAGACCATGGCAAAGTTGTCCAGGCCATGCACCTCATAGGCCAGTACAAACTTCCGGAGAGTGGGCAACCACTGCTCCGCGGGAGTTTCGTAGGGATTGCAATTCAGAAAGACTGTGAGTTCCCAGCTAGCTCGGTGACTCAGGTCCTCACCGGCATCAGACGGAGCATGATCTCGCAGGGTGTCATGCAAATAAATGAGTTGGTCAAAGCCAATGGCAAGGGTGTATTGCTCAACTTCACAATTGGAGGAGTAGAGAGGAAACTCATCGCAGAAGCCACCCGGCCCAACTATGAGGTGGATGAGTTCGATCGGTATCCTGGAAAAGGAAGGTATGGAATTGCAAAGTTGAACAAATTCGAGGTGAGGTTGATAGGTTTCGTAAAAGTTAGGAAACTCGCGTACCGAACAAGAGTCTTTGTCTGCCGGACACGTGATCGGCAAACCCACGACCAAGTGCAAGGCTTGCATCAGCGGGGAATCCTTTAATAACCAGCCGTGGCCGTCCACCTGCTCGGTGGCGATGTTCTCCGTAATCTCCCGCGGTAGCACCCCTTTCTCTTGCAGCAGCCGAACCAGAATGAGTCGAGTGCAAGCCGTGTAACCAAAGTACTGATCGACACTAACCTGCGGCCCTTCGGAACTGAAAACATAGCTAAAGGGCCCTGCACTGGTCCGATCAATACACTGATTGACGGCGATCTCAATGTAGTCTCGCGATGCCCGGAAAAGCGTTCGCTTATTGAAAACGTGGTCCAGCGTTTCTTGCCATTGGGCAGGCTCCGCTGTCGTGATAAACGTGAGAGAACGAAGGGTCCAAAGTGGCAACTCGGGTCCAGTCACATGGATTCGAATCGCCCCCTTGGCCTCTCTTCGGATTAAGAAATCCTGACCATCGGGGGTGTGGATGAGCCCCACTGCGCCTTGCGGTAACTCACAAGCGGTTGAGCATCGGTAAATGATGTTCCCGTTGATTTCGAAGCCTTCGAGAGTGGGCTTGGCGCCATGATCTCGGAGCCACTGATCAATCCAGGTCCCGTCGCTCCGTTTTGCCATTCAAGTCCACCGTTCTCGTTGTCTTTGGGTTTCTACCTCAACGCAGCGATGGAAGTTTCAAGAATTTTGCATTTGAACTTACGACGTTAACTGGCCTTGGCCGTGACGATAACAAATTGTAATGATTGTTACCTATGAGAATTACTGGGTCAGCTTTAGACTCGGCTCAGTACAAACTGATCGCGCTCCTGTCCCTTCAAAGTGATCGTTCGGTTGCCGTCCCGCACACAAATTTCCATTCTGGTTTCGCCTTGCGGGTCTTTGTATTTGAAGTAGGTGATCTCAGACCGCGGCTCGACCTCAATCTCCATCAGGATTCGGTTGGCCACGCGCGGGAATCGAATCGACACGGACTGCAAGGGAGCCGGCTCGATGTATTGTCGTAGATAGGTGCGCACCCGTTGTTCCATGACATCCAGCCGGTTTTGGCCGCGGATTTGTTGGAGTTCTTCACCTATCCCAATCGGCACACCCTCATTGTTGACGCCGATGACTAAGCTCCCTCCCCGGGCGTTCAGGAATCCGCAGACGGTGCGCATGCATGCCCGGCGGAGCTCTTGATCACGCCCTTGGATCTTGGGGTTCCAGTCGAATCCGCGTTTGAGTTCAAGTCGGTCAGATTCTACGTAGCGAGGGTGCCCGGTCCGAACCATCCGGCTGGTGACCTTGCCCCATCGGATCGCGGATCTCATTTCCGGGAAGTCCGGTACATCGGGTCCATCCAGCCACTGCCAAACGGCGAGGCCGAGGCGCAACCTTGCTTGAAAGAGATCGCTTTGGTTGCGGCAAGCGCCGACCAACTGTTGCCCCAGCAGCCGACGGGCGGTCGCCAAAGGCTCCCAGGGTTGGCCAGCCTGCGCTGCCCGGGTGGCATTGAGGTGCATTAGCTCATTAAAGAGGGCAACCAGGTAGTTGCCGTGCTCGGGATTTTCATCAATGAAGATCAGCGAATCAAGGGACTGGGTTACCGATGACCCGGGCATTGCCGAGGAGTTAAGACGAGATTCAAACTGCCGGAGCTCCCACCGCACGCCCTGGTGCAAGTCGCTGAAAGACGAGAGGGGCTCCTGGTCTCGGAGAGAGTCAAGAAGCAGACTCAGATGCTCGAACGTTAATCCGACTTCGTGAGCCTCTGTGTTCGGTGGGCCAGCGATTAACGGGAAGCGATTCAGCAACGACTCGGGTTGGGCTAACCGGTGAACAATTCCCGCCGGGATACTGAACAAGGACCGCATGCGAGCGAAGTAATCACGAACTCCTTCTTCCGTTTGAAAAAGGCGGCCAAAGTCCGGAAGATGGTCATCGGCTCGGCCACTCATTCTTAGCCCGATACTAGCCAAAATGGTCTCTCTTAGCCATTCGGTGTGGAGAAGATCGGCTGGCTTCTCGCCGTAATTGTGCTCTTCATCCATCTTCTTGAGGACATCCTTGAAGACGAGAGCCCCCCGCTGCTCCAACATCGTCAAATGAAGGCAACGAATCAAAACGGTGGCGAGAAAGTAGTGTGAATCGTTCGCGCGGGCATAGGCGGATCGAAAGAACTTCTGCTCCGCCGGCGGGTCAACGAGTTCGCTGAATTCTTCGACCAGCGCCATGATCTCATCGTAAACGTGCTGTAACAGGCGTTGGTCAGAAAAGAGGTGGACCTTTACCTCCAGCTTGATCGGTCCCGTTTCCTTGGCCATGGTGGCCAGGAGATCGGTGACGTACGACGGCGGGTTCGGTAGCGGAATGGAAACGAGATAGATCTCATCCAACTCCTGGATACAGAGAACGGGAGCAGTTCGGTAGTTTTCGATGACGCCGATGCAGCCCGTGGGTATCTCATGGACACTCTTGATCTGGGCGAGAGGGCAACCACCGAGGGTGGGGCCGCGATCGCTTGGCCGTGAGTAGTGCTCGACGAGCCAGTCATAGAGCGATTGCTTAGGTGCCGAGATAATCGCCCTCCGATTCTTCGCTTAAACTGCTCGTACGCTTGAGTTTCCACGCGATTAAGAAGTCATCCCGCTCTCGGTCGTGCAAAGTAATGGTCTCCATCCCGCGCCGCGCACACAGGATATCTTCATGGACGCCATCATCTCGGCCACTTTGAGGGCGAAGGTAGGTGAGCGTTGGGCAACTTTGTACCGTGATGAGCATGATTGGGCTTCTCTCCTGATACTGCCACACCATGTTGAGGGAATGCATGGGATTGGGGATGAGCATCTGAGAGATCAACTGGGTCATCAGCAAGAGCATGGAGCGCTCGAACCCATAAGTTTCGGCATCAGGGTCGAGAGGGATGTCTGTAATGGTTCCATCCGTACGTACGCCAACCAAAATCGTTCCCCCGTCGGTGTTCAACATCCCCGCGATATCCCTGAGAATTCGGTGGGCCGAATCTGATCTCATGGCGTCTCGAAGGTTAAGCGGCGGGAAGTGGGCCCGGAAGACTACTCGCTCCGAAGGCTTCCAATTGGCTTCGAAACGAGCGTAGTCCTCTTGGATTGCCCTGCCCATGCGCACCGAGTGAGTGAGATTAATCTCATGGGCACGATCTGGAGATGGCATCCACGCCAAAGCCGCGTCCGCTATTCTTTGCCGTGTGACGTAGACCGCACCTTCATTGTCCATCACCACTGTTAATTGCGAGTTCACGAGCCTGAGAATGTAATCCGATATTTCATCCGTTGATTCCTCTTGCTCCAGCCAGTGATGTATGAATCGAAGGAGTTCATGTACGAGTGAAGTCGCATAGTCGCCGAAATTGTTGTCCGTGTCGACGACTTGATTCATGGCAACGACATCGCGCCAATTGCCCGTTCCACGCTGCAAGTCGACCTCGCCGAAGAGTTCGTATAGGCGGCCAAATGCCCGGCGTCGGGATCCGATATGGACAGCTCCAGACCTACCCTGCCATGCACGAATAGTGGTTCGGTAAACAATATTGGCGTGGACGGCCACTTCGCTATAGAAGGCGTCAAAGTGGCTTTGACAAAAGGGGAAGTCCTGAATCAGCCCTTCCGAGCCAAACACGGCCTCCATTAACTCAGTAGTAGGCGTGAAGAAGTACGAAAAGTCTCTCGGAACCACTGGCTCCTCATAGTCGGCGTGACCGATGCGCCCCAGATATGGAACTTCACCAATCCATGGGGTCATGGAGTCAATTTTTCGATCCTCCGGTGCCGTCATCGATTGCTTCAGGACGGCATTGAAACGATCAAAAAGGGAAGGAGAATCGGGGTTAGCTTTGGCATCGGCAGCAAGTGCTCTGAAGTATTGGGATTGGCCCTGATAACTGAACCAACCTCGCGCGACGAGGCACTGAAGGCTACAAACTCGTTGAAGGAACCGGAGAAGAATGTTGAACCGGTAGCCCTGCGGCCCTTGAGCTGGGTTGAAGGTCTGAGCCTCTACCGTGTCTCGAAATTCACACTGTGAGGCATAGGTATTTGCGATGACCAGGAGACGGTCAATGAATGGCTTGTAGAAGACATTGCCATTGAGAAGATGCTCAAGCAGTTCTTCATCGTTCTCATCAAGTGCCACCGAGAGGTCGATGAGCCACTTTTGAACTAAGCGTGGGGTTTGATCCCGGTCAATCGTAATCTGACGGGGATGCGGTGAACTTGTCCAACGGATTCTTTGCTTGCGACCCTCTGGGTCCAAGTCTTCAATCCAGATGGAGGGCGGTAAAGGCTCCGGCAATACCGGGGCCTTCCCCCAGTGGATTAACCACCCGGCCTGTTCGATCTTATCCTCTCGTTGATTGAGCCCCTTTGCCAATCGCCAAGCCTCAGAACCAAACGGTTCTATTGGCTCGCAAATCATGCGTCTATTGTAATGGAAAATTCTGACAATTTCCCAATTTTAAGAGAACTTAGTCAGCTTCGCCGCTCACAAACGGGCTGGAATAGTTGGGCGGCTCTTTAGTAATCCATACATCATGCGGGTGGCTTTCGCGCAGGCCGGCGTTCGTTATGCGTACGAATTCCGCCCGTTCTTGTAACTCTTTCAAGGAACTCGCGCCGAGGTAACCCATGCCGCTCTTGAGGCCGCCCAGCACCTGCACCATCGTTTCATTGAGCGATCCCTTAAAGGGCACACGGCCTTCCACGCCTTCCGGCACCATCGAAGCCCCCGTGCTCTTGATCGCAAAGTAGCGGTCGCTAGAGCCCTGGCGCATCGCGCCGATGCTGCCCATGCCTCGGTAGACCTTGTAGGCCCGGTTGCGATAAATTTCCACTTCGCCGGGGCTCTCTTCGCACCCAGCAAACATGTTGCCCATCATCACGGCGCTGGCCCCGGCGGCAAGGCTCTTCACCACATCGCCGCTGCTACGCACGCCGCCATCTGCAATCGTCGGCAAGCCCAGCTTATTGGCCTCTTCGCAGCAATCCAAGACGGCCGTGAACTGCGGCACCCCAACGCCCGCGACCACGCGCGTGGTGCAGATGGAGCCGGCCCCAATGCCAAGGCGAAGACCATCGGCACCCACCGCGTGCAGGTCGCGCACGCCTTCCTTGGTGGCCACGTTTCCGGCAATCACCTTCAGGTCGGGCAGTTTGCTCTTTAACATCTTCACGCACTCAATCACGCCGTCGCTTTGGCCGTGGGCGGCGTCAATGACGATGAAGTCAACCCCGGCTTCGAAAAGCGCCTTGGCGCGTTCGTAGGGCTCGCGCAGCGGGCCAATCGCGGCCCCGACGACCAAGCGGCCGCGCCCATCCTTGGTGGCATTCGGGTGGCGTCGCACCTTCTCGATGTCCTTGATGGTGATGAGCCCCTTGAGGTAGCCGTCGGCATCCACGATGGGCAGCTTTTCAATGCGATGCTCGCCCAGCAGGGCTTCGGCTTGCTCCAAGCTCGTCCCTTCGGTGGTCGTTACCAGGTCTTTGCTGGTCATCCGCTCGCTGATGGGGCGGGAGTAATCAGTTTCAAATCGAATGTCGCGGTTGGTGAGAATGCCCACCAGCACGCCCTTGTCGTCCGTAATCGGCACGCCGCTAATGCGGTACCGCGCCATCAGGTTCACGGCTTCCTGGATCGTGGTTTCAGGGTTGAGCTTAAAGGGGTCGGTGATCACACCGTGCTCGCTGCGCTTCACCCGGTCCACCTCTTCGGCTTGCCGGTCAATCGGCATATTTCGGTGGATCACGCCCACGGCCCCTTCGCGGGCAATCGCGATGGCGAGTCGGCTTTCGGTGACCGTATCCATCGGGGCCGAAACAATCGGGACCCGCAGGCGTACCCCAGGGACGATCTCGGTGGAGGTGTCAACTTCGGAAGGGAGCACAGAAGACCGACGAGGGACGAGCAGAACGTCGTCGAAGCTCAAACCTTCCCGAAATGAAGCCATATGTAAGTATGGTCAAGGGTCGGTTAGACTTGTGGGCATGACGACCGACGTGGCCGTGCGAGTCCACCCAAAAGCCCGTCGGAACCATGTGGAATGGGGCGAAA
>DEIB01000042.1 GCA_002352215.1 Chthonomonas sp. UBA2785 | reverse complement strand
AACAGATGGAAATAGGTTCAAAGTTCAAGTGTCCCTGCAATGACACTGTAGGGGTCACAGGTTCAAATCCTGTACCGCCCACCATTTTTTCCTTTACATTCTGCGCCAAGATTGGCGTGTGAATTGGCGTTCGAGTAACGTATCTCCCATGACCCTCGACGACATCCAACGCGCCTGGCGCACCAACAACGAGGTGAACCTGCCCCCGCTGGACCCCACCGACTAAGCACAAGAACGCCCCACCGGCCACGTGGCTAGCAGGGCGTCCTCTCTCAGGGCACCAAGCGTGTTACTTGGCGCGGCGGCGTCGGGCCAGGGCCAGCAGGCCAGCGCCCATCGCTACCATGGTCATCGGTTCCGGAACCACGGTGTAGTTCACGTTGCCCGCCAGGGCGCGCGGCGTGAACTGCGACCCACCAAAGGCGACGGTCCCCGTGCGCGAGATATTGGTGAACAGCAACAGGTCCGCGTTGGAGAAGTTGGTGTTGGAGACAGTGCCCGTACCAAAATAGCGGATCCCGCGGGTGGTGCCGTGCATATACACGGAAAGCACGTCGCCCGCCGCGATGTTGATATCGGCCATGTTCACGTTCACCAAGGTGTTATTCTCGGAATCGCCGATGGTGGCCGTGTCGTGCAGGGTCCAGCCCGCGTTGCTGGCCGTGAAGCCCGTGTAGGGGCCGCTGCGCGTCCAGAACTGGATGTTGGCCGAACCAGTGCCCGTCGCCACGAAGGTATCGAAGCTCGTGAGGGACACCGAGTTCACCGCAGTGAACTGCATAAAGATGCCGCCGGTCCCGTTGTTGGCGGTTGGATTGGCGTTAAGCACCTGGCCCATGGACAAGCTAGCCACAGCGGCCATACCCAAGCAGAAAAGGGATTTCATTGATATAACTCCGGACGCCCGTTCATGGACACCCTGCCCGTATTGTACACAGGTCTTGGCGCAATCCAAACCTATGTCATGAGAGTTACGGAAAACCCGTAAATCTGCGGGCAATGGCGCGGCTCCCTGGTATCCAGCTACACTCCCACCGGGAACCACGCGCCATGCAAAAGAACCGACTCGAAGCCTTCAGCGATGGCGTGCTGGCCATCATCATCACCATCATGGTGCTGGAGATGAAGGTGCCGCACGAGCCCACGCTTGCCGCGCTCACCCCCATCTGGCCGGTGTTCGTCAGCTATGTGCTCAGCTTCGTGTTCATCGGCATCTATTGGAACAACCACCACCACATGATGCACCTGGTGCACAAGGTCAACGGCCGCATCCTGTGGGCCAACATCCACCTTCTCTTTTGGCTCTCCTTGGTGCCGTTTGTCTCCGGGTGGATGGGCGAGAACCACTTCGCCAAGACCCCGACCGGCGCCTACGGCGTGGTGCTGCTGATGTGCGGCTTTGCCTATTGGCTGCTGCAACGGGCCATCATGGCGGACCAGCGGGAGGAAGGGCACCTGGCCCGCGCCATCGGCCGCGACCTGAAGGGCAAGTTTTCGCTGGTGACCTACGTCGTGGCGATTGGATGTAGCTTTTGGAATGAGTGGGTGTCCATCGCCCTCTATGCGGTGGTGGCGGCGGTGTGGTTCATCCCGGACCGGCGGATCGAAGCGCAGTTCCCGTCCTGACTTGCGGGGTTTTCAGCTCAAAAAGCCCCTAATCGGGCCTAGAAATCAATCCGTACTTTTATGTCATGATTGACGGCATGTCTTCTTCCGGTGTGACGCCCGCTCCCGGCCCGACCCACATCGCCCCCGGTTGCTGCGGCCTGCTGCAGCTTTGCCAGCCCGGCTTTGTCGCCATCAACACCATCCACTGCCAGCCGCAATACGTGGACCGCTTCCGCGACCTCTTCGGCTCGCGCGCGCACGCCATTGACCGCATCCCGGGGTTCCTGGGGATGTACGTGCTGGAACCCAAAACCGAAGGTGAGGCTTACCTAGTGGTGAGCCACTGGGTGAACGAGGCGGCTTTTGACAGCTGGACGGGCTCGGAAGAGTTCCTGGAAGGGCACCGCCGCGCCTTCGAGGACATGCGCCTGGCCAAGGAGCGAGGCGAGGAACCCCCGATGAAGTCGGAGTTCCGCACCTATTCGCTCCTCACCACCTAAGGCTTCGTCTTACTTGGCTCGCGAGAGCCAGCTCACGTCCACCCCGGCCCCCATCAGCAACTCCTGCAGTTGCCCCACGTGGATGCCCAGGTGGCGCAGGTTGAGGAACTGGTGCTCCAGCTTGGTGAAGCCGGGGTACCAGTGGTAGCCGCTCTCAGGGGCCTCCAGGTCCAGGGCTTCCACTCGCGCGGGGAGCCCCGCCATAACGTCGTCAATGTAGGCCAACACCTCGTCGGGGGTCAGCGTTCGCGGCTGAACCCCGTCCTTGGGCTCCGCCCATAGGTTGGTGGCCTCCTCTTGGTAGTGCGGCGGATCGGTGAAGTCCGCTTCCGTTTGCGCTAGATACAGGTCGGTGTAGTACGTGGCGTGATAGGCAATGCGCCAGAACTGACGCGGCCGCATGCCGGCCGTCTTTTCCCAGAGGTCGGCGGGGCAGCGTTCCACACTTTGGCGCAGCATGGCCAGGGTGCCGAGATATTGCGCGGTCAGCGCAGCCTTGGTAGACATAAGTCTATGTATACCACGCGGTTACGCCAATTCGCCATCCAAAAACATGCGAATCTGCTCGGCCTGGGTGCGCGTGAGGGTGGGCACGGCCGCGATTTCCTCCACCGTGGCGCGGCGGATGCCCTCCACACTGCCGAAGGTGCGCAGCAGCATGCGCCGCCGCTTGGGGCCAATTCCCGGAATCTCGTCCAGCAAGCTTCCGTGCATCCGCTTATCGCGCACTTTGCGGTGGAAAGTCAGCGCAAATCGGTGCGCCTCATCTCTCAGGCGCCTCAGTAACAGAAGTCCGGGCGAAGTGAGAGGAAGTTCAATCTCCTTAAAGGCATAGGTGCCGTCCTCGTTCTGCACGGGCACATAGATCAGCTCCATGCGCTTGGCCAGGCCCACCATCGGCACTTGGATCTCCAGCTTGTCGCGCGCCTCCAGCGCCGCCCCCAGTTGCCCTTTGCCCCCGTCAATCATGATGAGATCGGGGAGCTTAAGAAACTTCGGATCTTCATCAAGATAGCGCCGTAACCTACGCAAAATGACTTCGTTCATCATCGCGAAGTCGTTGGGGCTCTCTGGGTGCCACTTAATCTGAAAACGTCGGTACTCTTGCTTATTCGGTTCGCCGTTTTCGGTTACCACCATCGATCCCACTGGGGACGTGCCCTGAATATTAGAAATATCGTAACCCTCTATCCGCATGGGAAGGGTGGGGAGTTCTAAGACTTCGGCCAGTTGCGTCATGGCTTGTTCGGCCCACGCTTCCTTCTCTTCCAGCTCCATGGCAAAGGTGCGCAGAGCCTGCTCGGCGTTGTCCATGGCCAGCTCCACCAGGCGGAGCCCTTCGCCGCCATTGGGCACATCCACACTTACGGCCGCGCCCCGTCGCTGGCGTAGCCATTGCTGGACAATCTGCCGCTCCTCAATTTCCACGGGCAGCAACACCTCGCGCGGGATCTCCGGCGCGTCTGTATAGTATTGCTTCACAAACTCCTGCACAGCCTCGGTGGGTGAGCTGTCTTTGCTGCCATCCAGCATGAATTGGCGCTGCCCAATCAGGCGCCCGCCCCGGATGTAAAGCATCTGCACGGCCGCGCCCCGATCGTCCTTCACCACCGCCACCACGTCGCGGTCCTCGCCGTCCTCGCTCAGCACCTTTTGGCGCTCGCGGATGTGCTCCATCTTCTGGATCTGATCGCGCAGTGTGGCCGCCCGCTCGAAGTTTAGGTCCTCGGCGCATTGCTCCATCTCGGCTTTCAGCTCGTCAATAATTTGCAAGTCCTTTCCTTGCAAAAAACTACGAACCTTAGCAATCACTTGCCGGTATTCTTGCTGGGTAACTAAGCCGGCGCAAGGGGCTAAGCATTGCTGCATATGGTAATAGAGGCAGGGGCGCTGCTCGGCCTCGCCACTCCAGCTCTTCCCGCAAGGGATAAGTGGGAAGGCTTTGTGCAAAATCTGTAAGGTTTCTCGTACCGCCCATGCGTTTGTGTAGGGGCCGAACGATTCTCCCCAACCTTTGCGCGGATTTCTTGTAAACATCACGCGCGGGAATTTCTCCTTGGTGATGGCGATGAAGGGGTAACTCTTGTCATCGCGCATCCTTACGTTAAAGGGTGGGCGGTGTTCCTTGATTAAATTGCACTCAAGGACGAGGGCCTCCACCTCGCTGTCCACCACGATCCATTCGATGTCCCGCACCCGGAACACCAGCCGCTCAATCCGTGCCGTGTGCTGCGCGCTCTTGCGGAAGTAGCTGCGCACCCGGTTGCGCAGATTGATCGCCTTGCCCACGTACAGCACGTTCTGCTGCTCATCGCGGTAGATGTAGCAGCCAGGGCGCGTCGGCAGAGCCTTCAGGCGCTCCGTCATGTGGTCCGTGAGGGCCGGGAGGGGCATGGATACAAAGTTCTACCGGTTTTTGCCCCCCGGTGTGCGCGAGCCCCACGCTCTCAGGCAAGAAAAACGCCCCCACCCCGCCAAGGGATGGAGGCGTCTGCGACCCGATTGCCGAGCCTTACTGGCCTTGATTCAGGCGCTTTTCCAGCGCATCGAGTTCTGAATCCACGGCCGATTCGTCCACCGGCGTGGCGTTCTCCACAGTCTCGGTGCTCATCGGGGCGCCCAGCCCGAGCTTCTCTTCCAGCTTCCGAAGTTCTTCGTCCGCGGCAAAGTCCATCGCCTGGTCTTCCATCTGCATCATCTTGCCGCTCAGGCTGCCGGCCATCATTTCGTTGCGAGCGGAGGCTTCGGCTTGCTTGTCCGCAATACGATCGCGGGCGGCGGCAAAGGAGCCTTCGTATTCGTTCTCGAAGGTCAGGCCGCTCAGCGTCTTGCCAATCGCGTCTTGAATCTGGGCTTGCTTCCACTGCGCCTTCAGGGCCAGGGCCTCGGCCGTCTTGCGGCGGACCTCTTCTTCCTGGCGCTTAATGGCCACCTTCACCTGCTCCACCGTCTCGCTGGCGGCGGCCAGGGTCGGCTTCAGGCTTTCAATCGTGGCGTCCACGTTGGCCTTCTCGCGCAGGAACTGGCGGGCCAGGTCGCGGTTGCCGTTCTTCAGGGCGGTGGCGGCTTGACCTTCCAGTTGCGTGCTCTTGGCCACCGATTCGTCGTACATCCGCTGCAGGCGGTTGCGCTGCGTAATGGCTTGCACGGCCTTCTCACGGTTGCCCGAAAGGGCCGATTGCATATCACGCTTGGCCTGATCGAGCATCAGCTCAGGATCTTCCAAGTTGTCCATTCCGCGATGGAAAACGGCGCGGAGCCAGGCAAAGAATCGCTTCATACGTTGAGTCGCCTCAAAATGCTTTACGGAGGATACCTCTCGGGTCTGGACATTCTGCCCAACCCGCCGCTGGCTTCGGCCACTTCTTGAGGCGAATGAAGGTGGCAAATGTCCCCATTGGGGGTTGCAGAAGTCTAGGCCCCTCGCATCGCGTCGGTATACTCCGGAGTCGATATTGCCCTGCCTCGCCCCCGGCGAGAATGGGCGTTTGAAGGCAAAATTCTTATGGCGAGCGTTGGTACCGTCGTCCAAATCACTGGTCCGGTTGTGGACTGTCGATTCCCGAATGAGTCGCTTCCGGCTCTTATGAACGCGATCACCGTGGTGGACGCCGAGCGCGGCATCAACCTCACGGCTGAAGTCGCTCAGCACCTTGGTGACGATACGGTTCGGTGCGTGGCTCTGTCCAGCACCGACGGTCTGATGCGCGGCATGGCCGCCAACGACACCGGTGCGCCGATCACCGTGCCGGTGGGCGAAGCCACCCTCGGCCGCGTTTTCAACCTGTTGGGCAACCCGATCGACAACGCCGGCGACGTGAACACTGTGGACCGGATGCCGATCCACCGCGAACCGCCGACTTTTGAAGAGCAAAGCGTGAGCGTCGAACTGCTCCCCACCGGTCTCAAGGTTGTTGACCTCCTCATTCCGTTTAACAAGGGTGGGAAGATTGGTCTCTTCGGAGGTGCCGGTCTGGGCAAGACGGTTCTCATCCAAGAGCTCATCCGCAACATCGCGGTCGAAGCTTCGGGCGTGTCGGTGTTCGCCGGCGTGGGCGAGCGCACCCGCGAAGGGAACGACCTCTGGCTCGAAATGTCGGAAGCCACCTTTAAGGACACCGACGGCTCCGAAAAGCGCGTTATCGACAAGACCGCCATGGTCTTTGGTCAGATGAACGAGCCGCCGGGCGCCCGTCTCCGCGTGGCTCTGACGGCCCTGACGATGGCCGAATACTTCCGCGACGTGCAGGGCAGCGACGTGCTCATCTTCGTGGACAACATCTTCCGCTTCGTGCAGGCAGGTTCCGAGGTGTCGGCCCTTCTCGGTCGTATGCCGAGCGCCGTGGGCTACCAGCCCACCCTCGCCACCGAAATGGGCTTCCTGCAAGAGCGCATCACCTCCACCAACAAGGGTTCGGTGACCTCGGTGCAGGCCGTGTACGTCCCCGCGGACGACCCGACCGACCCCGCTCCGGCCACCACGTTTAGCCACCTCGACGCTTACGTGTATCTGGAACGATCCATCGCCTCCAAGGGCCTTTACCCGGCCGTGGACCCGCTGGCTTCGACCTCCAAGAACCTGGACCCGCGCATTGTGGGCGAAGAGCACTACCGCGTGGCCCGCGCCGTGCAGCAAACCCTGCAGCGCTACAAGGAACTGCAAGACATCATTGCGATCCTCGGGATTGACGAACTCAGCGACGACGACAAGGTGCTGGTGGGCCGCGCCCGCAAGATCGAGCGCTTCTTTAGCCAGCCGTTCTTCGTGGCCGAGCAGTTCACGGGTAACGCCGGTCGCTTCGTGTCCATCCAGGATACGGTGGCGGCGTTCGCCGAACTGGTGGATGGCAAGCTGGACGACATTCCGGAACAGGCCTTCCTCTACTGCGGGAACCTGGACGACGTCCGCGAAAAGGCTCGCAAGCTCCAGGCCGTCTAAGGCACCCGGGGTACCAACGAAGAAACGACCTCGCCCTTGCGGCGGGGTCGTTTTGCTTTATGGCGGGGGAACCTAGCGCCCGACCCGCAACCGGATGTCAAGCTCCGGGTACGCCTTCCGCAGCCGCACCTTCATCGCGTAGCCCCCAGCGCTCAGGGCGGTGGCCAGGGCATCGGTGGTCGTCGCGTCGGGGCCGATCACGGTCGCCATCACCCGCTGGGTGCTCCCCAGCCCGGTGCGCAAGTCCACCACGTGCGAATACCGCCGCCCGCCCACCTCAATGAACTGCTCGGTGTCCCCGCTCGTGCTCACGCCGCAGTTGTGCAACTGCACGCTCTCGCCGGTGGTGGTCAGCAGCACCCGCCAGCCCGCTTCTCCGGGCGGGGCATCGCCCAGGGCGATATCGCCCCCCATCTCCACCAGGCAGGCCGGTGCCCCCGCATTCCGCATCGCCTGCACCGCCGCATCGCAGGCGTAGCCCTTGGCAATCCCCCCGAAGTCCAGCCGCACCCCCGGCCGGGTGATTTCCACCGTGCCCGCGTCGGGCTCGATGATGACCGCCTCCATGCCCACGTTGCGCCGCGCGGCCTGCACTGCCTCGTGGGTGGGCAGCACGCCCGTGCGCCGGGATTCGCGCCACAGGCGCACCAGCGGCCCGGCCGTCACATCAAACAGCCCGCCCGAGTGGTAGTGAAACTGCTCGCTCCGTAGCAACAGATTCATCAGGGTCGGACTCACGCGTACAGGCCCTTGCCCCGCGCGGTCGCACAGGCGCATGGCTTCGCTGTCCGGGCGGTAGTCGCTAGCGATGACTTCGATCCGGGAGATTTCGTCAAAAGCAGCCTGCGCCGCGCGCTCGGCGGCGGCTCGGTCGGGCGCGTACAATGAAATATCGACGCGCACGCCCATATGAGCCTGGGTAAAGTCGTACCGGGACACGTTCAATGGGGAACTCCCAATCGTTAAGTAAGCAATGATCGCTGCGTACATCGCTCTCGCCCTCCCTATTGTAACGCCGATGCCCGAGTCGTATACCGAACGCCTACCCGACCACCTCGTTGAATTTAAGATGATCTACGTCCCCGCGGGGAAGGTCAACATTCGGGGCAAAGAGGTCGAAGTCAAGGCGTTCTACATCTCGGAAACCGAAGTCACCTGGGATCTGTACGACGTCTACTACCTGCGCCTGGACATGACGCCCGAGCAGCGGGAAGCCAACCACGACGCCGCCAGCCGCCCGAGCCGCCCCTACGGGGCAGTGGACCGAGGCTACGGCCACAAGGGTTACCCCGCCATTGGCGTGGCCGCCCCGGCCAGTGAAGTTTTCTGCAAGTGGCTGGAAGGAAAGTTCAACCGCCCCTATCGCATCCCCAACGAAGCCGAATGGGAGTACGCCGCGCGCGCCAACGCCCCTCTGCCGGAGAAGTGGGATGAGTACGCCGTTTTCTGGGATACCAGCGAAGACAAGACCGAGGCCGTGAAGAGCAAGAAGCCGAACGCCTGGGGGCTCTTCGACATGATCGGCAACGCCAGCGAATGGGTGAAGAGCCTGGATGACCCGAGCGTGATGACCACCGCCGGCGGCCACTTTAACTACGAAGGACCGGATCTCGGCCCCTCCCTCCGCGAGCCTTACACCATTAAGTGGCAGGACCGCGACCCGCAAGTTCCCAAGAGCCGCTGGTGGCTCTCGGACGGACCCCAAGTCGGATTTCGAATCGTCGTCAGTGCAGACCAAGTCAACTTAGAACAATAAAGCCATGGAAGATCTCGCGTTATCTCGTCGCTCTTTTCTCGCTGCCACCAGTGCGGTGGCCATGACTGCCCTCGGAGCGGGTACCTTCGCCAACGTGATGGGACAAGACCGACTGCGCGTGGGCGTGGTAGGGTGCGGCGGCCGGGGAACGGGCGCCGCATTTGACTGTTTGAATGCCGATCCGGCCGTGACCGTGGTGGCCCTCGGCGATATGTTTGCCGACCGCGCCGCCGGTGCCCGCAAGTCGCTGACCGACAACTTTAAGGAGCGCGTTCAGATCACCGATGACCATGTGTTCACCGGTTTTGATGCCTACAAGGGCGTGCTGGCCAGCGACATTGACCTGGTCATCCTCGCCACTCCCCCGGGCTTCCGCCCCTATCACTTCGAGGCCGCCATCAACGCGGGCAAGCACGTGTTTATGGAAAAGCCGGTGGCCACCGATGCCCCGGGCGTCCGCCGCGTGATTGCCGCCGCCCAGGCCGCCAAGGCCAAGAACCTGAGCGTGGTGGCCGGGACGCAGCGCCGCCACGAAACCGCCTACAACGAGGTGATGAAGCGCATCCACGATGGCGCGATCGGCGACATTGTGAGCGCCAGCTGCTACTGGAACCAGGGTTCGCTGTGGTCCGTGCCGCGCCAAGAAGGCTGGAGCGACGTGGAATGGCAGCTCAAGAACTGGCTCTACTTCACCTACCTCAGCGGTGACCACATCTGCGAGCAGCACATCCACAACATCGACGTGGTGAACTGGGCGAAGAAGGCGCACCCGGTGAAGGCCGTGGCCCTGGGCGGTCGCGAAGTCCGCAAGGCTGAGGTTTACGGGCACATCTTCGACCACTTTGCCGTGGAGTTCGAATACGAAGACGGCTGTCTCATGCACAGCTACTGCCGCCAAATCGACGGCTGCGCCAACAACGTGAGCGAGCGACTGGTCGGCACTAAGGGCCGCGCCAACCCCGCCAACCGCATCTTCGGGGAGAATGAGTACCGCTTCAGCGGCGAGAATCTCAACCCGTACATGCTGGAGCACCGCCACCTCATCGAGAGCATTCGCGGCACCCGCGCCTACCTCAACGAGGGCGAGCAAGTGGCGCACAGCACCCTTACCGCCATCATGGGACGCATGGCCGCCTACACCGGCACCAGCGTGACGTGGGATGCGGCGATGGCAAGCGAAGAGACGCTAATGCCGGCGGATCTGGCCTTCGGCAGCCGAGCGGTGCCGGCCGTGGCCGTGCCGGGCGTAACCAAGCTGGTCTAAGCCATGAGCATGGATCGACGTGACTTCATCCGGTCCGGGCTTGCCGTAGGGGCAGGCCTGGCCGGCGGCTTGGCCGTTGCCAAGGAGACGATGACCTTGAACTTTGACGATTCCACTCCGTTCAACTGCGACTTTGCGCCGCACTTCGGCATGTTTGGCAATCACGCGGGCAACAACCCGATTGATGAGCTGAAGTTCATGCACGACCACGGCTTCCGCTCGCTGGAAGACAACGGCATGAAGGGCCGCTCGGTGGAGCAGCAAGAGGCCATCGCCAAGGAAATGACCCGCCTGGGCATGCGCATGGGCGTGTTTGTGGTGAATCCCAGCACGGCCTGGGAAACCTCCCTCGCCAGTGGCCGCCAGGAGATGATCGACAAGTTCCTGGACGAAGTCCGCACCTCCGTGGACATCGCCAAGCGCGTCAACGCGAAGTGGATGACCGTGGTGTGCGGCACCATTGACCCGCGCCAAAACATCGCCTACAACACGGCGCATGTGGTGGAGTGCTTGCGCCGCGCCAGCGAAATCTTTGAGCCGCACGGCTTGGTGATGGTGCTGGAGCCGCTGAACTTCCGCGACCACCCCAACCTGTTTCTGAGCGAAATCCCGCAGGCGTACCAAGTGTGCCGCGCGGTGAACAGCCCGGCCTGCAAGATCCTGTTTGATATCTATCACCAGCAGATCCAGGAAGGGAACCTCATCCCGAACATGGACGCCGCTTGGAGCGAAATTGCGTACTTCCAGATTGGCGACAATCCGGGCCGCCGCGAGCCGACCACCGGCGAAATCAACTACGGCAACGTGTTCAAGCACATCCGCAGCAAGGGTTTCACCGGCATTTACGGCATGGAGCACGGCAAGTCGCAGGGCGGGAAGGAGGGCGAAATCGCGCTCATCAACGCCTACCGCTCGGTGGACGCTCCTCAGTAAGTCGCGAGCCTCTCGCGAAAGCAAAACCCCCGAACCTGGTCGCCAGGTCTCGGGGGTTCTTTGTTTGATGTCGCTCGTGCTTAGAGCGGACCACGCAGGCGGCGGGTGCCGCTGCGGCTGGTAATCACATCCGGGCGGGCCGGCTGGCTGAGCGAGGCTTCCAGGAGGTAGTTCTTGCGGAATACCAGCGCCTGGATCAGCAAGAACTCAAGCTGCGCCGCATCCTTCACCGAGACCAAGTCGTACTCTCGCACCGCTTGGCCCACCAGGTCGTTCATGCGGCCGAGGTTGCCCGTGTTGACTTTGCGGTCCATGAGCGTGGCGAGGCCCGCTTCCGTGCGGAACACGTCGCCCACGCGTCCGGTCATCGTCGTACCATTCACATCCACGCGGATCACATCGTCCGCCGGGTAGTACATCGCCTTGGCCGTCTTGAGTTGGGCTACGCGGAAGGCCTCGCTGATTCGCCCCGCGCGCTGGAAGGCGGCAATCAGCCGCTTATCTTCAATAATCTGCTGGTTGGCCTCGGGGCCGATGCGGGTCGCGCCCGATTCCAGGTCCGCCGCCATCAGCAGTCCGTTATCGGTCACGTCCAGACCGAACTTGCGGAAGTGGGTGCGGAAATCTTGCGGGTTCTCCCGCTTCATGCGCTGCAGAACCTGACCGAGGCTGTGTCCGCCTTCCTTGAGCGTCGCAAACTGGATGAGGCCGACCGAGACGAAGCCCGTATCGTAGGTGTTCACCGAATCAAAGCCCCCTTCGAGCATCGACACGGCGGCAAAGACGTTCTGTTCGGTCTTGTTGAGCCCGGCCTTCTGGAACAGGCCCTGGAGTTCGCGCTCGGGCAGCGTCTTCACGCGCTGACCCATGCTTTGCACCCCTTGCGGCCACCGGAAGTACGCAAACGTCTTGCGCATCGGCACGTGGGTGTTGTAGGTCAGCTTCATGCCGTCCGGGAAGGTCAGCGTGTGCTGTTCCGGTCGGGCGGGTGCGGCAAAGGCGGGCGGGTTTCCGGCCAGGTTCACCAGGTCAGCCGGGCACGGGCCGGGGTTCGGCACGCGCACGGCCGGAGCGGGCTTGCCATTGCGTTGCGCGACTTGCACGGCGGCCTGAGCGTAATCCCACTCGATGCGGGCGTTGATCCAGTTGGTCCAGACGGTCTCTCGCTGAGAATTGGCGCTGAGAGCGGAACCCGGATCACCCTTGGCGAGGCCACGGGCTTTGTTGTAGTTCCATAGCCACTGGCTGCCTTCCACGGTTTGGCGCACGGCAAATTCGCCGCCATTCTCGTTCAGAAGATGGGATTGGACGCGGCCAGGAGCATTCCAATAGCTGCGGAGGGCGCGGATTTCATCAGCCGTGAAATTCGAATCGTTCATCGCGGTTCGAGACTCGCTGAAACCCGGAGTTGCCAAGACGGCTACCAATGCCCACGCGCTTCGCCATTCCATGGGCTCTATTGTTGCCCAAAATGTCGGCGAAATTTAGCGCATTCGCGCAGCTTTTAGCCGAACCATAGCGCGATTCAGCGCTTCGGTGGCTTGTTCGGGCGTCATGTCCACTTCTTCGCCTCGCAACGCGCGGCGGGCCTTGTCCAATTCGGCCTCGGCCTTCTCGATGGAAATCTCGGTGCTGATCTCAGCGTCCTCGGCCAGAATGATGGCGCGCTCGCTGCTGATTTCCATAAAGCCGCCCATCGTGGCGACGAACGTGCGCTGACCGTTCTTGTCTTCGTATTCCACCAGGCCGGGCTTGAGGGCAACGATCTGGGGTTCGTGGCCGGCCATCACGCCGAGATAACCTTCCACGCCCGGGGCAATCACACTCGTGACTTGGTCATCAAAGACCGTGCGTTCGGGCGAAACCACCGAAAGCTGAAACGGGCGCGGCATAACTCCGACATTTTACTCGCAAGACTTAGGCAAGGGCCGGACCCCTTGATTTCCTCGGGACCGAACGTCCATCATCGAAGAGGAGATGCCCGAAATGACCACTAACTGGTCTGTAGTCGCGATTAGTGGTCTAGGGTCAACATCGTGAGGGCGGATTACACGATCAATCTGGGACTAGCGCCCACGGTCGGGCCGGTGTCTGGCCTCACTTTCTACCGCGAACGTCAGTTCTTTACGCAGGCTCCCCAGTGGTACATGATCATCCTGCCACGCTTTGCGGGCGAGATCAGCGTCAATGGTCGCTCGCAGACTTTTGCCCCGGATAGCCTGCTGATGATGCCCCCTCGGGCTCTGGTGCAGATTCAACGAACGGGGCCGGAAGGGGATGTCTATCTGCTCAACTTTTCGCCCCACCCTGAGGCCGACTCACCTCTTGGCTTTTCCATGGTTCAACCCTACGACCGAGAAATGACCGTCATGGACATGTGGTTACGGACAGCCATTGACCGCATTGCCTTCAACAAGGCGACGGTGAACAACCTCATCTGGACGATTCTTCTCCAAGCGGGGGTTGAGCTGAGTGAATGGCAGGAACACTCGGCGTTAGGCCGCATGCGTCGGTTCGTGGATCAGAGCTTGGGCCAAGCCTTTTCGATGACTGAGTTGGCCGAAGCGACCGGAGTCAGCCAAAACCACTTGATCCGACTCTGCCGGGCGGAACTCGGGGTGACGCCTCAGCAGTACGTCCGCGAGGCAAGAATGAGCCGGGCAAGTGAACTTCTGATGAGTAGCCCGGCCAGCATCAAGGAAGTCGCCCACTTAGTCGGAGTGCCGGACTTACAGCGATTTAACAAGCTGGTGCGAGAAACCTTCGGGGTCTCTCCGCGCCAACTCCGGAATGAACGATCAACGCCAGACCCCATGCGTCGCTACAGCCGCGAGCGCCAGATGCAGGATCAACGTCAGAAAGCCGGATCCAAGGCCGGTTCGCTTGCGAACAAGGAGATCTGAAGGTGGTTCGAAGTGAACACTTTGTGGTGCAACTTCACCTTTCTGAGCTGATCGGGCGAGGTCTGAGATAGCTTAGCGGGCATGAGCAAGGCGGGAATGCCTTGCCCAAGGATCCTCAAATGAAACTCTTTCTAAGAGTCACGGGAAGCGCAGCCCTTCTTGGTGGAGCTGTCATAAGTAGCGCCGCGACGACGACGCTGTCGCCCACCCAAGACACTCGCTTGCTTACTTTCTCACCCACGGGCATCTTCGGAGCCGATCAAATCTTCTCCACTTACAACGCGGGGGCGACCAACGACCAGCGTTCGCTCGTTCAATTCGATCTCTCGTCCATCCCGGCCGGAGATGTGATTACCAGCGCCACGCTCAACCTCTGGGGGGACAACAGCTTTGGATCGGGAGTTACGACGACCGAAATCTATCGAGTTACCAACCCTTGGGTAGAGATGCAAGCGACGTGGCTGGACCGCCAGGCCGGTACGCCCTGGTCCACGCCGGGCGGAGATTCCGTGGGCACCACGGGGGCAGCCAATGTGAACCCTTACGCCACGTGGTCGGGCAACCAGGTCACGAAATGGTACACGTTCAACATTACATCCCTCGTTTCTGAGTGGCACGCCGGTACGCATGCCAATTACGGGCTACACATGCTGGGGCCGGACACCAATCGCCTGATCTATGCCAGCAAAGAACATCCGCAAGTTAGCTTGCGTCCTTACCTGACGGTGACGCACCAAGCCGTCCCGGAACCGGCGACCCTGCTTGTCAGTGGGCTCGCTCTGCTGGCCTTGCGCCGTCGCCGACGCGCGGCCTAGCCCGAAAACCGAGACTCGGGCCTCAAGGAGAGGATGAGGCCCGGGCTTCGGCTTCCACCAGTAGCTGTGCGTGGACCACGCCCACAAACCACGGGGCGTCCGGGCGATCCGGCGATTCGTGCCAGTCGTAGAGGTACCCCTCTACCAATTGGGGATCGGCAAGCCGCGCGTCAATTTCGAACATGGGCACCCACACCTCTTTGAGGACGGGGTAGCAGTCCATTGGCACCGGTCCCTGACTGAGCCGATAGTCGTCAGTGACGTCCAGCACGATGATGCGGGCGAAGTTGTATTCCCAGAGATTTCCGGCGATGGTAGCCATAAGCGACGTCCGTGTCGTTCAAGGGTCCAGACGAGGCATGCCCAACGAAAGGCGCGCGAGAGGACCGTTTCCTCGGGGGAAAACGTTAGGGCCTCGCCTATTCTGAGTCTGGATCCAGGTCCACCGGCGCTGGAGCGGGTGATGAAAAGTCCGGCGAAGTCGGCACACGGAACATGCCTTCGATGGACTGGTTCAGCTCGTCGACGGGCAGGCGGCGATCCTCTGGCTTCGTCATCGCGAAGGGAAGCAGCACGCTGACGCGCCGGTTGCTAAAGTGCATGGGGTCCTGGCCGTTGCGCGGTCGCGTATCGGCGTAGCCCACCACTTGCAGAATCTGCTTAGGCTGCACGCCGCTGGCCACCATGAGGCGGCGCACCGTATGGGCGCGCTCCGTGCTCAGGTCAAAGTTATCGCGACCGGTACCCGGGAACGGGCGACGGTCGGTGTGGCCTTCAATCTGCATCGGCCGTCGGCTCTGGGCCAGCAGAGGCGCTACCTTTGAAATCAAAGCGCGTGCCGCAGGGCGAACCGTGGCCGAGCCGATCTCAAAGAACACTTCGCCGTTGGCTTCGTTCTCGATAAATTCAACGAGCACGCCTTCGCTGCTCACGCTGACTTCGACTTTATCGCTCATCACCAAACCCTTGAGTTCGGGGTCGCCTTCCAGAGAACGCTGGATATTGTTCTTGAGCTTGACGGCTTCGTCGAGTTCACGCTCTTCTTGGGTGGTTCCGGTCCCGGCTTTGCCGGTTTCCTTGCTCGTGGGCCCGCCCGTAATGCCGATGTTCAGCGCCGAGCGCGGCATCTTGGCGTCAAATCCCGCCGGGTCGTTGAAGTAAGCCTGGATGATTTCCCGATCCTCTTGGCTCATCCCGACGATCCACATGACCATAAAGAAGGCCATCATCGAGGTCATAAAGTCAGCCAGGGCAACCTTCCAGCCCCCGCCATGGTGGCCGTGGCCACCCTTTTTGACCTTCTTGATAATGATCGGTGCGCCGTCTTGCATGGTGCTTGGAGGGCCTTAGGCGGCGTCCTTTTCCTTCACGCTGGTTTCCATTTCGGCAAACCCGGGGCGGAGCGAAGGCTCGATATTGCGGCGAGCGAACTCGACGCACGTAATGGGCGATTCGCCGCGCGCAAAGCTAAACAGGGCGTGGCGGATGCAATTCATGTAGTGGCCTTCGGCCTTGATGCGGAGTTCGATGGAGCGGGCGATGGGGGCGTAGACCCCGTAGCCGAGAAGAATCCCGAGGAACGTCCCGACGAGGGCTTGGGCAACAGACTTCCCGATGACGGCGGCTTCACCGCCAATCTTGCCCATCGTGATAACGATCCCCAACACGGCCGCGATAATCCCGATGGCGGGCATCGCGTCGCCGGTGCCTTGCCAGGCGTCCACCAGCAGGTGCTCTTCGTCGTGGGCGACCTCAAGGTCCAGTTCCATCATTTCGCTGAGGTCATGCGGCCCCACCGAACCGGTGAGGATGACCTTCATCGTGTCGCAAAAGAAATCGCAAGCGTGGTGGTTGGCCAGGAACGACGGATTCTTGCTGATGATGGCCGATTCCTTAGGGTTCTCGACGTGTTGTTCCAGGCCGAGCAAGCCTTCCTTCCGGGCCACCGAGAACAGCTGGAACATCATCTTGAGCAGGTCCATGTATTGCTTCTGATTCGGCGGCGGCTTGAGAAGCCCGATGGCGGCCTTGATCGCTTTGATTGTGGTCGGGAGACCGTTGTTGGCGATCATGATGCCAAAACCCATGCCTGCCACCGTGATGTATTCGGAAGGCACAATCAGGGCCGCAATTTTGCCGTGGTGCATCGTGTAACCCACGAGCATCATCACGACGGCGAGCACGATCCCGATGAAAGTAAACATGAGGGGGCAGTCCGTCCAGAAAACCTGGTCTTGCTAACAGTATCGGCACGTTCACCCGTGAACCTGTAGCCCCGTTTTCAGACTTCGGGACCGCGGCGCATCAGCGGGTGGGCGGCGGGCGTCTTATTCTTGGGAGGAGAAAGGGAAACGCGCACGCATCGGCGTAAACTAAACTGATCCCCTGAGGTTCATCCTCGCACTTTATGGCTGACCCCGCCGTTGCTCGCTCTGGTTTTCATCTTCCGGCTCCGGAGGGTGAGGCGGGTGGGCGCCCGGAGGCAACCGGCCATCTGCCGGTGATTCGTCGCCTCGATTCGCAGACCATCAACCAGATTGCGGCGGGCGAGGTGGTGGAGCGGCCCGCCTCGGCGGTCAAAGAGCTCGTCGAGAACGCCCTGGACGCCGGGGCCACCCGCATCGAGATTGACCTCGAGCGGGCCGGGCGGGCGTTGATCCGAGTTTCGGATAACGGCATCGGGATGACCGAAGACCAGGTGTTGCTGGCCCTAGAGCGCCACGCCACCAGCAAGATCACCCGCGCCGAGGACTTGCTGGCCGTCTCCACCATGGGGTTCCGGGGCGAGGCGCTACCCACGCTGGCGTCGGTCTCCAAGTTCCGGCTGAGTTCCGGGATTGCGCACGGGGCGCGAGTGGTGGTGACGGCCCACGGCGGACAAGTGCAGGTCAGTTCGGGTGACGCCGGCCCGCGCGGCACCACCGTCTCGATGGAGGACTTGTTCTTTAACGTCCCGGCGCGGCTCAAATTCCTGCGGACTGACGCCACCGAGCTCTCCGCCATCGTGGATGCCGTCTCCCGCCACGCCATTGCCCGGCCGGATGTGGCCTTTACGTTGCGGCACGCGGCGGGTGGCCCCGCCCACGAGGCTCTGCGCACCAGCGGCTCGGGCGATTTTGCCACCACGTTGCAAGAGGTCTGGGGGCGTGACCTCACCGCCGCGCTGTTGCCGGTAGATCACTACCAAGACGGCGTGCGACTGACGGGGATGGTGAGCCCGCCCCACGTCAGCCGGGCTACCCGCACCCACCAGTGGCTGTGGGTCAACGGCCGCCCGGTGCGGAGCAAGACGCTGATGGCCGCGATTGACCAAGCCTTCCGGGCCTGGACGCCCGAGCGACGCTTCCCCCTCGCGGCCCTCATGATTTGGACGGACCCGGCGGGCGTGGATGTCAATGTCTCGCCCACCAAGAGTGAGGTCAAGTTCCGGGATGAGAGCACCGTCTTCCGGGCGATGGTCTCGGCCATCAAGCGGGCCGTGGCGGCCAGCGGGATGGTGCCGGGAGCCGAGGCCGTGCACCTGGCCAATGAGGCAGCGCGGGATGCCCGGGGCGATTTACCGCCCGGGAGCCCGCACGAGATGCCGTGGGGGCCGGGGGCGTTCGGCATGTCGCAGCGGGCGCAGGCACCGCTGGGGAGTGAAGAGAGCCCGGCTTGGCTGGGCGCGGGCACTTTGTTTGCGCGGCCCTTTGCGGGGGGCTCGAGCGGCCTGGCGGATGGTGTTTCGCTGGGCGCGACGGGGGGCGTCACGGGCGTCCTTCCCGATCTGCTCCACGAGTTTCGACTCATTGGTCAGTGGGCGGCCACGTTCATCCTGGGCGATTCGCCGCACGGGCTGATCGTGATTGACCAGCACGTGGCGCACGAGCGCATCCTTTACGAGCGCCTGTGGGCCGAGCGCGCCCGCGACGGCGTGCCCGTTCAGCCCCTTCTCACCCCCGAGACCTTGCATTTGAGCCGCGCTTCGGCGCTCATCGCTCAGCAAAATCTCGCCGAGCTAGCCCGGGCGGGCTTTGATGTGGAGCCATTTGGGCCAGAGTCGTTCCTGGTGCGTGGGGTGCCCGCGATCTGGCGGGGTCGCTCGCCGTTGTCTGTTCTGCGGGATGTCCTGGATGAACTCGCTGAGGGCCGGGCCGCCGGGTGCCTCGGCACCGGCACCGCCGACGTCTTTGCCATGGCCGCGTGCAAGATGGCCGTCAAGGCGGGCGATCCGCTCGCTGAGGCCGAGATGAAGAAGCTCGTGGAGGACCTCGCCACGCTGGACAACCCCTTCTTCTGTCCGCATGGTCGTCCCATTACGATCCTCATCCCCACGTCTGACATCGCCCGGCGGTTCAAGCGGTAACCGTGCTGATTCTCGGCATTGACCCAGGATTAGAACGCATGGGCTACGGCCTCATTCGGCGCTCAGGGAGCCGCATCGAACCCGTGGCCTACGGTCTCTTTCACACCCCGCCCGGCCCCCTCGGTCCGCGGTTGGTGTCGCTGGCGGATCAGGCCCGCGAACTCATCACGGCGCACCCCATTGACCGGCTGGTGACGGAGCGACTGTTCTTCAATCGCAATTCCACGACGGCGATGGACGTCGCGAAGGCGCTGGGAGCGGTGCTGTGCGAAGCCGCGCGCTCCGGCCTGGAAACGTACGAAATCACACCTCCCGAAGTCAAAAAGGCAGTGGTAGGGCAGGGCAACGCCGACAAGAGGCAGGTGGAGTTCATGGTCACCCGCTTGCTGGGCCTGGCGCAAGCCCCCAAGCCGGACGACGTGTGCGACGCTCTTGCGGTGGCCATCGCGGGCGCGTGGATGATCCCGGATCGCCCTCTTCCTCGCTAGCTCAAAGTCACCCATCGCACCGGGGCTTCGCGCACTCGCATCGGAGCATCGCCCCCGGAGTCGTCGGTGAGATCGAATAGTTGCGGGGTGCGCAGCGGCGCGGCGGCGGCAAGGCGCAGCTCCAGTTCGGCCAAGGTCGTCCACGGCGTGCCGCCCGCTTCCACCAATCCCTGCGCGCCCGGGCTCCCGTCTTGATAGACCAGCGCCTGCAGGCCCCAGCGGCGCATCGCGCGCACGGTGCCCGTCCAGGTGCCCCCCGCGCCGGACTGTGAGGCCAGGATGACACTCACTCCGCTCCAGGCGTGGATGAGTTCGTTCCGCTGGTGCGCCACGGCCACATCGAAGCCGGCCCCGGTGGGCAGCAACCGCAGGCAGGTCGGGGTCTCGCGTCCATCACCCCCGTGGGCCAGAATCTCGACGACCCGGGCTCCCGGCCCGGTGGAGCGTGCCCCCGCTGCGGCTTCGGCATCGGTGCCCCGGGCACCCCCACTTACAATCATCCAGCCATGGGCCGTCAGCCACGCCCCCACCTCGCGGGCCCAGGCGCGCTGGGGGTCCGTGAGGTCACGCGAACCCACCACGCCTACCGCCCGCCCGGCGGAAACCACTCCGGTCAGCGACAAGGCCGGGGGCGCGGATTTGCCCAATAACGTCAGCCAGCCCCGGGGGAATTCGGCATGGGCGGCCGTCAGCACGTGCCCCTGGCTCACCGCGTGCCAGCCCCACTCCAAGGCCGCCGGGGTGAGGGCCTCGGCAAGGGGCTGATAACCCGCTTGTGCCAGGAGCTCGGCGGGGGTGCCGGACCGGGCCATGAGCGCCGCCAGTTGCGGCCAATCCCGCGGCGACGCCAGCCGGAACGGGCTCTCCGGTGCGTACAGCGCGGCCAGCACCGAAGCCTCCCGCATCCGCAACGCATCCATGGTTCTAGGATAGCCCGGGACGGTCAAATCCGGTGCTATGCTGGCAACCGGAATGGACAAGTTCGAACCGAACCAGCTACGGCGCGCCAAACAGTTTCTGGATCGTGAGCTCAAAGGACGGCTGGTGGTCAAACATGTCCCCACCACCACGAAGTTCCTGGCGGGTTCATTCCCGAACGCCCGGGCCGCGCGGCGTGCCAAAGGCTGGCAAACGATCGAACCGGGCTTCCGCTGGGGCCCCACCTATAGCGAAGGCTGGTATCAAGTTTCTGCCCGGGTGCCCGCCGATTGGGCGGGGATGCCGGTGGTGCTCGGTTACGAGAATCCCGAATCCGTGATCGAGAACCCCGGCGCGTACGGCGGCGTGGTGCCGCTGGAATGCACGATTTGGCGGGACGAAGCCATTGTCGGGGCCCTGGACTGGGCACACCTCACCCACCGTCTGCTCGATCGCGCGGAAGGTGACGAGAACCTCACCATCTTTGCCCAAACCTACGCACCCAACTTAGAAACCACAGTCCACGGCAAGGAAAAGCCTCGCACCGAACTCCCGGCCGAGTTTCGCGGATTCCACCTTATGGTGGTAGATGCCGAGCTTCTGCAACTCACGTACGACGTGATGTTTGTGCTTTCGTTGGCCGAATCTCTGCCCGAAACCGACCCCCTCCGCGCCCACGCCGTGCGGGCGCTCAACGAAACCTGCAACACGTTTGACCCCGAGCGCCGCCGCACCATCAACCAGTGCCGCCGTCTTATCCGCGACCGGCTTGAAGCTCAAGTGGGCGAAGTCTCCCACACCATCACACCCGTCGGCCACGCCCACCTCGACACCGCGTGGCTGTGGCCGCTTAGCGTCACCCGTCTCAAGATGGCGCACACCACCGCCCTGCAACTGGAGATGATGGAGCGGCACCCCGAGTACGTGTTCGCACACTCCCAGGCCAGCCAGTACGAGTGGTTGGAACAGGATCATCCCGCGCTCTTCCAGAGAATCCGCCAAATGGTGAAAAAGGGCCAGTGGGAAGTGGTGGGCAGCATGTGGGTGGAAGCCGACTGCAACATGGCGGGCGGGGAAAGCCTGGTGCGGCAGTTCCTGTACGGGCGCCGGTATTTCCGCGAGAAGTTCGGGGTGGAAACCCACGACATGTGGCTCCCCGATGTGTTCGGTTACGCCGCCAGCTTGCCGCAGATTCTGGAAGGATTTGGGATCAAGTACTTCCTCACCCAAAAGCTGAGCTGGAACCAGCAAAACAAGATCCCGCACAATACGTTTTGGTGGCAAGGGATTGACGGCACCAAGGTGTGGACGCACTTCCCGCCGGCGGACACTTACGTTGCGGACGCCTTCCCCAAGGTGATTTTACAGAGCGTGCGGCAGCACCGCGACCACGCCCGCAGCGATCGCTCGCTTCTGCTCTTCGGGTGGGGAGACGGCGGGGGTGGCCCTACCGAAACTCACCTCAACATGCTCCACCGCGCCCGGCGGATGCCCGGTTTGCCAGCCGTGGAAGCCAAGCGCCGCGCCGTGGATTTCTTCGCCGCCGCCTATGAAGAAAGCCAAGACTTGCGCACATGGGTGGGTGAGCTGTACCTAGAACTGCACCGGGGCACCTACACCAGCCAGGCCGCCAACAAGCGGGCGAACCGCGAGTGCGAGTTCCTCTTGCGTGACGCGGAACTCCTCAGCGCCATGGCCCCGGGGCCGTACCCCGCCGAGGCTTTGGAGCGGCTGTGGAAGCTCGTGCTCCTCAACCAGTTCCACGACATTATCCCGGGCAGCAGTGTCCGGGAAGTCTATGAGGACAGCGACCAGGATTACGCCCGGGTGCGGGAAGGAGCGGAGGCCATCATCGCGGAGAAAATCACCGCCCTGGCCCGTGACTTTGAAACGCAATCCGGCGAGGATCCGGTGGCGATTTTCCACTTTGCTCACGTGACCAGCGAAGCCAGCTTGCCGTGGCCCGCCGACCGGGAAACTCCCGGGGCCTTGGTGACATCCGACGAAGTCCTACCCGTGCAGTTGGTGGAAGCTTTTGACGAGCGCAAGCTGATCTTTGCGACCCCGGAAAGCAGCCAGGAGGGTGTCACGCTCGGTACGTTCCGGGCGGAAGAGGGCGCGCCCAACCTCCACCTGCGCCACTCTGCGCGCCGGATCGAGAACGAGCACTGGGCCGTCCGATTTGACGCCAACGGCCACATCACCAGCCTGCGTAGCCAGGACAACGAACCCCTCGAGTTCATTCGCCCCGGGGCCCTGGCCAACGTCTTCCAACTCTTCGATGACAATCCCCTCTTTTGGAGCGCGTGGGACGTCGATGCGTTTGCTTTCGAGACCGGCCGTGATCTCTTGCGGGCCGATTCGGTGGAGATTGTTGAGCGAGGCCCCGTGCGCATCGCGTACGAAACGGTGCGCTCGTTTGGCAACAGCCGCATTCGCCAGCGGATCAGCCTCGGCCCCACCCCGGGCGTGCGGTTCGATACCGAGATTGACTGGCATGAGGAGAATAAGATGCTCAAGGTGGCGTTCCCGCTCAACGTCCACACCGACCACGCCAAGTGCGAGATCCAGTTTGGGCACGTTTCGCGACCCACCCACCGCAACACGAGCTGGGATGAGGCGAAGTTCGAGGTTTGCGCGCAAAAGTGGGTGGACCTCAGCGAGGCCGGCCAAGGCGTGGCTCTGATCAACACGGGCAAGTACGGCCACGACGTGCTGGGCGACACCGTGCGCCTGAGCCTCCTCCGCGCCCCCAAGGCCCCGGACCCGGAGTGCGACATGGGCCGCCACCGCTTCACTTACGTCCTGCTCCCGCACTATGAGGGCCTCACGCAAAGCCCGGTGGTGGCCAGCAGCTACGCCGTGAATGCGCCGGTCCACGTAGTGCCGCTGGCCGCGCGCCGAGGAACTCGCACCCGGACGGGGCGGCTCATCACCGTGGATGATCCGAACCTCGTGATCGAATCGGTCAAGCGTAGCGAGGATGGCAAGGCCCTCATCGTTCGGCTTTACGAGTGTCACGGGGCGCGGGGCCGGGCGTTCCTCTCCCTGGGTCAGCCCATTCGGCATGCGTGCCTCGCCAACATGGAAGAGGTGCCGGGCGAAGCCTTGCCGTGCGACGAAGAGACCGTGACGCTGGATTATCGGCCCTTCGGGATTCTCACGGTGCGCTTGGAAACGGCTGGGTAACCTGCCCGCGTAGGTTTAATCATGGGCGAAAACATGGAGAAGTACCGTCACATTGACGGCAGCGAGGCGATCTTTGAGTCCCCGTTCATCCGGATCGTGTTTCAACACGGCAACCCGGAAGACGTGGGCGTCAACGGATGCAAGGTCGAGGATGTGATCGACCTCCTGACCAATAAGCTCCTGGATTTCCAGGGCCGAGAACTCGCCTGCGAGGAGAATGCCACCGCGCTCTACCACTTGCAGATGGCGCGGGAAGCCTTGCTACTCCGCCGCCGCCGCCGCGAGATGCAGGGCAAGATCGGCAAGCGGGAAAAGCACGCCAGCGAGTAAGTCAAGGCGTCCATCAACAAGAAACCCCCGGTGGGCTCCAAGGAGTCTCCGGGGGTTAGATTTTGTTCAAACCAGGCGACTTAGCGCTTGATTTGCCAGCTCTTCCAGTAGTCGGCGTCCTCGATTTCGAGGGCCTGCGCGGTCAGGTAAAGCGGGCGATAAGTGTCCATCATCACCGCCAGCTCTTCCGTCTTGGTGTGGCCCAGGGTGGCCTCCACCGCGCCCGGTTGCGGCCCGTGCGGGATGCCTAAGGGGTGCATGGTGATGCTGCCTTCTTCGATCCCCTTGCGGCTCCCGAACTTGTCGTTGCAGTAATACAGCACTTCGTCCGAGTCCACGTTGCTGTGGGCGTAGGGCACCACGATCGCGTCCGGATGGTAGTCCAGCATGCGCGGGCAGAACGAACACACCACAAACCCCTGCGCCTTAAAGGTCTGGTGGATCGGCGGCGGCATGTGAATCTTGCCGGTGATGGGTTGGAAGTCGTGAATGTGGAACGCCCACGGATACACATAACCGTCCCAGCCCACCACATCGAACGGGTGGTACGGGTAGTGGTAGCGCGTGCGGCGGCCGCGGGCGTGGACCAAAACCGTGAACTCGCCCTTGGTGTCGTGGGTTTTCAGCGTTTGCGGCGGGTGAATGTCGCGCTCGGTAAAGGGCGCGTGCTCCAGAAGTTGGCCGTATTGGTTGCGGTAGCGGCGCGGAATGGTCACCGGGCCGTGGCTTTCCATCACCACGATGCGGGCCGGGTAAGCATCCAGGCGCAGCCGCCAGATGGTGCCGCGCGGGATGACGAGGTACGCGCCGGGGCGGAACTCCACGTCGCCGTAAATGCTCTCCAGCACCCCACCCTGGTCGTGGACGAACAGGATTTCGTCGGCTTCCGTGTTCTTAAAGTACTCCTCCATCGGCTCGGCCGCGTGGACCTGGTGCCAGAAGCAATCCTGGTTGCCCATCAGCGGTACGCGACCCGAAACCGCGTCACCCCGGGCGGGCAAGCGGTTGGTCTTCAGGTGCCGGTGGTGCAGGGGCTCGTCCATCAGCAGCTTGGGCGCGTCGTAGGGCACATCCTCCCAGCCGCTCACCTCGGTGGGCTGGTTGATGTGATACAGCGTGCTCAGCATGTCGTCAAAGCCGTGGGTGCTCACCAATTGCTCGGTGTACAGCCCGCCATCGGGCCGCCTGAACTGAATGTGCTTCTTTGCCGGCAGTTGGCCAAGTCGGTGATATCTCGGCATGGTCTCTCTATTCTGCTATAATTGAGACGTGATCGTTTCGAAAGAAGAGACCCGACAAGCCTTGCGGCACCCCAATGTGGAGAGACCCAAGGGCCTGGACGATGCGGTCATCAAGCTGGTGGAAGCCGACACGATCAAGGAAGTGACGGCCCGCGTGAAGGAGCTGCCGGATCGGGAAGAACTGGTCGCCCGCATCAAGGCGCAAGTGGACGCTGGCACCTACCACCACAGTGGGGAAGTCATTGCCGATGCGATGGCCCGCCGCGCCCTGGCGGACCGGATTCGCTAAGGTTCTCGTTCCCTGCCTCTTTCGCGGATCGCCGAGGGAAGGCGGTAATGTGATGAGCATGATTCTCCGCGCGGGGCGCTCTGTATTCCTGCTCGCGTGCCTGCTGGCGGTACCTGCCCTTGCCCCGGCTGAATCCGTCGCCGAGCGAATGTTTCGCGAAATCTCCCGCAGTTACGGCGGAGATCAATCTGGCCATTTGGTCATGCGCTCCATGATTGCGAGCAAACAAGTCGGGGATCTGCTTCGCTACGAATCCAAGCCCGGGCCGGGCCGCACCTTTCGCAACGACCCGCGCAGCGCCGTGGTGGAGTTCCAGTTTCAAAAGCAGGTCTCCCTGCTCACCCCTAGCCAGGTGAGCTTTCTCCGCTTAGTGGACGAAACCGAGCGCGGCGAAGGCCAAGTGGAACTCACCAAGCGTACAGTGGGGGCCGGGGGAATCCGGGGACTCCTGGGAATCTTTGGGATTCAGGGGCAGTACACCGGCACCAAGGATTACAAGGTTTCGATTCAGTGGAAGCGTTCGCATTTGCGCTCCCTCGACCCCAGTCGCTTGGCGACCTTGGCCAAGTTTCTTGATGAGCCCCCGATCTCGGCGCCGATTCTCGAATCCGACTTCTTCCGGGGCAAAGGCAACTACTGGGTGGTGCGGGAGACGTTCCACATTAGCGGTCTGCAGATCGCGGTTGCGACGGTAGACGGTAGTACCCTGGAGGGCGGACTCTCCATCACTTCGGCGGGGCAGGCCACTTTCCAGCAGGGCCAAGCGGGCTCAGGGAGCTACGTACTAGCGTTCCCGGATTCGGCCGAGTTTCTGGTTTCCATCAAGAGCGAACAGAAGACCTTCGGAGACATCCGCAAGTGGCTCGGCGCCCCCGAATAATTTCGCCCTAGCCCCGCCATTCATCCGGGTAATGTGACTGATACGTAGAGGGTGCCCTGTCGTGGGGCGCCTGAAAAATCAGGGAAAGTCCGGTGAGAATCCGGCGCTGTGCCGCAACGGTGAAAGCCCGTATGCCTGCTCTACGTGGATGACTACGTCATCGCTCACGAGCATGAGCGGATGCGGAACGGGACGGCCATGTTGGCCCTGTCGCCCTCCACGCCCATCTCCTTCGCGATGACCCGTCAGGGTCAAATATGGAGAACAAACACCGAGGGTTCACCCTCATTGAACTACTCGTCGTGATCGCAATTATCGCGATCCTCGCGGCGGTGCTGATGCCAGTTTTCGCCCGGGCGAAAACGGCCAGCAAGAAAGCCGTTGCCCTCGTCCACCTCAAGCAGTGGCATGCGGCCTGGAGCCTCTATGCCGCCGATGCCGACGACACCGCCTGCCCCAGCTACTACTTTGCCGGCGGGGAAGAAGTGGCCTGGGACTTCGCGGTGCGCCCCGGTGCCTGGCGGCTCGGCTTGCTAGGCCCGTATCACAGAGCGGCCGAACTTGCGCGTGCCCCCGGGCAGACCACCGGCGCGTGGGGCCGCCCCCACACGGGCTACGCCTACAACACCACGTACATCGGGGGTGATGCAGGGCAGGGCACGTTGCCGGTGAGCCTCAGCCGCCCGGAGAACCCGGCCGAAACCGTCCTCTTTGCCACGGGCGGGTTCGGGCGCCCGGTGCGCCCGCAGAACTACCTCCGCGCCCCCAGTGACCCGCTGTTCATCGGCGGCATGGTGCATTACCGTTACGACGGCGCGGCGGTGTGGGTGGCCGTGGATGGCCACGCGGTGGCGGCCCGGCAGCGGTTCCGCTCGCCGCTGAATTCGACCGCCCTCGGCTCCCTCTCGCTCCACGATGAGCTCTACGACCTCGACTGATTTCCCATTCAAATGAAAACCATCACCATTTCTCTCGCTCTTTCGCTCGCCAGCCTCGCTACCGCCCAGTTCGCCACCCAGGTCACCGGGGCCAGCGCCGACCTCACGGGGTCGGGGCTTTTCAACTCCCCGCAGGCCGCGCTGGGCGCGCCGACGCGTTGGTACGACGCCTTCGGCACCCCCGCCCGCACCACACCCATCGAGTCGGCCTTCAATTTTGGCTTGGGCGGCGAAAAGCTGCTCGTCACCCTCAACGTGGGTTCTTTCATTGAGTTGCGGTTCGATGCCCCCGTCACCGATGACCCGCTGAACCCCTACGGGCAGGACTTCCTCGTGTTCGGCAACGCGTTCTACTTCGGCGACCCGTGGCCGTTTGAGAACTACAACACCACCATGGTCACGGGCGGCCCGTTTGAGGAGCCCACGCGGGTGAGTGTGAGCCAGGACGGGGTGAACTGGACAGCGTTTACCAGCGGCCCTTACGCCGACACCGCCTTCCCGACCAACGCCTACCAATGGGACCGGGCCACCGCCAGCTGGACGAACCAGGAGAGCGACTTCACCAAACCCGTCAACCCCGCCCTGGCCGCCACCTTTGCCCAAGGCGGCATGAGCGCCGCCGACGTGATTGATGCCTACGAGGGCAGCGGGGGCGGCACCGGGTTCGACCTCGCCGACGTGGGCCTGACCTGGATCCAGTACGTGCGCATCGAAGGGGTGAGCGGCCTCGCCGGAGGGGAGATTGACGCGGTGGCGGATGTCAGCGCGGTGCCCGAACCCGCCACGCTGCTCGCCCTGGGCGCGGGGCTCCTCGCCCTCGCCCGCCGACGTCGAAACCAGCGCTAACCCTTAGCCCTGGAACTTGTAGCCTACGCCCCGGATGGTGATGATCCGTTCGGGGTGGGCCGGGTTCTGCTCAATGCGCTCACGCAGCCAGCGAATGTGCACGTCCACCGTGCGGCTGCTCACGTAGGCGTCCGCCCCCCACACACGATCCAGCAGCGTTTCGCGGCTAAAGACTTGCCCCGGGTTCTGAGCCAAGAAGTAGAGCAGGGCAAACTCCTTCGGGCTCAACGCCACCGGCTTACCGTCCATGGTCGCCTCGTGAGTCTTCGGGTTGATGATGAGGTTCCCGGTCTCCACGATCTCCAGCGTGCGGATGCTGCTGCCACTGCGGCGCAAAACGCTCCGCACCCGCGCGCTCAGCTCGCTCAAGGAGAAGGGTTTGACCATGTAGTCATCGCCGCCAATCTCCAGGCCCGTCACGCGGTCATCTTCGCCGCCCCGCGCGGTCAAGAAGATCACCGGCACGTGGCTATCCCGCCGGATGGTGCGGCACATGTCGTAACCGCTCTGCTTGGGCAACATCACGTCCAGCAGCACCAGGTCGGGTCTCACCAAACGGAACAGCCGCATCCCCTCTTCGGCAGATGCGGCTGTGAATGTAGAGTATCCGTCCTTGCGGAGTCGGAGTTCGACCGTTTCGAGAATGTTGGGTTCGTCGTCAACGATCAGGATTTTCATAGGTGCGTCTAACTCGTGGCGATGATCTCCACATTGGCGCGAGGCACGGTGACTTCCTCACCTCCCTCCAAGCGGGCTCTCAGCACGCGAACCTCGGCCCCGGACCCCACCACTTGGAGTTGAGAAGGTAGCTCAGTCACCTTGCCCAGTTGTCCAAAGTAGGGTTCGCGGATCACGCGGATCGGCGTCCCGATTTCTAAGTAAAGCACGTCCTCACCGGCGACATGGCCCGATAGATCGCCCGTATGGGACACGATCAGCTCCGGACGGATAACCCCGGCCCGGATTTGGGTCGCTCCATTGACCGACGCAAACTGCCCTTCGAGGCTCTTTAGAAGCTGGAAAGTGCGCTCCGCCATGGGCAATCGGCCGAAGCCTTCGGTGCAGATTAAGGTTAGGTTAATTTTCTCCTGACCCGTAATGGCGACCCCAATATCGTAGCCCAAGAACTGGGTGAGGTCCACATCGCGGACCGCGCCGACGACCAAACCGGAGACACCGACTTCGCTGGCGCGCTGCAAGGCTTCCAGGGTCAGGCTGCTGCCGCCCACCACGATCTTGCCGGCGTCGGAATCCTGGATGTGCGAGGCTTCCAGCACCGTGTTACCATCGGCCACGGCCACGCGGATGTGGCCCCGCCGCTCCCCGCCGACCCCGAAGATCCCCTGCACCATGGCGGCGCGGGTTTCAATCACCAAACCTTCTTCCGGGATGATTTCCACCACCTTTCCCGGGATGTAGGCATCCATCTGCACGGGGATGGGGGCGGTGCGCACCAGCACGTTGCCGGTGATTTCGGAAATCGCTTCCACCGTGCCCTCTACGTCGGAAGTGAGGGGCGGAGTCTTGAACAGCTTGGCCAAGAAACCCGTGAACTCCCCGATCTGCTCTTCCTTAACGATGGCGTCGCCCTCGTTCTTCGGGAATTTCGATCGAATCTGACTGGGGGAGATCCCCATCTTCTCCGAGTACTTGATCGTCAGGAGCGGTCCCGGCAGCAAAGCCCGGGCCACGATCTGATCGGCCGTCACTGAATCGCCTTGGGCAACCATCACTTCCCCCTTAATGGGGAGTCGTCGAGTTCGCTTGACAACCGTATCTCGGCTGACGGTCAATCCAGGGGTATATGCGCTGCCCAAGGTTCGTGCTCCTAAATTCCTGTTCGGCGCAGGGTCGAACCTGCCCGAATTGGACCAAAAGTTTAGCACCTTTGGGCCATGCGAGTGACGCAGGTACGATTCAGGCTCAATGAAGGCGATCGCGAAGACCCGTGCCGATGCTGGTCTGGATCTCATCGAAGTCAACGAACCCGAGCTGAGGCCGGGCCACGTCAAGCTCCGGGTGCTGGCGGGTTCGGTGTGCGGCACCGATCGCCATATTGATGTGTGGGACGCCTGGGCAGCCAGCCGCATCCGTCCGCCGCGCATTATCGGCCACGAGTTCTGCGGTGAGATTATCGAAGTCGCCGACGACGTGAAGGACCGCTTTGTGGGCCAAATTGTGGCCAGCGAGAGCCACATCGTGGACCCCAATTCGGACTGGGTGAAGCGCGGCGAAGGCCATATCGACCCGGATACGGTGATCCTGGGCGTAGACGTGGACGGCGGCTTTGCCCCCTACGCGGTGATCCCGGCGCAGAATGCGCGCCCCATCCCCGAGGGCTATCCGATCGAACTCGCTTGCATGATGGACGCCCTGGGCAACGGTGTTCACACCGTTATGGATGGGCCGGTGGCGGGGCAGACGGTGCTCATCACGGGGCTCGGCCCGATTGGGTTGTTTGCGATTGCGATTTGCAAAGCGATGGGCGCCGCGCAGATTGTGGCGACGGAAGTCTCCGAATATCGCATTGCTCTGGGCGAAAAGCTCGGCGCCGACCACATCATCAACCCGATGAGCGATGACGCTTACGAGATGTGCCAGCGCCTGGCCCCGGGCGGGTTTGACGCGACGCTCGAAATGAGCGGCCACCCCGGCTCGCTGGACCTTGCGATTGAAGCCACCCGGCAAGGCGGGCGCGTGAGTCTGCTCGGTCTTTTCCCGGATCGCCTGCGGTTTATGGACATGAACCGCGTGGTGATGAAGGGCATGCGCTTACAAGGCATTGCGGGGCGACGCCTGTGGGACACCTGGGATCAGATGCACGACCTGATCGTGAACAAGGGGCTCGACATCGAGCCGATCAAGACGCATGTGATGCCGTTCACGGAATACCAAGAGGCGTTTGCCACGCTGGCTTCGGGCCACGCGGGCAAGATCGTCTTGCGCTTCGATTCGTGAACTAGCTGAACGCCGTAGCCACCCGATTGACGAGGGTGGCCATGGCTTGGGCTTGTTCGAGCGTGATCTCGGGGCCGAAAGAGAACCGCAGGCCCTGCCGGGCTTCCTCTTCGCTATAGCCCGCGGCCAATAGCACATGGCTGGGTTCCAGGCTGCCGCTGCTGCACGCCGACCCGCTGCTGGCGCAGACGCCTTCGCGGTCGAGACGGATGAGGAACGCACTGGCATCCGCGCCGGGCAAGCGTACGTGGTGGTGGCCATCCAGTCGCGGGGCTGTGGGCACGGTGGGGATGAATTTCGGGTCGAGCGCCGCCGCAAAGGCATCCCGGGCCGCGCGGCGGCGGGCATCTCGGTTGGGGTCGGCCAGCGCTTGACGCAGCGCTTCCGCCATACCGAGGGCCAGGGCCACATTCTCGGTGCCCGCCCGCATGTCGCGCTCCTGCCCGCCTCCGACCACCACCGGCTCCAGTGGGGTGCCGCCCCGCACGTAAAGTGCGCCGATGCCTTTGGGACCGCCGAACTTGTGCGCGCTGATGCTGACCATGTCCACACCCAGGTCGTCCACCGTCCAGGAGGAGCCCAGGAGGGTGGGGAAGGCCTGCACCGCATCGGTGTGTATGTGCGCCCCCACCGCCCGGGCCTGCGCTACGATCTCCGCCAGCGGCTGAATCGTGCCGAGCTCATTGTTCGCCATCATCACGCTCACCAGTGCCACATCTTCGGTGATGATTTCGGGCAGGGCGTCCATTCGAGTGCGACCCTCTCGGTCAATCGGTGCCCAGCGCACCTGGTAGCCCAGCCGCCCCAGCCAGCCCGCCGTGTGGGTGACGCAGTGGTGGTCGCCCGCGCCCAGGACTATGGTGCGCCGGTCGGTGGGGTTGGCAAGGGCAAAACCCAGGATGGCGAGGTTCGCGGCTTCTGTTCCGCTGCCCGTGAAAAGCACCTCGCCAAACAGGCATCCCCAGTGCTGGGCCAAGGTCTCATGCGCCTCGTCCAGGGCAGCGCGGGCGCGGCGACCTTCGGCATAGAGCGAACTGGCATTGCCGAATTCACGCTGATTCCACTCGTCCATCACCCGGCGCGCCTCGGGGTGAAGCGGCGTGGTGGCAGCAGAATCGGCGTAGTAGCGCATCAGGAGAGAACGATCAAGCCGAAGACGAGCACGCACGAGTTGTGCACAGCGTGCATGACGATGGCGGGCACCACGCTACGGTACATCTGGGTGACCATCGAGGCGGCAAAACCGATGCTGGCGAGGCCCAGGATGAGGGCCGGCCCCTGCGGGTGAATCGCGGCAAAGAGAAGCCCATTCACGACCCCTGCCCCTACGGCTCGCATCCACCGGCGTTGCGCCCCGAGGAGCAAGCCTCGGAAGGCGAGCTCTTCACCAATGGGGGCCAGCACCCCGGCGGACAGGAACAATAGGGCAATGGTGGCCGCAGTAGGGTTGTCTCCCAGCATCTCGGTGGCGGGGTGGCTGGGGGCAGGGATGAATCTCGTGAGCAGGTTCCCCAGGCTGGCAAACACGATGACCAGTGGGATATTGGCAAAGAACGTCCACAGGCCGGCCTTGGCAAAAGTGCCCCACATTTCACGGGGGCCGAGGAGGCGAGCGAGGATGGTTTCTCCGGTCGAAGACCGAAAGTTCAGAGTCGCCACAAAGACCAACGTGGCAAAAACCATCCCGCCAAATGTTGCCAGTCCGGTATCCACTTTCAGTTCAAGGAGGAGGGAGGAGAGCATGCCCCCCATGAGGAATAGCAGAATAAAGTAGGACGCCATCCGCAGCGCGAGGCGCGAACTCTGTTCGGAGTCATCAGTATCCAGCGGCCCCCCGATGAACTGCCACTTGCCACTCCGGAAGTTGGCAATGGAGATGAGCAGCAGCACGGTGCCCAGGCCGATGCCCCCCAGTGCCCCCATGAGCACCAGCCACGTCAGGCCAAATCTGTCCTTTGGCATCAGCTCGGCCCGCTTGGCCTTTTCGTCCCGCTGCTCGATGTACTGCACCTCGGCGAGACTCTTCGCAAACCCCTTTTCCGCCTCCAATCCGGTCATCGGGGCTTCGTTATGGGTGTACATCTTGGCGAACTCGGGGTTCGGCGCCTTCTGGCTCATCAAGAAACTAATGAGCGAATAGTCAACTGGCTTTTTTAACTCACGATCCAAGATGAGAGCAAGGCGAGCAGCATCCGCATCCTTGGCCTCGTGCGGAACCAGCTTGGTCCGAAGTTCCTGTAGCGTTTTCTCGCGAGTCTCGGTGTATTGCTCGCGTTGCTTGGCTTCCCCTGCCGCTTCCTCGGGCAAGATCTGAGTCGGGTCCGCCAAATAGGAAAAGAAAAGCCGTGAACGCACTTCGGAGACCGCTGACTTTGCCTCCGGCTTCGGAGGGCGTTGTAACGCGATGACGTTCTGAGAAATGATGAGGAACGCGAACAGGACCGCTAGGAGCCACCACCCCCAAGGATGGATCCGCAGCCCCGAATCGGGTTCGCTCGGTACCTGGGGAGCCGGAGTCGGCGTCTCCATCATCGGGGGCACATTCGGCTCCATATCCTGCAAAGATACCGGCGACGATGCCGGGACCATGCGGGTTCCCCCGGTTGGCCTAGGCTTGGGTCTCATTTATCCCCCCTGAGCTTAAGGGGGGGCCGTAAAATTTGAGTAAAAGTCCCGTTCGTATAGGCCCCCCCAAAGATGGTCCCACGGGCTGGGAACCGTAGGCAACTGGTGGCGTCATACGGCCCGGATGATATGTCGGTGATTGAGCGGCTCTCCAAACGTGAATTAGAGATCGTACGCCTCGCAGGTGAGGGGTACACGGACAAAAAGATATCGGCGCATCTCGAGATTGCGCCGGGGACTTTGAACACTTACTGGATGCGGATCCGGGCGAAGGTAGGCCGCCATACGCGGGCCGAAATCGTGCGACTTTACACGGAGCACACCCTCGCCCAGCGGATGCCAGCGGCGGCCGTCTCGACCGATGCCCGCCAAGAGACGGAGAGCCTCAAGAACTATGCCCGAGCGCTGGAGGCGTGCCTTTCGGGGGCGTCCGAAGAGTGGTTTGTGGCCGACACCACGGGCCGCATTATTCGGGGCAACTTGGCTCGGTCCATCAATCAGATTCCAGAACCGGAGTGGGAAGACATCATACGCCGCCTGAACGGCAACGAAGCCGTATGGCAGCCGTCCGCCTCGGGTCTTCCGTGGCTGATCACGCGCACCGGAACGAGTCCGTTCATTGTCGGTGCGCGTGTCGCTCGGGTTGGGGTAACCGCTTAGCGGACGATCCCTTCGGGGAACCAAAGCTGCAGTTCGCGGGCGGCGGCCTCGGCGTCGCTGCTGCTGTGGGTCAGGTTGTCATCAATGGTCAGGGCGAAGTCCCCGCGCACGGTGCCGGGGGCGGCTTCCAGCGGGTTCGTCGCGCCCATCATGGTGCGGATGGCCTTGGTGGCGTTGGTGCCGCTCACGGCCAGGGCCACGATCGGGCCGCTGGTGAGGTAGCTGACGACATCGTTGAAGAACGGGCGCTCGCGGTGCTCATCGTAGTGAGCTTCCACCGTGCCGCGGTCGGCTTGGATCAGCTTGAGGGCGGCCACCTGGAGGCCACGGGCCTCAATGCGTCGAAGGATTTCGCCGATGAGGTTGCGCTGCACCCCACCCGGCTTGATTAAGACGAGCGTCGTTTCACTCATTGCGGGGCAAGATTACTAGAGCCGGCCTCCTCCCCCTCGGCCATTCGTTCGGCATTGCGGGTATTGACCCAGGGCTCTTGGGTCCCGCCCTCTTGGAAGAGCTCCGTTTTTTGGAATGCGATCCGCTCTTGCGCCCGCTCCTTGGTGTGGGCAATGGAGGCCAGGAACACCTTGTGCCGGCCAAACCGCGCGTTGAGCTGGTCCACCGTGTCATCAGCGGGGTTGAGGAAGGCGTCTTCAAACAGGCTGGGGGTGTGCTCCGAAGGTGCCACCAGGTCCACCAGGTTCACGCCCACGCGCAAGGGGCGGGCAAAGTCGCGTCGCTCCCAGAGTTCGTTGATGACCTTCAGCACGGCCGGGGTGCTCTGGGTAGCGGGGATGCGCCGCTCGATCTCCCAACTTTTTTCCATCCCCTTGACGTGCAGTTGCACCCGCTGGGTGAGAAGATTGTGCGAGCGAAGGCGGGCCAGCGCCTTCACGGTGAGGCGTACGAGGATCGCGTAGGAGCCTTCGTCCGTGCGCAGGGCCGGGGAAAGCACGTTGCTGTGGCTGAGGGACTGCCGGGGCCGCTTGACTTCGACCTGTGGGGCGCCCCGGATCCACTCGTACCAGCGGTCCCCCACAATTCCCCCGAAGGCCTGCCGAAGCATCACCCGGTGGGCGGTGAGGAGGTCGGCGCTGCTGAAGATGCCCGCTGCGTTCAGCCGAGCCTTCATCTTGCGGTTGATGCCCGTCCAATCGGTGAGGGCCAAGGTAGGGAGCATGGTTTCGCGGGCGGCGGCATCTAGGATGACGAGGCCGTTGGGCTTTTGCAGTTCGGTGGCGATCTTTGCTAGGAAGCCATTGGGGGCCACGCCTATGCTGCAGTTCATGGCAGGCGAAATCTCGCGCCAGATCGTCTCCTTCATCGTCTGGGCGATGGCGCGGGCGCGGTCGGGATGCTGTTCCGAGCCCATCAGTCCGAACTCCATCTCGTCAATGCTGGCCACCCGCTGCACCGGGATGATGTTGCCCAGCACCCGCACGATTTCGTCGTGGTACGCCACGTAAAGCGAAGGCCGCGCGACCTTGAGAATGAGGTCGGGGCACCGCTGGCGGGCTTCATCCACCCGGGTCCCCGTTTTGATGCCGTAGGCTTTGGCCTCGTAGCTGGCCGCAATGCAAAACGTGGTGTCGGCCATCAGCGGCACCACCGCGACCGGCTGCCCCAGCAACGAGGCGTCCTCGGCCTGCTCCACGCTGGCAAAGTAGGAGTTCAGGTCGAGAAAAAGGGATCGCAGCGGCGGCTCTTTGGGTAGACGCACGTCTGGCATATCTCTATTCTACGCGAGTTTTCGACCAGGCCTCATCCAAATTTCGAATCGGAATCACCTGGAGACGATTTTGCGAGGCGGCAGGAAGCCGCTGGAGGAGATGCTCTGCCCCTTGCGGCACCAAAACCCGCGTGATGCCCGCCCGGTCGGCGGCGCGGAGCTTCTCTTCGATACCCCCTACGGGTAGCACGTGGCCGTGCAGGTTCACTGCCCCGGTTACGGCGAAGTCGCGGTTCAGCGGCGTCCCCGTTAAGGCCGACATGATGGCCAGGCTGAGGGCCAACCCCGCGCTCGGGCCGTCCTTGGGAATGCCCGACTCGCCCACGTGGATGTGGAGGTCGCATTCCGGTGGCGGGGGTTGAATCTGACTGCGCACCAACGTGAGAGCCGCCAACGCGGATTCGCGCAGGGTCTCGCCAAGATTCCCGGTGATTTCGAGGCGGGCGGGCGTGGAAGCCGGGAGCACCACCACCTCGATATCCAGCACCGAGCCCCCAAAATCGCCCACCGCGAGCCCCCGGATGCGGCCTACGCCAGGTTCTTTATCCAGCGCCATCTCCTCACCCGCCCCAAACAGGGATTGGATGAGGGAATCTTCGTCAAGATTGGCCGAACCTTGCCACTCTTGGCGCACCACCCGGCGCACATAGCGCTCCGCGCGGCGTTGCAAGCCCCGCACCCCGGGTTCGCGGCGTGAGTCTTGCACCAGCCGGGCCGCCAGCGAAGAGGAAAGCGGTAACTCGTCCACGCCATGATCGGCCAGGATTCTTGGCCATAGCTGGCGGGCCAGGATCGCCTCCTTTTCCTCGTTGGTGTAGCTGGGGACCGAAATGAGCGTCAGGCGGTCGCGCAACGGTGCCGAAAGCGTGTCCACTTGGTTGGCCGTCAGCACCCACACCACCTCGCTGAGGTCCATCGGCACCTCCAGGTAGTGGTCCACAAAGGCCGTGGCCTGCCGGGGGTCGAGGGCTTCCAGGAGGACGTGAGAAGGATCTCCCCGCCCGTCCAGGGCCATCTTGTCAAGCTCGTCGAGGATGATGACGGGGTTCCGCACCCCGCTCCGGATCATCGCCTGCGCGATGCGGCCAGGCATGGCCCCCACGTAGGTGCGGCGGTGGCCCCTTAGTTCGGCTTCGTCGCGCAGTCCGGCGAGGCTGATACGCTCTACGGGCCGCCCGAGGGCCGCCCCCAGCGCCATCGCGAGGCTCGTTTTGCCGACTCCCGGCGGGCCAACCAAGCACAAGGCCGTGCCCCGGCCCGTGCGTGCTAACCGGGCGATTTCGTCCAGCAGGCGATCTTTCACCTCGGCGAGGCCTTCGTGTTCGGCCTCCAGCGCCCGCGTGGCTTCCTCCGGCGCCAAGGCATTTTCGGCCTGGATGAGCCACGGCACATTGGTCAAGGTGTCCAAGTAGCTGCGAATCACGCCCGCATCGGGGTTTGATTCGGCAATGCGCGCGAGCTTGCTGGCCTCGCGGCGCACGGTTTGCACCACCAGCGGCGAGCCGGTGAAGGTGTCGGCCCACCGCAGATAAATCTCGTGGTCGGGTTCGCTGTCCGAGAGTTCCTTTTGGATCGCGCGCATCTGCTCGCGCAACACGAACTCGCGGTGGTTCGCCCCGATCTCCTCTTCGACTTTGGCCCGGAACTGGGTCTGCACCTGCAGCACTTCGGCTTCGCGCTTCAGGCGGGCGGTCACGGCCTGGATGCGTTCGGCGGTGTCCACCATCTCCAGCAGGCTCTGCCGGTCGCGGGTGGGCATGGGCAGGTGCTGGCCTAGAGTGTCGGCAATCAGGTCGGGTTCGGCGAGGGTGTGGACTTGCTCCTCCACCTCCTTCGGAATGCTGAGCCCCAGTTGCATCGCCCGGCTGAGCGCGGCCCGCAGCTCGCGGACGCCGGCTTCGGTGTCCAGTCCCGTGGCCTCGTGGGTGTGGATGCGGGGTTGGACTCGCCACCCGTGGGCGTCCGGTTCGGCGGCCGAAAACGTCGCCCGGTGCAGGCCGCGTAAGGCCACCCGGAGGTTGCCATCCGGCAAGGGAAGGATGTGCAGAACTTCGGCGACGGTGCCGGTCTCCAGCCAGTCGGGGGGCTCGGGCACTTCGATATCGGGGCTCCGCTGCAAGACCACAAACACCGGCGACTCGTCCTGCATCGCCCGCTCAAGAGTGCGAATGGACATGGGTCGCCCCACCAAAATGGTCTGGATGAGCCCGGGAAACAGTACCGAATCCCGCATGGGGAGCACGCCAATCATGAGCCCGCTTCTTCGTTGGTTTCGGTCGGGGCGTAGTCTTCCCGGAGCGTTTGAATCGCCGCGTGCAACGCTTGGTCCGATTCAAAAATGTCGTTGAAGATGCGATCCACGATGCCAAAAACCTCGAGCAGCGCGCCCAGGCGATCGCGGACGTCTTGCACGGGCTCGGCCCCGGCTTCGGGCAACAAGTCAATGCATTCCCGGATGGCGGCCACGGTCGGGTCAATTTCACGGCGTTTGCGCTCGCGGACGACGCGGGCAAAGATGCTCCATACGTCGCCGTGACTTACATAGAGGTCCTTACGGTCGCCGGGTTCGCGGTAGCGGCGGATGATGCCCCAGTCCATCAGGTCGCGCAGATTCATGCTGGCGTTCCCCCGGCTGATGTGGAGTTCGGCCATCAGTTCGTCCACCGTAAACGGCCGGCCGGTGCACAGAAGGAGGCCGTGAATCTGGGCCATCGTCCGGTTGATGCCCCAACTACTGCTCATGCGACCCCATTCCCGCACAAACTGCTGGATCGCCTCTTCCGTTTGCGGATCGGTGGCCGGGAAGGAGTCCGCCATAACTTGCTCTCAATCTACCCACCTGGGGCAGGAGCGAGTGGTTATGAAGAATGGCCGGAGGAATACCGAAAATCTAAACGAACCGATATGGATGTCAGTGCACTCATCGGCACCCGCTTGCGGATGCAACGGCTGAAGGATGCCCGCCTGTTTTCAGGCTGGGTGGATACCGCCGTCGGGGGCATGGTCCATGTGAGTTTGAGCTCGGAAGAGGACATTGAAGAAGGGGATCACTTCTTCTGCGAGGGCCACACCTTCACGCACCGGCTGAGCTTTAAGGCTTTCGTTGAGCGATCGCTAGGGAATGGGAAGGGAGCCCGCTACATGATGCGGCTGGTGGCACCTCCAGTTTCGACCACGGCCAACGAACACCCGCGCTACCGCGTCCCGCCGATGTCGGTCACTCTTACCGCCGGTGAAGACGTGTGCCAAGGCACGCTGGAAGATGTGAGCATCGCGGGCCTGGGTGTGATGAGCCCGATCCGATTTGACAAAGGGATGCTGGTCAACGTGGACATCCCTGAGCCGGTGGGGCCGATGCGGCTCACCGCGCAAGTACGCTACTTCCGCAATATGGGCGAGAACGAAGACGCCCAGCTTGGCCTGCAGATCTTCGGCATGGAACGCGAAAGCGCCCAAAAATGGGTCCAGTTTGTGCACTGGGTGGCCGTGGGCAACCGCCCCCGCGCCTCGGCCTAGAGCCTAGGTTTAGCCGCCGCTCAGTTCGCGGCCCTTCACCGCGTTCCGCTCGATGAACTCTTTCCAGTTCGCGGGCACGTCCGTGTCCACAAAGATGGCTTGCACCGGGCACTCGGGCTCGCAAAGGCCGCAGTCAATGCACTCGTCCGGGTTGATATAAACCATGTCATCGCCTTCATAAATGCAGTCCACGGGGCAAACCTGCATGCAGGATTTGTCCTTAACGCCGATGCAAGGGTCGGTGACTACGTAGGGCATGGTCCAGAGACTTTACCGTCCGAACTCGCCGGAGGGGAAGGGCTCCCGGCGGCAATCGGGCTATTCGGATGATTTCTCATAGATGATCGCCTTAACGGGACACGCCGGCTCGCACAGGCCGCAGTCAATGCACTCGTCCGGATGGATGTAAACCAAGCCATCCTCATCATAAATGCAGTCCACGGGGCAAACCTGCATGCAGGATTTGTCCTTGACGCCGATGCAAAGATCGGTGACTACGTAGGGCAAGGTCCAGTGACTTTACCGTCCGAACTTGCCGGAGGGGAAGGGCTCCCGGCGGCAATGCGAGAAAAGACTCGCTCTACCAGCCATTGCATTCCTTCCGAGCCCTTGAACTGGTCGCCCCCGTACACCGGCAACCCCATCGAGAGGCTGTGGACGATGAAGCGGGCGAGGCGGGGCGCTTCGCTCTTGGGGCTGCGGTTGGCCACGAGCCACGTTTCGATGGGCTTGTAAACGCTCACCTCGAGCGCACGCAGCATCTGGTTGCGGCTGGCAGGGCGTTGAAGCTTGGGGATGTCCCGTTCCAGAATGAGGATATCGAGCAAGGGGTCCTTCAGCAGGCCTTCCGCGAGGGCATGAGCAGTGTCGCGGCCGGAGTGGAGGGTGATGGCCTGATCAATGCGCTGGCCAAGCTCTTTGATGGCTTGGAGTGACCACGAAAGGTAGATGCCCTCTTTGTCACCGTAGTGGTGATAGAGCGCCGGGGCCTTGAGCCCGCATTCGTCCAAAATGCAAGAGATGCTAACTGCACCGTAGCTATCACTACGGAAGAGCTTTTGGGCGGCAAGAGCCAGGCGTTCGCGCCCGCTAGCCGGTCGTTCCGGGGACTCTTGATTGTTGCGCATACTTAAACAACGTATTCGTGAGCAATGATATCTCGCGAAACCGGACCATTTTGTCCACTTTCCCGGCAAAAGGGCCCTTTCGAGCGGGGCATTTACGGGTGATTCGGCCTGAAAGTCTGTACAATGAAGCGGACAGCGAGTTTCGGCTCGTAAGGAAGACCAATGTCCATCACGTTAACTCCGCGCGCGTCTCAAGAACTTCGTGACCTGATGACCGGCCAAGAGAAACCGAACGCCCATCTTCGCGTTTGGGTGGCAGGAGGAGGTTGCTCCGGACTTTCGTACGGTATGGCTCTAGATGAAAACGAGCCGGAAAACGACGATCAAATCTTTGAATGCGATGGCGTCAAAGTCGTGATCGACGCGATGAGCCTGCAGTACATGGGCGGCTCCAGCGTGGACTACGTGGACGACATGATGGGCGGCGGATTCAAGATCGAAAATCCGAACGCCACCAAGGGCTGCGGTTGCGGCTCGTCGTTCTCGACGGAAGATGGCCCGCAAGGTGGTGGGGGCTGTGGCTCCTGCGGCTGCGCTTCGTAAGCACTGAGAACGGCAAGAAGGCCAAGGAAACCTCCTGTGCGGATTAGTCCGCCAGGAGGTTTTCGCCTTGATCCTTAAAGACGTTGTGGACGTAATCCACCCACTTGCGCGTGGTGGCTTCGTCCGTCGTCACAAACTTGAGACCCGTGGCAAAGAGGTCACTCTTCTTCACCGGGAGCGAGTAGCGCACTTCAGCTTGGAGGGCAATGGGTTCCGTGTCTCCCCGGCCAATGGAGATATCCACAATCGACCCGGCTTCGTACTGATGTCGCGAACGGAGTTGGAGCCCGCCCAGGCTTAAGTCCACCAGCACGGACGAGATTTCGGCCTCATCCGCCAACTTGATCTTGGCGTACTCGAGCATGACGAAACGCTTATGCTCTCGTCGGTTATCGGCCGTCAACGCCTCTTGGTTCGCCAGGTGATTGTCACCCATGTTTAAGTTTTCGGCATTCATTTTGTGTGTCCTCAGGGGATTACGCGGCGGGTTGCTGCGGGAGATCGTCGGTTTGCGGAATCACGCCATTCCGGGCAATGACTTGCTTGAAGGCGGCCACCACTTCGGCATCGAGGTAGCCCTTGTTCGTGTCCTCGTCGAGGATGCTAATGGCTCGATCGAGCGCCATGCCCACGCGGTAGGAGCGTGTGCTGGTGATCGCGTCGAAGATGTCGGCGACAGTGGCGATGCGCACCAAGAATGGGATGTCGTCCCCCGCCAGGCGGTCGGGGTAACCCGAGCCGTCCAGCTTCTCGTGGTGCCATCGAATAATGGGTAAGCACTCGCGGAAGAGGTCAACGTTCTGGACGATATTGGCCCCGTAAACCGGGTGCATCCGGATCATCTCAAACTCCTCGTCGGTGAGTTTGCCGGGCTTCGTCAAGACGTTGTCCGGGATCCCGATCTTGCCAATGTCGTGGACGAGACAGCCCATCTCAAGCAGCCGCTTTTCGTAGTCGCCTAGGCCCATTTCGTCAGCAATCCACAGGCTGTATTGCATCACGCGCTCGGAGTGACCCGCGGTGTACGGGTCCTTGGCTTCAACCGCTCGTACAAGCGCGCGGACGATGCTTTCGAAGTTGGCTTCGAGCTGGCCAAGAGCGTCGGTAAGGAGCTTGTTGGTGCTCTCGATTTCGGCGTTCTTCCGCTCGAGGTTATGGCTAACCTGGCGCAGGTCGGTCACGTCCACCAAAAAGGTGAGGAGGTGGCGGAACGAGCCTTGCCCGTCATAAATGGGTTGGCTACGCACCTCAATTTCGCGGCTGCTGCCTTCGTGCATCGCCGTAAACACGGTGCTCCACGGCTCACGTCGGTTTTCGCTTTGCTTCAGGCCTTCGGCAACCCGGTCAAGTTCGTTATCGAGCGCCGTGGGGACCAACGCACCGGGCGGGCGCGGGCGCAGAAGCTGGGCTGACCACTGCCCGTTGTCAAACACATTGCGACCATCACGAATGAGGGCGAGGCCGAGCGGCAACGATTCGACCAGCGTACGGTAGTCGTTCTGCATCCGCAAAGAGTTGATTTCCGTCTCGCGGAGGCGGCGTTCGCGCTGGCTATTGAGCCGCAGGAACAGGATCGAAGCCGTGCCGATGACTGCGGCCGTAAGGAACGCGAAGAACATCAGGGTGGCCGTGCGGTTCTGCGAGGCTCCAATGGCATCGAGCTTGGTGGAAATTTCACCGCGTTGCGAGTCGATGCCCATCTGCATGCGCTGGGCTTCGTTGAGTCCCGCTTCGCGGCTGGTGATGGACCGCTGCACGACTTCCTGGAGGTTTGCAGCTAGCTTTGGCTCCCCGCGCTCGACCAGGCGTTCGATCAAGACATTGGTTTCAAAGGCCGAGTGGCCTACGCGCATATTCTTCAGCCCGTTCTGAGCGAGGCGCAGGCTCTCTAGCTTCATGATCGCGGCTTCGGTATTCCGGCTGTTCTGAATGATCTGGAATTGGGAGATCCCAGCCTGTACGAGCAGCACCACCCCAAGGGCGAGAATGATGTTCTCGACGACCGTGCGGTTGACGCGAGCAACGATAAGTTCGAGCGGACTCTCCTTGGAACCCTTGCTGATGACAGCGGCAGTGGAAACGGCCATGCCGAGGGCCAGCATCGCAAAAATGAACCCGTAAATGAGGGTACGCAAGAAGAGTGCGCTCTGCTCTTGCAGGGCCACCGCCGCCGAGCGGTCAACGCCCACCACAGCCACGACTTCACCTTCTTTGTTCTTGATGGGGGCGTAAGCCGAGCGCCAAGTCCCCCACCGGTCGGTGTACGAGACTTGGTCCACCGTCGGCTGCCCCGTTTCGAAGCAGGCAACCATCTCGGGTGTGAAGTCCTCGTACTCCTCCATCAGGTACGACTTATCGTCTATGGCATCGCCGTTGAGGTCGCCTGCAGGAGTGGGGTCGAGAACGAAGTAGTACTTGTCTTTGATCCGGCGGATGGTGTAGACGAACGCGATGTCTTCGGCGTTGGCCACCAGAGTCCGAATACGCTCATTCTGGCGGTGGTAGAGGTCGCTGTCGATTTGGCTGGCGTCTACAAGCTTTTCGTGCTCGTCGGCGTCCACCAATGAAGCCGCGATCATGGCGTACGATCGCATCTCAGTTTGCAACTGGTTCTCGGTGCTGAGCTTGGCTTCGCTATAGAACGCCAAAATCAAAGGGCCACCAAGCATCAAAATCCCGATGAACACCATCAGGATCATTTGAACTCGAGGCGGGAGCTTCCACCGTTGCCGCATGAGACTTCTCCTTATCTCATCGGTTCATTGCCCCCGCAACCTTACGGTGAAACGAAAGAAGCCCAAAACGAAAGAAACCTCCCCGGGCCCATGGCACCGGAGAGGTCCTTTGTTTGTTTCGTGATCGAGCCTTAGCGGCGAGCCGTGTTGGTGCTGATCAGTGCGTGCTTGGTGCGAGCGTCGAATTCGATGCTCACGCCCAGAGCGTTCGAGAAGAAGCTCAGCGGCACAATCGAGCGACCATGGTCGATGAACGCGGCGCGCTCCAGCGGAATGCTGACGTCGTTCACGTTCGCCATCATGTTGCCAATCGCAAACCAAACCTTCTGGTCCTTGTTGGTGGCCGTCACGGTCTTGGTGGCGTTATCCCACTGCACGTAGCCGCCGGCACTCTCGAAGAGGTGGCGGAACGGCGTGAGGGCAATGCCTTCTTCCACTCGCGGCTGCACGTCGAAGTTCACGGCCTTGCCGCCCATCGAGATCGTGTACTCGCCGATGTTGGGCACGCGGGTGCCAAAAGTGAGCGGGATAGAACCCACGGCGGCCGTCAGGTCCACCGGCGGGATCGTGGCCATGAGGCCGTTGTTGTTGCCTTCGGCGGGAGTGACTTCCACCACGCCCGGACCATTGCCTTCCGGTCGTACCGGAGCGCCGGCAGGGGCTACGGTCACCGGCTTCACATCACCGGTGAGCGGGCGTTGACCCGTCGGGGTGAGCGAGCGCGGACCGTGAGCCGTGCCCGGGCCAGAGGCCGGGGTGCGGGTACCCGCAGCGGACGAAGTCGTCGGGGCCGTGGCCGGCAGGCTGGTCGGCACTTGGTTGGGGCGGTCGCCCGTCACCACGACGCGCGGGTTGCTCGTAGTTCCGTCGGGGCCCGTCACCGGTACGGTGCCATTGGCCGAGGTCACCGGGTCGCCGGCGTCCACACGGTCCGTGCGACCACCGGGGTTGTTGACCAACACGCGGACGCGCTCGGTCTTAAAGGTGTTGTTGGTTTCGTCAATCACCCAGGCTTGCACTTCGTGCCAGCCGTTCGTCACGCGGGTGGTGTCCCACAGCCAGCGATACGGCGCGGTGTTGCGCAGGCTCATGAACTCGCCGTCGACAAAGAACGAAACGTAGACATTGCTGAGGGGCGACTTAAAGCCGACCTGAATCTCAACCGTGCCCTTCAGTTGGGTGCCGCTGGTGGGATTCTTCAGGAATACCGGGCCGGTGGCCTGGCGCTCCATGCGAATCGAAGTGGTTTGCGTGCCCACCACGGTGCCTTCCTTGTCGAAAAGGCGGATTTCAATCGTGTTGTCGCCGTCTTCCAGCTGGGCCGGATCAAGGCGGAAGTTCGTTTCGCCGGCGTTCGTGCCTTCGTCGGTCGTGCGGGTGGCAATACTCTTGCCATTGATGCGCAACTCAACCAGGGCCACCGCCGCACCGGAATACCGGACCGTGAGGGTGCGGTTATTTGCCGCTTTGTCCAAGACGACCGTGGCGTCCGGGAGCATGTAGGCATAGCTCGTCGAAGCCATCCCCATCGAGAGAGCCGCAGCTCCAAACCATTGTCCAACGCTCTTTTGCATAGTGCACCGCACTCTGCCCGCCAAAATAACGAGCATGCTTAGTTTGAAGGATTTCGCGAACTATGTCAACCCTTCTCCACGTCCATGAACCCTTCGCCAATCCTTCTTGAACCTGTACGAGCATATTCTCGGCCCCTAGAAACTTTTGCTTCGGGCTTTCGTGGGTGGTCCGGCCTTCGATTCTCCACCCACGGGTGGCGGGGCGAGCCGTGGTGGCACGACCTCATTTTCGTTCAGCCTCGCACGCCTCAACGCCCCGGCACCATCCTCGAAATCACGGGCTGGGAACCCAACCACAAGGACTTGCGCATGGCCCAAGAGTGGGCCGATGCCAGCGGCATGACGGTGGCATTGCTCTTTCAGATTCCTCGGCAGCCGATCGAGGGGCGGATCGAGGACGAACTCATCGCCTACTCGTTTTCTCTGTATTTGAACTCAAAGGACCCCACTGACTTGCTGCTCGCCCCCATGATCGCCAGCTCCGTCGCGGCGCTGGATCTGATAGAAGCGCCGGTGGTCGTCACCGGGGCCAGCAAACGGGGGTGGACCACATGGTGGGTGGGCTTACACCGCGACGAGCGCGTGGCGGGCATCGCCCCGCGGGTATTTGACCACCTCGACTTCGCATGGCAGCAAAACCGGCAAGCCGAACTCTGGGGCGCGCCAAGCCCCCAGGTGCAGGACTACACCGAGTACGGGTGGAGCTTTGATCTCGACAACCCGGAAGTGGCGGCACTCATCGGCGTGGTGGACCCGCATCCCCACCGATCGCGGCTCACAGTGCCTACTCTCGTTCTCAGCGGGGCGAATGATCCCTTCTGGTGCCCCGACCCCTGGGACACCATAGCCCCCACTATGCCCGAGTGTGTTTCGTATCTCGGCGCGCCCAACGCGGGACACGGGATGGCCGACCGTCGCTGGTGGTCCGCGTCGCTGGGTGGCTTTGCGCGGGATTGCGCTGAGGGACGATCCGCAGCCGATGAAACAACGACCCGCGTCTGGCGGGCCGAGGCCAAGGAGCCCAAGTTCGTCCATGCGCTCTGGCGGCCGGTGGCTGAGGGGGATGGAACCTTGCCTCCCCTCAACGAGCAAATGTGGACCGCCGAGATGACGGAGGTCAGACGGGCCGATGGCACAAGGCGCACCACGCCTGTGCGCCTCATCGCCCCGACCGATTAAGCGTTGGTAAAGATTCCTTCGGGGGCCGGGCCGGTTTCGGCGTAAACCACGCTCCCAATCCCGCCTCGCACATTGAAGTGGCCGGTGACCCGCATGTATTGGGGCTGGCAAGAGGCGGCCAGTTCGTCCAGCAAGCGATTGACTACGGCTTCGTAATAAATGCCCTCGTTCCGGAACGAATAGTAGTACAGCTTCAGCGACTTGAGCTCGATGCACGTTTCGTTCGGGATGTAAGTGAGGATAATCGTCGCAAAGTCCGGCTGACCCGTCTTGGGGCACACGCTGGTGAACTCCGGACATTCGTGCCGAATGACGAACGGACGGCCCGGCTTGGGGTTGGGGAAGGTCTCAATCACGCCGCGCGAAGGGTACCCGCGGGTAAGTTTCAGCGTATGCAAGTGGCGGTTTTTCCGGGCCAAGGCTCCCAGGCCCCCGGGATGGGGCAAGACCTCGTCGAGGCATCACCGGCGGCATCCGCCGTCTTTGACGAAGTGGGTGAGGCGCTGGGCCTCGATATCCGCAAGCTCTGCTGGGACACCGACGCCGAAACGCTGCGCCAAACCCAGAACGCCCAGGTGGCCCTGTTTGCCACGGGCGTGGCGGCGTTCCGTGCCCTGCAAGAAGCGCATAAGGACTGGACTCCGCAAGCCATGGCCGGGCATAGCGTGGGTGAATATGCGGCTCTGGTTTCGGGCGGCTGGATGAGCGTGGCCACCGGGGCCAAACTCGTGCGGCGACGCGGTGAGATCATGGCGGCCAGCGGCAAGGATCGCCCCGGCACCATGGCGGCAGTGCTGGGCATGGAGCGCGCGGCGCTCGAAGCTCTTTGCGAAGAGCTCTCGCAAGGCGGACAGATTGTGGTCATTGCCAACGACAACAGCCCCGGCCAACTGGTGGTGAGCGGGGATGTGAACGCGGTGCAGGCGCTCAGCGCCACCGCCGGGGAGCGCGGAGCCAAACGGGTCTTGCCGCTGAACGTTAGTGGGGCGTTCCACAGCCCCCTCATGAAGGAAGGGGCGGCGGCCCTGGCCGAAGCCCTTGGCGGCGCGGAGTTTCAGGAGGGTACGGTGCCCGTGGTCAGCAACGTCACGGCCCAACCGGAAACGGATTGGCCGGCGCGGCTGGCCGAACAAATGGTGCGCCCCGTCCGCTGGACCGAAACGGTGCAAGGCTGGGCCGCCCAAGGACTAAACATGCAAGTGGAATGTGGACACGGCGAAGTGCTGGGCGGATTGCTCCGCCGCATCGCCCCGGAAGTTGCGGGAGCCCGAGTGGTGGATAGCGCGACCCTGCAAGAGACGGTGAAGAAGCTCGGAGGTGCCGCGTGAGCGCCGAACGCCGCGTGGCTCTGGTCACCGGGGCTAGCCGGGGTATTGGTCAGGCCATCGCCGAGGGCCTCGCTGCCCAAGGGATAGCCGTGGCATGCCTCGCCCGCAAGCCGGAGAACGCCCACGCCACCCGGGACCGCATCCGCGAGGCCGGTGGGGAAGCCGAAGCCTTCGGCGCCGACATCGCCAACGCCGAGCAAGTGCAAGCCGCGATTGCCGAAATTGAGGCCCAAATGGGCCCGATCACCATCCTCGTGAACAACGCGGGGCTCACCCGCGACACGTTGATGATGCGCATGGACTTAGCCGACTGGCAGGCCGTCATTGACGCCAACCTCACCGGCGCATTCCACACCATCAAGGCGTGTCAGCGAGGGATGATGAAGGCGCGCTGGGGTCGCATTGTCAATATTTCCAGCATTGTCGGCCTGGGCGGCGCGGCCGGGCAAACCAACTACGCGGCCAGCAAAGCGGGGCTCATTGGCCTCACCATGGCGGTGGCCAAGGAACTGGGTTCGCGCAACATCACTTGCAACGCGGTAGCCCCAGGGTTCATCGAGACCGATATGACCCATGAGTTGCCGGCGGATTTCCGCGAACACGTGGTCAAAACGGCACCTCTGGGTCGCCTGGGGAGCCCTCAAGACATCGCTGCAGCGGTGGTGTTCTTGTGCAGCGATGGGGCCAGTTACATGACCGGCCAGACGCTGGTGGTGGACGGAGGACTCACGCTCTAGGTCAAAAGCGCACCGGGGTCCCGCGCGGGGACGTAGGAACCCGGTGGTAATATGCCTTTCCGCGCCGTCGCGCGCAGGGCTACAAGAACATGTCCGAAAACATTCTCGATCGCGTCAAAAAGGTCGTCAAGGAAGAACTCAACGTTCAAGATGAAGTGAGCGAAAGCGCTTCGTTCACCGATGATCTCGGCGCCGACAGCCTCGACGTTGTTGAACTCGTGATGGCCATTGAAGAAGAATTTGGTATCGACGTGCCGGACGAGGACACGCAAGGCCTCAAGACCGTCCAAGACGTCGTCGACTACATCAAGAGTAAGCAGGGCTAAGCCCAAACCCCTTCCCGACGAAGTGAAGGGACCACACTTTATGGCTTCTGACCAAAACCCCCGGATTGTCATCACCGGGATTGGCGTCGTTTCTCCCGTAGGCATGGGGGCCGAGACCTATTGGAGCGCGCTGAAAAGCGGCGCCAATGGCGCGGGGGAAATCACCCTCCTCGATACCTCAGACTACGCCACCCGCATCGCGTTTGAAGTCAAAGACTTCGTCGCTGAAGACTGGGTGGACGGGAAGGAAGCGCGCCGCATGGACCGGTTCCTGATGTTCGCGGCCGCTGCCGCGCAGATGGCCCTTGAGGACGCCAAGTTCCCCGAGGACCAGGGGCTACGCGACGAAACCGCCGTAGTCATCGGTTCCGGCATTGGCGGCCTGGGCACCATGAGCGAACAAACCAAGAAGCTACACCTTCAGGGTCCGTCCCGGGTGTCACCCTTCCTGGTGCCGTACATGATCCCGGACATGGCCAGTGGCTACGTCTCGATCTTGCATAAGCTGCGTGGTCCCAATACGTGCATCGTCACGGCCTGTGCCACGGGAGCGAACTCCATTGGCGAGGCTGCGGCCATGATCCAGCGGGGCGACTGCGTCGCGGCGTTGGCGGGCGGGGCGGAAGCTCCCATCACGCAGATGGGCCTGGCCGGGTTCTGCTCGGCGCGGGCGATGACCACCCGTAACGATGACCCCCTGCGGGCCAGCCGTCCTTTTGACAAGGAGCGCGATGGCTTTGTGATGGGTGAAGGCTGCGGGGTGCTGGTGCTGGAAACGCTGGAGAACGCTCTGGCGCGGGGCGCGAAGATCTACGGCGAACTCGCAGGCTACGGCCAAAGCGGCGACGCCTATCACATCACCTCCCCCGACCCCGAAGGCGACGGGGCGATGCGATCTATGCGCATGGCCATCCGCAAGGCGGGCTTGCAGCCGGAAGATGTGCACTACGTCAACGCGCACGGCACCTCCACCGAGCTGAACGACAAGACCGAAACCAAGGCCATCAAAGGTGTCTTTGGCGACCACGCTTACAATTTGGCCGTGAGCAGCACCAAGTCCATGATTGGGCACACGCTGGGGGCGGCCGGGGCGCTGGAAGCCGTCGCGTGCTTGCTGGCTCTGCGTGACCAGGTGGCACCGCCGACCATCAACTACGAAGTCCCGGACCCCGAGTGCGACCTCGACTACGTGCCGAATGAGGCTCGATCGATGCCGATGGAAGTGGCGCTGTCAAACTCCTTTGGCTTCGGCGGGCACAACGCGACGCTCGTCTTCAAGCGGTACCAGGAGTAGGCGGCGTGCAGGCTTGGATCCAGGCGTTTCTGGACCACCTCCAGGCCACGCGCTCGCCCCATACCGTGCGCGCTTACGGGTCTGACCTCGCCCAATTGGCGGAGTTCACGGGCGGCAAGCCTGATTTAAGCCCGGAGACCCTCGAAAAGTATCTCCGGGCTTATGCGCCTCAGCCCACCACCCGGGGGCGCAAACTCTCTACCCTTCGCGCCTTTGTGCGTTACCTGAGGGCCGTGGGGCAGCTCGATTCTGACCCCACGGCCACGCTGGTTACGCCGATCAAACACCGCCCGCTACCTGCCGTGTTGACCTCTCACCAGGCCGGGCAACTCCTGGATCAGGCTCCGCCGGGCAAGAGTCCCCTCCGGGATGCGGCGCTGCTCGAGATGCTCTACGGGGCCGGATTGCGCGCTAGCGAGGTTGTTCGCCTCGATCTGAGCGACGTGGACCTGAACACCCAGCGGGTGCGGGTGCGCGGGAAGGGGAACAAGGAGCGCATCGCCGTCTTTGGTGGCGCGGCCGCTCGGGCGGTGCAGGCCTACATCACGCAGGAGCGGGTGGGAGGCAAGAGCGAGGCTGTGTTTGTGAATGCCAGTGGACAACGCCTGACGACGCGCACGGTGCAGAACGTGGTGCACCGCTGGGCGCAGGCCTCGGGATTGCCGCCGGATGTGACCCCCCACACCTTGCGTCACTCCTTTGCCACGCACCTGCTGGATGGGGGTGCCGACCTCAAATCTGTGCAGCAACTGCTGGGGCACGAGAGCCTGGCCACCACACAGATATACACCCACATCAGCATCGAGCGGCTGCGCGACACCGTTGGCAAGAGTCACCCGAAGGCGAAAAGGAAAGGCTAAGCCAGCCTCAAACCCAGGTGCTGGCGCGGCGGAGGTGCTTGAACGTGATGGGGCGCGCAAACTGACCGAACACAAAGCCGGGGTAGCCCACCATCGAGTCCAATTCGTAATCGGGCGGGGCGGAAATCAGCACCAGCGGGGTGCTCTTGGCCACCGGGTGGCCCATTTTGGCCATGGCGAACTCTTCGTAGCCCGCGATCTTGTGGGGCTCCTTGAGCGTGGCGATGAGGTCCACAAAGATCATCTCGGCCCCCTGGCACGCATCCAAGGCGACATCCACCTGGTCGGTGATGATCACCTCGTCATCCGATTGAAAGGCCCGTGCGGCCTCGCTTTGGATTTCCTCGTCCCGGGTGAGGATGACGTACTTCATGGCTCTCAAAGAGGGACGGATGTCTGCCGAGAAAGGCCGCAGGGCCCTCCAAATGTTGCTCAAATCATAACAAGGGGTTGCGAAAGACCGATTCTGTGTAATACTTGGAACAGGCACATATCATTTCTTCGTGATATATGTCGGAGCAAACCCAAATGTCGATCATCCAGAGCCCCGAGAACAACACGGCGCAGCGGACGCCCGCCGAGAGTGATCGCTTTACGCGGATGCGCGCCGAGACCGAACGTCGCGCCTACGCGATGGCCCTCCAACTCACCCGGAACAGCACGGACGCCCAAGACCTGGTGCAAGACACCTATGTGAAGGCGTGGCGCGGCTTCGATTCTTACACGCCGGGCCGACCGTTTTTGAACTGGCTGCTGCGCATCATGCAGCACGCCTACCTAGATAGCCGCCGCCGGGAGAACCCCATCCGCAAGGCCGAGTCCATCCACTCGATGGTTTCGCCGAATAGCGGAGATGTCCAGGAACTTCAAGTGGCCGATGAGTCCATGGGGGCCGAAGACGGCGTGCTGATGGAAGAGTTCCGCATGGAACTGCGCCGGGCCCTGAATGAGCTCCCGGATGTCTATCGCACGGCTATCGAGATGTGCGACATCGAGGAGCTGAGCTACGGCGAGATTGCCGACCGGCAGAACACGACCATCGGCACGGTGCGCTCGCGCATCCACCGGGGCCGCAAGCTCCTGCGCGAAATCATCCAGGCGCGCGGCGTCACCATCCCGATTCGCTAAGGCCAACCCTCCAGAATCCCAATCCAACGCCCGAGAATCCTTACTATGGGGGTCTCGGGCGTTTCATCTGCCCTCCGGGCTGCGCAAAGCGCATATGTAAGCAAGGCGACGCAAGAAGGCGTGGCCGTGCAAATGCTTAAGAAGAGCTTGGACCAAGAGAAGCAGGCTGCGGCCGAGCTTCTGAAGGGCCTAGACACCAAGGGCAAGATCCTCGACGTCCGCGCCTAAGGCACGGTATCCTAGCCTGAGTGAGCGCAAAGCGCCCCGCGCGCCCCGTTTGGTGGCGAAACACGTTTTTCCTTTTCGGCGCCCTCATCTTGGTGGTGGCGGTCGTAGGATTTGTGCGCGGCGAAGATGCCATCCGTGACCCAGGCCAGAAGCGCGAAAGCAACCTCGCCCTGATGTACGTGGTCGGCGGAGTTCTGATGCTAGGGAACGGCTTGCTAACGCACCGCCAGAGCCTGGCCGCTTACGAAGAGGAGTTCGGCGGTAATCCGCCGGCAGCCTAAACCCAACGGATATTCAACAATGGTCAAGTGTCAATGCGGCAAAGAAATGGACGTGGTGCCCAATTGGTTCCAGGGCGTCGACGTTCAATTCGTCTGCAATAACTGCCCGAACCAAACGATCAAGGGCATTACCGAAGTCGACCTCGCGGCCGGCCTCGTGCCCGTTTCGACCCCGGATACCGGCCAAGACAAGGGCGATGAGCCCGCGCCGGAACTGGACGACGACGAAGACAACTAAGCTCGTCGCTTTCGCAATGAATTGAAGCTGAGCGGGTGGTTAGGCCACGCGCTCGGTGATTTCGTGGTCCTGCCGTTCAATCATCAGCAGGGAGGGCGTGCCTTCGGCCCCCAGCTTTTCAAAGCAGGCGTATTGAAGATCGCTCGGAGAGAGCAGGGCTTCGGTCGTCACCACCACTCGGGCGAGCAACCGGTCTCCGGTGCGCCACGCGACCGCTTCAAGGACATCCGATACGCCCATCAGCACTTCTTGAGTGAGGCGGGGATGGGGACGCGGATCGAGTTGGTAGACAACGGCCACATTGGAGTGTTCGGTAGGTTCACTCCTTTTCCTTAGCCCCTAGAGCCCGGAAAGTTACGGGTTTTCGTTTCGGGGAGCCAACGCGGGCGGATTGAGCGCCAACCACGCCGCGTACTGCTCGGGTTTATCAATATCCGTGCCAAGCGCAGCGGCCTCGGTAATCACGGCTCGCACTCTAGACTTAAGGGCGCGGGTGGCTGCGCGTTCCAGCGCCGGAATCGGCAGCGTTTGAGGGGCAAATCGCCCGAGAATCACGCGCACCAAAGTGCCAAAGCCAAGGATGGCGGCCAGGCGGACCGGGCTTTTGCGAGCCGCATAGGCTTGCTCCATTTGCGCCATGCTTCGCTTCATGCTGGCGGTGTGCATCACGGCCACGTTCCCGCCGGTGAACGTGCCTTCACGCAGGCGCAAGCTGGTGCGAGCGACCCCGGGGTACCGCGCCTCACAGGCCGCCAGCGGAATGATGGGGTAGGCGATCTCGGCATCGTCCGGCGTGCGAGCGATGACATCGCGCAGGTCTTCAGTTGTGAAGTCCGGCATATCCGCCGTGATCAGCATCATCCTTTCAGATTTGACGGCGTTGACGCCTCGGCTGAGGCTTTCAATGAAATGCTGTCCGGCCGGGAGCCCGTTCGGGCCACCCACCACCACCAGGTCGCCAATGGGAGCGGCGGCGCGGCATACCCGGTCCAAGATGGGCTCGCCATGCACGGGGAGCTGCCAGCGTTCCGTCACGCTAGTGAGAGCACTCCAATCGCCCTTCAGGCTTCCTCCGGCTAAGACAACGACATCCATAAGCTTTCCTCCCTCGTGAGAGTATGAGCGGGGCGCACAAAGGGCCAGCCTTCGGCTTGCATCGACTGAGCGATTCGATGGGCGGCTTGTTCGTCCGGCGCTAGCCCAAAGACGGCGGAACCCGACCCCGTAAGCCCGGAGGCGGTGGCCCCGTGGACTTGCAGCCGCTCGATGGCCTCGCCACAGGCGCACGGCATCACGCGCTCAAAGTCGTTGTAGAGGGTCCAGGGGTCGTCTGGGAATTCCCGCCACGGTCGTTCCTGGGCATCCAGTTCGCGGTAGGCCTTCGCGGTCGGAACGCCCGCATCCGGGCGCACCACCACCAGCCATTGCCGGGGGGCATCGGGAAGAGGAGTGAGCTTTTCGCCGTAGCCTTCGGCGCGGGCCAGACCTCCGATGAGGAAGAACGGCACATCCGCCCCCACCGCCTGCGCCACCGAAGTGAGAAACTCTTTCGGCCACAGGTCAGGAAAAAGGCGGTGCAGGCCCCGGAGCAAGGCGGCGGCATCCGAACTCCCACCCCCCAGGCCACTCTCGGCCGGGATCGCCTTGATGAGTTCAATCTGGCAGGGCGGAACCTCGGACAATTCGCGCAGCAGACGCAGCACTTTGGTCAAAGTGTTCTCGGCGGGCAGGCCCGGCCAGTTGCAGGTGATCTCCATCCGCGCGCCAGGCGTGATGCGCACGGTATCGGCCAGGGAAATGGCGGCAAAGTACGACCGAAGAGGGTGATATCCCGAGGCATCGGGCGGCCCGACCCTCAAAAATGTGTTGATCTTGGCGGGGGCAATGACTTCCAGCGTCACTGCGGCCCGTCCCCCATCTGCTGGCGGACGTGGTCGGGGATTTCGGGGGGCGTGGCGGCCTGGGGCGGGATTTTGAGTTCGGCCTGGACGTCCGGCACGCGCGGCGGCACCACCTCATGCGGGTAAGGCATCACCTCCAGCTCTTCTAGCGCCTTATCAATGGCGGCGAGTTGCATGCGTGCTTCGGCGATGGTCTGGATGAACGGCAACACCGATTCCTGCACTTCACGCCCGGCCAGCCGGTGACCCAGCACCCGCACGCGCAGGGAATCCAGAGTGGTCATGTAAACAGCCGCCTGGGCTTCCGCGCGGTGGACCGTGGCTTCAATCGCTTGCATCTGACGACGGTATTCCGCGATGTTTTGGTCCGCCATGCGATACATTTCTTGCGCTTGCGGATCCTTACTTGCGATCAGCAGATACTGCTGAGTCGGAACGAGGTTGCTTTCCGTGCGGGCAATCTCAAAGGCCACCCGGTCGGCCCGGCGCAGGGCAATGTACAGGTCTTCGGCGAGGCTATTGACCGTTTGGGGCAGCTCTTCTAGGGCCGCGATCTTGCTTTTCGTCAGATCGTTGACCGACTGCTGAAACCGTGTTCGCCGATCCTCGCAGCCTTGCCACAAGTGGCGGAATCGCCCATCGTGCCACCGCTTGTAGATGGAACGCTTATAAGATGCGGCGACCACTAAGCCCGCAATGACGCCCATCGTTCCTAAGCCAATCACCGATTGACCCGTGGAAGCCCACACGATGCCGCCCACGCCGAGAGCTCCAAGGCCCCCAATGACGCCGTGGCCACTCAGAACTTCACGCGCAAAGACCTGACGGTCTCGGCGGATGAATTCCGAGCGACTCATAACCACTCCCTACGCGCGCGGAGGCCGCAAGGGTGCGCACCCCAGGGCTCGCTCCACTCCCGCCGCAAGTTCCAGCAACCGTTCGTCGCCGCGCACCGGACCCATCAGGTGCAAGCCCACCGGCAGGCCGTCGGCCAGTCCGCACGGCAGCGAAAGCGCGGGGTAACCGCCCATGTTGGCAGGGATCGTGCAGAAGTCCATCAGCTTCAATGCCATCGGGTCGTGGCTGAATCCACCGAGCGGGAAGGCCACGCACGGGCTCGTCGGGCTGAGGATGGCATCGTATTCGCCCCAAAGCGCGTCAATCTCGGCCACCATCAGGCCGCGAATTTGCTGCGCGCGCAGATAATAGGCGTCGTAGTAGCCCGCCGAGAGGGCGTAGGTGCCCACCATGATGCGGAGCTTGACCTCGTGGCCGAATTTCTTGCCGCGGGTGGCCATCAGGCTTTCCACGTGGCCAGGGGCTTCCTCGCGGGCACCGTAGCGCACGCCGTCAAAGCGGCCGAGGTTGCTGCTGGCTTCGGCCGGCGCAATGACGTAGTACGTGCTCACGCCTAGGGAGAGAGAAGGCAGGTCGACGTGGTCCACGGTGGCCCCGGCGGCTTCGAGCGTGCGAATCGCTTGCTCGATGCTGGCGCGCACATTGGCTTCCACCGCATCCGACATAAGTTCACGCGGCAGGGCAAATCGCTTGCCCTTCACGCTGGCGTTGGCGAGGTCCATCGCTCCCAGCGGGGCGTCGGGCAAGGAGGTGTTGTCCAGGCCGTCGGTTTGGCAAATCACTTGCGAAAGCGCCGCGACATCCGCCACGGTTTGCCCGAAGGGGCCAATCTGGTCGAGTGAAGACCCGAAGGCCACCAGGCCGAATCGAGACACGCGTCCGTAGGTCGGCTTGAAGCCCACCAGGCCGCACAGCGCTGCTGGCTGGCGGATAGAGCCCCCCGTATCGCTGCCGAGGCTGATGGGCGCGAGGCCCCCGCTCACAGCCGCGGCGGAACCGCCCGAACTCCCGCCCGGTGACCGGGTGGGGTCCCAGGGGTTCTTGCACAGGGCGTAGGCACTGTTCTCGGTGCTCGTGCCCATCGCAAATTCGTCCAGGTTGGTCTTGCCCAGCAGGGGCATCCCGGCCCCGTGCAGCTGGGAGATCACGGTGGCGTCGTAGGGCGGGATGTAACCTTCCAGGATGCGACTGGCGCACGTGGTGGGCCGGCCCTGGGTGCTGATGTTGTCCTTGATGGCCACCGGCACGCCCAGCAGGGGGCTGGTTTCGCCCGCATCCAGACGGGCCTGGGCGGCGTCGGCCTCGGCCAGGGTGCGCTCGGCATCTACGTGCAGGAAGGCACCGTAGGTGTCGGGTACGTCCAGGAAGGCCTGGGCGACCTCGCGGGCGCTCATTTCACGGCGCTGAAGGGCGGCCGCAATCTCGGTGGCGGTGAGCTGACCTAGCGTGTTGCTCAACGATCAGTCCTCCCGAATGCTAGGAACCAAGAACAGTCCGGCCCGGCTCTTCGGGGCGTTGGCGAGCGCCTGGTCGCGGGTGAGGCCAAATCGGGCCACATCCTCGGCCAGCACATTCTGCAGGGCCACGGCGTGCGGCTTCGGGGCGACGCCCGTCACATCCACGGCTTGCAAATCTTGAAAGTGCCCCAACAGGGCATCCAGCTCCGTTTGGAAGGCACGTAACTCGTCCTCGGTCAGTTCCAGTCGGGCGAGGCGTGCGACGTGCCGAACTTCGTCCAGCGTGATCGGCATGACGAAGATTATGACCTCTCCACCATAATGAACCTATGCCGATTTGGGGTCGCCGTGGGCACTATCCGCTGACGGCGGGCACCGTGGTGATCATCGTGGGGGTAGCCGCCATGACGGGCGTCTGCCGCAGCATCATCCCGCCCCCCGAACTCGGCCCCACCGCCAACCGCCCGGGCGACTTTGTGCGCAGTTCGGCGAGGTTGCCCATTGCCTGGCGGACTCTGGACGACGACCCCTTCGCCGAAGCGCGCCGTCGCGAATTGCCGCTCCTTTTTGTGATGGGCAGCGATCTCAACCAGTCGGCGGTGGCGTTCGACCGGTGGATGTTCCACGAGCGAGAAATCACGCAGCTCATCCAGCAGTCGTTTGTGCCGGTGCGGGTGGATCTGGATGAAGACCCGGCGATGGTGAACGCCTTTTGGCCGCTTTCTCGCTCTACCCAGGTGCCGGACCTGGGCTTCCAAATCTGGGCGGTGGATGCCAATGGCGTGCCGCGTGATTTCCACGAGCCCATCTTAAGGGGCGACCGCTTTGACCCCGCCGTGTTTGTCTTGCGCCTCCGCAAGATGAGCGACCGGGCGCAAAGCAAGGAATCCAACGACGTGGCGGCCAGACAAGCCACCGACTTGGCCATCTTGGCGGGGTCATCGGAAGAAGGTGTGCCGGATTTCGAGCGCTATCTGGACCAACTGCGAGCCCGTGCACATCCCGACTTCGGGGGGCTGCCGCTGGGCGGGTTCCAAGTACACGCCATCCGGGATTGGCGGATGCTGCAAGTCACCGGGCGTCTGGCGGAGTTTGATGCGCCGTTCCAGAAGTGGATGCAATCGCCGCTGGTGGACTGGACTTTCGGGGGTATCTACCAACAGGCCGAGCAAGTCGATTACGGCGCGGTGGAATTGGATAAGCGCGCCACCCTTTCGGCAGAGTTCGTGGCGGTGCTGGCGGGCTACGCGCGCCAAACCGGGGACGGACGCATGGAAGCCCTGGCCCGCGACCAGTGGAAGCAAGTTCAACTGGAGTTCGTGCGAGAAGACCGAATTGTGCCGTGGGTGAGTACCCTGCGCAGCCCGCTGAACCGCTCCGCTCGACTGGGCTTAACTCCCGATCCACTTGGGCGGCTCACTCCGGAACAAGAAGCCCTCGGGCTCGAGGTGGGCACCAACCCGCAGCTCATCCCCCGGTGGACCAACCCCCAGGACCACGAGGCATGGCTGAAAGCCCTGCAGGCCCTTCGCAAGGAAGAGAAGCCGCGCCAAACCCGGGCCAGCGAGTCTGCCTATCTTTCGTCAACCGCTCTCTTTGTCACCTCCATTTTGGAGGCCCGGCGCTACCTAGGCGAGAGCGATTCCACCACCGCCGTTAACCTTTGGGCGTACGTGAAGGAATTCGAAGCGGGGCCAGACTCGGTGACCCACCGGCGGGGTGAAGGCAAGCCGCCCCGACGCACGCTGCTGGACCGCGCGGCATACTTGCTGGCCGCTTGCGAGGTGGCCACGCACACGGGCAACGAGGGGCTGATGCGGCGGGGGCTGGCGGTTTTCCGGCAGACGCGGCGGGAATTTGCGCCGGTGTACGGGGCGGCAGTGCCCGACCCCCGCTTGCCCGAGACCCTGGCCATTGACCGGCCCGACGTGGTGGATGGCCTGCAGGAGGCCAGCTTGCCGCTCTTTGTGCGGGCGAGCACGCGACTTTCCATGCTGCTCCCGGATGCGGAGCGTAAGGTCGTGCGGGACGAACTCCGCAAGCAACTCGGGCGGGAATCACTGCGGGTAGATGAGGCCGGGCAGAGGCTGGCGGGGCGCTACCGCGCGTGGTGGCGGCTACAGTCGCCGCTGGGGTACCTGATCGTGGGGCCAGACCCGCAGCGGTGGCGCGATGAATTGGGGCGCGACCCCGCCGGGCCGCCGCTCTTGTGGGTGAAGTCGTGGCCGGATTTGGCGCCTGGGATCTATGTAGTGCGGGACGACGTGCGGGAAGGTCCCTTTACCAGCCTCGCATCGCTGACCGAAGTTCGGCCATAATCACCAACCTAGCTGGAGAGGTCGCATAGTTGGTCTAGTGCGCCGCACTCGAAATGCGGTGTGGGGAAACTCACCGTGGGTTCGAATCCCACCCTCTCCGCCACCTACTTGGGGAATTCTCCTTTCCCTCAGCTAGTTGCGACGAACGTAAGGGGTCGTCGAGCCACCGTTGGCTCAAGTGCGAGCCATTGATGACCTTAATGCTACAGGTTGACGTTTGAACGGCACTCTTGGAACTGGGGCCGAAGTCCGAAATCCTTGTGACTCGAATTGTGCTGCAACAATCTACGTTGCAGCAGACTCAAGATTTTCTTCTGAAGATCCCTAAGGGACACCGATGCATTGTAGACACTCAGAATGAAATTGTATTCGAAATTACGAATCCCACAGCGCATTATTTTCCGCCGCGTCTTTAGCCAGACGCATTTTTCTCTCATCAGGGGACTCGAGGTGAATTCTGAGCTTTTCGAGAATCGACTCAACCGAAGGCCGGTCTTGAGCTTCCGCTTCAGTCATAGTTGTCGGAATAAATAGCTTGTGGGGTTTTGGAATTTCACTCGCTAATATTGTTAACTCAACTCTTAAGTTTTCGAATTCAAGGTGTTTATTTGAAACGACCGCAAAACTTGGAATTCTAAATACCTTGCTCTGCAAGAGTGACGGTATCTGGAATGCCGCTTGATTGCCATGAACAGTCATAGAGCGGACTTTGTCCGGTAAACGAGAGGAGATTGGCAATGAAAGTTGAGAATACGGAAGCATCATTTCAGATCTAGTTCTTGGTCTCCTTGGCATTTTCGGGAACTCCAAGTCTTTAAGGCAAACAAAACTGAAGCCATTTGGCACTTTAAGCGAGATTTCAATATTTGAAGCGGGAGAGGACCCGGAGTTCACGAGATTTAAGTTAGCAATAGGAGATTGGCAGAGTTTCATTGCAATCGTGAGGCATTCATCAATCACGGTCTTCAGTTGATTCTCGTATGACTTGACTTCATCTGCGTCGTACTGGTCAAAGTAACTCTGTGTGTGCAAACTGTGTCTGAAAATTGAGCTAAGGCTCGTGCCGCTTTGGAAACTGCTCGGATGTAGGCCGCTCGTAAGCGCCATGAAGCGGTTGTGGTGATAATCTTGAACGTCAAACAACGGTTTGCCGGTGTTGTATTCAAGCCTACTGCTCTCTTCCGCAAGGGAAAGCATAGGTTGGCGATTTTGCAGAATAGCTAACTCTCTTTGCAGCTGTTCAATTGTTGTGTCCTCGTCATCCGTGATTCGATGTGCGGCAAGAGGCTTTACGATGGACAGGCCACTTTCCTTTGCTGCGATTCCAAGGGAGTAATCGCCTGTGAAAACTATGGTGTCGCTTCCAAGTTCCCTTGAGAAACACAGAATCTTATCATCTGCGTCAATCGGATCAGCTGCGCTATATGCCCTGAAATGTATCTTCGCAGATAGTGAGCTTGAAACATCTACTTCTCGACCCATGGTACCGCTTAAGTTCTCTTCGATCCAGCCGAGTACTTTCCTGCATCGAGCTTTAACTTTGCCTCGTTTATTAGTGTCTTTGTGTCGATTGAGTTCTTCAATCACAGGGCGTACAAAGACAAGTACGACTTGCTTGCCAGTGAATTCTTCATGTTCTTGCCATGGGTAGGAAGCAAAGTGCATGTAGTGCAGTATTGTCATGGTATCCAATACAACAAAGATCTTCTGAAGTGATTCCCGCTTGCTCATCTTTACGTTTCAATCTAAGCGATGATATTTAGTTGTAGAATGTGTGATGCATGTTGCTTGGTTTTAAGTTATCCGTATCTGCCGCTGAGTATACCGTGAAGAGCCTTGAAAGTGGTCTTTGGGATTGCGGTAGGCAGAGAAGTCGAACTGAGACGCCAATTCTGGTGTACGGTGTCAGAGTAGATTTCAAATGAAACTTCACGCACGGCTTGTTGCCTGGCTACCGGCCAGTGAGGGGAAGAAGGCTGAGCTTGTTTTGATCGAGCCGAATGGCGACGAACACCGCGTCACCTGCCACTGCCGCCCCGATGGCACCACCGACATCAGCGAACAAGGCGACGGCAGCATGCTGATGTATCTCAACGACCGGTACGGGATGCCGGAAGTGTGCGGCTTGTGCCGTGAGATCACCCTGCAAGAGGGATAGAAACCCATTATCCGCCCCAAAGGGCGCAAAATGAGGGCATGCAGCCTCTGGACCGACCTCAGTCCCTTGATCTTGCCAAGCTCCCGACTAAAGCCCCCGAGGACGCGATCAAAGAAGAAATCCAGGCGGAAACCAAGCGGCTAGGCGACCGGCTGGAAGAGCTCTTTGACCTCCTCTACTTCGCCGGGAAGCAGTCGCTCCTCATCGTGCTGCAAGGGATGGACACTTCGGGCAAGGACGGCACCATCCGCCGGATCCTCAAGTCCACCCACGCCCAATCGGTGAACGTCGCCAGCTTCAAAGTGCCGACCCCGGAGGAACTCGCCCACGACTTCCTTTGGCGGTGCCACAAGGAGACCCCGGGGGTGGGGGAGATCACGATTTTTAATCGCTCGCACTACGAGGATGTGCTGGTGGTGCGCGTGCACGACCTGGTGCCGGAGAAGACCTGGCGCGCCCGCTACGACCAGATCAACGACTGGGAGCGCATGCTGGCCGCCAACCGCACGATCATCCTCAAGTTCTTCCTCCACATCAGCAAGGAGGAGCAAGAGGAGCGGCTGCTGGCCCGCGAAGAGGACGTCACCAAGGCCTGGAAGCTGAGCGTGGGCGACTGGAAAGAGCGTAAGCGTTGGGATGACTATCAGCAGGCTTACGCCGACGCGCTGGGCCAGTGCGCGGCCCCCGGGGCACCGTGGTACGTGGTGCCAGCGGACAAGAAGTGGTATCGCGACTACCTGGTGGTGCGCACGATCGTGGAGGCGCTGGAGCCTTACGAGAAGGGGTGGCTAGAAGAACTGGAGAAGGTGGGGGCCGAGGCCAAAGCGGAACTCGCGGCTTTCCGGGCGTCCCCGTAAAAATA
>DEIB01000012.1:13274-76497 GCA_002352215.1 Chthonomonas sp. UBA2785 | reverse complement strand
CGTTCGATGAAGTAGATGTAGTTGCCGCTGGGGTCTCCGGTGATGCCGAAGACGTTCTGGTAGCCACTCCCAATCGTCGAAACGCTCCCGTTGCGGATGCGGCGGATACCATTGCTGCTGCCCTGGGCGACATAAATCGTGCCGTCGGCGTCTTCCCACACCGCGCGCGGCGCGCCGATGGCGGCACTGGCTACTGCCCCATCCGTAAGGCCGCTGCTGCCAATCCCGGCTTCGGTCATCGCGGAGAACTCAGTGCTGGCTGTCGTCAGCATCGCCTTCAAAGTCTCGTTCTGACCCAGCGGAATCTGCGTGTTGTTCTTAAACGTGAGTCGCAAAACCCGGCTGGAGATCGAGGAACCCGGCAGTTGGAACACTTCCGCGCTTTCAATCTTCACCGAGTTCCCTTGCCAAATCGCCCGGCCTTCAGAATCCAGGTTCGTGACCTTCACCTTGTTGGTGGTCGGATCGACTTCAATCCGAGCCGTCACCCCGGCATCACGAGAAAAATCTGGCGCTAAAGGTGCACCACCTCCGCCAATAAGCGAACCACTGCCTCCCCCGCAGCCGACAAGTATCAAACCCACCGATAAACAACTTATGCCCAAAAACGGACGCATATCGCTAGTGTAGCGAGAGTTAAGAAAATTGTCAATGTCAGGCTTTTACCACGACCAGGTCAAGCCCGTGAGTGCGCTGGACCCCGGGAGCCTACGCAGTGTGGTATGAGTCTCGCCTCTCCCCGGGTTACCGGCCCGGGGAGAGAGTGTGCTGGCCTACGGCACCACCGCTTCGAACGAAAGCAGTCGAGTCACAGGCGTACCGGTCAGTGTGTAAACCGTTCCCGTCTTCTTATTCACCGTGATGTAGTCCGCAGCTTGTTGGCCATTCCCGTCGGTAAAACCATCGGTCAGGCCGCCCCCAACATTAATGTTCACGGTGTAAATGCGCCCATTGCGGAAGGCTCTGAGAGCGCCATTGTCCGTAAAGTAGATTGTCCCCGCATCATCACTGGCCAGAAAACGAGGGAAGGTGATCTGCCCCGGTTGACCGTCAGTGGAGTTGTTCGTGCCGTCTCCGGCCACGGTCGTGACCTGCGATGTAACAGGATCGAGTCGCCGTAGCCGCTTGTTATTGACATCAGTAACGTAGAATTTGTCGTCACCTCCCTTCTCGATGTCGAAGGGGTTACTAAACTGGGCGAGGTCAAAGTGTGCATCGGCAAACCCGGACGTCCCCGTACCCGCAAAGGTAAGGAAGCTCCAGTCCGAGCGGTTACTGTAGTTCCCTGTTCCACAGTAGCCCACCACGATGCGATTGTTGTTGGTGTCCGCTATGTAGAGCTTCTTGGCGGGCTCATCAAAGTAGATGCCAAAGGGCAAGTTGAATCGGACGGTATCGCCCGTGCCATTCGAAAGCCCGCTTGCGTTATCGGCCGCCCCACCAATCCGATAGTAAAAGAAGGAATTGGGCGCGGCATCGCCGGGGCTGCTAAAGGCCCCCGTCGCAAACCAGAGAGTGTTGCCTGAGGAGAAGAAGAGCTTCGTGCCATCGGCCGAAGCGGACAATCCTGCCACATTGTTGGGAAGTGCCAATGTCTCCCCGTTTCCTTCTGTAACGGCTTGATTGTTGAACACATTACCGACTGTATCCACCTGACCATTCGGGCGATAGCGACGAATCTTGCGACCGCTGCCGATGACGATATTGCCATTATCAAAGGCGTGGATCGGACCGACCGCAGAGAAACCCGCGCTGCGACCAATGCCGTCTTCAAAGAAGTCCCGTTCGCCCCCGGCCAGCAGGCGCGTATAGACGTTCTCAGCCAGATCGTTGGTGCCGGCATCAATGGCAATCGGAGCCACCCCGCCGCCCGCTACCGTGACATAGAACGTCATGCCCGCTTCAAACTGGACCGTGAAGCCCACGTCCACCGTCATTTCTTGATTCGGATTGAGCTGACCAATGGTGTACATCGCTCGGCCCGAAGGTGTGGTCCATTCTTCGTTGGTGAAGGACACCGGTTACGTGCTGGAGCCACTCACGAAGTTCGGCAGAATCAGGCGGCGCACCCGATGGTTCAGGCTATCGGCCACCAGGAAGCTGTTGCCATTGCCCTTGCTGGCCAAAAGCGGATCGGAGAAGCGAGGATTCAAGCCATCTATGAACCCGGCGACGCTGGGAGATACATACTCTTGCGCCCAACTGGCCAGTACGTAGGGGTTGCTGCCATTCGGCACCCGCAGCACCGTGATCTGGTCGGTACTCGGATTGGTGATGACGAGCCGGCCCTCGTTCACGGCAATCCCAAAGATGCCCGTGGACAACGTACGGATCGAAGCCGTGCGGGCCGTCAGCGGGTCCACCACGTAGACCTGCCCGGTGCTTCCCGAGGTAACCCCCAGGATGGGGCGGCCCTGGATGATGCCGTAGTCCACGCCCGTGGCATTCGGCACCGTGGCCGCGAGGGTGGCCACCGGGGTCGCATTGATATTGGTGAGCTTCTTCACCTTGCCGTTGCCGAGGTCCGCGACGTAGAGGTTGCCATCGCCGTAGCTCAGGCCGGTGGGGGTGTTAAAGAGGATGCTGGCCCCGGTGCCAATGCCATCTCCCGCCCCCGGGCCGCCTGCCAGCACCGCCCCCTCGGAGCCATCCTTGCGCAGCTTGATGATGCGGTGCCGGTCACGCTCGATGAAGTAGATCCAGTCGCCCTGGGGGTCGCCCGTGATGCCGAAAACGTTCTGGTATCCACTGCCAATGGTGCTGACCGTGCCATTGCGGATGCGGCGGATGCCGTTGCTGGCCCCCTGGGCCACGTACATCGTGCCGTCCGTGTCTTCCCACACCGCGCGGGGGGTGCCGAGGGAGGCGCTGGCCACGGCTCCGTCGGTGAGGCTGTTGGTGCCGATCCCGGCTTCCGTCATCGCGGAAAAGTCGCTGGCAGCGGTGGAAAGCGAGGCCGTGAGCGGCTCATTCAAGCCGAGCGGGATGCGCGTGGTGTTCTTGAACTTGAGGCGCAGCACGCGGCTGGAAACGCTGGAACCCGGGAGTTGGAAGACTTCCGCGCTCTCCACCTTTACCGAGTTGCCTTGCCAGATGGCGCGGCCCTCGGGGCCGAGGTTGGTGACCTTGGCGGTGTTGGTGGCGGGGTCCACTTCGATTCGTGCCGTCACCCCGGCGTCGCGAGAAAAATCGGGGGCCAGGGGCGTCGTGCCGCCGATGAGAGAACCGCTCCCCCCTCCGCAGCCCGCTAACGCGAGACCCAAGCCAAGACAACTCAACCACGCCACTTTCCGCATGGTTTGAGTTTAGCGACCGGCCCCGGTTGCCGTCAACCAAGGGGGGCCAAAGCGAGAAAGCCCCCCAACCCGCATAGGGGTTGAGAGGCTTGCCGCAAGGATAAGGCGAGCCCTGTGGCTACGGCACCACCGCTTCGTAAGCCACTAACCGAGGGACCGTTATACTAGATATCGTCACTGAATACAGGGTTCCGCTCTTGGGATTAACGGCCAACCGACTCGGCGGATGCTGCCCGGTTCCGTCCAGATAGCCATCGCTGACAGATCCCGCGGCATCGGTGGCAATGGTATACAGCCGTCCATTACGGTACACCCGGAGGCGGTAGAAGTCATAGAAGTAAATGGAGCCCGCCCCATCGCTGGCCAACCCTCGGGGGATCCACACTTGTCCCGGCGTACCGTCTGTAAACGCGTTAGTGCCGTCACCCGCCACTGTCGAAACCGTATTGTTAAGGAGGTTTATCCGGCGAAGCCTAGCGTTGTTGGAGTCCGCCACGTAAAGGGCATTGTCATCCCCTAACGCCAAACCATCGGGAAGATTAAATTGCGCAGAACCCACTCCGCCTTCAGCGAAGCCGCCTGCTCCGGTACCCGCGTAACTCACGAAGCTCCAACTGGCAGGGGATGCGATGCTATTCCCTACCAGGGTGCCGCGAACGATGCGGTGGTTTTGCTGATCGCAAATATAAACAGTGGATGCAATCGGGTCATAGGCGAGCGCAGATGCGTTGAAAAAGCGCACGGTGTTTCCGTCCCCGGTGGCAGTACCCGGACTATTCCCGCCATCTCCGGCAATTCGCACGAAACTGAAGCTCGTTGCTGGCAGCACATTGGGGCTAGAAAACGGTCCAAACCCAGCCCACATTTGATTCCCCGAAGTGAAGAGGATCGTGCCATCGTCCACCGCAACAATGCTATCAATGCTGCCTGGAAACTGAGCAAATGTGCCAATTCCGTCCGTTGGAGTCGTCCCGCCACTGGTATTTCCGATCGTCTTAAGGGCCCCATCGGCAGGACTAAATCGCCGCAGTACATTGCTATCGCCAATGACCACTGACCCATTCGAAAAAGCCGCAATCCCGTTGAAATCGTTAGGAACGATTCCAGCGCCAGCGCCTACGCCATCCTTTCTGGAATTGACGACTCCGCCCGCTAGGACACGTCCGTAGACATTGCTAGGCGGGGCGTTCGTGCCCGCATCAACGGCGATGGGGGCCACGCCGGAACCCGCCACGGTCACGTAGAACGTCATCGAAGCCTCAAACTGAACGGTAAACCCGATGTCGAGGGTCTTGGTGGAGTTGGGAAGCATGGAGCCCACGGTGTAAACCGCACGGCCGGTGCTGGTGGTCCATTCTTCATTGCTGAAGGTCACCGGTTGGGTACTGGAACCACTCACGAAATTCGGGAGGATCAGTCGCCGCACACGGTGGTTGTTGGTATCCGCAAAGAGGAAGCCGTTGCCGTTGCCCGGAGCCGCCAGCAGCGGATCGTTGGCCGTGGGATTAAGACCATCCTTGAAGCCGGCGGGGCCGGGGGAGACATACTCCTGCGCCCAGCTGGCAAGGACGTAGGGGTTGCTGCCGTTCGGCACGCGCAGCACCGTGATGGTGTCGGTAACGTTGTTGGCCACGGCGAAACGGCCTTCGCTGACGGCAATGCCCGTAGCACCACCCGCAAGGGTGCGGATCAGCGAACTCTTGTTGGTGATCGGGTCAACGGCAAAGACCTGGCCGGTGCTGTTGCTGGTGACCCCGAGGATCGGGGCGCCTTGGATTTCTCCGTAGCTGATGCCGTAGGCACTGGGAATCCCGCTCGCCACCAGGCTCACCGTCGGCGTGCCAGTGAGATTGCTCACCCGCTTGACCTTGTTGTTACCGAGATCAGCAACGAAGAGTTCGTTATCTCCGAAGGTGATGCCAGTCGGGGTGTTGAAGAGGATGCTCGCGCCGGTGCCGAGGCCGTCACCGGCCGCCGGACCACCCGCCAGCACCGAACCCTCGGTCCCGTCCTTCTTGAGCTTGATAATGCGGTGGCGGTCACGTTCGATGAAGTAGATGTAGTTGCCGCTGGGGTCACCGGTGATGCCGAAAACGTTCTGGTAACCGCTGCCAATCGTGCTCACGCTGCCGTTGCGGATGCGGCGGATGCCATTGCTACTGCCTTGGGCGACGTAAATCGTACCGTCGGCGTCTTCCCACACCGCGCGCGGCGCGCCAATCGCGGCGCTGGCCACGGCCCCGTCAGTGAGGCCGCTGCTGCCAATCCCGGCCTCCGTCATGGCCGAGAACTCACTCGACGCCGTGGTGAGCATGGCTTTCAGCTGCTCCCCATCCCCTAGCGGAATCTGGGTGTTGTTCTTAAAGGTCAAGCGCAGCACGCGACTGGAGATCGAGGACCCCGGAAGCTGGAACACTTCCGCGCTCTCCACCTTCACCGAGTTGCCTTGCCAAATGGCTCGGCCTTCGCTATCCAAATTGGTGACCTTCACCTTGTTGGTGACCGGGTCCACTTCTATTCGGGCCGTCACCCCGGCATCTCTCGAAAAATCTGGGGCCAGAGGCGCACCACCTCCGCCAATTAGCGAACCACTGCCTCCCCCGCAGCCTGCAAGCAACAAGCCCGCTGACAAAAACCACATGCTCTGTCGCATAAGTGGTTTAAGTTTAGCTATACAAGGGTTAACGAGTGCAAAAATTCTTCTATGTCAGTTCCGGGAGCCAATCCGGGCGTCGCCACATATCGCGCCGAAGGAATGTGCACACCACATCCGTGTAGCGCCCGTTCTTGAAATTCGCCTCCGGCTTGATCCCCCACACGTGCGCCCCCAGGGCCTCCATCATGCGCTGGGTGGCGGTGTTGTAGGGGTAGTGCTCGCTGTAGAGCACCCGCAGCCCCACGATATCGAACGCATAGTACGCCCGCAAGTGCGCCGCCTCCTGCCCGTAGCCCTGCCTCCGCAAACTCGCCTCTCCAATCAGGCTCGCCGTTTCGCAGTGCCCCAACCGCAGGTCGACATCGCGCAGGGCCGTCCATCCAATGGGCTCCCCAGCCAGCGTTTCGATGGCGAAATGGATCTCGTCCTCCTTCTGCTCGATCTCGGTGAACCAAGCCTCCATGTCGTGCCCCGATTTCAGCCGCCATCCTCCGGCCAGGTACTGCGCGATGTCAGGATCTTGCCGCCAGCGGGTCATCGCCGCGAGGTGAAGTGAGCGTTCCAGCGGAACTAAGCGAATGCGGGGCCCTTCCCATCCGTGCGGCATGGTTCCATTCTAAGGGACGCACCAAACGCCAGGCAAAAAAAGGCCCGGATGAACGGAGAGGAGTTGTTCAGCCGGGCTAGTCGCGTTGGTGTGCTTCTCGCTTTGTGAGTCGCTTTGTGGTGCTCCGCGCTCACTTGCTCTTCTGCTATTCAGACTCTCGGTTGGTCTGACCGGTTTCAAGAGGTCCTAGCGGAAAAATTTTCAAAAATCCTTCTTTGAGGCCCCGATTGGCCGGGTGGGACTCGCTGGCCGCTCCTTGCGGGCGATCAGGCTTTGTCCGTTGCCCTCTTCAACAAGTGGCGCGGATTTATGGTTCCAGTGGTGGGGCCAACCAGGCCAAAATCATCTTCGCAGACTCATCAAGGGCGTTCGACGGCCCGCAGAAGTCCTGCACCTCCTTTATCGCCGCGAGCTGGGCTTCACGCTCGGGGCCGTCATCCAGTAGGGGTAGCAAAGCCGCGCGGATGGCCTCCGGGGTCGCCTCCCGCTGCAACAATTCCGGCAAAGCGTCGCGCTGCAGCAGGATGTTGGGCAGGCTGATGAAGTCGAATTTGGGCTTGCGGATGCGGTACTCCAGCTCCATCGTCCACGGTCCGCGATAGGTCACCACGGTGGGCGTCAGCGCCAGAGCCGCTTCCAGAGTTGCCGTGCCGCTGCACACCACCGCCGCGCGGCTGGCCACGAGTGCCGCCCTCGCCGGTCGCACCACCTCGCACTCGCCGCCGCCGGCCCGCACCCAGGCCTGAGCCACTTCGTCGCTAGTCACATTCGGCGCGGGCGCCAATCGGATCGGCACATTTAGCCCCTTCAGCGCTGGTGCAATGGCTTTGAGGTTGTGCTCAATCTCGTGGTGGCGACTGCCGGGTAGCACCGCAATGCCTGATCGCACCGCTGGGGCGTCCACCTGCTTCAGCATCTGCCGGAGCGGGTGACCAAACCAATGCGCGTTGGCCCCCATCTCTTGCAGCATCGTGGCGCTCCAAGAGAAAGGCGTGATGATCGCGTCGGTCAGGCCCGGGAGGTCGGCCCCCTGCTTGGTGCGCCGCCACGAGCCCGGCGGGATGAAATACACCACCCGCCACCCCAGCGCCCGCGCCTGCCGACACAGCTTGATATTGAGATAGCCGTAATCAATGGGAACAAACAAGCCCGGCCGCCCCCGCCGGAGGTGCGCCACCGCCGCGCGGTAGCCCTGCCACACCTGCGGCACGACCTTGAGGCTCTCGATGATGCCCACTGCACCCCAATCCTGAGAAGAGGCCACCAGGTGCACCCCCGCCCCTTGGCTGAGCTGGCCGCCCACGCCTTCCAGGTCCACATCCGGGCGGGCTTCGCCGATGCGGGAAGCGAGTTCGGCCGCATAGGCATCGCCGCTGGCTTCCCCCGCGCTAAAGAAAACTCGCGTGTGCACGCCTGCCCCCACCTGGGTGAGAGCATCTGCGCCCGCGCGCTGCACGGCGGCCAGGGTGCCAATCTCCGACACCTTGCTCGCCCCTTACGGCTGGTCGCCGCGCCCCATCTTGCCCTTGTAGAGCCGCTCTAGGAACGTGATGAGCTCTTGGACTTCGGGGGTGATTTTAACTTCACGCTGCACAATCTCCAGCGCCTCGCTCAGTGGGATTTGGCTGCGGAACAAGAGCTTCGCGGCCTTGTGCAGGGCCAGTCGGCCTTCTTGGGTGATGCCCAACCGGCGCAGGCCCACGGCGTTGATGTCGCGCACTTTCTGGTCAATGCCCTCGGTGATCATAAAGGGCGGCACATCGCGCACGATGCGGCTCATCCCGCCGACCATCGCGGCGCGGCCTACGCGCACCCACTGGTGCAGGCCGGTAAGCCCTCCCACGGTGACGTTGTTTTCAATCGTCACGTGACCGCTGCAGCCCACGCTGTTCGCCAAAGTGATGTCGTTGTGGAGGGTGGAGTTGTGCCCCACATGCACAAAGGCCATCAAATAGTTGCGGTCGCCAATGGTGGTCGTATTGCCTTCGCCGGTGGCACGGTGGATGGTGACGTACTCCCGGATGACGTTGTCGTCGCCAATCACCAGGTAAGTCGGTTCGCCCGCATACTTCCGGTCCTGCGGGTCGCCGCCCAGTACGGCCCCTTGCTCAATGACATTGCGCTCGCCGATCGTCGTTCCGCCAATCACGGTGACGTTGCTGGCCAGCTTCGAGCCCGCCCCAATCTTCACATTGGCGTGGACCACGCAGTAAGGCCCGATTTCGACATCTTCGGCAATCTGCGCTTGAGGGTCTATGACGGACGTCGGGTGGATCCTAGCCACCGTTTTCGTTGCCCCCGGTGGCAATTAGTTTGAACGTCATCTCCATTTGGGCCGCGAGCTGACCATCCACTGTGGCGACCCCTTTGATGCGTCCGATGCTGCTCTTGATCCACAGCAACTCGATCTCGAGTCGGAGCTGATCGCCGGGCACGACTTGGCGCTTGAATTTGACGTTGTCAATGGCCCCGATCACAGGCACCATGCCCCGATACGAATCCTGGCTTAGCAAAATCACGGCCCCGCACTGCGCAAGCGACTCGACGATGAGCACTCCCGGCATAATCGGCTGCCCGGGGTAGTGACCTTGGAAGAAACCCTCGTTGATCGTGACGTTCTTGATGCCCACGCAACGCATCCCCGGCTCGACTTCCAGAATGCGGTCGACCAGCAAAATGGGATAGCGGTGCGGCAACACCTTCATGATCGCGTTGATGTCAAGCGCGCAAGCCATTTCTAGAGCGATTGTATCCCGGTATCGGGCAGAAACTCCGCCAACCGACGCTGACGGGCGATCATGCGCAATTTTTGGATGGCCGTGATCTCGAGTTGCCGCACGCGCTCTTGGCTGAGTCGCAGATGTCGGGCCATCTCTTCTCGAAAATGCACCGAGTTGCCGTTGTTCATGCGCATCCGAATCACCTCAGCCTCGCGCTCGGTCAGTTCGTTCAAGCAGTCCTCAAATTGCTCCCACAGCTCTTCGCTGAGAAGCAGATACTCAGGGCTATTGATCTCTTCGTCGGGGATGGTAGCCCCCAGGGTGATGCCCTCGCCGCCTTTGGTGCGGGCATCCAGGCTCAAAAGTTCCGTCTGGTTGCTCAGCAAGGTGCGCAGTTTCTCCACATCCATGCCCACCCGTTCGGCCAGTAGCTCGGGCGAAATTTCGTGGCCCATCTGCGCCAGATATTGGTCGCGCTCGCGCTCAATACGGCGGAGCATTTGCTGCACGTGCGCCGGCACCCGGATGGTTTTGCCCTTGTTGTCCAGTGCCCGCAGGATGGACTGCCGGATCCAGTGCGTGGCGTAGGTGGAGAACCGAAACCCACGATCAATATCAAACCGTTCCACCGCCCGCATGAGGCCGAGCGCCCCTTCTTGGATGAGGTCCTCCAGCGGTACGGCACCGTTCATGTAGGTGCGGGCAATATTGATGACCAGGCGCATGTTCGACTCGATGAGTCGTTTCCGGGCTTTCTCGTCCCCGGCTTGCGAGGCGCGCGCAAGGGTGACTTCCTCCTCATAGCTGAGAAGCGGTGCACGCGTGAGATTGCCCAGGTAGCTGGGCACATCCCCGGAGGATTCAAGCCTGGGTTTCGGCATGAAGTCTGCCTATTATGGCTTCATATGCCGGATCGGCCCGGACGGATGCGGGCGCAACGATTTGTCGGGCCTCTAGACCTGATTTGGTATTCTCGTTTGAGGTGCCATGACGGAAGAAGTTCTCATCCAGCGGCGCCTACCCGCGTGGCAACGGCTGGCGGCACTCACCGCCAAGGCTGACGTTGGGTTTAAGACCCTCACTAGCCAAGAAATGGTGGAGTTCGTACGGCTTTACCGCCAGGCCTCAGGGGACTTAGCTTTCTTGGCTGCTCGCCCCACCAACCCCGACGTCGTAAGCTTCCTTAATAGCGCGGTGTCGCGGGCTTACGCGGTCCTGTATCGCTCGCCACAACGCCGATGGCTACAGATGATCCGCAGCGGATTGGTGACTGGTGCCGATACCGTCCGCCGCCGGGCTGGCTTTATCGGCCTGGCCGCCGCCCTCTTTTTTGCGGGATGGATTGCCGCGTACTTCCTGATTGGGGCTCGGCCGGATTTGCGCCCGCTCTTGGTGCCGCCGGAGATGGAGATGGCCTTTGAAGCCTGGACATCGGGCGACCTAGAAGCTCGCACGTTCAGCGAAAGCATGGCCATGAGCGCCTTCTACGCCACCAACAACCCCCGCGTCGGGGTGGCTTCGGCTAGCCTCGGTTTGGCCTCTGGCGGACTGATGACCATTGCGTCGATGTGGCAGAACGGGCTGGTCATAGGAGCGCTATCCTACGAAACCAACCAAGTGGGGCGCCTCGGCTACATGCTCAGTTCGATCTATCCGCACGGGGTCCCCGAAATCGGCGGGATTTTCATCACGGCCGCGTCCGGGTTTGTGATGGGATGGGCGATTATCCGGCCCGGCAACCGCCGCCGCGTGGATGCGCTGAAAGAAGCCGGCAAGGACGCTTTTACGCTCCTCATCGTGGGGCTCGTTTTGATCTTTACCGCCGCCCCGATTGAAGGGTTCTTTAGCTTCTCTCCGGCGGTGCCCCAGCCGCTCAAGGTGGTGGTGGGCACGATCTTGCTGGCGGCTTACTGGACGTTCTTCTCGCGGTTTGGCCTGAACGCTAACGCCACTGACGGGCGACCTTCGGCGTAAGCAGCGTCGCCAAGTAGCGGGCGTAAGACTTGGCGCGGGTGGGCCGGCGGCGGATGGCTTCTCCGTACGCTTGGCGCGCCCCCTTAAGGTCGCCACGTAGGGCGCGCTCCGTGCCCAGGCAAACCCAGTTGTGGGCAAAGGCATCGTCGAGCCGGGGGCGCGACTTGTCTTCGGTGCCTTCCCAGGTGGTGATCCACTCCCGAATGCGCCAGCTGTCCTCGTCCATCTTGGTGGTGTTGCGGGCCGCGTTAGTGTCGTGCACGCGGTAGAACGTCAGCGGCTCATCCACGTGGGCCACTTCCCATCCGCGGGCAATGCGAAGCCACATTTGCCAGTCGCCGCAGCCGTAAAACTGGGGATCGAAGGGGCCGCTTTGCTCCGCGCAGGCCGCCCGGAACAGCACACTGCTGGTGATGATCTGGTTGTGGTCTACCAGTGTGGCGAGTTGGTCGCCATTGCCCGTTTTGGGCCAGGGAAAGCCCAGCGGGGCCGGGTCGGGGTGCCGTTCGCTGCGGCCATTGATGAACCAGCCGCTGGTGTGAACGAGGCCCACGCGGGGGTTCTTATCGAGCGCCTCCACTTGCCGCTGCAGCTTTTCTGGCCCCCACACATCGTCGTCGTTGAAGACCGCGATGAACTCCCCTTCGGCAAGTTCCAGACCCCGGTTGAGGGTGGCGTAGGTGCCGATGTTTTGGGGATTGAACTCGATGCGGGCTCCGGCGGCGTGCGCCGTCAGCCATTCGCGGGTGCCGTCGGTGCTGCCGTCATCCAGCGCGATGACCTCAAAGTCACGGTAGGTTTGCGCTTGAATGGAATCCCACGCTTCCTGAATATAATCCAAATGGTTAAAACAGGTCAGGAGAATGGAGACGCGCGGCATGATTATTCGGGGCGAATGGCAACCGTGAAGTCGGCGATGTCTAGGCTCGGGTCGGCTTGGTCGCCTACCGGCTCCAAGTTGCCCTCGGAGATATTGCTATACACTCGGTCCGCATCTAACCTTAGGGTTAAGAAGCGGTTGGTTTGGCTTGGTATCCGCCCATCCCCCAGGGCATCCCACAGGCGCCCGGTGCCGCTGGGATTGGTGTTGTTCATGGTCAGCAAGTTGATCTGCACCGACCGGTAGCGGTTTAGATCGGCGAGGGGCACAAGCTGGCTCATGTCCACGCTAAAGCCGATCTCTTGGTTGCCTACTTCCACCGGAATCGTGTCCACCGGCGTGCCCGTCAGCGTCCATTCGTTGAGCGTGGCATCGCGAAACTGATAGATTTGGTACTGCGGCGAGCCCAAAGGGTTCCACAGGATGTAGTGGGTGGCGTTGCCCGCCACAAAGCCGTTGCCCCCCGGCGTGACCACCGGCAGCGGGCCATCCGTGGTGGGGGAAACGTCCTCGCTGAGCCGCAGGGCGACGATGTAGACGTAAGGCAGGCCCGGGCTGCCCGGCTCCAGACCTGTACGAATGGGGCCATCCGTGCGGAACCGAACCGTGATGCGCGTGCCGGTGCTCGGCCCCGCACTATCCGGGTACTTGGCGCACCCGCTCAGCCCCAGGCTGACCGCTACGACAGCAGCGAGTCCGAAAGCGGGAAGATGAGGATGCGTTGGCAGGATTCGCATGTCGTGATTTGGTCTCGATGAATGGCATCGCGCAGGCGTTCGGCCACCGCCATGCCGCACGTTCCGCAGGTGCGGTTCGGGGTTAGGACGGCCATCGCCGTGCCTCCGGTTCGCTTGCGGATGGCGTTGTACTTGGCGAGGGCCTCGGCGGGTACCGCGGCAGCCTTGGGCGCGCGGGCGACTTGGGCTTCTTTGAACGCGGCCTCAATCTCCACGTGGACGGCCTGGGCTTTCTTCCGCTTGCGCAGGATGGACTTCTTGACTTCGTCGAGAGCGGTCGTGGCGGCCTCAACTTGGGCAGTCAAGTTCGCCACTTCGGCGCGCAGCGGTTCGGCTTCCGCCGTGGCTTTGTCGGCCAATTCCCGGCTGTGCTCGATGTCGATCTGGACGGCCGAAATCTGCCGGGCATCCACTTTGCCGTCGTAAAGCTCTTTCTCCTGCTTTTCGGCGTGGGCGCGGCGCTGGCGGGCCGTTTCTTCCAGTTCGTGGAGTTTGGCCTTGGCTTGGTCGCGCTGGGCGGTTAGGGCTTCCAGGGCCTTCTGTTCGGCTTTGGCCTGGGCGAGTTCCTTCTGCCCGGTATCGAGGTTGTTTGCCTGAGCTTGGAGGTCTAGCAAACGCTCATCCACCCGGTGTAGTGCGTAGAGAAGCGTGAGCGTGGACTCTGGCATATCTGCATTATGGCGGGGTTTGGCCCTAGCCGTCCGTCCGCCCTACGATAGGGCAGGTATCATTCGCGTTCAGGTCTGGGGAGTTGCCCGAGCGGCCAATGGGAACAGACTGTAAATCTGTCGGCGAGAGCCTTCGCAGGTTCGAATCCTGCACTCCCCACCATCGTTCCTGACCTGCCGCTACTCTTCTGAGCCTTTCGATTCTCGGCGGCATCCATCTTCCCTCTGTTCCATTTGAGGAGATTACGGTTTAACTCGAATGCCGTATTGCCTGTATCTGAAACCTGCTTGAAGGTCCGTGAGGAGAATAGAGGCCTTATTCTCCTCTATTTTTGAGGAGAATAAGTGTCATAATCTCATCAGTGCCCACTTACATCCACGAACGCAAACAGTGGCCGCGCTACCGATACGACGCCACCACCCTTCTGCCAAGCCTCGAACGAGTGAACCTGGCCCGGGGTCGGCTGTTTGGCATCCTCGAAGCCATCGGTCTGGATGAAAAGCAGGAACACGACGTTGCGGCTCTGACCGAAGAACTGGTCAAGTCCAGCGCCATCGAAGGAGAAAGATTGAATCCCGAGTCCGTGCGGAGTTCAGTCGCGAGGCGCCTTGGAGTGGATCGAGGCGGGCTGGCTTCCACCGACCATTACGTCGACGGATTGGTGGAGATGACGCTCGATGCCGCGCATCAATACGATCTTCCGCTGACCGAGGAAAGAATCTTTCGGTGGCACGCGGCCCTGTTCCCCACGGGACGCAACGCCTATGGCCCGGTCAAAGTGGGGCAATGGCGCACCGACGAGGACGGCCCAATGGTGGTGGCATCACAAAACCGTGGCCGTGAAGTCGTGCACTTTGTCGCCCCTCATTCCGACCGAGTCGCCCACGAAATGTCTCAGTTCCTTACCTGGGTTGAGGACAAAAACGAAGAGAGCCTCATTCTCAAAGCGGGCGTCGCTCATCTCTGGTTCGAGACGATTCACCCCCTCGATGACGGCAACGGCCGCATCGGGCGCAACATCATGGACTTGCTCCTCGCACGGGCCGATCAGCGCCTACATCGACCGTACAGCATGGCCAGCCAAATCCTCGCCCACCGCAAGGAGTACTACGATATCCTGGAAGCCACACAGAAGGGAAATCTCGATTACACGGCATGGCTGGATTGGTACTTGGAAATTCTGAACCTGACGCTTGATGCAGCCACAGAAACCGTAAGTCAGGCGATCGGGAGGGCACAGTTCTGGCAAGCCATCAAGGACGTTTCGCTCAACGACCGGCAACGAAAGGCCGTCTCTCGCATGCTGATGGGGTGGGAGGGCCGCATGACGAACCGCAAGTACTCTCGCTTATGCGACTGCTCAGCAGCAACCGCTACCCGCGACCTGAATGACCTTGTAGACAAGTCAGTCTTGCGCCTAGATGGAGCGGGCGGGCGAAGTACGGGCTACGAACTGGTGAAGCCGGGCCCGCTCTAAACCGATAATCCTCCACGGGACCAGGTTGGCCCATCCGCCAGGGGTTGCAGGTATCCTCTCCCCCGCGCAAGCCCTCGTAGCTCAGAGGTAGAGCACCTCTTTGGTAAAGAGGAGGTCACGGGTTCAATTCCCGTCGAGGGCTCCATTCTTTTTCGGCACCCAGCCCGCGCACAACACTCGGCGTTTTCAAGTAGTCTGAACACACATGGACACCGTGATCCCCACGTCGCAAGGCACCGCCCGCCCGCTCACGCTGGAAGACGTGAAGGCCAACCCCAAGGTGCGCACCCTCATTGACGGCGCGAATGAACTCCTCAAGTCCATGGGCTACACCGAGCACGGCCACCGCCACGTCGGCATCGTCGCGGGCATCACCAAGTCCATTCTCAAGGGCCTCGGCCGCCCGCCCCGCGAAGTTGAACTCGGTATGATCGCCGCCCACCTGCACGACATCGGCAACGTCATCAACCGCCACGACCACCCGATCAGCGGGGCCAACATCGCGTTCACGTTGCTGAACGAGATGGGCATGGACGCCGCCGAGATCGCGCCGATCCTCGGGGCCATCGGCAACCACGAAGAACTCGTCGGCCAGCCCGTGAGCGTGATGAGCGCCGCCCTCATCGTGGCGGACAAGAGCGACGTGCACTTCTCCCGCGTGCAGAACCCGATGCTGGAGACCTTCGACATCCACGACCGGGTGAACTACGCCGTCCAGCGCAGCCGCGTGGAGATGCTAAACGAAGACAAAACCATCGAGCTCACCCTCGAAATTGACGCCACCTTTGCTACGGTGATGGAGTACTTCGAGATCTTCCTGAGCCGCATGATCATGTGTCGCCGGTCTTGCGAAACCTTCGGCTACACCTTCCGATTGCGGGTCAACGGTACCGTTTTGGGCTAGGCCCCGCACCCTTCAGCAGAGGTTGGTATCCTAACGGATTCAAACGGGCTCTCTGCGGCGACTTGAATCGCCGTCCTCTATGGCCGCTCCGGCGACCTGAGAAAGCCCAGAGAGAGCAAACATGCGAAACTACGAAGCGCTTTATATCGTTGCGGCCAACCTGACCGATGACCAAGTGTCCGCCATTGCCAACCGCTGGAAGGAAGTCACCGAGAAGCTCGGCGGCACCGTGGAAGAAGCCGGCAAGTGGGAAACCCGACGCCTGGAGTTTGAAATCAAGGGCCACCGCGACGGCACCTACATCCTGATGAAGTTCTCGGGCACCCCCGCGATTCAGCACGAGCTCAAGCGCCAAATGATGATCTCCGATGACATCCTGCGGCTGCGCATCTTCTTGATGGAGGCCGTGTGAGCATCAACCGAGTCGTCCTGATTGGACGACTGGCCCGCGACCCCGAACTGCGCCAGACCAACACCGGCATGCAGGTGGTGGACTTCACCCTCGCGGTGGACAAGCGCCGCGGCAAGCGGGACGAAGAGCAGGAACCGAACTGGTTTCGCATCTCCGCTTTCGGTCAAACCGCTGATTACGTGAGCCAGTACCTCTCCAAGGGTCGCCTCGTGGCCGTGGATGGCCGCCTGGAGCACCGCAAGTACCAAGATCGCGATGGCAACAACCGCGAAGCCATCAGCATCATCGCCGACAACGTTCAAGGCCTCGATCGTCCGCGTGAGGAAGGCGATATGGGCGGCGGCAACGGCGGCGGTCGCGCCACCCCGGCCCGCACCAGCGGCGCCTCCCGTGGCCCGGCTCCGTCGGAAGACGACTTCGATCCGTTCGAAGACGACTAAGCCCTCCCAAAAGCCAGCATGTCTCGTCGCGAGTTCCTGACGGCGCACGACCCCCACAACATGGTGGGGTTGGTCGAGGATTTCCCCGATCAGTGTCGTCGGGCACTCGCGATTGCTCAATCCACCCCTCTTCCTCCGGGTCAACCTCGGCCCGACAACATCCTGGTGACCGGGATGGGCGGCAGTGCCGCCGGCGGCGACTTTGTGGCCGCGCTCTTCGATGACCAAGGCCGCGTGCCGTGCCAGGTCAACCGCGATTACAGTTTGCCGAATTGGGTGGGGCCGGGCACCCTCGCTTTCGTCTGTTCCTATAGCGGCCAGACCGAAGAAACGCTTGCGGCCTTTGCCGACCTGCGCCGACGCGGGGCCATGCCGTTTGTCATCAGCAGCGGCGGCCAAATCAGCGAGATCGCCCGCCAAGAAGGTTTCCCCCTCATCACCATTCCCGGTGGCCAGCCGCCGCGTAGCGCTCTCGGCTATCTGCTGGTGCCCATCGTGCACGTGTGCGCCCACTTTGGCTTGCTTTCAGCCGTGGATTGGGATGCATTCTTTGCCGTGCTAGATGGCGTGCGCGCCCAGTGCGGCCCGGAGAACGAAGCCAGCCCCACGGCAGAACTCGCCAAAAATCTTCACAATCGCTTAATCCTGCTGGACGGCCAAGGGGCCGCCGCCGCCCGCGTGGCCAACCGGGTGAAGGGGCAGATCAACGAAAACGCCAAGCGCATGGCCTTTGCCAGCGCCCAGCCCGAGCTCTGCCACAACGATATCGTAGGGCGCGAAGGCGCCCACCACCAGGCCGCGCAGTGGGCCACCGTGGCGCTCTATGTGAGTGAAGTTAGCGCCAAGATGCTGACCCGTAGCCAGGTCACGGCCCGCCTCACCGAAGGCACCATGACCACCTACGAGCTGTGCGCCCCGGGTCAGACCTTGTTCGAGCGCATGGTGGGCTTGGCTTACATCGGGGATTGGCTTTCGCTGGACCTCGCGGCACTCGGCCAAGAAGACCCCACCGCCATCAAATCCATTGATACGCTCAAGGCCGAATTGGCCCGCGTTCCCTAAGCGCTTAGAATCTCGGCTGCCGTCGGGAAGCTGGCGCGAGGCTCAAATCCCACAATCGTGCCTTCGGTAACGGGGTTCGGTACCACCACCACGTCCATCCCCGCCGCCCGCGCGGCGAGCGCGCCGTTCTGGCTGTCTTCAAAGGCGAGAACCGAGGACGGGGGCAACCCCAAGGCGCGGCACGCCGCCAAAAAGCTGGCCGGATCGGGCTTGCACACCCCCACCACATCCCGCGACATGATGACGGGAAACACCTCGCGCAACCCCATCCGCCGCAAGAACCCGTCAATCCACGCGAACACGCTATTGCTGGCAATGGCCAGCGGCATACCGGCTTCTTGCAGGCCCTCGATCAGTTCTCGCACCCCCGCGCGTGGCACGGGCGGGTTGCCCATGAGCTCATGGAAGCGCATCATGCGCTGATGCTCCACTAGCGGGCGATCGTAGGGGCCGATCAAGGCTTCGAGGTGCCCAAAAACATCCCAACTCCCCGGAGGCGCCCCCACGCACTTGATCCACTCACTGTGCTCCAACGTGGCCCCGAGCGAAGCGAACGTCTCGCTCCACGAGTCAAACTCGCGCGACTCGGTATCCAAGATAAGGCCGTCGAAATCGAAGACGACCCCCTGGTAGCGCAGCATCAGTCGTTGTGAGCCTTGGCCTTCTCGATGTCGAGTTCAATCGGCATGCGGAACTTGAAGAACGAGCCCTTGCCGACTTCGGATTCGACCCAAATGCGGCCCAGGTGGACGTCCTCCACCAAGTGCTTGACCAAGAACAAGCCGAGGCCCGTTCCGTAGATCTTGCGGTTGTCTTCGTTGTTCACGCGGTGGAACTTCTCGAATACCTTGCTCAGATGCTCGGCCGGGATCCCGATCCCTTGGTCTTCCACCCACACCTCGATTTCGTCGCCATCGCGGAAGGCGTGTACCACCACGTCCCCACCTTCGGGCGAGTACTTGATCGCGTTGTTGAGCAGGTTCGTGAGAATCTGGTCGAACTTGTCCTTGTCGCCAATCACGGTTTCCGGCAGGTTGTCGTTGAACTTGCCGAAGACGTGGTGCTTCATGCTGGCTTGGCGTTGCACCATCACCACCTTCTCGAGCATTTCGCCCAGGGCAAAGCGCGAGTAGTCCGGCTTGAGCGACTGGCCGCTTTCGATGCGGGCCGTGTTGAGCAAGTCGTCAATGAGGCGCCGGAGGCGGTCGCATTCCTGCTCGATGATGCTCAGGAACTCCTTCTGCTCTTCACGAGTGAAGTCGTCGTCCATCAGCAGCGTGGACGTAAAGCCCTTGATGGCGGTGAGCGGCGTGCGCAGCTCGTGCGAGGCCATGGCGACGAACGAGGACTTCATGCGGTCCAGGTTCTTCTGGTCGGTGATGTCATTGAGAATGGTGACATAGCCGAGGCTCTTACCTTCCTCGTTCTTCACCGCTGCGCCCTGGATCGTGTAGTGCCGTTCGACACCTTGCGGCATCACCGTCACTTCGGAAATCTCTTGCGCCGAACCGTTCACCCCGTCCTTGAGGAACTTGCAGACCTCTTCGCTCGGGATGATGTCGTGGATGGACTTGCCCAGCACGTCGTCGGTTTCGATCCCGAACAGGTGGCGCGCGGCCGAGTTCATCTGGCTGATCTTCTCTTGCGGGGAGACCAGGATGAGACCGGTGGAGATGGATTCGAAGGTCTGGAGGAGCTCTTCGCGCTCTTCCACCACTTCTCGGTACAGCTGAAGGTTGGCGATGATGGAGCCAACGTTCTTGGCCATGCGCTCCAGCAGGCGCACGTCCTCGTCGTTAAAGTCGTCGCCGTGGCGCTTGTTAAAGGCGTGCAGAACCCCGATGGTGTTGCGCTCGACCACGCGGTTCTCTTCGTCCCGCTTTTCGATAATGAGCGGTACGGTAATCCCGTTCGTCACGTGAAGCAACGACACGAGATCCTTCTTGGTGCGGTTGTCGTTCGGCGCGTCATGGAACAAAAGCGGCTCGCCCGAGCGGAACACTTCGCCCGAAACACCCTGCGTGGCCCGCACACGGAACAGGTTGAGCTTCTCAATCTCAACGCCGTGGCTGGGCGGAATCGCGATCAGTTCACCCTGCTCTTGATCGAAGAACATGACCACGATCTTTTCCGCCTGCAGGATCATCGCGATACGCTGTACGAGGCGGCGGAGGGTGGATTCACCGTCTTGCAGCGGCGCCACTTCCATGGGGGTTTCCGGGCTGGCGGGCGACGACGGGGGCGTGGCCGAGCTGGTGTTCCCCTGGGCGAGTTGCGATTCCAGGTCATGGATTCGCTTTAGTAGCGCGTCGCGATCGTCAGTCATGGCGTTCGTGTTCATTCCTCTCCGTGGCTGAAAAAAGCCCAGGCGGGGCCTTCATCATACCTGCCAGACGGGATTGTTTCGGGCCAGGTTCCCTGGCGGTATATTGGGGTCCATGGGCGGCCACTTGGAACCGTTGCCGCTGTTTCCTCTCCATACGGTGCTTTTTCCATACGCACCCCTGCAATTGCACGTCTTCGAGAGTAGATACCGAGAACTGATCCAATATTGCTCCGAAGAAGATACGGGGTTTGGAATTGTTTTGATTCGGCAAGGCGCGGAGGTAGGAGGCGAGGCCGAACCCTATATGGTGGGCACGGCTGTCCGCATTGTGGATGTCCGCACAAACGCTGACGGCACTCTCGCCGTGCAGGTGGTGGGGCAGCGCCGCTTCCGCATACGGCGGATGGATGACGACCGCCCCTACCTCGTCGGGCAAGTCGAGCGCGTGGTGGAAATGGAAGTAGAAGACAGCCCGCGTTGCGATGCCCTCGTCCTGAAAACCCGCGAGTATCTCAAGCAGTACTTCGAAGGCCATTTCGCGCAGTTCGACATGAAAGTCGCCGAGGTGCGCCTGCACGAGGACCCCACCGTACTCTCCTTCCAGGTCGCGAGCCTGCTGCATGTAGACGATCGGCAGAAGCAGTACTTGCTGGAGATGACGGACACCCTAGAGCGGCTGAGCACCATGCTGCCGATGCTGGAGCAGCTGATCCTGGAAGCCGAACCCGGCCCCGTGCAGCCCATGCACCGCCAAGACCACGAAGGTTGGATCTTTAAGAACTAACCCTGTAGCCGCGCCGTGAGCAGCTGGTGGAAGTGGTGAATGCCCACCTCCTGGGTCGGGCTGTAGCGCCCGTGTTGATAGTTGCGGCTCTTGAGCCCACGATGGACTAACTCCACCACCACCTCATCTTCCCGTTCCACGCGGTCCAGGGCCGCGCCCGCCCCCACATCCATCCGGCTCGCATCCTTTACGTAGCCAATGAACGACACCCGAGTTCGGTCCACGCCCAGCGGGCGCACGATATTGAGGCTGAGCCCCCACGGATAGAAGTTGAACATGAGATTGGGAAACACCCAGAAGTAGAACGCCGACACGCGCTGCCCCGCAAACCGGTGCCCGGCCGGGAGGTCAAAGCAATCCTCGCCCTCGTTGCCGATGGCCACCTGGAGCACGCCGTAGGGGAATCGCTCCACTTGGTAGGCGCCGTAGTCCAGCACTGCATTCAGGTCGGCGTGAACGAACGGAATGTGAAAACCTTCGAGGTAGTTATCTACATAGAGCGCCCAGTTGGCGCGCACCAGGTAGTCCCGCGTGCGGCTGGGTTCAGGTTCGAAGGTCGCCAAGTCCATCCACCCCACCAGGTCTTGCATCTCGCGCATGACCGTTTCGATGGCGGCCTCGGGGCGCAAAGAGGCAAACAGGTGTCGCCCCCACGTCGCGTAGGGGACGCGCGGGAGATGGTCAGCTTCGCTCGGAAAATCCACCACTTGGTCAAACTCGGGCATAAACTGGAACTGCCCATCCAGCCCAAATCGCCGACCGTGGTAGCGGCATCGCAAGAATCGCTCGTGCCCCGCCGCCTCGCACACCACCATGCCCCGGTGCGTGCAAACGTTGCTGAGGCAGTGCACCTGGTCGTTGCGGTCGCGGGTGAAAACCAGGGGCTCATCCAGGCTGCCTTCCAGCATCGTGCAGGGCCACACGGCATCGGGCACCTTCACCTGGTCGGTATCGCCCACCCACTGCCAACTGGGCACGAACACGCGCTCCAGAATCTGTTGGTACACACCCGGATCGTTGTAAAGTCGCTTATCGGGGGTGCGAGCTTGGCGGATATCCGCATGGACCAAGGGGATACTTGTCATGATGCGGAACAAGATTTGGTGCGCAGGAAAGGACTCGAACCTTCACGCCTTGTGAGCACTACCACCTCAAGGTAGCGTGTCTACCAATTTCACCACCTGCGCAACCGGGAAACAAGATGATACCCGAGTTCAAACGAGACTAGGACTCCGCCTAGCCGCCCGCTTGCCGCCCTTCAATCGCCGCGATCAGCGACGCCGCCGCAAACCCCATGCGCATATCAAAGGCGTTGTTGGTGTTCTCTCGGAAGTCGATCTCCAGGTTGTAAACAAACGGGTTGAACCGCTGCCGGAGGTCCACCACACGCTGCCCGTTGTTCAGCCGGAGGTCAAAGTTCTGCGGGATGAGGGCGGTGAGGAAGCGCCGCACCAGCGCCAGAGCTTGATTATCTTCGGTGATGCGCCCGATCTCCACGTCGTTGGCGTCCATCACAATCCACTCGTCACGGATGATGGATGACCACCCCTTGCGCTTGTAGGCGCCGAGCTTCTGGTTCGTGGTCAGGTCCACCACGTCGTAGGCGGCGCTGAAGTCCATGATGGTGCGCGCCTTGATGCCAATCCACGGGCGTTGCATGGCCTCGTCAGCGTAGAGCGTGATATCTTCGCGGAGCTTGAACCCCTTCTGGTGGCAGAACACCACCAAGTTGCCCCCGGAGTCATAAATTCGGAAGTTGGCCCCCACAAACTTGAAGAACTGTCGCTTCAAAAGGAAGAGCTGCGAGGGAGCCAAAGGCGCGGACATGACGATGGCGTTTTACCACGCCCCGCGTGGGCAAAAGAAAAGCCCGGCGCCTCTGAGAAGCACCGGGCTGATCGATTGACCTCGACCCCTTAGGGGAAGATGCCGCGCATGGTGGTGGCCTCGGCCACGCGCTGCACCGCAATAATCATCGCGGCCGTGCGCATATCCACCTTGTGCTGGTTCATGGTTTCGTACACCGCGTGGTAGCTGCGGCGCATGATGTTGCTGAGGCGGTCGTTGACCTGCGCTTCTTCCCAGAAGTAGTTCTGCAGGTCTTGCACCCACTCGAAGTAGCTGGTGACCACGCCCCCGGCGTTGGCCAGGATGTCGGGGATGACGAGCACACCCTTGTCGTACAGGATCTTGTCCGCTTCTGGGGTGGTCGGGCCGTTCGCGCCTTCCACCACTAGCTTCGCCTTGATCTTGTCGGCATTGGCCACGGTGATCTGTTCTTGGATGGCCGACGGCATCAACACGTCGCAGTCTAGTTCCAGCAGTTGCTCGTTGGTGATCTGCTCGCACTCGGTGTAGTTGCGCACGCCGCCTTCCACGCCGCTGTACCGGTGGTACAGCTCGTTGATCGGCAAGCCCTTGGGGTTATAGATGCCGCCCACCGCGTCACTGACGGCCACGATGATGGCCCCTTCTTGCTCCGCCAGCCGGGCGGCCACAGAACCCACGTTCCCGAAGCCCTGCACGACCACCTTGGCCCCATTGAGGCTGGTGCCGAGGCTCTTGCAGCCTTCGGCGGCGGTGACGACGACGCCCCGGCCGGTGGCTTCCACGCGACCTTCCGATCCGCCCAGTTCCAGCGGCTTACCCGTCACCACGCCCGGGACGGTGTAGCCGGCCTGCATGGAATAGGTGTCCATGATCCAGCCCATCACCTCCGCGTTGGTGCCGATATCAGGGGCAGGGATGTCGCTCCGCTCGCCCATGATGTTGTTGATCGAGGTGGCATAGCGGCGCGTGAGCTTCTCGAGTTCTCGCTTGCTCAGGCGCTTGGTGTTGACCTTAACGGCCCCCTTCGCCCCGCCGTAGGGGATATTGACCACGGCACACTTCCACGTCATCCACATGGCAAGGGCCGTGACTTCTTCCACGTCCACCTCGGGGTGGTAGCGAATGCCGCCCTTCGTGGGACCCCGGCTCAGGTTGTGCTGAACCCGATAGCCTTCGAAAACTCGCACTTCGCCACTGTCCAGCACCACCGGGAACGCCGTGATGACCTGCCGAACCGGATGGGCAAGGACTTGGTGAAGACCCTCATCCAAATTGAGATATTGGGACGCCATCGCCAATTGCTGGCGCGCCATTTGAAGAACGCGATGACCGCTCATGTCTTTTTAGAACACCCGACGCACAAACCAATATTGCAGGATATGGGTGAACCCAAACGCCAGAGCAACATTGATCAAGGCCGCCATGAGTGTAGCCTGAAATACGCGGCCAAGTTCTGCTGGTGGGGAGACTAGAATCAGAAGAACGGAGGCCACCAGGGCCGCCGTACCTACGAGCACGCTCCGTTGAACCTTGTTGAGCGCCGTATCCCGCTGGGCAATCATGGAAAGCGCAAAGGCCAAGGCAATCCGGCTGAGGCAAAGCCCCGCCATGTCGCCCCCCGAGATACCGCCCGCAATCACGCCGCTGGCGAGGCCCCACAGGGCCGCCTGACCCGGACGGCAAAACGTGGCAATGAGCAGAGTGAGCACCAGTAGCGGGTCGGCCACGCCTCCGGGCAACAAGGCCCCTCCCGGCCACGCCACCATCAGCAAGCCCGCAAGGAACCACATGATGCCGTGCAGCACCCATCCCATGTTCGGGTTCATCTAAGGATCCAAGCCTCCCGAACGCGGTCCACTTTGGCGCGGGGCACCAAGAAGGCCCGCAATGAACCAAAATCGCGGTCCTTGTTGGATTCAGTGACAAACCCGATGGGCACGCCCGGCGGAATGTGCTCCGAGAATCCTGACGTCACAATCACCGAGCCCGGCTTGATGGCCACGGGCTGGGTGTATTCAAAGATGAGGCGCTGCGAGGACTCGCCGCGCACTAGGCCCACCGCCGGGGGTTCGGTGCGCAGGGCGGCGCCCACCGCCTGGCTGCTGCTGGTAATGAGGGCGGCTTGGCACCGGCCCGCGTCCACTTGAGTGACCACCGCCAGCAGACCGCCATCCGCTACCACGCCCTGGCCGACTTCGATGCCATCATTGCTCCCTTTGCTGAGCGTAATGGTGGCCCGGTAGGGAGAGTAAAGCAAGATTTGGACGGGCACGCGAATGCGCCCGTAGTTGGGGCCCTGTTGCTGCTTGGCCAGCGACTCGTAACTGCGTTGCCACTCGGCGGCCTCGGCGGCGTAAACCTCCATCGCGGCCTGGAGACGGGCAATGGTTTGCTGCTGCTGGGCAACTTGCCCGGCGGAACCGATGCCACGGAAGAACATGGCTGGCCCCTCAATCATGGGCCGCAAACCCGAGCCCGCCGGAAGAAAAACGGCACGCACCATGCGCGTCACCGGGTCTACGGATTGATTGCCGCGGGCCACCGTTTGCATGCGCCCCAAACCGATGCCCATGAGCAGGGCCAGGATCAACCAGACCGTATCGGGGCTGAGGCGGCGGCGCTTTTTCACCCGCGTGACATCCGTTCGAGCATACGTCGCAGATTCGGATTCGAGAGCTCTTCCAGCATTCGCCCCGTGCCAATCGCAACGCAGTCCAACGGATTATCCGCGATGTGAACGGGCATTCCCGTTTCTTGAGTCAGCAGCCGGTCGAGGCCGCGCAGGAGGGCTCCGCCGCCTGCCAGCACGATGCCGTTGTGCATACAGTCGGCGGCAAGTTCCGGAGGCGTGGCTTCGAGAGTGGTCTTCACCGCCTCAACAATTTCGCGTACCGGGTCGGCAATCGCCTGACGAATTTCCTCGCTGGTGACGACGGCACTACGGGGCAAGCCGCTGATGAGGTCACGGCCCCGGATCTCCATCTCCAGCTCTTGCTCGAGCGGCGCCGCACTGCCGACTTCAATCTTGATCTGCTCGGCGGTGCGCTCCCCAATCGTCAGGTTGTAGGCGCGGCGCACATAGGCCGTGATGGCATCGTCAATCTCGTCGCCAGCAGTTCGAACGGACTCCGAATGCACGATCCCCGCCAAAGAGATGACGGCCACCTCGGTGGTGCCGCCTCCGATGTCGACGATCATGGAACCGATCGGCTCTTCAATCGGCAAGCCCGCGCCCATGGCAGCCGCCATCGGCTCTTCGATAACAAAAGCTTCGTTCGCCCCGGCTTGGCGGCACGCATCCAGCACCGCGTCGCGCTCGACTTCCGTCACGCCGCTCGGGATGCCGACGACCACGGTCATCCGCAACACCGTTCCCGTCTTGGCGCGTTTGATGAAGCCGTCAATCATCTTCTGCGTTTGCAGAAAATCGGCGATCACCCCGTCCTTGAGCGGGCGGGCAGCCACGATGTTGGCGGGGGTGCGGCCCAGCATGCGCTTGGCTTCGGTGCCTACGGCAATGACTTCGCCGGTGTCTTTGTTGACGGCCACCACACTCGGCTCACGTAGCAGAATTCCTCGCCCCCCCATAAACACAAGCGTATTCGCGGTACCGAGATCGATGCCGATATCCCGCGAAAAGCGTTGTGTTAGGAGGCGCCAAAGTGACAAGGGGTTGAACTCTAAGTATGGCCGACGAAAGACAGAAAAGGAACCCGTTGGTCTCCCAACGGGTTCCGGAGGCCTAGCCTCAGTACAACTTAGCCCGACGTGGAGTCCAGACCCGGACGTTGTCGTGCCGGAGCCGCTCCGCCACCCGGAGCTGCACCACCACCCGCCGGAGCCGCGCCGCCACCAAAGCCGCTGCGCGGAGCACCGCCGCCGGCTTGACCGCCGTTGGCACCCGAAGGCGAAATGCTATTGGTGTAAACCACGCTGGCCGCTTTGATCTCGGCATCCGTAATGACGACCTGGGCCGGATTCGGCTTTTGTTCAGGTTCGGGCTTAGTGAAATAGAAAGCGGCGGCCGTGCCGAGTGCAAGCACTCCGGCAGTGACGGACACAATCAGGTCATTCTGGTTCTTAACGGCCATACAAACCTCTCAGTTCGTCTAGTGTACCGGTATTAGTGACGGAAATGTCGCCGGCCCGTGAGAATCATCGCAATTCCCAATTCGTTGGCTTTGGCGATGACGTCCCCGTCCTTCTTGCTGCCCCCGGGTTGGATCACCGCCGTGACCCCCGCCGCATGGGCGGTTTCGATGCTGTCGGGGAACGGGAAGAACGCATCGCTGGCCAGCGCCGCCCCGTGGGTGCCCTCGCCGGCTTGTTCGATGGAAAGGCGCACGCTCTGCACGCGGTTCATTTGCCCGGCCCCCACGCCTCGCAAGCCTTCCGGACCCGCGATGACAATCCCGTTGCTCTTGACGTGCGGCACAATGCGCCAGGCCATGCGCAGGGCTTCCCATTCGGCTTGGGTGGGCCGCCGGTCGGTGGCCACGCGCCAGTCGGCTTCTTCGCCCTTAGTGTCCGTACTTTGCGCCAAGAATCCGCCGCTCACCGTACGCAGGCTGAGCCCGCCAGTGGCGCTCGGGGCAGGCACCGTCAGCACCCTCACATCCGCCCCCCAGCCGCTGCGATTGGCAATCAGATCCAGAGCTTCGTCCTCGTAGCCCAGGGCCAGAATCACTTCCAAAAAGTTGCCCTTCGCCGTCATGGCCTTTGCCGTCGCGACGTCCAGGTGGCCATGGTAGGCGGCAATGCCCCCGAAGGCGGAAATCGGGTCGCTGGCCCGGGCGCGGTCGTAGGCTTCCGCCCCCGTGGCCCCGGTGGCCGCCCCGCACGGGTTCCCGTGCTTGATGATCGCCATGCTGCCCGCCGGGAGATCCATCACTAGCCCCCAGGCGGCATCGGCATCCAAGATGTTGTTGTAGCTCAGCTCCTTGCCGCTGTGTTGCACCGCCTGCGCGATGCCCGGGGCGCCCAGGGGGTCGGCATAGAGGGCTGCCGCTTGGTGCGGGTTCTCGCCGTAGCGCAGGGCGAGCTGCCGGCGCCCCGTCACGGTCAGCGTCTCGCCCAGTTCTTCTTGGCCGGTGGCCTGACGCAAGTAGCGGCTAATCAAGGCATCATAGGCCGCCGTGTGGGCAAAAGCCAGCGCCGCGTAGGGCGCACGCAAGTCTGCCACCGTGCCTTCCGCTACGGCTTTCACCACATCCGCGTACTGCGCCGGGTTTGTCACCACCAGCACGCTACCGTGGTTCTTGGCCGCCGCCCGCAGCATCGCTGGGCCACCAATATCAATGTTCTCGATGACCGTCGCGAGGTCCGCGCCGCCCTGCACGGTCTTCTCGAATTCGTAGAGATTCACCACCAGAATCTCTATGTTTTCAATCCCGTGTTCGGCCAGCGCCGCTTGGTGGGCCGGGTTGGATCGGTCGGCCAGCAAGCCACCGTGAATGTTCGGGTGCAAGGTCTTCACCCGGCCATCCATGATCTCTGGGAAGCCAGTGACCTCGCTCACGTCGGTCACCGCCAGGCCAGCTTCGCGGAGGGTGCGCGCCGTCCCGCCCGTGCTGAGCAGGGTGTATCCGTTCGCCGCCAGGGCTTGGGCGAGTTCAGTCAGCCCGGTCTTATCGGTGACGGAGAGCAAGGCGCGTGGCATTGCTCATGGTCTTACCGGTTGGGCGCGTCGGTCCGGGTCCTTTCGCCCGCATTCCCGGCGGTGCCGCCGCCCGAGTTACCCCCGGTGGCCCCACCCGTGGTGGGGGGACGTCCGCCGCCCGCCGTGGTGCCCGTGGTGGCCGGGGGATTGTCTTCATCCACCGGCGGCACTTCGTTGGGGTCCTTCACCGTGATGGTCAAAGTCTTCGTGGCCGAGCGCCCGTTGGCGTCAATGGCGGTTAGGGTCACCTTGGTGGTGGCCGGAAGATTGATCTCCAGGGTGCCGTTATTGGTGTCCACGGCCTGCTTTTCGGTGCCAATGGCCAGTTCCACTCGCACGGCTCCGGTCACGGTCCATTCCAGCTTGACGGGCAAGCCCAAGTCCACTTCGGTGGCACTGGCCTGGAACGCCACAATCGTTGCGTCGGTGCCTTCGTACAGCTCGACATCTACGGATTGCGAAGCCATCTTGCCTTCGGCGTTCTCCACCACCAGGCGGTACGTCACGCGGCCCGGGCTGCCATCGGCGGGGATTTGCACCCCATCAAGGCGCGGATTCAGCTCACGACCGATCGGCGAAAGGGACGCCTTCACCACCGAATCGCTCAGGCGGTAGCGCACTTGCAGGGTTTCGCCAATGCGGGCGCGCTTGGGCTCGATATCGAAGGCCAAAATCTCGGGTTCGGGCACGCGTTCGGGTTCGAGCACCGTCAGCGTCTTCACCACCGGGGTGCCGTTCCAGTTGTTCCGCACCGGAGTAATGGTCACCACGTACTGGCCGGGTTCGGTGGGCGTCCAGGTGTACACATCCCGGGCCGCCAGCTTCTCATCCACGTTTTGGTTGCCAATCTGCAGGCGCACGCTTTCGGCATCCCGGGCGGTCCACTCCATGTTCACCACTTCGCCAACCTTTAAGGATTCGGGCGCAATCTTGCTCGAAATCAGACGCGGTGCCTTCGGCATCATGGCCACCCATCCCACCACCAGTAGGAGCAGGGCGATCATGCCCACAAGCCAACTGGGCGAAATGACCCCGCGCTGTTCCAGGGTGGCCTGGGTGTTGGCTCCCACCGCGGGTTGAGTGGTGGAACGAGCCGTAATCGTAAGAGAATGAAGCTGAACGCTACCGATAAGCTTGCGGCGCTTGGGCATCACCGGGATGCCAATGGAAACGGTTTGCCCGGGAGCCACCGTCACCGATTCCCGCTCGGGCTCGTACGCCACCGCGTTGTCGGGGTCGGTCACCGAGACCTGGAGCGTCTCCTCGGAGTTGCCCATGTTGGTCACCGAGAGTCGGAAGGTGGCGTCGCCCTCTTCATTCGACCCGGCCAAGGCGCGGCGCGGATTAATATCGGCGGTGAGGTGGTGGAAGGTGCGCAGCGTCAGCACCCCCGGGGCTGTGCGGCTTTCGCCCGTGGTAAGCGAGCGCACCTTGACCACAAACGGGTAGCTGCCCGCCAAGCTATCGCTCTCGCGGGCGGGCTTAAAGAAGACCTTCTGTTCGGTGACTTCGCCGGGGACCGCATCGAACGTGGGGGCCGGAATCGCCACCCAGCCGGGGTCCAGCCCCTCTACCGAGAGTTCGTAGCGGTCACTGTCGCCCTCCAGAAGGCGAACCTCGACCCCCAGCGTTACCGTACTCCCCGGATCAATCGTTAACTGATCGGCTCCCAGACGTACGGACACGCTCATACCTGCGAATGGTACCAGCCTCGCGGCGGTAACCTGAGCGCATGCGAGGCGGGAGACGGGCTCAAGCCCTGGGTCTGGTACTGGGCCTGAGCGCCCTGTCTTGGTCTCAAGTCGTGGTTCGGCACGACCTCACACCCCCCGAACCCCTCCCGCTGGGCGGCTACACCGAACGCGGAACCCACACCTTTGAGCCCAGCTCCGCGCGGCTTTTCGCCCGCGCCGTGGCCCTCCGCACTGCGGGTCGCCCGCTGGTGCTGGTGAGCCTCGAAATGCTCACGATCCCCGAAGGACTTCGCGACGCCGTGCGCCAGCGAGTAGGCGACCAAGCCGAAGTGGTGCTGATGGCCACCCACACCCACTGCGCGCCGGACAGCCAGATGCTGAACCCGCGCATGACGTTCCCCATCCCGGGCATTGCCACATTCCGTTCCCGTTGGCTAGAGTGGTACGCCGACGAGATCGCCAAGGCCGTATGGGCGGCACGCCGGCAGCCGCTATCCCTGGATGTCCTGACCTACGCACGGGAGAGTCAGCCCTTCCAGCGCTCCCGCCGCCCCGGAATCACTGAGAGTGAAAGCCTGGCTCTGTTCGCCGGGTCACAGCCGTGGCTGGTAGCGGTGCCCGCCCACGCGACGGTGCTCCCCGCCAGTCATCGCACCCTCAGCGGCGATTGGCCGGGGGCCGTGGCTCAGAACACGGGTTCCCTCGTGGTGCCGGGAGCCATTGGCGATGCCAGCCCCGCCACCCGCCAGGGGGAAAGCGTCTTTGCCTTTGCGCGGCGGATTTCTAGTTGGGTGGAGTCCGCTCCTCGTCGGCCCCTGGCCGCAACAAGCGCCAAAGTGGTGGTCGCCCCCGTCAATCTCCCTGCCGCCGTGCCACATCCCGAGTTTGTGAGTTCCAACGGCGTCACGCCCGAACTCGCCCAATTGGTGATGACCCGATTTGCCCCGCCGGCAGCCGAACTCACTCTGATTCAGCTCGGGGACCTGCTCCTCATCGGCGTTCCGGGCGAACCCACGGGGGAGTTTGCCCGCCAGCTGCGGGCAGCGGCATGGCGACAAGGGTTCCGCAACGCCTACGTGCTAAGCCACACCAACGGGTGGGCAGGTTATCTGCTGACCAGCGAGGAGTACCAGCAGGGCGGCTACGAGGCCACGCTCAGCTTCTACGGGGCTGACGTTCTATCAGAGTTCGAGGCGGGGCTCTCGGCCGGCTGTGAGCGGCTCCGATCAATGGCCGTACGGTAGTTGAAGTCGAACAAGGCGCGCTGCAGGTTCGTGCGCACGCTCTCGATCATGCTGTCCATTCCCTCTTCGGTGCCTTCACGGTCGTCCCACTTGACTTCAAAGAGGCGCCGGCCACTGCCGCGTACGATGCCGTCGTTGGTCACATCCAGGTCCACCAGAGTGGGTTCGGAATCGAAGAACCGATTCAGCTTCTCTTCCGCATCGTCGGCGCGGGCCACCGAGTCATCCCCGCGAAACACGTGGATCGGCATCTTGCCAAAAGTAAGCTTCAGCCCGCCGTTGTCTTCCGGCTCCACCCGGGCCGCCATGCTGGTCGTCACTAGGCTCCGCTGAATGGGAATGCGGTAGGTGGCCATCTTGGCGCGCATGAATTGCACACGTTCCCGCGAGGGCGGGTGGGTGCGGTAAATGCCGAGCGACTGCACCGGCGAGAACCGCTCGTTGTACGCCATCCGCTCCATAAAGGTGAGGAGCCCGGTGGCGTTATAGGAGCTCTGCATCATGTATTGCACGCCGCCCAGGTCCGCGCTGGTTTCGGCTTCCACACTCCAGCCGCTGCTGAGGGCCTGCACCAGCGCCTGCGCCCCAATGGCGAGGTTGCCAAGGTCTTCGCCGCCGCCCAGAATGGCCGCCAGCAGCAACGGCAAGCTCACCAGGCTGGCGCGCTCTTGGCGCTTGCGAAGCTCGGCCACATGCCGGAAGGAGGCGTGCGCTAATTCGTGCGCCATGACGCCGGCGAGCTCGTGGTCGCTCTCTACATCTTCCACCAGCCCGCGATAGAAGTAGATATAGCCACCGGGAACGCTGAAGGCGTTGACGTCCGGCTCGTCAATCACAAAAAACTGATAGTTGAGCTTGACGTGGCGCTTTTCGCCCCAGGTGTTGTCCACCATCCGGGCATTGGCAATCTTGGCGATCTCCTCGCCAATCTTGGTCACCCGAGCGACCATCTCCGGGTTCTCAACAAACTTGACTTGCTTGACGATCTCTTTGTGGACCTCGGCCCCTAACGCTTCGTCACTCTTGATGTCGCGGGCCAGGTTGGGGTCTTCCGGGGTGGCGGGAGGATGGTCTTGCGGCAAGGACGCCGCGTAAACCAGTTCCGAAACGAACGCAGGCGTATGGTCCGCGCACACGTCACCATCGAGGTGATTGTGAGGCGCGAGAAGGCCTTGAGCCCAAGCCGAGCCCGCGAGCACGAGGCTCAAGGCTCCAGAGAGGGACAGTCGTCGGAACACGTTACGAGTTAGACGACTCCGGTTCGCCCGGGGGGTCAAGCAGGACCGGTCGGTCCCGGTCGCGATCCACAATGCAGAGGATGCCGAAGGGTTCGTCAAACGGGTTCGAGAACTGGTGCGGCACGTTGCTGGCCACATGAACCACATCCCCCGGCTGAATCTCATCCACTCGATCTCCAAGTCGAACCGTACCCCGACCCCGCAACACCACGACCGCGTGTTCGTGTTGGTGTCGCTCAAAACTGGTGTAGCCGCCCGCTTCAACTTCAAAGTACCGAACTTGGAACTGAGTTTGTTCGCTATCCACCAAAACTCGCCGCGTCACCTGCATCCAGGTCCCCGGCTCATCTTTGTATCGATCCATCGCGACCGATGGCCACGCGTGGTCACCGCACCGGTGGATCAAGAGAAGGTCACCATCACTTTCACCGTTTCTCCCGCCTTCATACGGTCGTAGGCGGCGGGGAGTTCGTCGAGGCTGGCCCACTCGGTAATCACTTGATCCGCCCGGACACGCCCCTCGCGGAGCCACTGCACCGCCACGGCCGTATCCGTGGGGCCGCACGAATACGAGTTCACCCAGGTGATGTCTTGGAAGTAGTAATCCTCCCACGGCCGCTCCACCCACTCGCCCGGGGGCAAGGGCGCAAAGAGGCCGATGCGGGCTTCGGGCGCGGCCAGCTTCAGAGCCGCTTCCACTGCGCCCACGCTACCGGGGGCCACCACAATGGCGGCAAACTTCTCATCCCCCGAGGCTAGGCGGGCGTCAATCCCTTGCTGCCGCGCCCACTCGACGCGGGCGGGGTTCAGGTCGTATCCCACCGCGCCCGGGCACACCAGAGCGTGCATCAGGCCCATGCCCCCCAGGCCGATCACGGCCAGCGGCTCGCCCTCCTGGTAGTGCATGCGCCGCAGCTGCTTGGCCACGCACGCCAGGGGCTCCACCAGGGCTGCATCGCGCGGGTCGAGGTCATCCACCCGGTGGGTGTCGGCCAGGTTTGCGGCCGAGACCGCAAAATGCGTGGCCATACCACCGGGGTCGAGGCGCGTCGCCTTCCATGTGGGGCAGTGCACGTGGGCGCCCCGTAGGCACGCCGCGCACTGCCCGCACGGCGCGTGGTGGTGCGGGGCTACCCGGCATCCCACCGGGAATCGCTCATCTTGGCTCTCAATGACCACGCCCGCCACTTCGTGCCCGATGACGTGCGGCGCCTTGCGGTCCAGATACCAGGTCATCAGCTCGCCGCTACACAGGCCACAGGCCTCGGTGCGCACCAGAATCCCTCCCGGCGGGCACCCCACTTCCGGGGCTTCTTCAATGCAAAGCCTCCCCCCGGCGTGGTAGCGGGCCAGCCTCATGGCCGGAAAACGTACTTCAGGCCCTTGCTGGCCTCGAGGTCGCGGAAGACTTGCTCCCCGTCCTCCAGGGCGCGCTCCCCACTCACCAGCGGGGTCAGGTCAAATTCAGGGTCCAGCAGCCAGCTTCGGGCCGTGCGCACGGCCTTGGTGCCGAAGTGGAACGGCGAAATCAGCGAGATCTCGTCGTAGTGCAGACGCCCGGTATCAAAGTTGGCGGTGGTCCCACTGGGGCACCCACCAAAGAGCACCACGGTGCCGCCTCGGCGGACCATGTTGAGGCTGGCTTCCCACACTTCCACCTTGCCGGTGCACTCAATGACCAGGTCGTAGTTGGTGCCCACGTCGGGGTACTTCACCGTCCGCGCGCCGAACCCTTCCCCAATTGCCAATCGCTCGGGGTTGCGGCCGGCCAGCGTGATGTTCCGCACGCCTTGCTGCCGCAGGCTAGCCACAAACATCAAACCAATCGCGCCGGGGCCGATGATCAGCACCCGGTCGTCCACGTGGGCGCTGGCCTTTTCAAGGCCGTGGGCTACGCACGCCAGCGGCTCCAGCAGGGCCGCCCGGTCGTAGCTAAGCCAGGCCGGCTTTTGGAAGACGTTAAGCGCGGCAATCCGGGCCGGGATGAGCAGGTATTCGGCGTAGCTGCCCAGCACCTTGGTAGCCATGATGCTTTCGCACAGGTTCTCTTGCCCGCGTTGGCACCAGGCGCAGTCTTGGCACGGCGCGCTGTGGACGCCCATCACGGCATCGCCCACGGCAAAGGGTGCGCCCTCGCCCACCGCCACCACGTCGCCGCTGTATTCGTGGCCAAACGTGCCCGGCATGGGGATCTGCGGATGCCCGCGCAAGAATGCCTTCAAATCCGTCCCGCACGTCATGGCGGCACGCACCCGCACCAGGATTTCCCCTGGCCCGGGCTGCGGAATGGCGATTCGACGAAGGCCCAAGGCCCCCGGCGACTCCAAAACGAGTGCCCTCATGGTTCCGGTAGCGACAACGGATGAACTCACGCGAATATCTGCGTAGTCTACGTCAGTCGGGCAACTTTTGTTTTCGGTCATCATGTGACCATGCCCACCGTAACGTCGTCCGTTTGGATCAACGCCCCGCTAGAACGCGTGTACGCAATCGCCAAGGATAACCGTTCTTTCCCTGAATTCATGAAGGACCTGGAGTCTTTGACCGTGGTGGAAGAGGACGGAAGTCGCGTGGTGAGTGACTACGTGGGGACCATCAGCGCCTTTGGGATGAAAGTCCGGTGGAAGCAAGAGGACGTGTGGGACGACGCCCAGCACCTGTGCACGTTCCGGCAGATCGAAGGGGACTACGACCAGATGGACGGCACCTGGAAGTTCGCCGAGCTCAACGGCGGCACCCAGTTTGATAGCGTGCTGGACTACGAATACCGCGTGCCCGGGCTGGGCAACTTGGTGAACAAGGTGGTGTTCGGGCTGGTGAAGCAGAACGTGGACGCGATCCTTGAGGCCATCAAGGCTCGAGCCGAGGCCGCTTCTTAGATCTCAGTTGTAGGGTGGTTTTGGGATGTCGCCGGCGTACTCCACGCTCTGGATGCGCCACTTCTTGGCGGGCAGGCCCAGGAACGTGGTTCTGCGTTCCGAGACGAACCAGATGTTCACGTTGGCGGCAATCTCGACGGTTTGGCCGGGTGATGGTTCCATCATCATGTGAAGAGGTGACGGAATTACGGCTCGGTCTCCCTCAAGCTTGATCCCTCGATGCCCTATGACGACCTCGGGCCTCAGTTGCCGAACGGTTAATGGGTCAAGGGAGGCTTCGGCGCCCTTCGCGGCGGCGTAGCTGGTAAAGAACATTTCGGCCACACCCCTGGGTTGACCCTGCTTGGTCGCCGCGATGCTCATCTCGAGGGCTCGTTCGATCTGGCGATCGGCAATCGGGAAGGAGAGAAAGCCGAGGAAAACAAAGCCAATGAGGCCCACCAATGCGTAGATCACCCCCAGTGTGCCTCTCACGATCCACCAGTCGCGCCCCTTGGCGGGTGGTTGAGATTGTCTCCCCATCTCCGTTAGCACAGAGCAAATTTACACCAACGTTGCTAAGTTGGCTCCTAGTCGCCCGCTCAGTAGGGCGGGGTGAACCCGCCTTCCACATCCACCTTGATAATGCGCCACTTGCGCACGGGGATGATGAGATTCTTAGTGCCGCTCTCAGCAGCAAAGGTGATGGTCACCCGGTCCAGGGTCTCATCCATGGATTGCCCCAGCATGCTCAGTTTCACATTCACGGGCGTAGTGATCGTCGCCGTGTCGCCCTCAATCACCACCTCGCGGTGCATCACGGTCACTTCCGGCTTGGCCCGCTTGATGTAGTCGGCGATCTCCATCCGGTTCACACCTTCGTCACCGTTCCAGGTCAGGTTGCGGCTCAGGTATTCCAGCACGCCCCCGGGGCGCCCTGCGCGGCTGGCGGCAATGCTCTCATCCAGCGCTTGCAAGATCAGCTGCTTATCGCTGGGTTGGTTCAGCAACGAGGCCACGAACATCCCGATCAGGGCCAGCACCAGCGCTCCGCCCCCCCACCACACGGCTTTCCGCATACCTTTCCTTTACGCTAGGGCGCGCGATCTGTCGCTTCTTCGCTCAGGTGAACCCGCGCTTCCGCCACATCGGCGGCGATTTGTGCCGTCAGCGCCTCCAGCGAATCGAAGTTGGCTTCCGGGCGGATGCGCCGCACAAACTGCACTTCCAGCGCTTCGCCGTAGAACGCGGCGCCTTCGTAATCCAGCAGGTAGGTTTCCACCGTGCGGTGCGTGCCCTGCACGGCCGGGCGCATGCCAATGCTGGTGGCCCCCCGGTAGGCGCGGCCCTCCAGGTGGACCCACGTCGCGTAAACCCCGTCCGCTGGCAAAATCTGGTCGCCCGGGCGGGCGAGGTTGGCGGTGGGGTAGCCCAGTTGGCGACCCAGGCGCTGGCCGCCCACCACCACTCCGGCCAGGGCGTAGGGTCGCCCCAGCCACTGCGCGGCGTCTTCCACCCGGCCTTCGGCGATGGCCACCCGGATAGCGGTGCTACTCACCCGCTGCCCGTCAATCAAGTAGGGCGGCACGATCTGGGTGTCGTAGCGCTGGGCCAGCCACTCGCCGGTGCCCGCGCGGCCCCGCCCCAGGGCAAAATCGTGGCCCACCACCAGGTGCCGGGCGCACAGAGCGTCATCCAAAATCTCCGCCGCGAAGGTTTCGGCAGTCTTGGTCGCCATATCGGCATCGAAGGGCAGCACCAGGGCAATCCCGACGCCCATCTGCCGGAAGGCGCGCAGATTTTGCTCCAGCGTGGCGATGGAAGCGGGCTTCCGGTCGGGAGCCAGCGTCGAAGCCGGGTGCCGGTCAAACGTCACCAAGGCGCAGGGGATTTCGTGGCGAGCGGCCTCGGCCACCGCCGTCTGGATCACTTCCTGGTGGCCCCGATGCACCCCATCAAACGTGCCAATGCACACCACGGATTCCTTCCATTCCGGGCGCAAGTGAATGCGGCCAAAGTGGGTCAGCATCAGGGGGCCTCCGCGCGGGCTTGCTTGCGCACCACCAAGTAGATCAGCAGAGCCGAGGCGACGAATCCAAGGGCCAGCGTGCGCGGGTCACCCCAGGTTCGGTCCAACCGCATCACGTCTTTGGTTTCGAGGACCCCCAAGCCTCCGGCGTCAGACAGCGACGAGATGGCGGCTAAGGTCGCCCCAAACACCAGCGGAATCGTGAACGGCTGCGGCATGCGGTACCCCTCTTGACCAAAGAGCGCCGGCACCCCGACCATGAGCAGGAGCTGAACCAGCACTGCCCCGGCCAGCGGCAGGGCGAGCAGCATCAGCCCCGGTCCGAGGCGTAAGGAGTCGGGCTGCGTCATCACCACCCCCACCACCAGGTGCGCAAAGGCCGCGCACAAAACGGGCAAGTCGCCACTCGAAACGGTGTCCTTCAGGCGTTGGCCCCAGGGTTCTTTCGCTTGGATCGGCGGTGCAGGTTCCATCCCGGCACCCACCGTCAAAGGTCGTCAGGAACGTCCGTCGGGGAAACGTCCGACGCGGCTTGGTTCTCAGCTTGAATGAGATCGAAGATTTCTTTACGATAAACCTTCACATTGTCGGGGGCTTTGATGCCCAGGCGAACTTGTTCCCCTCGAACTTCGAGAACGACAACTTCGATACCTTCCCCAATGACAATGCTTTGGTTGACTTTTCGGGTCAGGACCAGCATGGATGCCCTCCGTGGCTTTCCAATCGAGATTCGGGATGCGGCGACTAGGCAGCCGCAGAGTCTGCAAAAACTTGGTGCCGCGTGGGGTACGCCAAGTCTTCGAGAATTACCTGGACAGCCTGTCGGTTCTCCGCATTGATAACGATTGGCCCCGCAAGGTTGAGCGTCATCTTTTCCGGGTGTCCCGAAGGAATGTTGGCAATAGTATAGACGAGGCGGGGGGTTTCTTGCGCAAGGCCGAGCCGTTTCACGGCTTTGCTCGGCATTTCCGGCGCGTAATCCGGCACATATTGGGCCGGATCGACCATCAGAAAGGCCAAATCGCCGTTGTCCAGGCTCTGGAACCACCGGAAAACGCTGCCCGGCTTGTGCTCGATGATCACGAACCGCGTTTGGTTCTCAAAACCGATCATCGGCTCGGCCAGATGGATAACGTCCGCTTCCTCCACTTGGAGGGTGCCGAAGCGTCGAGTTTCGAGAGAGATCATCGTGGAGGTCATAGGTAATCCATGAGGCTGAGCTGCGAAGCCCGGCCGGTAACGGTCAGGGCGGCTTGGTAAGCCGTCTGGGCAAGTTGGAGATTGGTCATGGCTTCTGCCAAGTCCACGTCTTGGACCTCAGAAATCCGGGTCGTCAAATCGTCAATGCGGCGCTGGGTTTGCTCCTTCTGGTTCGCTACCGTCTGCATCAGCGTGCCGATGCTGCCCCGCGCGGCGTTCACTTGGCTGCGGCTGTCTTCCAGCTCCACCAGATCGGTGCTGCTGATGTCCTGCGTGCGGCCCGCTAGCAGGTTGCTCTTCAGGTTCTCCAGGCGGTTGTAAAGGTCGGTCACCAGCGGTCCCGCTTGCGGAAGGTTGACGCGCATGGTCTCGCCCGGGCGAACTTCCACGTTTACCGGCAGGTCATCGCCGTTGTAGGTGATGCCCGTGCCCGAGACGGTGAAGGCCCGCGTGCCGGTGTCCTGACCCGAAAGAAGGTAACCACCTGTGGTGGTGCGGGTGTTGCCCAGGTCCACCAGGCGCTTCTGGATTTCTCCGATTTGCGTGGCCAAAGCCTGCAGAGATTCGGGCTGGGCGGCGGCCGATGCCCCCTGGATCGCCAGCTTCTTCGCATCTTGGGTGAGGTCAGAAATCTGCCCCAGAGTGGTTTCGGTCAGGCCCAGATACTCGTCGGCGTGCCGCAGGTTGCGGTCGGTTTGCTCCAGACGGCGTTGCAGACCCTGGGCGCTCAGCACCCGCTGGCCCGCCACCGGGTCTTCGCTCATCCGCTCAAACCGCTTGCCGGTCATCACCTGGCGCTGCAGATTGAACATCTGCGTCTGCGCGTCCTGGATGCGGCCCAGGTGCGACTGATACATCTGCGAAGTACTAATCCGCATTATCGTCTCACCATGTTGATAATGTCTTCGGTCATCTGGTCGAAGATGGTCAGGGCCTTGGCTGCGGCCTGGTAGCTCCTTTGGAACTTGACCATTTCTGCCATCTCCTCGTCAATCGAGACGCCCGAGACGGCCAATTGTTGGTTCTCCACCTGCGTCTTGATGTCCCCGGCCACGTCGGCTTGCTGCTTGTAGTACGCACTCTCCGAGGCCATCGTGTTCAGGGCGTTCTCGTAGTACGACGTGAACGAGCGGTTGCCCAGGTTGCCCTGGCTGGCATCGCGCAGCGCAGCCATCTGGTGGGCCAAGCCGCCATCGGATTCCTTGCCGGTTGTGCCCGCCGCAATCGCGTCCGCCGAGGCCAGGATCGCATCGCTCAAGCGAAAATCAATCGCGCCCGAGTTGCCGTTGGTGGCATCAAAGAAGTTTTGCCCCGTGCTGCCATTCTTGCCAATCCCGCCGAAGTGCAGGTCATTGATGCCCTGCCGCAGCGTGTTGGCGATGGCATCCAGTTCGGTTTGGCGCGTCTGGATGGAACCGAGGCTTTGCAGAAGGCCCCCGAGTTCACCGCCGCGAACGGGGTAGTTCGTCGTACCCGCGGTGAGGTTGCCGGTCGCCGCATTGTAGGTGCGTGGAATCGGGCGCGTGCCCGCCCCGTCCACCAAGAGGTGCCCGGCCGAATACACCGAATAGGTGCCGTCTTGGAACTGGCTTACCCGTACATCAATGAGCCCCGACAGCTCTTGAATGGCGAGGTCGCGCTGGTCCATCAAATCATTGGGCGTGCCCCCACCCGCCGACGCCGACTTGATTTCGACGTTCAGAGTGTTGATCTGCGAGGCCAACTGGTCAATGCGGTTGAAGACGCGGTCAATCTCGGTCGTCGTTTCGCTATTGATCGTGCTCAGGTCGCCGTACGCGGTGCGGATGCGATCCGAGAGCGCCTGCCCCGTCTGCCTCACTTGCACGCGCGCCGCCGGGTCATCCGGCCGGGAACCCAGGGCTCCCCACGAGTCAAAGAACGCGCCGAGGGCACTGCTGATACCGAGATCGCCGGGTTCGTTATAAACCCCTTCGATCCGCGTCATCTGCTGCGAAAGCGTAGTGGCCCGGTTAAGATCCGACTCCACATTGCGGCGACTCGAATCCAGGAACATGTCGCGGGCCCGGGAGATGGAACTCATCGTCACCCCGGTGCCGATGGACATCATGCCGCGTTGATAAAAGGTCTGGGGCGGAAGCGTGGCAAAGTCCACCCGCTGGCGTGAATAGCCCGGGGTGTTGACGTTCGCCAGGTTGTGTCCCGCCGTCTCAATGCCGCGCTGGAAGCTCCTTAAAGCGCTGCTCGAGATGTGAAGGCCACTAAAACTACCGCTCATACATGACTCCTAAAGGTGATTGTCGGCTGTTTAAGCGGCTTGGTCCATAGCAAGGCTACGAGAGTTGGACTTTGCGGGTCCGTAGCCGGGCGTTTGGGCCTGGGCTTCGCGCACCAAGATGGCGGCGGTGCCGTTGATGAAGTCGAGCTCGCTGTTGATCAGCGCCTGGTTCTTGTCAATGACGGCCTGCAGATTGCGACCGACCACGACCACGCGGTTGGCGAGGGCTTGGACTTGCTGCGCTTCGGCTTTCTCAAGCACATTGACGAGACTTCGAAGACTCGGCTCCACGCCCAGTTCTTCGGCCAGCCCGCGCGCCAATGCCGCCGCTTTGTTGTCCAGTTCCTGCATCTTGTCCATCAGATCGTCCAGATCCACTTGGATCTCTTCAATCTTTTCCACTTTGCGCAGGGTGAGTGCCACCGTCTGTCGGTGCAAGGCCGTCAGCAGGCGCTCAGACATGCTGAGCCACTCCCACCACGTTGCCTGAAGGTCTTGGGTCGTCTTAGCCATGGGTTTCTATTCCTTGAGTTTCTTGTCGGGGCACGGTTTGCGTGCGGAGATACGCGGACCCGGTAGCGGCAAATACCGACCGGGCGAGGCCAAAGCCCGGACCCGATTGGGTCGCGTTCTTGGCAATCGAGTCGTCGAGAAAGTCGTAGGCCAGCGCGCCCATGCCCTGCGGGGCTTCGCCCATCGTGCTCTGCCGCATGGTTTGCAGCATCTGCTTGACGAACATCGCCTCGAACTGCTCCGCCGCATCCTGCAGCTTGCGCAGCCCTTGCAGTTGCTCGGGGCTCGGGTCCACTTGCGAGACTTGGCGCTTGAGGTCGCGCAGCCAGTCCGCCCGTACGGTGCGGTTGGCGGCGGTGGCCAGCGGGGCGGGCATCATCGGATGATCACCCGCGCCTTCAGGGCGCCTTGCTCAGCCAGGGCTTGCAGGATCGCGATGACATCGCGGGCCGTCAGCTTGAGCGTCTGGAGAATCTGGGCCAAATCTTCGACCGTGGCATTGGGGGCCACCACCGCGATCTGGGTCTTGTCTTCTTCCACGCTGGTGTTGGTGATGGGCACCACCACGGTGTCACCCCGCCCTAGCGGATTGGGTTGGCTAATGAGATAGCCCGTATCAATTCGGACCTTGAGGCTGCCATGGGCAATCACGGCCGGGCCGAGTTTGACGTCGCCGCCAATCACAATGGTGCCGGTGCGTTCGTTGATGACGACCGAGGTCGGCAGGTTGGCGCGCACCATCAGGCCTTCGATCTCCTTGGCCACGAAGGTCGGCGCGACGCCATCCGGGATCGTGAGCTTCAGCGTCACCCCGTCCATTGCTTCGGCGTGGATGTCCGCGAACTCGCCATTGATGGCCGTCGCGGCGCGCTCCACCGTGGTGAAGTCAGGCTCATCGAGGTCAAAGTACATCACGTTGCCGTCGAAAACGATCTGCGTGTTTACGCTGCGCTCGATGTCGGCTCCGTTGGGGATCATCGCCACCGTGCTGTGGTTGCTGCGCACGGAGCTTCCCCCGTTACCGGCGTTGAAGCCGCCAATGCTCACCGGACCGCTCGCCACGGCGTAGGTGATGTCCGGGTTCGTCGGACTGGTGAGGAACGTAGGCAGAAGCACCCCGCCTTGCAGGCTGCTGGCGTCGCCCAGGCTGCTCACGGTGACGTCGAGCTTGCGGCCCGGCGCGGCAAACGCGGGCATCTCGGCGTTGATGGAGACCACGGCGATGTTCTTGGCGCGGTACGCCTGCTCATTCACCTGCGTGCCCCAACGGGCCAGCGCATTCGCCATCAGCGTGGTGGTGAAGGGCGTGGAACGCGAGTCCCCCGTGCCCTGCAAACCGACGATGAGACCGTAACCAATCAGTTTGTTGCCACGAGCGCCCCGGAAGCCACCAATATCGGCAAGACGAACGGGAATTCCTTCACTCGTCGCTTCGGCAATCAGACGGCGGCGGCCTTCGCGCTGCTCTTGCAGCTGCTTGATCTGTTCAGCCGAAAGCGTGGGCGGTTTTTCGTCCTGCGCCCAGCCCAGCAAGGGCAGCGCGAGACAAAAGAGAGTCAGGATTGAGGAAAGTTTCATCAGAACAACCAGTCCATAATCTGCGTCAGGATGCCGCGTCGCTGGCGATCGGCGATCAGGCCTTTGCCTTCCATGCGGATCTCGGCGTCGGCCAAATTCGTGCTGAGCACGGTGTTATCGGCGCGGATGTCGTCGCGGCGAACAATGCCGCTCAAAACCAGGGTTTGAGTTTCGCGGTTGGTGACCAGCGAACGCGTGCCTTCCACCACCAGCTGACCCGAAGGCGTGACCTCGCGGACGATGACGCTCATACGGGCTCGCATGCTGCTGTTCTGCTGCGTCGTGCCCGTGCCGCCCACGCTCGACGTCGCGCTGGAAGTCAGGGGGCCGAACAGGCGGGAAATCAGACCGCCCAGGGCGGCAGTGCCGGCATCGCTGCTGTCGCTCTTAGTCGCCGAGGTATCGGCGGAATACTTGGCGAGGGTGGACTCTTCGATGAGAATCGTCACGATGTCCCCCACGCGGCTGGCCTTGCGATCCACAAACGGGTTGCGGGCGTCGGGGGCCGTGAGGCTGCCGGGGTTCTCTTTGCCCCCATCCTGGGCGGTGGCCCACAGGGGAAGCGCGGCGAGCAGAAGGATCAGAGTTCGTTTCATGAAGTCACCTCAACGGTGTCGGAGGAGGTGGCGCGGCCCGAAAGCTCAGCGCCAGAATCGGTCTTGACCACGACCATGCCGGTCGTGGAGTCCACGCGGCGGACCGTGCCGGTGGTTTCCACCCGCAGGGCGCCCCGAATCACGATGACCGTGACGGTTTGGCCGGTGCGCATGGTGACGGCGGGGGAAGAATCGCGCAGCGGCACCGTGATGCCTGCCACCCGGACGCCTTCGACAAAGATGCCGAGCGTGACGGAGACCTTTGCGCCGTTGGCATTCACCCGTTCGGAGCGGATTTCGGCCGTCCCGGGGGCAATGGTCAGCGGATCCAGCGTCCCATCGAGTTCAAAGTGCTCGTGTCCCCGGGCGTTGCGGGCGGCAAGCCGGGCGGCATTGACGAGCAGCGTCGGGTCCACTTCCTGTCCGGCGCGCACCACATTGACGCGCTCCGCCCCCGACCACTGCACCTGCGCCCCGGGGGCAGCCGTGCGAAGTCGAGCGAGGAGGAAGGCTCGATCGAAGGTGCGCTTGACGCCAAACGGCGGTGCGGCCCCCAGATCGATGTCGGCGAAGTCGCCCGCACCGTCCACCAGATCGCCGAGGGTAATGCGATCTCCGGCCACCAGGGCATCGCTCTTCAGCGACCACTGGGGCACGGCACCGGCCGCGCCGGCGGAGACGGTGGAGGACTGGACGGAGAGGGGATCGCCAGTCAGAATCCGACCCATCCCGTCCGTAGCGGGCGGGCTCATCGAGGGCCGGATCGAACTGGTGAAGAATCCACCTTGAACTTGGGTGTCGCTCTCTTGCAGGCGCGCCAACAGGATGCGCCCCGCCACTTGCCCTTGCACCCGCACCGTGCCATCCGTCGCGACGGTGAAGTCGCCGGAAGACAGGGAGAGACGCGGCAAGAAGCCCGGGCCATCGGCGTGCTTCAGCTCGCCATCGCTGACCACCAGCGGGGCTTCCCGGGCGTAGAGCACGCGGCCATCGCGGATGAACCGCAGGTAGCCATCGCCTTCTACGCGCACCCACACGGGGGCGGCTTGGGCAGGGGCCAGGACGGTCAAGAGAACGAGGTTCAGCATAAGAATTACCGCTTCAGGTTGTTGAGAATGCCGAGCATTTCGTCGGCGGTCGTGATCGCCTTCGAGTTGATTTCGTAAGCACGCTGGGCCGTGATCATGCGGACCATTTCTTCCACGATCTGCACGTTCGAGCCTTCAAGGAAGCGCTGCGCAATGATGCCCGCACCTTGGGTGCCCGGCGTCACATCGGTGGCTTCACCGCTGGCGCCGCCCGGGCGGTAGAGGTTCTGACCGATGCGGGTCAGGCCCGGCGGGTTGGTAAAAGTGGTGAGCGTGAGGTTGCCCAGGGTTTGCGGCTCTTCGTTGCCCGGCACCGTGGCCGTGATCGTGCCGTCCAGGGCAATCGTAACCGCCGTCGAGCCCGGCGGAACGGTAACGGCGGGTTCCAGCGGGTAGCCGTCCTTGTTCACCAGTAGACCATTAGAGTCCGCATTGAACGCCCCATCGCGGGTGTAGGCAAACGTGCCGTCCGGCAGAGACACCTTAAAGAATCCCTCGCCGTTAATGGCCATATCGGTGGCGTTGCCCGTGTTGAGCATGCCCCCTTGGTCAAAACTGGTGGCGCTGGCGGCAAACCGCACCCCGAGACCGACCTGGGTGGCCTGCGGCGTTTGGAACGTGCCCCCGAGCGTGCTGCCGCTCGCCCGATAGGTTTGGTAAATCAGGTCTTGGAATTCGGCGCGTTGGCCTTTGAATCCGGTGGTGTTCACGTTCGCCAGGTTGTTGGCCAGCACGTCCAAATTGGTCTGCTGGGCAATCATCCCGGTTCCGGCGGTATTCAGGGCTCTCATCATAAGGGTCGTTGTCTCTCTTGGTGGTTTGGTTTTTGGGTCCGACCCCGCTTCTCTCGCCTCGTCAAGGCTCAAGGGTTCGTCCGGGGCTCATCCCCCGGGCCCGAACGTTAGCGGGAGTTCAAAATCTGTAGAAGTCGTCCGGTCATGTCTTCTTGGCCGGTCACGGATCGTTGCGCCATTTCAAACACGCGCTGGGTGCGGATCATGGCGATCATCTCTTCCACCGCCTGCACGTTGCTGCCTTCCACCGCGCCACTGGCGAGGCGAGGGGTGGCCACGGGCGCGGCATCGGCAGATTGGTAGTTGTTGTCGCCCACCTTGCTAAAGCTGCCTCGGAACACGCCGAGTTGGGCAATGGCTTGGCCTTCGGACTGCACTTCACCGGCTTCGGTGATCAGCACTTCGCCGGTCAGCGGGCCAATGGGGCGGAGGCGGTTGTCCAGCACGGGTTGTCCGGTTTGAGTCACCAGGCGGCCGGTGTTATCCAGCGTGAAGGACCCAGCGCGGGTGTAGCGCACGCCTTGGTCGGTTTGCACCGCGAACATGCCTTCTTCCTGAATGGCGACATCCAGCGGGTTGCCGGTCACCTGCAGGGTGCCCTGCTCCATGTCCGTGTATTTCACGTTCATGGCTTGCACCGCGCCCATTTCGCCCAGGCTGCGCCCATTGCCACCGAAGTCGGCCATGGTGCGCATCAAAGCCTCATTGAAGGCGATTCCATCCCGCTTAAAGCCGGTGGTTGACGCGTTCGCTAGGTTCTGGGCGATGACGTCGAGCTGTGCTTGCGCATTCAGCATCGCCGCACCGGCAGAATAAACACCTCTTTGCATCCCACATCGTCTTTCGGTAGATCTACGGGGGACCTAGAGGGGGCAAACTTGACAATCGACTTCAGGTTTTCGGGACTCTGCCTCGAAACCCCCGTTGGATCCGTAAGAAAAGTGCACATGAAGCTCCGCGCCGACCAATCCTCCCTGCTCGGGGCTTCCGCTTTGGCCCTGGCGCTGCAGTGGGTGCCGATGCTGCGGCCGCTTAGTCTGCCGTTCATCTATCTCAACACCCACATCCACGAACTGATGCACGCCGTAGCCACGGTGCTGACCGGTGGGGTAGCGGCAAGAATCGAGGTCTACGCCGACGGCAGCGGGGTGATGTATAGCGCCGGGGGGTTCATGCCCATCATCGCCAGCGCGGGCTACATGGGCTCGATGCTAGTGGGGACCGGCCTGCTGATGGCCAGCCGCACGCCGGAGTCTGCCCGCAAGGCCATCGGGGCACTGGTGGCAATCCTGGCCGTGGGAAGCCTGTTGTGGCTGCGGGGTGACTTGGTGGGGTTGCTCACGGCGCTGGCCTGGCTGGCGGGGCTGACCGTGATTCTCAAGCGAGCTGACGCCGGAGCCGTGCGCTGGACGGGGCAGTTTGTGGGGTTGCTCTTGGTGCTAGCGAGTTGGGATGCCTTCCGTACCCTGTGGGCCGTGAGCCAAACCGGCAGCCATAGCGACGCGATGAACATGCAGATGAGCACGGGAATCCCGGCCATCTTTTGGGCGGGGTTCTGGGCGTTGCTCTCGGTGGCAGCAACAGTTTGGGGGCTCGTCCAGGCTTGGACGAGCCCCCAAATGAAGCGGAAATCCTAGCTTTAGGACTTCTTGGCGCGGCGGCGGCGAGCGAGAGCCGCGAGGCCCGCACCCAGCACCAGCATCGTGCCCGGTTCCGGCACCGCGTCCGTCACCATCACGTTGTCGTACCACATGTCGTGCGTGCTGCTAACGCCGTCGCCAACTCGGAACACGTTCGGCGCCCCAGCTGCGGCCCGGCTGAACTGGCCCGCCTGGACATCATTGATGAAGAACGTGGCATTGACCGCGTCCACATGGATCGCTAACTTCACCCACTGGTCGGTCACCACGTTCGGGCCCGCCGTGAGCGGCACCCAGTTCACGGCCCCGGGGCCAATGGCCACACGGGCAAACCACTTGTTGCTGGCCACCGCATTATTGGTTCCGAGCGACCAGATGTTGTTTAGCGTGCCGGTGCTGTTCGCACCCGAGTAGGACATCAGCGAGATGTAACGTCGACCCTGCGGCGGGTACGTATCCACGTAGACCCACGCTTCGGCAACCGTCAGACCCGTCGTGGACGGGGTGAAGTCATGACGGGCTTGGCCCACGGCCGTGCCGACCTTGGCCGCGAACGAGTCGATCGAAAAGTTGGTCGTACCATTGCCCGCCACCACCGCCGCGCTGCCAAAGCCGGAGGAATTGTAATAGCCGCTGCTGAAGGAGCCGCTTTCAAAATCGTCGCTGAAGAGCACGGCGGCCTGTGAGACCCCGACGGCAGCCAGCGCCATCGCTGCAAATAAACCTCTCATAGTTTCACCTCGCGCACATCGGCGCAATTAGGTTTAGCCTACCAGCCTGAGCCTAGACAGGCTCGCATTTGACCCCGTACTTCTACGGGGTTTGACCCTAAAGTACGGTACGCCGGTACGAATCGCTCGGCAACCGCTCGCGGATGCTGTGTACGGTCGCTACGTCGGCGGGGTCAATGTCCAGTAGCCGTAGCCAGTCGTCCACCCCGTCGTTCTTGGGGAAGATTTCGCCTTCGCGGTACTCATCCCGCAGGGCATCGTCCAGGTCTTGCTTGGTGATGCCAGCCTTCGTCGCCCCATCGGCCACGGCCCGGCGAATGGCCGCATCCTTGGCCCGGTCCACCACCGATTTCAGCAGCGCCCCGCTCACAAAGTCCTTCCAGTGCAGAGTGTCCGTACGTCCATCGCGCCGGTACACGCGCAGGAACTCCGTCGCGGTTTCGGTGCGCCACAGGCGGCTGATCGTCCATTCCAGCAGCGCTTCGCGGGCGCAAGCCTCGCCGTCGTGGGCCTCAATTTCGGCCGGATCCAGCGGCAAGCGGTCGTGCAGATACAGCGCCAGGATGTCCCGCGCGCCCTCCCGGGTCGGCCGCTCGATCTTCACCTTGCGATTGATCCGCTCGGGCCGCAAGATGGCGGGGTCAATGTAGTCCGGCCGGTTGCTGGTCAGCACGATGACCACGTTCTCTAGGCTCACCAGGCCGTCCATTTCGGCGCAGAACTGCGGCACCACGGTATTCGCGATATTGAGATAACGCCCACTGCTGCGGGTGCGGAGCAGGCTCTCGGCTTCGTCAATGAAGACCACCACCAGGTGGCCCTCGGCGGCGCGTTCGCGGGCCGTGGCAAAAATCTCCCGCACCATGCGCTCGGTCTCGCCCAGCCACATGTTCAAAATCTTAGGCCCGCTGATGTTGAGGAACACCTCTTGCACCGGTCGCCCCAGCCGTTCGCTGTATTCGCGTGCAAGGTTGTAGGCAATCGCGCGGCCAATCAGGGTCTTGCCGCAGCCCGGAGGCCCGTAGAGCAAGATGCCCTTCACGGGTTTCTTGTCAAACTGCGCGTAGAGCTCGGGGTGGAGGAGCGGAAACTCCAGCGTCTCCCGAATCAGGTCGACCGCCACTTCTTGCCCGCCAATGGCTTCCCAGGGGGTGCGGGGCACTTCTTCGAGGAAGTAATCGCGCGTCCCGGCTCGGGGCAGGTGCTCCACCGCAATCCTTCCGCTGGCATCTAGGCGTACTTCGTCGCCCTTGTTGATGCGGTACTCGCCCAGTTGCGGGCCAATCAGCACAAATTTGCCGCCTTCGCCCTGGGTGTCGGCGCCCACGCGCAGGGTGTCCTCGCGCACTTCGGCCACGCGCACCGCCGCGCCCGTGGGCAGGGTCGGCACCACCGCCACGATGGCGTAGGCTTCGTTCAGGCGCACCCGCGCCCCGGGGATGAGGCTTTCCGGGGCCACTTCCGGGTTCACCGTCACCACAAACTCGGTGTCGCCCTGCACCACCATCGCCAGGCCGTCGTCCATGGCCCGCACATAGGTGCCGATGCGGTTGGCAGGCTGGGTGAGGGTTTGCACCACCTCTTCGTACTTTTGCAGGGCTTCGCTTTGGTCGGCCAGCGCCCGGTCTTGCGCCTCGATCTCGGTGACAAGCTCGCTTAGGTAGGCCTGCAGGCGCGGGTCGGCTTCCGGAACCATGTCCCGGATGCGCTGCGCCAGCCGGTAGAGTCGGCTTTCCGCGTCGGGGGTGGTGGTCATATCGCGTTCTACGTTGCGGGGGAGGAGAAAGGTTTACATTCCCGCTTGGGCGAGTTTTTCGGCCTGTTCGGCCTGCACCAGCGCGTCAATCATCTTCTGGATGTCGCCATCCATAAACAGCGGCAGGCTGTGGGTGGTGAACCCAATGCGGTGGTCGGTGATGCGGTCCTGCGGGAAGTTGTAGGTGCGGATTTTCTCGCTGCGGTCGCCGCTCCCAATCTGCCCTTTGCGCAGTTCGCCGCGCTCCTTGGCCAGCCGCTCCTGCTCCGCTTCGTAGAGCTTGCTGCGCAGCACCGCCATGGCCTTGAGCTTGTTTTGCTGTTGGCTGCGCTCGTCTTGGCACGTCACAACGATGCCGCTGGGGCGGTGGACAATCCGGATGGCCGTTTCGTTCTTTTGCATGTGCTGGCCGCCGGCGCTGGAGGACCGGAACGTGCTGACTTCGAGGTCCTTTTCGTTGATTTCGAGGTCGCGTTCTTCGGCTTCGGGCAATACGGCCACGGTGGCCGTGCTGGTGTGGATGCGGCCTTGGCTTTCGGTGGCGGGCACGCGCTGCACCCGGTGGACCCCGCTCTCGTGCTTGAGCTGGCTATACGCCCCGCGCCCATCAATGCTGAAGACCACTCGGCTGACCCCGCCGATGCCGGATTCTTCGTGCTCGATGATTTCGGTTTTCCAGCGGCGACGCTCGGCGTACCGCACGTACATCCGGAACAGTTCGTTGGCAAAGAGACCGGCTTCATCGCCCCCGGCCGCGCTCCGCACTTCCACGATGACGTTCTTTTCGTCGTTGGGGTCACGCGGCAGCAGAAGTACCTTGAGTTCCTGCTCGCCAGACTCAATCTTCTCGCGCAGGGGCTCAATTTCGGCCTCCGCCATCTCCCGCATTTCGGGGTCGCTCAGCAGCTCTTGGGCCTCGGCCAGTTCCTGGCGGTGCCGCATGTAGGTGCGCACCACCGTCACCACGTCTTCCAGTTCGGCGCGGGCCTTCCCCAGCCTTTCAAGCTCCTTGGGTTGCTGCGCCACCTCGGGGGATTGAAGTTGGCCCTCAATCTCCTCGAAGCGGTCCAGGATTTCTTGCAGTCGCTCGATCATGCCGGGTTCCGTGCGTCAGGCGCCGAGTTGAGCCTGCAACAAGCCTTCGGCCGCCGCCATCGCGGCGTCCAGTTGGGTGGCATCGCGGCCGCCCGCCGTGGCGAAGTCCGCACGGCCTCCTCCGCCGCCGCCGGTCAGCTTGGCCAGCTCCCGCACCAGGTTGCCCGCGTGGGCGCCCTGGGCCTGGGCTTCCGCACCAATCTTGGCGACGAACTGCACCTTGCCCTCGATGGCGATGCCCACCACCACCACGGCCAGGGGGGCATTGTCCACCAGCCGGTCGGCGGCGCGCTTGGCATCTTCGGCTTCGCCGGATTTCATTATCAATCGCTTCAGAGTCACGCCCGCCACCGGGGTTTCGGTGGCTTCGGCCTGGCCCGCGCCGGTGGCCGCCATCTGTTCGCGTTTGCGCCGCTCTTCGCGCAGGGTGTCCAGCGTGCGGTCAATCGCCGTCAGGAGTTCGGCCGGGCTGGTCTTCAGCCGGTGGGCCGCCGCTTGCAGGCTGTCCGTGTCGGCTTGCGCCATTTGCAGGGCCGCGCGTCCGCATACGGCGGTGATGCGCCGGATGCCGCTGGCCGCCGAGCCCTCGTGCCGAATCCGGAACTGGCCAATCGCGCCCGTATTGGGCACGTGGATGCCGCCGCACAGCTCGCGGCTGAAGCTGGCATCCTCCGGCTTCATGCCTCCGATCTGGACCACGCGCACGCGGTCGGCGTACTTCTCGCCGAAGAGGGCCATCGCTCCCATCGCGCGGGCCTTGTCCAACGACACATTCTCATAGATCTCCACCGGCTGGGCGCTGAGCACATGCTCGTTCACACGGTCTTCCACCGCGCGCAAGTCTTCCGGCGTCAGGGCCTGGCCGTGAGTGAAGTCGAACCGTAGCTGGTCAGGAGCCACCAAGGAACCCGCCTGGGTGACGTGCGCCCCTAGCCGTTCGCGCAAGGCCGCGTGCAGCAGGTGGGTGGCGGTGTGGTGGCGCGTGATGTCGGCGCGACGGGCTTCGTCTACGGCCAGGGTGGCGATTTGTCCGACCACTTTGCTCGGCACCTGGCCCTGGACGCGGTGCGCCCAGACGCCGTCGGCCTTCTGCACATCCGTGACCGGCCAACTTTGCCCTCCTACCGACAACGTGCCCCAGTCGGCTTGTTGCCCGCCCGATTCGGCGTAAAAGGGTGTCTTATTCAGTGCGAGCCAGGCTCCACCCTCCGCGGGCCGTGTGGCGAGGATCACGCCCATGTCGGACGTCGCGGCGTAGCCTGTGAACTCCGTCGGTGTCACCGGGTGCGACCAGGTCGCCCCGTCCACCCCGGCGTACACGTCATCCATTTCGCTCGCGCCTCGGCTGCGCGCCTGGGCGGCTTGCATGGCCACTTCGTAGCCGTCTTCGTCCACCGTCACGCCTTGCTCTTGGGCGAGTTCGCGGGTGATCTCCAGCGGGAAACCATACGTGTCAAAGAGTCGGAACGCGATGTCCCCCGGCAGCGTGCCCTGCACGCCCTCGAGTTCGCGGGCCAGCAGTTCACTGCCTTGGGCCAGCGTCCGTCGGAATTGTTCTTCCTCTTGGCATAGAACTTGCTGAATCGTGGCGCGGTGCTCGTTGAGTTCGGTGTAGTGGTCACCAAGCGCTTTAATCACCCCATCTGCTGCTGCGTACAAAAATGGCTCGTTAAACACAAGCCGGCGCTTACCTTGTAGCACCGCGCGGCGAATCAAACGGCGGAGCACATAGCCCCGGCCCGTGTTGCCGGGCAGGATGCCATCCGCAATGCAGAAAGTGGCGGCGCGCAGGTGGTCGGCCACGATGCGCAGGGCGCGGTCTTGCTCGCCCCCGTACTGGGGGCCGCCAAGCTCTTGGATTCGCGCAAAGATCGCCGTGAACCCGTCCGTATCGTACACGCTGCGGTGCCCGCCCAGCACAGCGGCGGTGCGCTCCAGACCCATGCCGGTGTCCACACTGGCGAAGGGGAGCGGCGGCATGCCCGTCTTGCGGTAGCCCTTGTCCTGCGGCTCGCCTTGCCACTCGTACTGGATGAACACGTCGTTCCAGATCTCCAGCCACATCCCGGCGGCTTCGTCGCGCAGGTAGTCCTCGACCGTGTACGGCCCCGACGGGGGTGGCACATCGTTGGACACCCAGTAGAACATCTCTGAGTTCGGCCCGCACGGACCCGGGGGGCCCTTGCTAAAGGCACCCGCCGGCCAGTAGTTGGTCTCTTCGCCCAGGCGGAACACCCGCTCCTTGGCGTCAATCCCCACGCCTTGCAAGTGCTTCGCCCAGGCGGCCTCGGCCACATCGTCTTCGGTAAAGACCGTGAAGGCGAGGCGGCGCGGGTCCAGGTTCAGCCACTCCGCCCCGGTGAGAAACTCCCAGCTGAAGCCAATGGCTTCTTCCTTGAAATAATCCCCGAAGGAGAAGTTGCCCAGCATCTCGAAGAAGGTGAGGTGGCTGGTATCGCCGACTTCTTCTATGTCCCCGGTGCGGAGACACTTTTGGGCGTTCGTCAGGCGGCGGGAGGGGGGCTCGGCCACGCCTCGGAAGTAGGGCTTGAACTGCACCATCCCCGCGCCATTAAAGAGCAGGGATTCGTCGAGTCGTCCGGTGACGTCGTACGGAATCAGGCGCCCCGAAGGGTATGCCTGGTGGCCCTTGGACTGAAAGAAGGCCAAGTATTTCGCGCGGAGGTCTCGGACGTTCATACCGAAGCTGACAGGATACCGGTGCGGCCTGCGGGTTCGGGGTCGGAGGGGCTTGGCTTCGCCTTGGGGGCGCAGGGGCTGGGGCAAGAACTGGTAATTTTGAGGCTGTGAACACCTACGCGATTTGGGTGAACCTCGCCCCCGGCGCCAAGGACCTGGAACTGGTCGCGGCCGTGAACGCCTACCTTGGGGCCTTGCAGAAGGAGGGCACCGTGGAATCGTGGAGCATCCAGCGGCGGCAGTTTGGCTTCGGCCCGGCGGAGCTCGGGGAGTTTATGATCCAGATTCGCACCCAGAACCTGACGCAATTGGAGGCCGCTTTCACGCACGCCGCCCGGCGAAGTGGAGAACTGGAGCGAATGCACGTCGAGGTCTACTCGCGGGTGCAAGACTTCCGGAGCGGACTTTATCGCGACTTCCCCGACGCGGTGCGCGTCTCGTAAGGGCGGTTTATGGCAACGATCCGGTGTGATGTACTGATTCTCGGCGGCGGGACCGGGGGCTGCGCGGCGGCGCAAGCGCTGGCCGTGAGCGGGCTCCGGGTGGTGATGACCGAACCCACGGACTGGATCGGCGGGCAGTTCACCAGCCAGATGGTGCCGAGCGACGAACACCCCTGGATCGAGCGATTTGGCAGCAGTGAGCGGTTCCGCGCCTTCCGCCGCGCCATGCGCGATCACTACCGCATGCACGAGAACCTCACCTTGCCGGCCCGTCGCAAGCTGTACCTCAACCCCGGCAACGGGTGGGTGAGCCGCATTTGCGTGGACCCCCGCGTGGCGCACCGCGTGCTAGAGGAATCGCTGGGCGCGACCCGCGCCACCGGCCGCTTGCAAGTGCTGCTGAACACTGATCCGATTACCGCCCAAGTGGACGGCGACCGGGTGGTGGGGGTCACGGTGCGCGACCACCAAACAGGCGACGAAACCGTGATCCTGCCGACCTATATTCTGGAGGCCACAGAGGTGGGCGACCTCTACCCCCTGGCCGGCATTGAATATAAGATTGGTGCCGAAAGCCGAGCCGAAACCGACGAGCCTCATGCCCTCGAAGGGGAAGCCGATCCGGGCCGGATTCAGTCGTTCACCTGGGTGTTTGCCATGAGTTTTGGGGGCGACCCCCACGCCGTCGCCGAGCCCCCGGCCGACTACGAGAAATGGCGACATTTTGCGCCTCCAGAGTGGCCGTATCCGCAGATTGGTTGGAACTACTACGACCGTCGGCACAAAACCACACGCCCCTTTGGCATTGAAGGGGAATGGTCGCAAAACCTCTTCACTTACCGCCAGTGCGCGGACCCCGAACACTTTACGGACGGGCGCTCCGCCGCCACGTTAGTGAACTGGCCGCAGAACGACTTCCAGGCCGGGGCCATTGTCGAGGTCACCGAAGAGGAGCGCCAAGCCCGGATGCACGATGCCCGGCAGCTCTCGCTCAGCCTCTTCCATTGGCTGCGCACCGAAGCCCCGCGCCCCGATGGCGGCGTGGGCTACCCCGATCTCCGGCTCGCCCCCGAGATCAGCGGCACTCCCGATGGCCTGGCCAAGGCCCCGTATCACCGCGAAGGGCGGCGGCTGAAGGCGAGGTTCACCATGCGTGAGCAGGATGTCTCGGAGGCCTGCAACCCGGGCCGCGACCGCGCCGTGGAGTATCCCGATGCCGTGGCCGTGGGCTGCTATGCCATTGACCTGCACCCCGCTGCCAACGGCGAAATGGGCCTGGAAGCCCGCGCATTGCCCTTCCAAATCCCCCTCGGGGCCTTGCTGCCAGAGCGGGTCACAAACGTCATTGCGGCGGGCAAGGGCATCGGCGTGACGCACATCACCAACGGTTGCACCCGCCTGCACCCGGTGGAGTGGGTGATTGGCGAAGCTGCTGGCCTCCTTGTAGGCTATTGCCTGAAGGAAGACAAGACCCCGCACCAAATTTACGAATCCGCTGAAGAAACCAAAGCTTTTCAGCAATTCCTGGAGAGTGAAGGCGTGGAAACCCAGTGGCCAACTTTGCGCGCTATGTGGTAGCACAGAGCTTGGCGTGGTGAACCCATGACGAAGTGCCCCAATTGCGATAAAACCATCCCCCACCACGTGGACCAGTGCATGTTTTGCGGTTGTGTGGTGCGTGCCACCCAGGGCTATGTGGAGAAGCGCACCAACGTGTGCCCGAACTGCGAAATGATCCTGAAAGACACCACCGAGATCTGCCCCAGTTGCGGCACCAACGTGATGTACATGGCGCGCAGCACCAAAGAGGTGATGGGGTTCAGCTATTCGGGGAAAGCGCCGCCCTTTGCGTGGCCCTTGTATTACGTGATTAGCGGTTACTGGGTTCTGGCGGGGATTGCTTCCATTGCCTTGCCCATGCTCGTCGGGATCGAAGGAGGATCGTGCTTTGGAATCGTCCAAGCCCTGCTCGGAATTGGCCTGTTGTTAAGGGTCAATCGAATTCGCCGATGGGTGAACTGGATATGCTTCTTAGGGCTCGCCTTTGGGCTGCTTTCGATTGGCTTTAGCCTGTTGGCCCTCATCGTGGATGGCAAGTTAGGGTTTGAGGTGTTCGCATTTGGCCTGATGACCGTGGCCACCAACGGGCTGATGATTTGGGTGATTGGCCTGACGCAAGATGCCTTTGACGACTTCGACTAGCACCGATTCCTGCTATCCTCAACCTCTGTGAACGCGAGGTTGACGCCCCGTTTGGATCCCGTTACCGAGCCGCTCTACCGGCTGGCGGTGGCGGCGAGCGTCATTTCACCCAGTAACACCTTGCGTTTGGCGGCCGCGCGGCTCGCCGAAGAAGGCCTCGGGGCCATCCCCGTCATCCAGGACCACCAATACATGGGCCTCGTCACTGAACGAGATTTAGCCCGGGCGCTGGCCAACGGCGCCACCCCCGATGACATCATCGAACCCTGGGTGCGCACCCAAGACCCCACCTTGGCCCCTGCCGAGACCGGCGCCGCCGCCCTCCGCATGCTGGTGGAGCACGAACTTACCGCCATTGCGGTGGTGGCCCCCGAGCGTCACTTTGTGGGCTTGGTCACGCCGCGCCTTCTGGTGGCTCCCGTTGAGTTCGAAAGCCGACCCCGACAAGTAGGAGGCATGGCCACTCCGTTTGGGGTGTATCTCACCACCGGTGCGGCCAGTGGCGGGGTGCCGATGTGGGCCCTGATCGCTAGCGGGGCCTACATGTTTGGCCTTTTCTTTGTGGGGGCGCACGTGGCGCTCTTTGCCTTCTTAGCCCTGCCAACGAAGGCGCAAATCCCCTGGATTTACGACCTCATGTCGTTCGTTTTCTTCCTCTTGGCCCTGCGGCTCTCCCCACTGGCCAAGATCCACGCTGCCGAGCACATGACGGTACACGCCATCGAGCAGAACGAGGCCATCACGCCCGAAGTGGTGGCGCGCATGCCGCGCGTCCACCCCCGCTGCGGCACTAATCTCGCCATCGGGGCTTCACTGTTCCTCGGCGTTTTGAACTCACCCTGGCCTGCCGAACAGGAGTTGCGCCTGCTCATTGCGGTGTTGGTGACGGTCACTCTCTTCCGGCCCCTGGGCTCGTTTGTGCAAATGTGGGGCACCACCGCCCCGGCCAAGGCCAAGCACATCGCGCTGGGTGTCGCCGCCGGCCGCGACCTGCTGCAGAAGTACGAAAGCCAATACATCCCCCCGGCCTCGGTGCCTCGCAAACTGCTTCACTCCGGCATCTTGCAGATCATGGTCGGGGCGATCCTGGCCCAGTTGGTGGCAATGGCGGCGTATGAAGTCCTTCGGGTGCCCGTCACCCAGCGGGTAATCTCCGCTTTTCTCCTTCCATTTGGACCATGAATCAAACTATCTACAACGTTCTCCTCGGCATCACCGGGCTGGTGGCGGTGCTCTTTATCCTGCTGGTGTTCGTCACCGGTAAGGGCGACGCCATGTCCAGCGGGGGTGGAGGCGTGCGGACCACATTTAAGGGGAAAGCGAGCTTTGAAGACCAAATCTCCCGCTGGATCATGGGGTTGGGTCTCTCCTTTGTTGGCTTGACGATTCTGCTTGACGTCCTCGCCCAGCGCCTTAAGTAACGGCTCGTTACGGATTCTTCATACAAACGACCTGCACGGCCGTTTGACCGAAGCGCGTGCCCATGCCTTGCGCTCCTTGCGCGAGGCGGCCGACCTCTACTTTGATACCGGCGATCTCATCACCGCCGGCAACCTCGCTGTGCCTTTGCAGCGGGATGAGGCCTGGGCTCACTTGGCGGACTTGAACTGCAGCGCGAGCGTGATTGGCAACCGCGAGACGCACGTTCTGCGGGCCGTTTTCAGCAAGAAACTTGAGGGCCACCAGCACCCGGTTCTCTGCGGCAACCTGGTGGACAAGGACGGCAGCGACTTCTTGCCCCGCACCCTAGTGTTGGAGACGGAGTCGGGCCGTGTGGGCGTGGTGGCGGTGAGCGTGGCGATGGTGACCCGGCGCATGAAGACGGCCCCGCTGAGCCACTTTCTGTGGGATCCGCCTCTAGAGACGGCCTTGCGCCTGGCCGAAGAGCTACGCCCTCAGGTGGATCACCTCTTTGCCCTCACCCACATCGGGTTGCGCCAAGATCGCGAGCTGGCGGCCACGGGGGTATTTGACGTCATCTTCGGAGGGCACTCGCACGACGTGTTGACGACGCCGGAGCAGGTGGGGCGCACGTGGATCGCCCAAGGAGGCTCGCACGCCCGCTTTGTGGGCGTATACGAGTGGGATGGGGAGACGCTAGCGGGAGGGCTGCAACCGTGGCCGCACTAAACCCCTTGGTGAGCGCCGACGGGCTGGGCAAGGAGTTGGGAGGGCGGTGGCTCTTCCGGGGCGTCACATTTGAACTCGGCGCGGGGGACGTGCTGCTGCTCATCGGCCCCAACGGGAGCGGCAAATCCACTTTGCTGAAGGTAGTGAGCGGCCTGGTGGCGCCCACGCTCGGGAGCGTGACTCGCCCCGGCCTCAACCGAGTGGGGTTCACCGCGCTCGATCAATCCCTTTACAGTGCCCTCACGCCCACGGAGCACTTGGAACTGGCCGCCCAACTGCGAGGCGTGGAGCCCGAAGCCGACATGTGGCTGCGGCGGATGCAACTGCTCCCCCAAGCCCGGCAAGCCACCGGCACCCTCAGCACCGGCCAGCGGGCGCGCCTGAAGCTGGCCCTGGCCCTGCAAGCTCGCCCCGACCTGCTGCTGATGGACGAGCCCAGCGCCGCCCTGGATGATGCGGGCCGCGCCCTGTGGCAAGAAGCCCTGCAAGAGCACCGCCAAACGGGGGCCACCATCATCGCGACCAACGACAAGGAGGACCACCGGTTTGGCACCTGCGCCATCACGCTCGGCGAACCGAAGTGAGCTCCGCGCCCTGTGGCGCAAGGAGTGGCAGAGCGAGTTGCGCTCACGCAACGGGCTTCTGGCCGCCACGCTCTTTGGCTTTTTGGCCGTGGTGGCTCTCACCATGCCCGCCTCCACCGAGCGGCTTACCCCCGCCGTGGCCAGCGCGCAACTAGCGGTGGTGGTGCTGTTTTCGGTGATGATTGCGGTGCCGCGCCTGTTTCTGACCGAAGACGAACAGGGCACCCTGGACACCCTCCGCCTGTGGGCCGACCCGGGGGCGATCTTCTTGGCCAAGGCCCTGATGGGGATGGTGCTGTGCATCGGCCAGGCCCTGCTGATGGGCGGGGCGTTCTTTATCCTCACAAATGCCACTGTCACCCAGCCCTTCATTGCGCTGGCGGGGTTGGTGGCCTACGGCGCAGCGCTGGCGGCCACGGTGAGCATGGCCTCGGCGCTGGTGCCGGGCGCGCAGAACCGCTGGCTCATTGCCCTCGTCATCTCGCTGCCGCTGTGCTTGCCCGTGGTGGTGTTCGGCACGGGGGTAATGGCGGCAGCCTTGGGCTCGCAGAAGGAGACCTCGGGCTGGCTGACGGTGGGCGTGTTGTTGGTCACCGCCGTGGCCACCTTGGTGCTCGGGGCGGTTTCCACCCGGGCGATTTGGCGGCTCCGCTAGTCCGTTACGCCAAGTGCGCGGCGGGGTGAACCTCGTTGGCGGGGTCCCATTGGGCACTGGCCAGGCCATCCAGATTGCGGATCGTCGTCTCCGCAATGGCGGTTACGGCCTGCCGAGTGAAGAACCCCTGGTGCCCCGTGATGAGCACCTGCGGGAAGGACATCAGCCGCACCAATTGGTCGTCCGATAGGACCTTGTCGCTGAGGTCGCGGAAGAACACACCTTCTTCCTCCTCGTAAACGTCCAGCCCCACCCCGCCGAGTCGCCCGGTTTTGAGACACTTGATGAGGGCGCGGTGGTCAATTACTGCGCCCCGGCTCGTGTTGATGAGGAAGCTTCCGGCCGGCATCAAGTCCAGCTCGGCTTGGCCCACAAAGTGGTGGGTGCTGGGCAGGAGCGGGCAGTGCAAGCTGACCACGAAGCTCTCTCGGAACAGCGTCTCCTTATCCACAAAGGTGATGGGGAGGGCGCGAGCTTCATCCGACGGCGCCGGGTCGTACCCGAGCACCCGGCAGCCGAAACCCAGCATGATTCGCGCGAAGGCGAGGCCGATGTGGCCAAGCCCAACGACGCCCACGGTTTGGCCGTGCAGATCTTGCCCCATGAGGCCCTCGATGGCGAAATTGAACTCGCGGACGCGATTGTAAGCCCGGTGCACCCGGCGGTTGAGGGTGAGGAGCAGCGCGACCGCGTGCTCGGCCACGCTATAGGGAGAGTAGGCGGGCACCCGCAGCACCGGCAAGCCCAGGCGGGCCGCCGCTTCCAGGTCCACATGATTGAACCCGGCGCTGCGCAACACCAAGCCCCGGATGCCTTGCGCTTTTAGGGTTTCGAGCACGGGTGCAGACCCGGAATCCCCCACCACGAGGCAGGCCGCTTCGTGCCCGGCGGAAAGTCCCGCCGTCCGCTCGCTCAGGTTTTCTTGGATGAAAGTAAGTTCGTGGCGTGCGCTTGTATTGGCCTCGCGCAAGGAGGACTCATCGAAGGAACGTGTCCCGAAAACCACACACCGCATGAAAATAGTATCTCACGATTTCCGTGTCGTGTGGAACATCTACTTTACTAAAGGGGGGGATGGAGATGAGGGAGGATGTTATCGAATGAGATCGAGTGGGATTCACCCACATGGAAGAGGCTCGTGGCTGAAGCGAAGCGAAGTCACGAATCGGTGGAGGAGACCATCCGGCGGGTGGTGAGTGCGCACTTTGCGCACCGCTATGTAGCCACGCTGGTGGAGTTTCCGGGCCTCGGCGAGAGGTTAGGGGTGGTGAACGCTCCCAGCCCCAAAGCCGAGACCAAGGCCACCGAATAACAGAACGCGCCCCGGGCAGCCAATGCTGCTCCGGGGCGCTTGAACAAGACGAGAAGGGTTCCTTAGCGCTTAACGAACTGGAAGCCGCGGCGAGCCTTCTTGCGGCCGTACTTCTTGCGTTCCTTAATGCGGGCATCTCGGGTGAGATAGCCTTCGCGCTTCAGCGGCGGGCGGAGTTCCGTATCGTATTCGATGAGCGCACGCGCCACACCGAGCTTGACGGCCCCGGCTTGACCACTGAGTCCGCCACCCTTGACCTTGGCGACCACGTTGAAGCGGCCTTCCATGTCCAGAGCGGTCAGCGGGCTGCGGGCCAAGATTTCGAGCACCGGACGACCGAAGTACTCCTTGTAGTCGCGGCCGTTGACCGTGATCAGGCCTTCACCCGGCGTGATCCAGACGCGGGCGATGGCGCACTTGCGTCGGCCCGTGCCGTAGTTTCGATCCGAAGTTTTCGTAGCCATGTCTTACTTGGTCACCTTGAGCGGGGTCGGGTTTTGGGCTTCGTGCGGGTGCTCGGAGCCAGCGTAAACTTTGAGCTTCTTGATGGTGGCGCGGCCCAGGCGGTGCTTGGGCAGCATCCCCCACACGACCTTTTCGATCATGCGAGCCGGGGTGCGCTCCATCATGTCGCCACGGCTGATGTTGCGGATCCCGCCGGGATACATCGTGTGCCAGTAGATCAGTTCTTCTTCCTTGCGACCGGTCCACACCGCCTTATCGGCGTTGATCACGATCACAAAGTCACCACAGTCCATGTGGTAGGTAAAGGTGGGTTTGTGCTTCCCGCGGATCACCTGGGCGACCTGCGCGGCAAGACGCCCGACCGGAACGCCCGTAGCATCCACAATGTGCCACTTGCGTTCGATCGTGCTGGGCTTGGCCACATACGTTCGATTCATTCGTCTTGTCCTTGTTCTTTTTGTCGGTGGGCTTCACTTCCTGGCCCCACTTGGGGTCGGGGGTGTCGCCCGTATTCAACTCGTATTAGTGTGAGGCCCGCCGCCGGGAGGACGGTCGGCCACACAATTCTTTCTTTCCGCTTGGTTTGCAAGAGTTCAGGGATGGACTCGGGGGTCCGGGCTCCGCGCCCCACTTCCCAGAGCGCGCCGGCGATGCGTCGCATCATTCCTCTCACAAAGGCCGTGCCAACCACGTCCAGCCGGATTTCATCCCAGACTTGCGTCATCTCTACAGAGTAGAGCGTGCGCACCCGGTTGGTTTGGCGGGGGACCGATTGGCTACTAAAAGCGAGGAAATCGTGGGTGCCGACAAAATGAGCGGCGGCGGCTTGCATGCGGTCGAAGTCCAGAGCCCCGGGGCTCCAATAGGCATATCGCGCGCGGTGCGGATCGCGGACTCCGGTCATGATCCGGTACTGGTAATGCCGATGCTTCGCCCAGAAGCGGCTATGAAAGTCATCGGCCACCTGGGTCGCCTTCAGCACCACCACGTCGTTCGGTAGCGCTTTCGTCATCACACGCGGCCATTTTTCAATGGGCATCGCGGTGGCGGTGTCAAAGTGGCAAACCTGCCCTTTGGCGTGCGCGCCGGCGTCCGTGCGGCTGGCGCCCCACAGTTGGTTTTCCTCGCCAGTGACCTGGCGTACAGCGGATGTCAATATGCCGTGGACGGTGCGTTCTCCGTCCTGTGAGGCCCATCCTCGAAAGTCTGAGCCATCGTACGCAACGACGAATTTGATGCGGTGAACTTTAGTCGACAAGCTCGACGACGGCGGTTTCCGCCGCATCACCACGTCGCACCCCGGTTCGCACCACGCGGGTGTAGCCACCCTTGCGGTCGCGGAAACGCGGCGCCACGTTGTCAAACAGGTGCTGCACCAGGTCTTCACCGTTGATGAGGCTGCGTTCCTTCAGGATCGTCATCTTCTCGGTGTCGGTCTTCCCGGCCAGGATGTTCTTGTTGTAGTTGGTGCTCCCGCAGTGGCCCACCAGAACCCGTCGGGCCATGCGGCGCGACGCGAGGGTATCGGCCTTGCCCAGCGTGATCATGCGATCCGCCAGACGGCGCAGTTCCTTGGCGCGGCCCAGGGTGGTGTGCACATATCCGTGGCGGATGAGCTGGCGCACCAGGTTATTGAGAAGGGCTCGGCGCTGGTCGCTGGGTAACCCAAGCTTTCGTCGGTCAACTTTATGTCGCATGTTCGTTCCTTACAGATCGTCGTCGTCGTCCAACAGGTCAATGGAGGCAAAGGAGCCGCGAGCCGGCTTCAAATCCACTCCGTGCTGACTGAGGCGCTCTCGCACTTCATTCAGCGACTTCTTCCCGAAGCCGCGAATGCTGGTGAGTTCGCCTTCATTGCTGATCGCGAGTTGCCGCAGAGTCATGATGCCTGCGCGGCGGAGACAGTTAAAAGTGCGTTGGCTGAAGTCCAGATCATCGATGCTCATATCGGGCACGTTGATCAGTTCATCTTCCTGGGCGTCGTTGTC